>NZ_JBNHGM010000002.1:0-678108 GCF_059091265.1 Arthrobacter sp. THG-b23
ACACACCACAGGGGCGGCACGCCACGGCACTTTCAACCAATAAATAATTGGTATCAACAAACTTGGCACACTATTGAGTTCTCAAACAACAGGAGCACCCGGCACCAGGACGACCCTCTCAGGCCCTCCATCGCTCCGGAGCAACTTTTCTAACTTACCCGCGCCGGCAGTCCTTGTCAAACTGCCCTGTCCGTTCCTCCCGTTGGCGAGTGCCTCCGGTCGGTCCCGGCGGGGCGGCTTTACCGCCCTGCGCGGCTTTAAACTCTAGCACCGGTCGGCGCGGATGTAAATTCCGCTGCCGTTCATCTTTCCGCCACCCGGGGCCGGCCGCCGGCCGACGGCTTCAGGTACACCACCCCGAGCGGGGGCACTCGCAGGGTCGCCGAAGCGGGGCTGTCCTTCCAGCCGCCTTCCACGGCTGTGACGGCACCATCGTTGACGACTCCGGAGCCGCCGTATTCGGCCGAGTCGGTATTCAAGGCCTCGTCCCATTCACCCGCCCACGGCATCCCGAGCCGGAATCCTTCGTGCGGGGCGCCGGAGAAGTTGGCCACGCAAACCAGCGGGTTGCCCTGCTGGTCCCAGCGGATGAAGGACAGCGTGTTGTGCGCACCGTCGTTCTCGTCGATCCACTGGAAGCCGGCCGGCTCATTGTCGCGCTCGTACAAAGCCGGCGTGGAACGGTAAATCCCGTTGAGGTTGCGGACCAGGTTCTGCAGCCCCTTGTGCGGAACGTTTTCGGAGAGCCACCAGTCCAGCCCATGCTGTTCGGACCATTCGGACTCCTGGCCGAATTCGGTTCCCATGAAAATCAGCTGCTTGCCCGGATGCGCCCATTGGAATGCCAGGTAGGCGCGCAGGTTGGCCAGCTGCTGCCAGCGATCGCCCGGCATCTTGCGCAGCATCGACCCCTTGCCGTGGACCACTTCGTCATGGCTGATCGGCAGCAGGAAGTTCTCCGTGTAGGCATAGACCATCGAGAAGGTGGCCTTGCCGTGGTGGTACATCCGGTTGACCGGGTCCTCGGCGATGTATTCCAGGGTGTCGTGCATCCAGCCCATGTTCCACTTCAGCCCGAAGCCGAGGCCGCCCGCGCTGGTCGGGCGGGTCACGCCGTCGAACGCGGTGGACTCTTCCGCGATCATGACGATGCCCGGCACCCGTTTGTACGCGGTGGCGTTGACTTCCTGCAGGAAGGAGATGGCCTCCAGGTTTTCGCGGCCGCCATGGATGTTGGGGAACCACTCCCCGTCCTTGCGCGAGTAGTCGCGGTACAGCATTGAGGCCACCGCATCCACCCGGAGGCCGTCGATGTGGAATTCTTCCATCCAGTACAGCGCGTTGGCGACCAGGAAGTTGCGCACCTCGCGGCGGCCGAAGTCGAAGATCAGCGTGCCCCAGTCCGGGTGTTCGCCCAGCCGGGGGTCGCCGTGTTCATACAGCGGCTGGCCGTCAAACCGGGCCAGCGCCCACTCGTCCTTGGGGAAGTGCGCCGGAACCCAGTCCAGGATGACGCCGATGCCGGCCTGGTGCAGCCTGTCCACCAGGTACTTGAAGTCGTCCGGGTGCCCGAAGCGCGAGGTCGGCGCGTAATAGGAGGTGACCTGGTAGCCCCAGGATCCTCCGAACGGATGCTCGGCCACGGGCATGAACTCCACGTGCGTGAAGCCCTGCCAGCTGACGTATTCGGCCAGCTGGTCGGCCAGCTGCCGGTAGTCCAGCCCCAGCCGCCACGACCCCAGGTGCACCTCGTACACGCTCATCGGCCCGTTGTGCGGGTCGCGGGCGGCACGCCGCTCCATCCATTCCTGGTCGCCGAAGCGGTAGTGCGATTCGACCACGCGGGAACCTGTCAACGGTGGGACCTCGGTCCAGCGGGCCATCGGGTCGGCCTTCTCCCGCCACTGGCCGTCCTGGCCCAGCAACTCGTACTTGTAGACGGCACCCGCCTCGACGCCGGGGATGAACAGTTCCCACACGCCGGATCCGCCCATCGAGCGCATCGCGTGCCGGGTGCCGTCCCAGTGGTTAAAGTCGCCCTTGACCCGGACGGCCCGGGCATTCGGCGCCCAGACGGCGAAGCTCGCCCCGGACGTGTCGCCCAGCGCGGAGTTGTAGCGCCGCACGTGGGAGCCGAGCGCGCTCCAGAGGGTCTCGTGCCGGCCCTCGCCGATCAGGTGCAGGTCGATTTCGCCCAGGCTGGGCAGATAGTGGTAGGGGTCGTCGCTGATGGCGGGAGCACCGCCGTCGTACGCTACCTCGAGTCGGTAATCCGGGACGCGTCCCGGATCGTCGGCCGGAAAGACCGCCACCCAGATGCCCTCGTGCTCGTGTTCCATCGGCACGCGCAGGGACGGCGTGATCACGGTGACGGAATCGGCCAGCGGGCGCCGGGCGCGGACCGTGACGTGTCCGTGGTCATCCAGGTGCGCGCCGAGGACGGCGTGCGGCTGGTGGTAGGACCCGTGCGCGACGGCGGAGAGCACCTCCTGCTCGACATGCACCGGCGTGCCGGAGCGGCTGCCCGACGGCGACGCCGGCCCGCGCACGGACGACTCCGCGGCGGTGGAGGGAACGGGACGGGCCCGACGACCGGAACCTGTGGCCGCCCCGGAGGTGTTGGCGGCGGTGGTTCCGGCCGCGGCTGCGCCGGCGGCGAAAGTCCCGCCGTTGCCCGCGGCGACCTTGTCCCGGTTGCCGGATCCGGGCGGGGTGCCGGCGCCCGCGGCGGCCTTGTCCTTGTTGCCGGTCCCGACCGGGGTGCCGGCGCCCGCCAGGGGCGCCAGCGCTTCGCGGACCCCGCGGACCGGCACCTGCACCCAGCGCGGGCGGTTGCGCTGTTCGTACACGACTTCGTAGAGGGCCTTGTCCAGGAGCAGCGCCCGGAAGAGCGTGGACGACGTGTCCACCGGTTCGCCAGTCCCTTCCCGGTAGCCGTCCAGGAACGCGGCGCTGGCCTGCGCCGCCCAGTTGTCGGCGGCGGCGCCGGCTGCATCGTCGGGCTCCGCGAGCCGGGCAACGCCGGCGGCGTAGTCGAACGAGCGCAGCATCCCCACCACGTCGCGCAGCGGCACGTCGTCGGTGCCCCGCTCCCCCATGGGCCGCAGCGGTTCGCCCTCGAAGTCAAGCACTATCCAGCCCCGCTGGGCCGAGAACAGCACCTGGCCAAGGTGGTAGTCGCCGTGGATCCGCTGCAGCTCCGGAAGCTCAGTCACCTGGTCGAGCCGGTCCAGCAGTTCCTGCACCGCGTCGTCCAGGGGCCCCACGGACGCACCCGCCTGGGCCCAGCCCCAGCGGATCCGTTCCGCCAGCGCGGACTTGAAAGCGTCGACGGCCTTGGCATCCGCCGGGTAGGCGCCGGCCGCGTCGCGCAGGCTGCGGTGGATCCGTCCGGTGACGGCTCCGAGCTCGCGGGCCTGCGAGCTGAAGTCCGTGCCGTCCAGGGCCGAGCCCGACGCGGTGCGCCAGGCATCCTGGCTGTCCGGAATGAATTCCCGCAGCACGCTCAGGTGGCCGGTATCCCACAGGCGGTCGCTGCCGTCGTTGTCCTGTCCGGGAGTGTGCCACCCGCCGGTGACCCACCCGTAGGTGACCGGGACTTCACGGCAGCCGGCCTCCGTGAGCAGCACGCCGACTTCGACGTCCGGATTGGTGCCGGCTTCCAACACCCGGAAGAACTTCACGATCAGCGGGCCTTGGTCGGACTCGACCACTACGGATGTGTTCGACTGCTCCCCCAGCAGCACGGAGGCCTGCAGCCCGGTGGTGAACTCCGGCCAGGATTCGAACCCGGCCCCGGCATGGCCGCGGGTATGCCCGTCGCCGGTCACCAGCTGCCGCCGCATCAACTCCAGCCAGGCGGCCACGAACACCGGGTCGTGGGCGCCGTCGTAAATCCAGCGCTCCCCGGAATCGCCCGCAGCACCGCCGGCCGCCCCCGCGGCGCCGCCAGCGCCCTCGTCGTCCGCCCCGGCAGTCTCGCCCTCGTGGCTGGTTGCCGCCCAGGTGTCCTCGGTGCCCTGCTGCGCGCGCCCAAGCATGGCCGCCTCTCCGCCGGCCATCGGCTCCCGGCGGTAGCTCAGCGGCACGTTGACCACGTGGACTGCGTCGGCGGTGTGCACGGCCACGATGTGCACCTCCAGTCCTACCGCTCCGGCCGGGTCCTGCAACCGGATGCCGCCCAGCCGGTGCAGGACCGACTCCTGGCCCTTGGCGGGGAACCAGCGCTGGACGGGCAGCCACTGGCGCAGCAGTTCGGGAAGGCTCGGCGTGAATTCAGGCATGTGTTGCCACCTCTGTTCCTTCAGTCGCGGATTTGATGACTGGGAGTGTCTCGGTCTGTGGAGATGCCGGGTTGGACGCGGCCGAACGCAGCCGCAACCAGAAGAAGTCGTGGCTGCCCAGCGTCAGCGTGAGCTGGCCGGCGTCGTCAAAGGCGGGGAACGGGACGCCCCCGAACGTGTCGCGCAGCCCGCGGCCGGCGAATTCGGGCAGCCGCAGCGGTGCCGCCACGGGGTGCTGGGACAGGTTGAACACGCACAGCAGCACCTCTTTCTCCAGGCCTTCCGCGTTGCCCTCCGGCACTTCCCGCAAAAAGGCCAGCACCGATTCCGAGTCCACCGGCACGTTCCGGTAAGTACCCAGGCCGAAGGCGGGATGGGCCTTGCGCACCGCGAGCATCTGGCGCACCCAGTGCAGCAGCGAGCTGTTGTGCGCCAACTGCGCCTCAACGTTGACGTAGTTGTAGTGGTAGACCAGCGACTGCACCACCGGCAGGTACAGCTTGCCGGGGTCCGCGGTGGAGAAACCGGCGTTGCGGTCGGGGTTCCACTGCATCGGCGTGCGGGAGGCATCGCGGTCTTCGAGCCAGATATTGTCGCCCATGCCGATCTCGTCCCCGTAGTAAAGGAACGGGCTGCCCGGCAGCGACAGCAGCAGCGCGTGAATCAGTTCGATCTCGGCGCGCGAGTTGTCCAGCAGCGGGGCCAGCCGGCGGCGGATTCCGATGTTGGAGCGCATCCGGGAGTCCGGCGCGTACCAGCCGAACATCGCCTCGCGCTCTTCGCGGGTGACCATTTCCAGCGTCAGTTCGTCGTGGTTGCGCAGGAAGGTTCCCCACTGCGCCCCGGCCGGGATGGCCGGTGTTTGCTCCATGGTGGCAATGATCGGGGCGGCCTTTTGGTCCCGGAGCGCGTAATACAGGCGCGGCATGATCGGGAAGTGGAAGGCCATATGGCATTCAGGGCGCAGCTCGCCGTCGCCGTCCGGCTGGCCGAAGTATTCCACCACCTCGTGCGGCAGCTGGTTGGCCTCGGCGATGATCACGCGGCCCGGGTATTCCGTGTCCACCAGTGTGCGCAGGTCCCGCAGGAAGGCGTGCGTGGCGGGCAGGTTTTCGCAGTTGGTTCCGTCCTCCTCGAACAGGTACGGGATGGCGTCGGCGCGGAAACCGTCGATCCCCTGGTCCAGCCAGAACCGTACGACGTCGAACAGCGCCTCGATCACCTTGGGGTTTTCGAAGTTCAGGTCCGGCTGGTGGCTGAAGAAGCGGTGCCAGTAGAACTGACGGCGGATCGGGTCGAACGCCCAGTTGGAATCCTCGCTGTCCACGAAGATGATCCGCGCGTCCTGGTATTTCTCGTCGGTGTCGGACCACACATAGAAGTCCCCGTACGGCCCCTCCGGGTCCCGCCGGGACTGCTCGAACCAGTCGTGCTTGTCCGATGTGTGGTTTATGGGCAAGTCGATGATGACGCGCACGCCGCGGGCGTGTGCCCCGGCCACCAGGCGCTTGAAGTCGCCGATGGTGCCGAACTCGTCCAGCACGTCGAAGTAGTCCGCGACGTCGTACCCGCCGTCCCGCAACGGGGACTTGAAGAACGGCGGGATCCACAGGCAGTCGACGCCCAGCCACTGCAGGTAGTCGAGCTTGTCGATCAGCCCGGAGAAGTCGCCCGATCCGTCCCCGTTGGAGTCAGCGAAGCCCCGCAACAGCACCTCGTAAAACACTGCCTTGCGGTACCAGTGCGGGTCATGCGGCAGCCCCGGAGCGTGCAGCTGGAAGGGGCCGGCCATCAGCGGTTCCTTCGGATGTGCAGGATGTGGGCGGGTTCCACGTGTGCGTCCAGCCGCACATAGTTGTGTTCGCCCCAGCGCCAGCTCTGCCCGCTGAGCAGGTCATCCACCCAGAACGTGCCGTCGTCGTTGAAGTCCTCGTCCCGCAGCCCCAGCGCCGCCAAATCCAGCGAGACCGTTGACTCGCGCGCGCTGTGCGGGTCCACGTTGACGACGACGATGATCGTGTCCCGCCCGCCGCCGTGGCCTTGGGGCAGGTGCGCCTTGTGCTTGGAGTACACCACCGTGGCCGGGTCGGTGCTGCGGTGCACGGTGAGGTTGCCCAGGTCGCCCAGAGCCGGGTGGGCCCGCCGGATGGTGTTCAGCCGGGTCAGGTACGGCGCGAGCGAGCGTCCCTCGGCCTCCGCGGCGGCGAAGTCGCGGGCCTTGTACTCGTACTTTTCGTTGTCGATGTACTCCTCGGCGCCCGGCCGGGCCACGTGCTCGTACAGTTCGAAACCGGCGTACACGCCCCAGAGCGGGCTGGCCGTGGCCGCCAGCACCGCCCGGACCTTGAACGCGGCGGGGCCGCCGTACTGCAGGTACTCGGTGAGGATGTCAGGGGTGTTGACGAAGAAGTTCGGCCGGAAGAACGGCGCCGTCTCGTGGCTGACTTCGGCGAAATACTCTTCGATCTCTTCCTTGGTGTTGCGCCAGGTGAAGTAGCTGTAGGACTGCTGGAAGCCGGCGCGGCCCAGCGCGTGCATCATGGCCGGGCGGGTGAAGGCCTCGGCCAGGAACACGACCTCCGGGTGGTCCCGGTTCACCGTTCCGATCAGCCATTCCCAGAACCACAAGGGCTTGGTGTGCGGGTTGTCCACCCGGAAGATCTTCACTCCGTGCGAGATCCACAGCTTCACGATCCGCAGGACCTCTTCGGAGAGGCCACGCGGGTCGTTATCGAAATTCAGCGGATAGATGTCCTGGTATTTCTTCGGCGGATTCTCCGCGTAGGCAATCGTGCCGTCGGCCCGGGTGGTGAACCACTCGGGATGCTCGGTGGCCCACGGGTGGTCAGGGGCGGCCTGCAGCGCCAGGTCCAGGGCCACCTCCATGCCGAGCGCCTCGGCAGCGGCCACAAAGGCGTCGAACTTTTCGAATCCGCCCAGGTCGGGGTGGATGGCGTCGTGCCCGCCGTCCTTGGAGCCGATGGCCCAGGGCGACCCGGGGTCGCCGGGACCGGCGGTCAGCGTGTTGTTCGGCCCCTTGCGGTTGACCTCGCCGATCGGGTGGATCGGCGGCAGGTACACCACGTCGAAGCCCATGGCGGCAACGGCCGGAAGCCGCTCGGCCGCCGTCGTAAAGTCGCCGGATGTCCAGGTCCCGTCCGCCGGGTCGTAGTGTGCGCCCTCGGAGCGCGGGAAGAATTCGTACCAGGCGCCGCGGCCGGCCCGTTCGCGCTCCACCAGGATGGGGTACTGCTTCGAGGGGCTGACCAGGCTGCGGATCGGGTGGCTGTTCACGGCGTCCAGCACGGCGTTCGAGGTTCCGGCGGCCAAACGTTCCTGCACGGAGAGCGATTCGTCGGCGAGCGCGGCGGCAGCATCGCGCAGCACCTGCGCGTTGCCTTCCGGCCGCCCGCCCTGCCCCGCGGCCTGGTCCAACAGCAGCCGGCCCTCGGCGAGCATGAGTTCCACGTCCACGCCGGCGGCAATCTTCACCTCGGCGTTGTGCCGCCAGGTGGCGTAATTGTCTCCCCAGCCTTCAACGTGGAAGGTCCAGAGGCCCGTCCCGGTGGGCCGCAGCGTGCCGTGCCAGCGGTCGGTGCCGGGCGCGCCCGGCGTGAGTCTGGCCCGCTGGACGGGCTGGCCGTCCGGGTCGAACAACACCGCGGTGGCGCCGATCTTGTCGTGCCCCTCGCGGAAGACGGTGGCGGCTACCTCTATGTCCTCGCCCGGGATCGCCTTGGCCGGAAACTCGCCGCCGCCGACGACGGGCCAGACGTCGACAACCGGGATCCGGCCAAACTTCAGGCGCGCGGCTGGCTGGGTCGTACTGTGCTCCTGCATCGAAGTCGTCACAAGACAGACGTTAGCGAGATTCCTTCCCGATTGCGAAGCACCCTTACCCCTCGCGCCCGTGTTGACGGCCAGTTCAGGGGGCATTCACCCGCCGGCCATCAGCGGCGCAGGGGATGTGCGCTAGCCTAGGCCGGGTGAAGGCAATCCGCAGATTTACTGTCCGAACTGTCCTCCCCGAGAGCATTGCTCCGTTGGCCCGCTTGGCCGGCAACCTCCGCTGGTCCTGGCACCGGCCCACCCAGCAGCTGTTCGAACAGCTGGATCCCCAGGCCTGGGCCGAGGTGCGCGAGGATCCCGTCGCCCTGCTTGGCTCCTTCACCCGCGAACGGCTGCGGGCGCTGGCCGACGACCGGGACGTGGTGGCTCGGGTGCGCGAGCTGGACGCCGACCTTGAGCAGTATTTGGCCGAGGACCGCTGGTACCAGACGCTGGGAGCCGACGCGCCGGCGTCGATCGCTTACTTCTCCCCCGAGTACGGCGTCTCGCATGTGCTTCCGCAGTACTCCGGCGGCCTGGGCATCCTGGCGGGCGACCATCTGAAGGCCGCCTCCGATCTGGGCGTGCCGCTGGTGGGCGTGGGCCTGCTCTACGCCGCCGGCTACTTCATGCAGTCGCTGAGCCGCGATGCCTGGCAGCAGGAGACCTACCCCGTGCTAGACCCGGACGGTTTGCCGTTGACGCTGCTGCGCGAGGCGGACGGGCAGCCGGCCCAGGTCACGCTGCCGCTGCCGAACGGGCGCAGGCTCGGCGCCTACATCTGGCGCGCCGACGTGGGCCGGGTGCCGCTGCTGCTGCTCGATTCCAACATCCCGGGCAACGACGAGGCCGCCCGCGGCATCACCGACCGGCTCTACGGCGGAGGCGGCGACCACCGCCTGCAGCAGGAGCTGCTGCTGGGCATGGGCGGCGTGAAGGCGCTGCGCATCCACCAGCGGCTCACCGGCGCCCCGGCCCCGGAGGTCTACCACACGAACGAAGGGCACGCCGGCTTCCTCGGGATCGAACGCATCCAGGAGCTGGCGGCGGCCGGGTTGACGTGGGACGAGGCGCTGGCCGTAGGCCGCGCCAACACCGTGTTCACCACGCATACGCCGGTGCCCGCGGGCATCGACCGGTTCGACAAGGCACAGATCCAGCACTTCTTCAGCGCGGGCCTGGCCCCGGATGTACCCACCGCCAAGATCCTGGAACTCGGGGACGAGAATTACGACGGCGGAGATCCGTCCAAGTTCAACATGGCCGTGATGGGCCTGCGGCTGGCGCAGCGGGCCAACGGCGTGGCCAAGCTGCACGGTGTGGTCTCCCGCGGCATGTTCTCGGGGCTCTGGCCGGGCTTCGACCAGGAGGAAGTGCCGATCAGCTCGGTGACCAACGGCGTGCATGTGCCCACCTGGGTGGATCCCCGGATTGCGGAGTTCGCGCGGTCCGCGTTTGGCGACGAGACGGTGATCGCCCGCCAGTGGGACCGCGTCTACGACGTGTCCGACGAGGACATCTGGGCGTTGCGCCGGAGCCTGCGGACGGCCCTGATCGAGGATGTCCGCCGCCGGCTGCGTGCCTCCTGGAAGAAGCGGGGGGCCGCGGATGCGGAGCTGGCGTGGACCGACGCCGTGCTGGACCCGGACGTACTGACCATCGGTTTCGCCCGCCGGGTGCCGACCTACAAGCGGCTGACCCTGATGCTGCGCGATCCGGCGCGGCTCAAGGCGTTGCTGCTGCACCCGGAACGGCCTGTCCAGCTGGTCATCGCGGGCAAGTCCCACCCGGCGGATGAACAGGGCAAGCGGATGATCCAGGACCTGGTCCGTTTCACCGACGACCCCGAGGTCCGGCACCGGATCGTGTTCCTGCCCAACTACGACATCGCCATGGCGCGGACGCTCTTCCCGGGCTGCGACGTTTGGCTGAACAACCCCCTGCGCCCGCTGGAGGCCTGCGGGACATCCGGCATGAAGGCCGCCATCAACGGCGGACTGAATCTCTCCGTGCTGGACGGCTGGTGGGACGAGATGTACGACGGCGACAACGGCTGGGCGATTCCGACGGCGAACCCTTCCACCGGCGCCCGGACCGCCGACATGTTCGACCCGGACGAGCGCGACGATATCGAGGCCGCCGCACTCTACGACCTCATCGAGCACCACGTGGCACCCCGTTTCTATGCCGCCGAGGTCTCCGAAGGCGCGGGCGCGGCCGGACCGTCCGAGCCGGTGCCGAACGATACCGTCCCGCACCAGTGGATCGCGATGATCAAACACACGCTGGCCAATCTGGGACCGGCGGTTTCCGCCGAACGGATGCTGCATGACTATGTGGAGCAGCTCTACCGTCCGGCCTGGGCCTCCGGCAGGACGGCCCGGGCGGACGATTTTGCGGCGGCGAAGGAACTGGCGGCGTGGACCAGCCGGGTCCACGCCGCCTGGGACGACGTGTCGGTGGAGCACGTGGACTCGATGGGCATCACGGACGAGCCGCAGATCGGCGAGTCGCTGACGGTCAATGCCTACGTCCGGCTCGGATCACTGCCGCCGGACAGCGTCACCGTCCAGGTGGTGCACGGCCAGGTCACCGAAAACGACGACCTCGCGCAGACCTCCAGCGACGAACTGGCCGTCAGCGACCAGTTGGGCGATGGCCGTTATCTCTTCACCGGCCCGGTCACCATCGACCGATCCGGGTCGTTCGGGTACAGCGTGCGGGTGCTGCCCAAGCACCCGGCGCTGGCAAACCAGGCCGAACTCGGCTTGGTTTCCAACGCCACCGGCTGAGCCACGCCACGTCGCCCCGACGCCGCTCGCGTCCGCCGCCGGCGCGAGCGGCGCACCCGGAGGGCAGCGGAACGGCTGAAACGTCACTATCCGGCAGTTTCTTTAATTCCTTTGAGACCGCCTGTTTCATGCCGGTTTCGAGCGAAAATATGCCCCTTCGTACGTCCTTCTGTGTGACTCACCCCTTTATTATCAGCATGCTGACTAATAGCATGAGGGTGTTCCGTCCGAACGGACTACGAAGGAGGCGAACATGGGCACGAGCACCGACCGGGAGGCACCACCGCCGGACCACGAGGACAAGCCGCAGCAGCCGCAGCAAGTAAAGAAGGCTTCGTGGAAGTACATCCTCCGCAAGACCATCCGGGAATTTTCCGACGACAATTGCACGGATCTTGCGGCGGGACTGACGTACTACGCAGTGCTGTCCCTGTTCCCCGGCCTGCTGGCGTTGGTTTCCATCCTGGGGCTGGTTGGACAGGCGGAACAGACCACCAACGCCATGATGAGCATGCTCGGGCAGGTAGCACCTGCCCAGGCAGTGGAGGTCATCCAACAGCCAATCCAACAGTTGGCCAGCGCCCCGGGAGCCGGGCTCGCGTTCGTCGTCGGCCTGGTCGGCGCCATCTGGTCGGCCTCCGGCTACGTCAACGCCTTCGGCCGGGCCATGAACAGGATCTACGAGGTCGAGGAAGGCCGGCCGTTCTGGGTACTTCGCCCGGTGATGCTGCTGATCACCGTCGTGGTGCTGCTGCTGGCCGTGCTGACGCTGCTGATGCTGGTGGTGTCCGGCCCGATTGCGGAGGCGATCGGATCGGTGATCGGACTCGGCGAGGCGGCGGTGACGGTTTGGAACATTGCCAAATGGCCGGTCGTCGTCATCTTCGCCGTGGTGATCGTGGCCCTGTTGTACTACGCGACGCCCAACGTAAAGCAGCCGAAGTTCCGCTGGATGAGCCTGGGCGCCCTCCTCGCGCTGATAGTGCTGGCCCTGGCGACGCTTGGCTTCGCCTTCTACGTGGCGAACTTCGGCAACTACAACGCGACCTACGGAGCCATCGGCGGCGTGATCGTCCTGCTGCTGTGGTTCTGGCTGGCCAACCTCGCCCTGTTGTTCGGTGCGGAGTTCGATGCCGAGACGGAGCGCGGCCGCGAACTGCAGGCCGGCATGGCTGCCGAAGAAAATATCCAGCTTCCGGTCCGCGACAGCCGCAAGATCGACAAGAAGGCTGAGAAGGAAGAGGAGGACATTACACGGGGGCGCGACCTGCGCCGCAAGTTCGCGCATTCCGAGGAGGAATCCCGTGACCGTAGCTGATCAAGATCAGGCCTGACAGGAAGAACCCGACAAGGAAAAGGAATTCCCATGACCACGAATCCACATTCCGGCAGTTACGACGAGGGCGCTCCCGTTTACCCGACAGGGGGCACGGCCGTCCCGCCACCCTCGAATCCCCCGTCCACCGGCCAGTCCAAGAGCGAGACAGCCAAGACCGAGGCCAGGGAAGTGGGGCGCGAAGGAGCCGAAGCGGGCCAGCAGGTTGCCGAGACTGCCAAGGACGAGGTTAAGCACGTAGCGCACGAAGCCAAGGAAAAGGCCCGCAACCTGATGTCAGAAATGGGCGATGGCATCCACAGCCAGGCCAACACGCAGCAGCAGCGCGTGGCTTCGGGGCTGCGGTCGATCGGAGAGGAGCTCAACTCCATGGCCCAAAACTCCGAGCAGTCCGGGCCGGCGACCCGGTTGGTCGGCCAGGTGGCAGGCCGAGCCGACTCCGTCGCGGGGTGGCTGGAGAACCGCGATCCGGGATCGCTGCTCGACGAGGTCAAGCGTTTTGCCCGGCGACGTCCCGGTGCCTTCCTTGCGATCGCGGCAGGAGCCGGCGTCCTGGCCGGGCGGCTGACCAAGGGGCTCACCGCCGACAGCGGATCAGCCAGCGGCTCCATGACGGGCAGGCAAGTGGGCACGCACCGTGCCACCACCGGTTCGGTCTATGGCACGGCCGGGGCCGGCAGCTATGAAGCCCAAAGCGCCCAAGGTTTTGCGGCGCCCGGGGCGCAGACAGGTTCCGCCCTCGGCGGCGCACCGGCACAGCCTGAAACCACCTACCCTGTGGGCGAACCGCCCGTCGGTGGCCGTGGCACCGCGATCCCGGAGCGGAACCCTTATGAGGACGGAGGGACTCGATGAGTCACCAGCAAATGCCGGGTCCGAGCAATCAACGGGTGCCCGGACAGGATGGAGCCGAACCAACACGGGCGGAAATCAAGGCCGAAAACGAATCCTTGGGCGACCTGCTCAGCCAGGTGAGCACGGACATCTCCGTCCTGATGCGCCAGGAACTGGAACTGGCGAAGGCCGAACTCAAGGAGACCGGCGCCAAGGCCGGCAAGGGGGCAGGCTTGTTGGGCGGAGCCGGCGTGGCCGGCCATTTCGTCCTCCTGTTCCTGTCCCTGGCCCTGTGGGCGCTCATCGCCGGCGGGATCGGATGGGCCTGGTCCGGCCTGATTGTGGCAGTCATCTGGGCCATCATCGCGGCCATTCTGTATTCGGTAGGCCGCAAGCAGCTGAAGACGGTCGAAGGGATGCCCCAGACCACCGAGTCAGTAAAGCAGATTCCGGAAACATTGAAGCCAAGTGAGGAAGCGCTATGAGCCAGTCACCCGAAGAAATCCGAGCCGACATCGAACGCACCCGCGCCCGGCTGGGCACGGACGTCGACGCCGTGGCGGAGAAAGCGTCGCCGTCGAACATCGTCCACCGGCAGACGGACAAAGTGAAGGACTCCGTGGGCCGCGTCAAGGATAAGATCATGGGCGCCGCCGACGACGCCACCGGCGGCACCCGCTCCATGATGCACGACGCCGGCGAAATGGCCAGCGACGCCCCGCACCAGCTCGCCCGCAAGGCACAGGGCAACCCGGTAGCGGCCGGCCTGATCGCCTTCGGCGCCGGCTGGTTGCTGTCCTCGCTGTTCCCGGCCAGCCGGGTGGAGCAGCAGGCAGCCGACAAGGTCAAGGAACAGGCCGAACCGGTGGTGCAGGAAGTCAAGGACTCCGCCCGGCAGGTGGCCCAGGACATGAAGGAGCCGGCCCGCGAGGCAGCCGAAGACCTGAAGTCCTCGGCCCAGGACTCGGCGGGCAGGGTCAAGTCCGAAGGCACGTCCGCCGCCGAGGACGTGAAGCAACGGGCACAGGAGGCCCGCGGCAACGTGCAGGATCCGCCCCGGCAGATCTAGGTCCTTCGTCCACGCTGCCTGACGGGCAGCATGCCGGCGCCGGGAGAGCCCTTGAGGCACTCCCGGCGCCGGTGCGTTTGCTTAGGAGCGGTAGATGGAGATGGTGCTCGCGCCCACCACATCCATGTCGCCGCTGCGGACCGTGGCGCCACGCCGGTGTTCCCCGTCGTGGGACGTGGTGTAGAGCAGCTCGAAGAGATGCTTCCCGCCGCGGTGCTTGCCGAAGTCCTGCAGCGACTGCGGGGTGGGCAGCACGATTTTCTGCGGCTGGCCTCCGCCGTTAATCACCACCAGACCGTCGATCACGCCCTGGGGCGACCCCATCAGCAGCTGGACCAGGCGGCAGTCCGGGTTGTTCCAATCATCCGGAGTCATCGGTTCGCCGTCGGCGTTGAACCAGAGCAGGTAGGAACTTTCCGCCCGTGCCGGGTAGTTGTACGGCTGGTGCGCCAGAAAGGACCGGCGGAGTTGGATGAGCCGGCGGGTGGCATCGAACATCCGGTGTTCGCGCTCGTCCAGCTGCCAGTTGGTCCAGGCCAGCTCGTTGTCCTGGCAGTATGCGTTGTTGTTTCCCTGCTGGCTGCGGCCGATCTCGTCGCCGGCGCAGAGCATGGGCACCCCGAGCGACAGCAACAGGGTAGCCATCAGGTTCCGGGCGCTCCGGTCCCGGGCGTCGAGGACCTGGCTGTCCCCCGTGTGCCCTTCGATGCCGTGGTTATAGCTGCGGTTATGGTCGTGGCCGTCGCGGTTTTCTTCGCCGTTGCCCTCGTTGTGCTTGCGGTCGTACGACGTCAGGTCGGCCAGTGTGAAGCCGTCATGGGCGGTCACGAAGTTCAACGAGGCCAGCGCGGTGCGCCCGGAGCCGGCGAACAGTTCGGTGGATCCGGCCAGGCAGCCGGCCAGCCTCGCCACCGTCCCGGCCTGCCCGCCAGCCGCCAGCGCGGCTTGGTCCGCCAGCCAGAAATCGCGGACGGTATCGCGGAAGCGGTCGTTCCAGTCAGTCCACCCCGGCGGGAAGTGCCCCGTCTGCCAGCCGCCGTCGCCCACGTCCCACGGCTCCGAGATCAGCTTGGCTCCGGACAGCACCGAATCGGCGCCGACGGCCACCAGGAACGGGTGGCGGGGGTTGAAGTGGTTGTTTCCGTCGCGGGCCAGCGACACCGCCAGGTCGAAGCGGAACCCGTCGATGTGGAACTCCTCCACCCAGTAGCGGAGCGAATCGAGGGCCAGCTGGATCACGCGAGGCTCGTTGAAGTTCATCGTGTTGCCGCAGCCGGTGGTGTCCAGGTAATTCCCGTGGCCGTCGTGCCGGTAGTACACGTGGTCCGCCAGCCCGCGGAAGGAGTAGGTGTCCTGGTCTTTGCCGCCCTCGGCCGTGTGGTTGTAGACCACGTCCAGGATCACCTCGAGGCCGGCGGCGTGCAGCTGCTTGACCATGGTGCGGAACTCGTCCTGCACCGCCCGCGGCCCGTCGGCCTGGGCGGCCGCGGTGGCGTACCCCGGCCAGAGCGCGAAGAAGCCGAGCGTGTTGTAGCCCCAGTAGTTGGCCAGCCCAAGGTTTTGCAGGTGCGGTTCGTCCAGGTGGTAGTGCACCGGCAGCAGCTCCACCGTGGTGATCCCCAGCTCCAGCAGGTACTGGATCATCACCGGGTGGGCAAGGCCGGCGTAGGTACCGCGCAGTTCCTCCGGGATGTCGGGGTGCAGCATCGTTTGGCCCTTGACGTGGCACTCGTAGACCACCGTGTCCCGCCACGGCACGTGCGGGCGGGCGTCGTTCCCCCAGTCGAAACCGCCGGTGACGTACACCGAGCGCAGCACGCCGCCGTCGTCGTCGATGGCACGGCCGTAGGGGTCCAGCAGCAGCTGCCCGGACGACGGCAGTTCTTCGCCGTGCGGCCAGAAGGCGTACCGGCTGCCGGCCTCCAGACCCTTGACCGTCCCGTGGTGGACGCCGTCGGTGAGTGCCGTCAGCTCAGCGCGCTGCCAGGCGCCTGAAGCATCCTCGAAGTGCACGTCCATGGTCCCGAACCCCGGGGCGAAGACCGCCACATTCACCGCTCCGGGAATCGGCGGCATGCCCGGGGCGGTGTCGCTGACGCCCAGCGGGAAGGCACGCGAAAGCTGCGCCTGCCGCGCGGGCGGCTCAGGGGAAAGGCTCTTGGCGTGACGGGCCAAAACGGTCCACCTGCTCCTAGCGCGCGCGCTGCCGCGAGATTTCGTACAGGCTGATGCCCACGGCCATGGAGGCGTTGAGCGACTCCATGGCCGAGTCGATCGGGATGGAGACGATCTGGTCGCAGTGTTCGCGGACCAGCCGGGACAGGCCCTTGCCCTCGGAGCCCACCACCAGGCACACCGGCTCGGTGGCCAGCGACAGGTCCGGCAGCGAAACGTCGCCGCCGCCGTCCAGACCGAGCACGAAGATGCCCAGCTGCTGGAAGGCCTTGAGCGTATTGGTCAGGTTGCCCGCCTTGGCCACCGGCACGCGCACCGCCGCGCCGGCGCTGGTTTTCCACGCGGAGGCCGTCATCCCGACCGAGCGGCGCTCGGGCACGATCACGCCGTGGCCGCTGAATGCCGAGGCGGATCGGATGATGGCACCTAGGTTGCGCGGGTCGGTAATGCCGTCCAAGGCCACGAACAGCGGGGCGTTGTTGATGTAGCCCTTCTTGAACTTGGCCATCGTGTCCTCGGCCAGCTCCAGGGCGTCCTGGTAGTCGTACGGCGGGATCTGCAGCACCAGGCCCTGGTGGACGGCGTCATCGGTCATCCGGTCCAGTTCCGGCTTGTGCGATTCGAGCACCGGAATGCCGCGTTCGGCGGCGATCTTCAGGGATTCCCTGACGCGGTCGTCCATCTCGATCCGGACGCCGACGTGCAGCGCCTTGGCGGGGACGCCGGCGCGCAGGGCTTCCACCACGGAGTTGCGTCCGGTCACCATCTCGCCCGCGGACTTGCCGCGGCGGGGGGCCGTGCCGCGCTGGCCGCCCGGGCGCTTGGCGGCCGAGCGTTCGGACAGCTGCTTGGTGCGGTACGCCTTGTGGTACGGGCGGTCTTCGGCCTTCGGGGTCGGCCCCTTGCCTTCGAGCGCTTTGCGCCCGTGTCCGCCGGTTCCGGCGGTGGGTCCCTTTTTGGACTTGCGCACCGCTCCGGGGCGAGGTTTGTTGGCCATCGAAAAACTACCTTTGTGTTGGGGAAGATGCGTTCCCACGTGCGGCACACCGGCTGTGCGCGGCAAGCCCGACGGGAATCGTCTGCTTTAAAGGGTACCGCCCCACGGTGCGGGCCGCCGTCAGCCGAGACTCCAGCTGGCGCCCTCGGGCGAATCCTCCACCACGATCCCGGCGGCCGCCAGGGTGTCGCGGATGGCATCGGCGCGGGCCCAGTCCTTGGCCTCGCGGGCCAGCCGGCGTTCCTCCAGCTGGGCGCTCACCAGCACGTCCAACGCCTGGTGGGCCGCGGGGTCCGCGCCGCCGCTGCTCCAGTGCGGATCCAGCGGATTGATGTACAGCACGTCGGTCATCGCCATGACCTGGTGCAGCGCACGGGTGGCCGCCTCCTTGTCCCTGGTGTCCAGGGCGGTGTTGCCGGCACGGACCGTTTCGTGGACCACGGCCAGCGCCTGCGGCACGTTCAGGTCGTCGTCCATGGCCGCGGCAAAGGCCTCCGGGACGCTTTCCGTCACCACGAACCCGAACTGCTCGCCGTAGAGGAACTTCAGCGCCCGCTGCATGAATCCCTCGATCCGCTCCACCGCGGAACCGGCCTCCGCCAGCGAGCCGGGGTTGTAGTCCAGCGCCGACCGGTACTGGGCCTGGCCCAGATAGTAGCGGACCACCAGCGGCTTCGCGTCCTGGAGCATCTGCGCAGGCGTGATGATGTTGCCGATCGACTTGGACATCTTCTCGCCTTCGAAGGTGACCATGCCGTTGTGCATCCAGAAGTTGGCGAATCCGTGGCCGGCGGCCCGGGACTGCGCCACCTCGTTCTCGTGGTGCGGGAACCGCAGGTCCAGCCCGCCGCCGTGGATGTCGAATTCGGTGCCCAGGTACTTGGTGACCATGGCCGAGCATTCCAGATGCCAGCCCGGCCGGCCGGCTCCCCACGGGCTGGACCAGCTGGCGGTTTCCGGCTCGCCGTCCTTGTGCCCCTTCCAGAGCGCGAAGTCGCGCGGGTCCTTCTTGCCGCGCGGACCGGCGTCGGGCGCCGCCTGCATGTCCTCGATCCGCTGATGCGTCAGGGAGCCGTATTCCGGCCACGAGCGCACATCGAAGTAGACATCGCCGGAGTCGTCCAGCGCCGGGTAGGCGTGGCCGCGGTCGATCAGCTGCTGGATCAGGCGGTGCATCTCCGGGATGTGGCCGGTGGCGCGCGGTTCGTAGGTGGGCCGTTCCACGCCCAGGATGTCGTAGGCCTTGGCGAATTCCTGCTCGTAGCGGTAGGCCAGCGCCCACCACGGCTCGTTCGGCACCGGCACCATCGGGTCTTCGGCCGCATTGGGGCGGAAGGATTCGGCGGACTTGACCAGGATCTTGTCGTCGATGTCCGTCACGTTGCGCACCACCGTGACGTCATAGCCGCTGTAGCGCAGCCAGCGGGTGAGCTGGTCGAACGCGATGGCGGAGCGGATATGGCCGACGTGCGGGTCGCCCTGCACCGTGGCTCCGCAGTAGTAGAGCCCTACCTTGCCCGGGGCCAGCGGGACGAAGTCGCGTACTTGCGCGGTGGCGGTGTCATAGAATCTCAGGCTCACCGCTCTAGCCTAGCGGCGGCCGCCGTGCCGGTGCGAACCGCTGCACGTGCGCAGCGGGCTCCGTTTGGGGCACCTGCTCCGGTTATTTTGCGGAGCAGACGCCCCATGTGAGGCGCCCGCCCCAAGTGGGGCACCCGCAGCGGGAACCGCTCTCCTTAATGCAGCCTAACGACGACGGCGGTGGCCACCGCCGCGATCCCCTCGCCGCGGCCGGTGAATCCCAGCCCGTCGCTGGTGGTCGCCGAAACGCTGACCGGCGCCCCGGCCGCCTCGCTGAGCACCGCCTCGGATTCGGGCCGGCGCGGCCCGAACTTGGGGCGGTTGCAGACCAGCTGGACCGCGATATTGCCGATCTCGAACCCGGCCTCGCGGACGATCCGGGCGGCTTCGGACAGCAGCCGGACACCGGACGCGCCCGCATACTCCGGACGGTCGGTGCCGAAGTGCGTGCCCAGGTCCCCGATGCCGGCCGCGGAGAACAGCGAGTCCGCGGCGGCGTGCGCGGCAGCATCGCCGTCGGAATGGCCGGCCAGGCCCCTTTCCCCCTCCCACAGCAGGCCGCCCAGCCACAGCGGCTGCGGGTCGGATTCCGGGGCGAAAGCGTGGACGTCCACACCGATTCCGGTGCGCGGGAGGGGATACGGGAATTCGGGCACGGTCAGCCTTCCAGGACGGGACGGGGCCGGCCGGCGGCCAGCAGGGCCTCCGCCACGGCCAGATCCAGCGGCGTGGTGATCTTCAGGGCCCGCGCGGAGCCCGGCACGAGCATCACATCGATGCCGTGGCGCTCCATTAACAGGGCTTCGTCGGTGATGGCCGCGGCCTCCTCGGGGGCCATGCCGGCCAGGCTCCGGTGCGCCCGGGCCAGGGTTGCCGCGTCGAACCCTTGCGGCGTCTGGACGGCGCGCAGCTGGGCGCGGTCCACGGTGGCGGCTACTTTTTCCGGCGAGATCGCGGCCTCGGCACCGGTGCTCGGCGCGGCCGTCTTGATGGTGTCCACCACCGGCACCGCAGGAACGACGGCGCGCGCGCCAGCCGCCAGCCCGGCGGCTACCCGCTTGAAAACCTCGGGCGGGGTGAGTGCCCGGGCCGCGTCGTGCACCAGGACGCCGGACATGCCGTCGCCCAGCCCGCGGAGCGCGGCGGCGACCGAGGCGGCGCGGGTGGCACCGCCGTCGACCGTGGAAACAGGAACGTCGGGGTACTGCGCGGCGAAGCCAGCGCAGAGCCGCCGCAGGGCGGTGTCGCCGGCGGGGACGGCTACACAGATCCGTGACGCGATGCCGGCCGCCAGCACGCCCCGGAGGGCGTGGACGAGGATCGGTTCGCCGGCCAGCGGGACCCGGGCCTTGGGCAGGCCGTAGCCGAGGCGGGTGCCCGAGCCGGCCGCCACGACGATCACGCCCAGGGACGTGCTTGCTGTGCTCACTCCTTTAGCCTACTGGGCCACGGCCGGGCGGTTGGGTAACGAAAAAGCGGCCGGCATCCAGTGCTGGATGCCGGCCGCTTGAAGCGCAATCAGGAGGCGAGAACCTCGTCGAGGACCTCGGCTGCCCTGTCTTCGTCGGTCTTCTCGGCCAGGGCGAGTTCGGAAATCAGGATCTGGCGCGCCTTGGCCAGCATCCGCTTCTCGCCCGCGGAAAGGCCGCGGTCGTGGTCCCGGCGCCACAGGTCGCGGACAACTTCCGCTACCTTGATGACATCGCCGGAGGCCAGCTTTTCCAGGTTCGCCTTGTAGCGGCGGGACCAGTTGGTCGGTTCTTCGGTGAACTCGGCACGGAGCACATCGAACACATGCTCGAGGCCTTCCTTGCCCACCACATCGCGGACGCCGACCAAATCCACGTTCTCTGCCGGAACTTCAATAGTCAGATCGCCCTGGGCAACCCGGAGCTTGAGATACATCTTCTCTTCACCTTTGATGGTGCGCATTTTGATCTCTTCGATCTTTGCTGCACCGTGGTGAGGGTAAACAACCGTCTCGCCGACCTCAAATACCATCTGTAGTATCCCCTTTCCCGACCTCTAGTTTATCACGGATGGTTTGGCCACTTCCGCGAGTTTGCAGGCCTGGAGGCCCGTCGGCACGCTAGAATGCCGCGTTTTGACCCCTTGACGGATCCCGGATTTGGTGCTTCGTCCGCGGGTTCTTACGGGCGTCGAATCCTACTTTTGACCGGTTTGCGGATAGGCTAGGCGAGGCAAGCTGCCGAGATCTGCAGCACCGCACCTGATTTTGACTGAGGAGTTTCCGCCGTGAAGATTGCGCCGAAGAACCGTGTGCAGCGCACCCTTGTAGCAGGCGCCGCCGCGCTCACCCTGCTCGCATCGACCGGATGCGGCGCAATCAACGAACAGGCCACCACCAAGTCCTACTCCGCCAGCGACGGCATCGTGGCCAACGTCGGCTCGATCGGACTGCGCAACCTGTTGGTCGTCGCAGAGTCTGCCGACGCCCCCGCCCGTATCCTCGGCACCGCCTTCAACACCTCGGATTCTCCCGTGCAGTTGGCCCTGACCGGCCCCGGCAGCACCGCCACCGTCACCGTCCCGGCAGACGGGAAGGTAATTTTCGAAGAGGACGAGAACGAGACCATCGTCGGCAGCCCGGGTGCCGCTCCCGGCGCCCTGGTGGACCTCACCGTCCGCGTGAACAACGAGTCCGCCGACGTGCTGGTGCCGGTCCTCGACGGTACGCTCCCGGAGTACCGGGACTTCGTTCCGTCCGCTGAGCCCGTCGAGACCGCGGCGCCGACCGAGACCGCCGCTCCGACAGACGGCGCCACCGAAGAACCGACCGAAGAGGCCGGCGCCTAACCGACCGTCGCTTCACAAGAGGCCGGGCCGCTTCCCCTTTCAGGAAGCGGCCCGGCCTTTTGCTGTGGCGGCGCCCTCGGTCTACGGTTCGAACTTGTAGCCCAGCCCCCGCACGGTGACCAGGTAGCGCGGCGCCGAGGGATCGGGTTCGATCTTGCTGCGCAGCCGCTTCACGTGCACGTCCAGGGTTTTCGTGTCGCCCACGTAGTCGGACCCCCACACCCGGTCGATCAGCTGCCCGCGCGTCAGTACCCGGCCGGAGTTGCGCAGCAACATCTCCAGCAGTTCGAACTCCTTCAGCGGCAGCGACACCGGTTGGCCGTCCACGCTGACCACGTGCCGTTCCACATCCATCCGCACCGGTCCGGCGGAGACGGCATTCGGCACCAGTTCTTCCGGTTCGCCCTGGCGGCGCAGTACCGCACGGACCCGGGCCACCAGCTCGCGCGAGGAGTAGGGCTTGGTAACGTAGTCGTCGGCACCGAGCTCGAGCCCCACCACCTTGTCGATCTCCGAGTCCTTGGCGGTGAGCATGATGACCGGAACCGCCGAGCGCTGCCGCAGCTGCCGGCACACCTCCGTTCCGGACTGTCCCGGCAGCATCAGGTCCAACAGGACCAGGTCCGCGCCGGCGCGATCGAACGCCACAATGGCGTCCAGCCCGTTGTCCACCACCTCAACTTCGAAGCCCTCTTTGCCCAACAGATAGCTCAACGGATCGCTCAGCGATTCTTCATCTTCGACGACCAGAATGCGGGTCAAGCACCGACTCCTTGTTCATGCGCCACACCGGCGCCCTGCGTGCGCGGCTCCACGGATTCTGTGGTGCCGCCGTCTTCCTGCTCCATTTCCGGCAGCCGCACGGTGAAGGTGGAGCCCTGTCCGGGCTGCGACCACACCGATACTTCCCCGCCGTGCTGGGAGATGACGTGTTTAACAATGCTCAGGCCCAGGCCTGTTCCTCCGGTTTGCCGCGAGCGGGCATCGTCGATCCGGTAGAACCGTTCGAAGATGCGGTCTTGTTGGTCGGGGGTGATGCCCGGGCCCTGGTCTGTCACCGACACGGTGGCCAGCCCTTCGCGCACCCGCAGCCCGACCCCCACCTTGCTCCGTTCGGGCGCGTAGCGGATCGCGTTGTCGATCAGGTTCCGAAAGGCGGTGGTCAGCAGTTCGTAATCGCCGAAGACCGGCGCGTCGACCTTCCCGCCCACCGACAGTTCTACGTGGCGGCTTTCGGCCATCAGCTTGTTGCGGTCTACGGCCTCGGCCACCACGGCGTTCAGGTCCACTTCGGTGCCGCCCTGCACCACGTCCGCGCCCTGCAGCCGGCTCAACTCGATGATGTCCTGCACCAGGGCGCCCAGCCGGCGCGATTCCTTGTGCATGCGGCCGGCGAAGCGGCGCACTGCTTCCTCGTCGTCGGCGGCGTCGTCGATGGCCTCGGCCAGCAGCGAGATGGCTCCCACCGGCGTCTTCAACTCGTGGGACACGTTCGCCACGAAGTCGTTGCGCATCGCTTCGGTGCGGGTTATTTCCGTCCGGTCATCGGCCAGCAGCAGGATGTACTCCTCGCCAATCGGCGCCACGCGCACCTGGACCACAATGGTGCCCTGGCCCAGCGGACCGCGCGGCAGCTCCAGCTGCCGCTCCTCGATCACGCCATCGCGGCGCACCCGGGCGGTCAGGTCGAGCAATTCGGAATGCACCATCGTGTGTCCGCGGACCAAGCCGAAGGCGTAGGCCGCCGGGCTGGCCCGGACCACGCCGTCGATCGCGTCCACCACCACGTAGGCGCGGCCGACGACGGACAGCACCTCGGCGGCACCGTCCGGCAGCGTCGGTTCGTCCACGTCCTGCAGGCGCCGCCGCTGGCGATCGCTCAGGCCGAAGGCGAGCACACCAAAGCTGCCCAGCACCAGGCCCACGAGCCCTGCCAGCAAGCCGAATATCAGTGGATCCACGCCTCTAGCTTAGGCGCAGCCGGGCACGGCCGACGGCCGTTCCAGTAGCAATCGCCCCTCCGTTCAACTAACGTTCACTTGAGGTGGCGTAATAGTTAACCGCGGGCTGAGAGGGTATGAAGCCAGTGGGATGCTAGGACCCCTATGCTCCACGTACACAAGCGAAAGGACGCCAGTGCGCAAGGTTTTCCAGGCCGAGCTCCATCAAGTCGGAGAGCAGCTGGTAGAGATTTCCCGGCTGGTCACCGAGGCGATGCAGAAGGCAACCACGGCGCTCGAGACCGCCGACATCGATTTGGCCCAGGAAGTCATTGCCGCCGATGCCCGGATCGATTTCCTCCAGACGGACCTGGACGAGCGTTCCATCGACATCCTGGCGCTGCAGGGGCCGGTCGCTTCGGACCTGCGGATGATTGTCGGTGCTCTGCGGATGAGCGCCTCGCTGGAGCGGATGGGCGACCTCGCCCGGCACATCGCGCAGCTGGTCCGGCTGCGGTATCCCGACCTCGTGATCCCCGCCTCGCTGCGCGACACGTTCCGGGAGTTCGCCGAGAAGGACATTGCGATCTCGGAGAAGCTGACCGAGCTGCTCGAGACCCGCGACCTGGACCTCGCGGCCCAGATCGACACGTATAATTCCCGCATCAATGAGCTCCATGCCGGCGTCTTCAAGGCGATTGCCGATCCGGCGTGGAACTCCTCCGGGCCGACCACCGTGGACGTCTCGCTGGCGAGCCGTTACTTCGAGCGTTTCGCCGACCACGGCGTCTCCGTGTCGCGGAAGGTGACGTACCTGGTCACCGGTGAGTGGCGCCCCAACGGCCAGTCCGTGTGACGCAAGAACTTAAGCAGGAAGGCCGGCTCCCCGCGGGGGCCGGCCTTCCTGTATTCAAGCGTGTGCCTACTTCTTGCCCTGGTTCGCCACGGCCTGAATGGCTTTCGCCGCGGCAGCGGCGTCCAGGTACGTGCCGCCGGCGGTGACGGGCTTCAGGTTCTCATCCAGCTCGTACACCAGCGGGATGCCGGTGGGGATGTTCAGCCCGGCGATGTCTTCGTCGCTGATGCCGTCCAGGTGCTTGACCAGCGCCCGCAGCGAGTTGCCGTGCGCGGCCACCAGCACGGTCTTGCCCGCCTTGAGGTCCACGGAGATGTCCGATTCCCAGTAGGGCAGGAAGCGCTCCAGCACGTCCTTGAGGCATTCGGTCCGCGGCACGGCGTCGCCCAGGTCGGCGTAGCGCGGGTCGTTTGCCTGCGACCACTCGCTGGCGTCGTCCAGGGCGGGCGGCGGCGTGTCGTAGGACCGGCGCCAGACCATGAACTGGTCCTCGCCGAACTCGTTGCGGATCTGTGCCTTGTCCTTGCCCTGCAGGGCGCCGTAGTGGCGCTCGTTCAGCCGCCAGCTGCGCTTGACGTCGATCCAGCTGCGGTCGGCGGCCTCCAGCGCGAGGTTGGCCGTGACAATGGCCCGCTTCAGCCGGGAGGTGTACAGGACGTCGGGAAGCAGATTGTGCTCGACCAGCAGTTCGCCGCCGCGGTGCGCTTCCTTGCGTCCCAGGTCGGTCAGCGGGACGTCGACCCAGCCGGTGAACAGGTTCTTTTCGTTCCAGTCGCTCTGCCCGTGGCGCAACAGGACCAGCGTGTATTTCGAGGTGGAAGTCATGGCTGCCATCCTAGCGGAGCACCGCGTGGCACCGGCGGCGCCGGCAGGACATTACGCAGCCAACCAGGGGACAGACCGGAAATCCCTCTGCGTGAGCTTGGGCACACTCGGCCCCTTAGCGGCCGGGGCGGGGCCGCCGTGCCCTTATTCTTTTTTCTCGTGCCCGAGCTCACCGCGACCGCAACCCGGCCAGTCCGTCGACCCATCGGCACGGTCACCCGCGGCACCACGAATCCCAATCGGCTGCGCCGCATGGACCGCTGGCTGGCCGGTCCCGCGGTCAGCTGCCTCCGCCGGTCCGCGGACCCGCTGGTCATCGACCTGGGCTATGGGGCGGCGCCAACCACCGCCGTCGAACTCCATCACCGACTGTCCCGGGTGCGCCTCGATATCGAGGTGATCGGGATCGAAATAGAGCCGGCACGCGTCGCCTCGGCCAAACCGTTGGAGCGGCCGGGCCTGACCTTCCGGCAGGGCGGCTTCGAAATCCCGGTGGCGGGCCGGCGGCCCGCGGTGGTCCGCGCGTTCAACGTGCTGCGGCAGTACCCGGAATCCGAGTATGGCGCGGCGTGGGACACGGTGCGGGGACGGCTGGCGGCGGGCGGGTTGTTCATCGACGGCACCTGCGATGAGATCGGCCGCCGCGCCACGTGGATCGCGGTGGCGCCGGAAGGGCCGCTCTCGCTGAGCATCTCGCTGCGCTTCGGCGCGTTCTCCCGGCCCTCGGATGTGGCCGAGCGGCTGCCCAAGGCGCTGATCCACCACAACGTTCCCGGCGAGCGGGTGCACCGCTACCTGCAGGCGCTGGACCGGGCGTGGGCGGACGCGGCTCCGCTGGCTTCGTTCGGAACCCGGCAGCGCTGGCTGGCCATGTGCCATTCAATGCACGACGCCGGATGGCCGCTTCTCGACGGGCCGTCGCGATGGCGGCTGGGGGAAGTCACCGTGGCGTGGCACGCCGTCGCGCCCGCGCACTGAGCGACGCCGAATCTACCAGGGGTAGGCCGACCCGCCGCCCTTGACCTCGATCAGGGCGGGCTTGACGTCCGCCAGGTACACGCCGGCAGCGGCAACGGCGGCCAGCTGGAAGATCATCCACGTGCCCAGGCCGCCCGCGCCCAACGCGGCCAGGGCGCCGACCGCGGTGGAGGCTGCCAGCACGCCGACCCAGAAGCCCTTGGTCTTCTTGAAGGCGGCCTGGAAATAGTCGGCCTTGCGGCCCACGCAATCCGCCAGCGCCCATATTTCGATAACCAGGGCGATCAGTCCCAGGACCGTGTAGAGCCAGTATTGGATGTCGTAGGCGAGTAGCACGGGTTAAGCCTAACCGGTGGGGGTGCGTTTCGGCAGTCTCATACGTCCGCCACGGCGAGTGCCTGGTCCAAGTCCGCCCAGAGGTCCGCGGGGTTCTCGATTCCGACGGACAGCCGCAGCAGGTTCTCCGGGACGCTCTCGGGTTCGTTGACATGGCGGCGGCGCCGCTCGATCAGCGATTCCACGCCGCCCAGCGAGGTCGCCGGCAGCCACAGCCGGAGCGCGTCAATGACCTTGTCCGCTGCTGCCGCCCCGCCCTTGACCTGAATCGCGATGATGGAGCCGAAGCCGTCCATCTGGGCGGCGGCACGGACGTGCCCCGGATCTTCCGGCAGGCCCGGGTAGCGGACGGCCTCCACGGCCGGGTGCCGCTGCAGCTTCCGGGCCAGCTCGCCGGCGGTGGCTTGGGAGCGCTCGACCCGCAGCGCCATGGTCCGCACGCCGCGCAGCGCCAGCCAGGTCTCGAACGGTCCGGCGATGGCCCCGCGCAGCGACCGGTGCACGAGCAGCTTCGCGCGCAGGTCCTCGTCGGACGTCACGAGGGCGCCAAGCACCACGTCGGAGTGGCCGGCCAGGTATTTGGTCACCGAATGCACGACGACGTCGACCCCCGCCGCCAGCGGGCGCTGGCCCAGGGGCGTGGAGAAGGTGTTGTCCGCGACCACCAGGGCGCCGGCCGCGTGTGCGGCGCGTGCCAGCACCTCCACTTCGGCGATCTCGAGCATCGGGTTGGTCGGGCTTTCCAACCAAAGCATGTCGGCGCCGGCCAACTGCGCCGTCACGGCAGCGGTGTCCGCGATGTCCACGGTGCGCAGCTGCAGTTCGCCGCGCCCGGCCAGCTGCTCGGCGATGGCCAGGCTGCCCTGGTAGCTGTGCCGTGGCATCACCAACACGCCGCCCGGCGGGATCAGCGACAGCGCCGCGGAAACGGCCGCGAGCCCGGACGCGAAGACCAGTCCGGGCAGGGACGCGCCTTCCAACTCGGCCAGGGTCTGTTCGAACGGATCCCAGGTCGGGTTGGAATAGCGCCCGTAGGCCCGGTCCCCCTGCACGACTTCGCCCCGGCCAAAGAACGTGGAGGACAACACCAGCGGCGGATTGACCGGTGCGTCGTGGTCGCGTGTCGGCCGTCCGGAAGAGACCACAACGGTGTCCGGGGCAAGATGCCCGGCATGCTGGCGGCCGTGGGAGAAGGCGTCGGTCATGACAGCACACTAGTACCGCCGCCATCCACACGCTAACTGTGACCGTCCCGCGTGCACGGGCGATTCCAGCTAGGCTAATCAGGTGAGTTCCGACCGCCAGCCCGCCGCCGCCCGCGGTCTCTTTATCGCATTTGAAGGCGGGGACGGGGCCGGAAAATCAACGCAGGCAGCCGCCGTCGAGCAACGCTTGCTTCAGATGGGCCGGACGGTGCTCCGCACCCGCGAACCCGGCGGCACGCCCGTGGGCGAAAAGCTGCGCGCGCTGGTGCTCGAACACGGCAACGGCGAGATCGATGCCCGCACCGAGGCCCTGATCTTCTCCGCCTCCCGGGCCGCCCACGTCGAACAGGTCATCCGGCCGGCCCTGGAGCGCGGCGAGGTGGTGGTTTGCGACCGGTTCATCGACTCTTCGGTGGCGTACCAGGGTGCCGGCCGCGGCCTCGGCCTGGCGGCGGTTCGGGAGCTCAACCTGTGGGCCACGGACCGGCTGCTGCCCGACCTGACCGTGCTGCTGGACGTTGCCCCGCAGCAGGGCCGCGAGCGGCGGACGGCCGGAGATGCCGCCGAGGACCGGCTGGAGTCCGAGTCCGACGACTTCCACTCACGGATCCGGGACGCTTTTTTGGAACTGGCCGGCGCTGCCCCGGAGAAGTACCTCGTGCTGGACGCCGCCGCTGACCGCGAAGACCTGACCGGTGCCATCATGGCCCGGGTGCGGGAGCTGTTGGCATGAGCGTCTGGTCCGACCTGCCCGGCCAGACCGCGGTGATCGAACAGCTCAGTCGGGCGGCCGCCGCCGAACGCCCCGCGCACGCCTGGCTGTTCACCGGTCCGCCCGGCTCCGGCCGCAGCAACGCCGCCAAGTCCTTCGCCGCGGCGCTGCTGTGCGACCACGCGGATCCGGCTGAACGCGGCTGCGGAGCCTGCCATGCGTGCCGCACCGTGCTGGCCGGTTCCAATGCGGACGCCACCCTCGTGGCTACCGAAAACGTGACGTTCTCCATCCAGGAGATGCGCGACCTGGTCGGCAAGGCACAGGACAAGCCGTCATCGGGCCGCTGGCGCGTGATCATCATCGAGGACGCGGACCGGATGACCGAGCGCACCACCAACGTATTGCTCAAGGCCATTGAGGAACCGCCGCCGCGGACCATCTGGATCCTGTGCACCCCCAGCCCTGCGGACGTCCTGGTGACCATCCGCTCGCGCTGCCGCCCGGTGAGCCTGCGCATTCCACCGCCCGACGACGTCGCCGCCCTCCTGGTCCGACGGGACGGCGCGGATCCCGAGCTGGCAGGCTTCGCCGCCCGGGTCTCACAGAGCCACATCGGCGTGGCCCGCCGTCTGGCCACCGACGCCGATGCCCGCCACCGCCGCGACACGATTGTGCGGTTGCCGCTGCGGCTGCGCGGTGTGGCCGATGCCGTCACCGCCGCCGGCGAGCTGGTGGAAATCTCCAACGCCGACGCCGCGGCCGCCTCCGAACAGCGCAACGAGGCCGAGCGCGAAGCGCTGCTGATCGCGCTCGGGGCACCCGAGAAGGGCGCCATGCCGCCGGCCATCCGCAGCCAGCTCAAGCGGCTGGAGGAAGACCAGAAACGCCGCGCCAAGCGCAGTGTCAGCGACTCGCTGGACCGGGTGATGATCGACCTGAGCACGTTCTTCCGCGACGTCCTCACCCTCCAGCTGGGTACCGGCACCGAGCTGGTCAACGAATACCTGCGCCCGGACCTGACCGCCTATGCGGAACGATCCACCCCCGAACAGACGTTGGGCAGGATGGACGCCATTGCCCAGGCCAGGCAGCGCCTGGGCACCAACGTTGCCCCCGTCCTCGCCATGGAAGCCATGGCCGTCAGCCTGCTCTGAGTCCCCGGACCCGCACGCAGCACTATCCAGGAGCCGCCCGCATGCCCCGCACCCGCCCCAGGCACCCCGCTACCACAGCGCGCCGTTCCGCAGCAGCGGTGCTGGCCGCCGTCGTCCTCCTGCTGGGCTCCGGTTGTTCGGTGATCGCCCCGGAACAGGAGCGCGAGCCCGCGGACCCGGCGCAGGTCACCAACGGCGTGGCCGAAGAACTGATGCCGTTCTACACGCAGGACGTTGACTGGCAGCCGTGCGAGAACGGTTTGGAGTGCGCGGACGTCGACGTGCCGCTGGACTACTCGGATGCCGGCGGCGAACGAATCCAGATTGCCACCATCCGCAGCGACGCCGGCGGTTCGGCGCAGGGGTCGATCCTGGTCAATCCGGGCGGGCCCGGCGGTTCCGGCTACGACCTGCTGCGCGACGGCCTCCAGGTAATGTTTTCCGAGCGGCTGCGGAGCGAGTACGACCTGGTCGGCTTCGATCCGCGCGGCGTCCAGCGCTCGGCGCCGGTGACCTGCCAGACCGACGCCGAACGCGACGAGGCCCGGCAGGCGGAGTACGACCGCGACTCGGCCGAGGACCTCCAGCGGGCGATCGACGATGCGGCCGAACTCGCCGCCCAGTGCGCGGAGAAGACCGGCGAGGTCCTGGGCCATGTGGACACGGTCAGCGCAGCCAAGGACATGGACATCATCCGGGCCGTCGTCGGCGACGAAAAGCTGAACTACCTGGGCTTCTCCTACGGCACGTTTCTGGGCGCCACCTACGCCGGGCTGTTCCCGGAGCGCACCGGCCGGATGGTGCTGGACGGTGCGCTGGATCCCTCGCTGAGCAACGAACAGATCACGCTGGGCCAGGCGGCCGCCTTCGAGGACGCCATCCACGCCTACGCGGAGTTCTGCCTGGAGAATGCCGGTTGCCCGATGAGCGGCAGCGTGGACGACGCCGTGGCCCAGCTGCGCGACCTGATCCGGTCGGTCGAGGAGAGCCCCCTCACCGCATCGGACGGCCGCCTGGTCCCGGTGGGAACCTTTGTCTCCGGCCTGCTGGTGCCGCTGTACGACGACGCCAGCTGGCCGCGCCTCACGCAGGCGCTGACCCGTGCCTTCCAGGGCGATCCCAGCACCGTGCTGCTGTTTGCGGACAGCAGCGCCGGACGCGCTCCCGACGGCCACTACGTCAGCAACGGCACGTTCGCCTTCATGGCGGTCAACTGCCTGGATTACCCGATGGAGACCGACCTGGCCGCCATGCGCGAGGACGCCAAGGAACTGGAGCAGGCCTCCCCCACCCTCGGCCGCTACCTGGCCTATGGCGGGGCGAACTGCAAGAACTGGCCGTATGAGCCGACCGGTGAACGCACCCCGATCCATGCCGAGGGGGCCGCGCCGATGCTGGTGATCGGCACCACCGGCGACCCAGCCACGCCCTACGAGTGGGCGGAATCGATGGCCGAAGACCTGGCGTCGGCCACGCTGCTGACCTACGAGGGCGAAGGCCACACGGCGTACGGGCGCGGCAACACGTGCATCCGCGATGCGGTGGACAGCTACTTCGCCGACGGCACGATGCCCGCCGAGGGCACCGTCTGCTCCTGAGCCGGCGCGGGCCGGTCGTTTTGACCGGCCTGCCACGGCTCCCATATAGTTGTTCTTCGTGGATTCGGCCCGGAAACGGTGAAGATCCCGGCCTCCTTAGCTCAGTCGGTAGAGCGTTTCACTCGTAATGAAAAGGTCGCCAGTTCGATTCTGGCAGGGGGCTCCATCGAAGCTCTCCGCGCGGCGCACAGCCGGCGGAGGGCTTTCTTGTTTCCCGACTCCCGCCGCAGCGACGGCAGGGTGCGGGTCAGTGCTTCAGTCCGGCCAGCACGCGCTCGGCATCGGCCAGGTCCGAGAGAACGACGGCGGCGCGGCGGCGCACGTTCTCGACGCCGGCTTCGTAGCCCTGGCTGCCGCCGAGCCTGACCATCGCCGCGGCCTGGGCGGCCGCCGCCAGCGAGTTGCCGGCCCTGGAGAGGCTGCGGTGGACATCCGACAGCGCGCCGCCGGGAATGTCCAACCCGTCGGTGGGATGCAGCGACTGGGCCGTCGTGCAGCAGGTGCGCACCCGGGGCAGGAGGCCGGCGAGCTGGTCGGCTATCGGCAGCAGCTCGCCGTAGAGGCCGTCGTCCTCCACGCCCTCGAGGACCTGGTGGTAACGCTCCAAGGCACGCCGGAAGCGGTCGTGCGCGCGGCGCCAAATACCCTTGCCGAGTTCCTTATCCTCCCGGCGGGCCTGCCGGGCAGCACCGAAGAGCGCCACCGGCCCTACAGGTACTGTCCGGGCCCGGTGTGCCGTTCGCCGCCCTGCACCGAGCCGGCATTCTCCCCCTCGGCTCCGGTGGCCCGGCGCGGTTCACCGTCGTCGCCAATCACGACGCCGGGCGCGATCATGGTGCCGGGCGGCAGCTGGCGCATCTGCATGCGGGCCGCCATCTGCTGGTTGAGGGCCTGCTGCGCCGCGATAGCGGTCTGGATGCCGTGGAAGAGGCCTTCCAACCAGCCGACCAGCTGCGCCTGGGCGATGCGCAGCTCGGCGTCCGACGGCGTGGAGTTGTCGGTGAACGGCAGGTTGATCCGGTGCAGTTCCTCAATCAGCTCAGGTGCCAGCCCGTCCTCAAGCTCCTTGACGGACCGCTCGTGGATTTCGGCCAGACGTGTTCGGGCGGCGTCGTCGAGCGGGGCGCTGCGCACTTCCTCGAGCAGTTGGCGGACCATGGTGCCGATCCGCATGACCTTCGCCGGTTCGTCGACCAGATCGGCCAGCGCGGAATTGCCGCGGCCGGACCGCCGCGCAGCGGGACCGGGCTCCGGATTCAGGGGCTCTCCGGCGGCCGGGCTGTGGCCGCTGGGCAGCGCGGGGAGGATGACCGGTTCCGCCGGCTGCGGCGTCTGCTCTTCGCTCATGTTTTCATCTTGCCAGAGACGACCAGCGGGCGCAGATCATATCCAGCCCCCGGTCAGCAGCAGCGTCCCTGCGGGTTGTTCTCCTGCCGGTCCGTCTTGTCCCTCCAGAACTCGCGCTCGCTCATCGGCTCCGTGCCGGGATGTGCCCGCCGGTGGTGCCGAAGATAGTCCTGGTAGGCGTGCTCGCCCATGACGCCTTGGAAGTACCAGGCGAACCTCTGCCAGCCGCTCCGGGCCCGGGGCCAGATGACGCCGGACATCAGTGGCCCGCCTTGGCGCGCCCGGTGTCGGCCGGCAGTTCGTTCCATTGCCTTTCCAGTTCCTTCTCCGGCCGGGTGGCCAGGAGACCGGACGGCGCGTAGATGGAGGAGACCACCGCCGGGTCCTCGTGCGAGGGTTCCCCGCCCAGCCGCCAGGACTTGTAGGTGGCGATGAGGGCGGTGGCGATGACGATGATGGTCAGCACCACGAACACGATGGACAGCGTGCCCTGCACCGCGGTGTTGCGGACCACCGCCTCCATTTCCGCCACCGAGGCGGCGTTCCCCAGGCTCGTTTCGCCGGCCGCCAGGGCCTCGCGGTGGGCGATGTGGTTGGCCCAGTAGCCCACCTTCACATCCGAGCTGAAGATCTTCAGGATCGAGGCCCAGATGGTGATGACGGCGGCGAAGGCCAGCGGCAGCCCGATGATCCACAGATACTTGAACGCCCCGCGCTTGGCCGCGATGGCCAGGCAGACCGCGAGCGCGATGGCCGCCAGCAGCTGGTTGGCGATGCCGAAGAGCGGGAAGAACGTGTTGATGCCGCCCAGCGGATCGGTGACGCCCAGGATCAGGATGTATCCCCAGCCCGCCACCATAATGGCCGTGCAGATCCAGACGCCGGGACGCCAGGACATGTTCTTGAACTTCGGCAGGACGTTGCCGACGGTGTCCTGCAGCATGAAGCGGGCCACGCGGGTTCCGGCGTCGACCGCGGTGAGGATGAACAGCGCCTCGAACATGATGGCGAAGTGGTACCAAAAGCCCATCATCCCGATGCCGCCGATCAGCCCCTGCATGATGTGTGCCAGGCCGACGGCGAGGGTGGGCGCGCCGCCGGTGCGCGAAACCACCGATTCCTCGCCGACGTTGCTGGCCAGGTCGGTGAGCATGTCCGGTGTCAGGTTGACGCCGGCCAGGCCCAGGCCGTTGACGAAGGCCACCGCTCCTTCGACAGTGCCGCCGGTGGCCGCCGCCGAAGCGTTCATCGCGAAGTAGATACCGCGGTCGATCGAGATGGCCGCGACCAGCGCCATGATGGCCACGAAGGACTCCATCAGCATTCCGCCGTAGCCGATGAAGCGGGTCTGCCTCTCCTTCTGCACCATCTTCGGCGTGGTTCCCGAGGAGATCAGCGCGTGGAATCCCGAGAGTGCGCCGCAGGCGATGGTCACGAACAGGAAGGGAAACAGCGAACCTGCCACCACGGGTGCGTCTTCACGGCCGGCGAACTCGCTGAACGCCGGCACGTTGATTTCCGGGCGCACCAGCACGATGGCCAGCGCCAGCATCAGGATGGTACCGATCTTCATGAACGTGGAGAGGTAGTCGCGCGGGGCCAGCAGCAGCCACACCGGCAGGACCGCCGCAATGAAGCCGTAGATGATGATGCCCCAGGCGATGGTGGTCCTGTCCAGCGTGAAGACCGCCGCGCCCCACTCGGTGTCCGCGATCATGCCGCCGCCGATGATGGCGGCGATCAGCAGCACGAAGCCGATGAGGGAGACCTCGCTGACCTTGCCCGGCCGCAGGAAACGCAGGTAGATGCCCATGAAGATGGCGATGGGGATGGTCATCGCCACCGAGAAGACGCCCCATGGCGATTCGCCCAAGGCGTTCACCACAACCAGGGCCAGGATCGCCACGATGATAATCATGATGGTCAGCGTGGCGATCAGGGCCGCCGTGCCGCCGATGACGCCGAGTTCCTCGCGGGCCATCTGGCCCAGCGAACGGCCGCCCCGGCGCATGGAGAAGAACAGCACCAGGTAGTCCTGGACCGCACCGGCCAGGATCACGCCAACGATGATCCACAGGGTGCCGGGGAGGTAGCCCATCTGCGCCGCAAGGATGGGTCCGACGAGCGGGCCGGCCCCCGCAATGGCGGCGAAGTGGTGCCCGTAGAGCACGCGGCGGTCCGTCGCGACATAGTCTTTGCCGTCCGCGTTGTACTCCGCCGGCGTCGCCCTCAGGTCGTTGGGGCGGGTGAGTTTGTTCTCGATGAACTTGGCGTAGAAGCGGTAGGCGATGAAATACGTGCAAACGGCCGCGAAGACGAACCAGATGGCGTTAATCGTTTCTCCCCGCGAAAACGCGAGGATGGACCAACTGACGGCACCCAGCAGGGCGATGGCCACCCAGATTACGATCTTGGTCGGGGTCCACCTGTGGGCATCGGCCTCCGCAGCCGGATCCAGCGCTACCGGCGGCAGGGTGGGATCCTGCACCAGCACGTCCGATGTGGGACCATTGCTCCCGGGTTGCCCGGGCCTGGGTCCGCTGAATTTCCCGCTCATGATGCTCCCCTCGTGGAACGCCGTTCGCTTTTACGGAGCACCGTAGCAGCGACGCCCGTCGGAGGGAACGGGAAAGCCGGTTTCAGGAGGTAGTGAGCAGGATTTTGCCCGTGTGTTCGCCTGAATCGAAGTACTCGTGGGCCGCCGCTGCCTCCGACAGGGCGAACGTGCGGTGCACCTGGGGTTTGACGTCCCCGGAGACGACCAGCGGCCAGACATGCTCCGCGACCGCCCGCACGATGGCAGCTTTCTCCTCCGCCGGCCTCGCCCGCAGGGTCGTGCCGATGACCGCACCGCGTTTGGCCATCAACTGGCCAAGGTTCAGCTCGGCCTTGGCCCCGCCCAGCAGCCCGATCACCACCAGGCGCCCGGAGGTGGCGAGCGCGTCCACATTCCGCTGCAGGTACTTGGCACCCACTACGTCCAGGATGACGTCGGCGCCCCGGCCTCCGGTGGCGGCCTTAATCCGCTCCACGAAGTCTTCCTCGCGGTAGTTGATCAGCACCTCGGCACCCAGTGCACGCGCGACGTCGAGCTTCTCCTGGCTGCCGGCGGTCACCGCGGGAATCGCGCCGAAAGCGGCAACCAGCTGTACGGCCATGGTGCCGATGCCGCCGGCGCCGCCGTGGATCAGCACCGTTTCCCCGGCCTGCACGCCCGCGGCCATGAAGAGATTGGAAAAGACGGTGGCCGCCACTTCCGGCAGGGCCGCGGCCGTCACCACATCGGTCCCCCGCGGGACCGGCAGCACCTGGCCTGCCGGAACCACCACCTGCTCGGCGTAGCCGCCGCCGGCCAGCAGGGCGCACACTTCGTCGCCCACCCGGAGCCCGCCGACGCCTGGGCCGACCGCCGCTACCCGGCCCGATACCTCCAAGCCCGGGATCTCGGATGCGCCTGGCGGCGGAGGATAGACGCCGAGCCGCTGCTGGACGTCGGCGCGGTTCACGCCTGCGGCAGCTACGTCGATGACCACCTCGCCCTCGGCCGGTTGCGGGGCTTCGGTGTCCCGCACGCTCATGACCTCGGGTCCGCCTGCTCCGTCGTAGAAAACCGCCTTCATACCAGCCTTTCGCCTTGTCCGGACATCAAAACCCCGGTGCTTGCGCGCTTTGCCCGGGTAGACCCCTCCGTGTCAGACTACAAGGTGAGGAAGGTTGTCCGAGCGGCCGAAGGAGCTGGTCTTGAAAACCAGTAGGCGGTAACCCCGTCTCATGGGTTCAAATCCCATACCTTCCGCTTCGCAGCAGGTGTCTTGGCCGTTCGGCCCGGGCACCTGCTGCATTTGTGCTCCCAGACCATGCCGCGGTCCCGGGCCCGCCGCGCCGGATGGGCCGGACGCCGGCCATCCGAACGCCGGCCATCCGGCGTCAAGTATTCTGGCCCGGTGCTCCCCCGGTATACCCTCGGCTAGGAGTCGTTCGCACCAAAGCTTGAGGAGTCCCCCGTGCCCTGCCTGCCAGCACCTGTCCGCCGCCCGCTCAAGGCGGCCGCCGCCGTCGTTCTTCTGGCGATGCTCAGCGGATGCGGGGGTGAAACAGAGGAACCGCCGCGGGATGAATCCGGTGCCGTGACGGAGGCCGCCTCTGCCGGCGCCTACGCGATCAAGGTGGGCGACTGCCTGAACAATCCAGACACCGACCGCCTGACCGAGGTGGAGTTCGTGCCGTGCGACCAGGCCCACGAGCTGGAGGCGTTCGCCGCCAGCAACCTGCCCGAGGGCGACTTTCCCGGCGACGAGGAAGTGGCGGCCAAGGCCGAGGAGTTCTGCGTGGCCGAGTTCGAGGCCTTCGCCGGCATCCCCTACGACGATTCGGCCCTGGAGCTGACCTACCTGAACCCGACCGAGGCCAGCTGGACCGGCGAGGAAGACCGGGAGCTGCTGTGCCTGCTGGGCGAGGAAGGCTCGAAGCCCGTCACCGGCACGCTCAAGGACGCCCGGCGGTAGCTTCCGGCCGTCGCCCGGAGCTGGCTTCCCGGTGATAGCTCCGGCTGGCTTCCCGAAGCTGGCTTCCAGAACGTCGCCCCGGCCCTCCTGTCAAGAGCGGAAGCCGTTCTCCGGTCGATTTAAACGTTCTTTCACAGAAGTCTTCCCCTGCTTCTGGCCCTCGGGTAACCTCCCGTTCATCCGTGCCCGCTGGACTGGGGGGGCGGTGCGCCCTGTGCACCGTGCAACCAGCTGTGCCGCAGCCCTTTCCTGCGGTGCGAGGAGCATTACTTCCACCTGAGAGATAGGGCCACATGGCTACTTCATCACCGAGGACCGCGCTGGCTGCGGTCCTGACGGCAGGCTTGGTGGCGGCGCCTTTCGCCGCGTTGCCTGCGCACGCGGCCGATCCGGTCGAGCTGAACCTGCTGAGCATCAACGATTTCCACGGGCGGATCGACGCGAACACGGTCAAGTTCGCCGGCACGGTGGAGCAGCTCCGCGCGCAGAACCCCGAGGGGACGCTGTTCACCTCCGCCGGCGACAACATCGGCGCCTCCGTCTTCGCGTCCTCCACGCAGCAGGACCGGCCGACCATCGATGTGCTCAACGCCCTGGAATTGGCGACGACGGCGGTGGGCAACCACGAGTTCGACGGCGGCTTCGCCGACCTGGCCGACCGCGTGGCCGCCGCGTCCGACTACCCGCAACTGGGGGCCAACGTGTACCGGGCCGGCACCACGGAGCCGGCCCTGCCCGAGTATGAGCTGGCCACGGTCAACGGCGTGAGCATCGGCGTGGTCGGAGTGGTCACCGAGGAGACCTCCTCGCTGGTGTCCCCGGGCGGAATCGCGGAGCTGGAGTTCGGCGATCCGGTGGACGCCGTCAACCGGGTCGCGGCCCAGCTGACCGACGGCGAAGGCGACGAAGCCGACGTCATCATCGCGTCCTTCCACGAGGGAGCGAACAGCAACACCGATCTGGGCGGCGCGGCAGGCGCCAGCGCCGTGTTCAACCGGATCGTTAACGAGACCAGCCCGGACGTGGACGTCATCTTCAACGGCCACACCCACCAGGCCTACAGCTTCGACGCCCCGGTCCCGGGCGCGGAGGGCAAGACCCGGCCCGTGGTGCAGGCCGGCTCTTACGGCGAGAACATCGGCCAGGTGCAGCTGAGCTATGACGCCGGGACGGACGAGGTCGTGGCGCACACCGGGGCCGTGGTGCCGCGCACCAAGACCGCGGACGGTGACCTGGTGGCGGCGTACCCGCGGGTGGCCGAGGTGTCAACGATCGTCCAGGCCGCACTCGAGCACGCCGCGGAGATCGGCGCCCAGCCCGTCGGCTCCGTCACCGCCGACATCACCACCGCGTTCCTGCCCGACGGGCCGGATGCCGGCACGGAGCCGGACCGGGACGACCGCGCCTCCGAATCGACGCTGGGCAACCTGGTCGCCGACTCGCTGCTGGCATCGCTGTCTTCCGCCGAACGCGGCGGCGCGGAAATCGGCGTGGTGAACCCCGGCGGCCTGCGCAACGAGCTCTATTACGCACCCGACGGCACGGTCACCTACGCCGAGGCCAACGCGGTGCTGCCCTTCCTGAACAACCTGTGGACCACCACCCTGACCGGCGCGCAGGTCGAAGCCATGCTGGAGCAGCAGTGGCAGCGCACCGCCGCCGGCGACGTGCCGAGCCGCGCCTACCTGCAGCTTGGCCTGAGCAAGAACGTCAACTACACCTACGACCCGGCCCTGCCCGAGGGCGAGCGCATCACCGGCGTCTGGGTCAACGGCGAACCGCTAGACCGGGAACGCGGCTACCGCGTGGGCACCTTCAGCTTCCTGGCCCAGGGCGGCGACAACTTCCACATTTTCAACGACGGGACGGACGCCCGCGACTCGGGCCTGGTGGACCGCGACGCGTGGATCGCCTACCTCCGGGGCAACAGCCCGCTCTCCCCGGACTTCGCACGCCGCAGCGTGCAGCTCACGGGCGCGCCGGAATCCGTCAGTCCCGGCCAAAAGGTCAGCGTGCAGGCAGCCAAGCTGGACCTCACGTCGCTGGGCGCCCCGGCGACTACTTCGGTGTCGCTCGCCTACGTCGATGCCGCGGGCACCAGCACCGCGCTGGGCACCTTCCCGGCGGCCGACGGCGCTGCCTCCATTGAGTTCACCGCACCGTCCGCGCTGGACGGCGGCTACTTCCAACTGACCGCAGACGCGTCCGGAACCACCTTCCGGCTACCCACTGCCCCGATCAGCGGGGGCACCGGCGGCGATCATGTGGTCATCAACGAGGCCTACCTGTCCGGCGGCAGCGCCGGCGCGGCCTACCGGAACAAGTTCGTTGAGCTGTACAACCCCACGGACGCCGACATCAGCCTCGACGGCTGGTCGCTGCAGTACCGCTCGGCCACCGGCAGCGGAAACCCCAGTGCCGTGGCAGAGCTGTCCGGCAGCATCAAGGCCGGCGGACACTACCTGGTGCAGGCCAACTCCAACGGCAGCAACGGCGAAGAACTGCCGGAACCGGACCTCGTGACCGGCATGGCCCCGTCCGGCACGAGAGGAACCCTCGTGCTGTCGAACCAGGCCGGTGCGGTGGCGGACCTGGGCACCGGCTCGGTCGTCGACCGCGCCAACGTGGTGGACCTGTTGGGCTACGGCACCTCGAACACCTTTGAAACCGAGGCGGCCCGGGCGCCGGACAACAACCAGGACGTCCGGTCGCTGAACCGCGCCGACGGAACGGACACCGACAACAATTCCGCGGACTTCAGCCTCAGCGAAGACCTCACCCCGCAGGGCACCGGCGGGGGTGACGGCGGCGGCGATCCCGATCCGCAGCCGCGGTCCGTGGCCATCGCCGAGATCCAAGGCACCGGCATGCAGTCCCCGCTGGCCGGCCAGACCGTGGCCACCCGGGGCGTGGTCACCGCCGCCTACGCCACGGGCGGCTTTGACGGCTACTACATCCAGACGGAAGGCACCGGCGGCGACACCGACGTGGCAGCCCGGACGGCGTCCGATGCCGTCTTCGTCTACTCCCCGGCCACCGTCGGCCAGGTGGAGGCCGGCGACTTCGTGGAGGTCACGGGCAAGGTCAGCGAGTTCCACGGGCTGACCGAGCTCACGGTGGCCGCCGACGGACTGAAACTGCTCACCGAGGCGGCCGCGGCCCCGAAGGCGGCCGCCATCGGTTGGCCCGCCACCGACGAGGAGCGCGAGAAGTTCGAGGGCATGCTGCTGGCCCCCCAGGGCGGCTTCACCGTCACCGACAACTACGCCCTGAACCAGTACGGCGAAATCGGCCTGGCCGCCGGGAACTCCCCGCTGGTGCAGCCCACCGCCGTCGGGACCTACGGTTCGGACGCGTTCTGGGCCGAAACCGAGAAGAACGCCGCCCTGGCCGTCACCCTGGACGACGGCTCAAGCGTCAACTACCTTGGCGCCGACGCCAACAAGGACATCCCGCTGCCCTACCTCTCCGCCGACGATCCGGTCCGGGTGGGGTCCCCCGCCGAGTTCACCACCAACGTGGTGCTGGACTACCGCTTCAACCTGTGGCGGTTCCAGCCGCTGGGCCACCTGACGGTGGAGAACGCCGGGACCGTCCAGCCGGCGTCGTTCCAGAACACCCGCACCGCCTCCCCGGAGAAGGTGCGCGGGGACGTGAAGGTCGCGTCGTTCAACGTGCTGAACTACTTCACCACCACGGGTGACCAACTGGCGGACTGCAGGGCCTACCTGGACCGCGACGGCAACCCGATCACGGCCCGCAACTGCGATGCCCGCGGTGCCTGGGACGCGGAGAACCTGGAACGCCAGCAGGCCAAGATCGTGGCGGCCATTAATGCGCTGGACGCGGACATCGTGGCGCTGGAAGAGATCGAGAACTCCGCCCAGTTCGGCAAGGACCGCGACGCCGCCCTCGCCACGCTGACCGACGCACTGAACGAAGGGCTGGGCGATACTCGCCACGACGGCAAGCATTCGGGCAAGGGGCCGCAGCACGGCGGCTGGGACTACGTCCGGTCCCCGGAGGAGCTGCCGGCGCTGGCGGATGAGGACTTCATCCGCACGGCCTTCATCTACAAGAAGGACGAGGTGAAGACGGTCCAAGAGTCGGTGATCCACAACGACACCGAGGCCTTCGCCAACGCCCGCAAGCCGCTGGCCCAGGCGTTCAAGGCCAAGAACGGCCCCTCGGATACCTTCATCGTGATCGCCAACCACTTCAAGTCCAAGGGTTCGGGGCCCAGCTCGGGCGAGAACGCCGACCACGGCCAAGGCGCCTGGAACGCAGCCCGCACCGCGCAGGCGCACTCCCTGGTGGAGTTCGCGGATCGGCTGCAGGAGCAGTTCCGGACCAACAAGGTGCTGCTGACCGGCGACTTCAACGCCTACGCGAAGGAGGACCCGATCAAGGTCCTGACCGACGCCGGGTACGTCGACCAGGGCGCCAAGACCGGCAAGCACAGCTACAGCTTCGGCGGCGGCATGGTCGGCTCGCTGGACTACATCTTCGCCTCGCCCGCCGCGGACGCGAAGGTCAAGGGTGCCGACATCTGGAACATCAACTCTGTGGAGTCGATCGCGCTGGAGTACAGCCGGTACAACTACAACGCCACCGACTTCTATGCGCCGGATCCCTACCGGGCCAGCGACCACGACCCGATCATCGTGGGCCTGGACATCGGCAAGGACAAGGAAGGCGGCAACGCCCGTTAGGAACCACGGCGTGGGCCCTCCCCTGCCGGAGAGCGGCCGACGCGCCGGCAACGCCCGTTAGAAGCCACGGCGTAGGCCCTCCCCCAACCGGGGAGGGCCTGCGCGCGTCCAGGGCCGGGTCAGTACCCCGGAACCCCGCTGGCGACGACGTCGGTGCCCGCCTGCGCGGGGCCGGCCATGCTCCTGTTGTCTGCTGCGGCCAGGATGGCGCGCGCTATTCGGTCCGCATCCTGCAGCGTGCGGCCGCCGGTGTTGCCCGGCGCCCCGGCCTCGGCGGCGATCGACGTGCCCCACTGGACCGAGGACAGCTGCAGTCCGATCACATACAGGCTCCGGGCCGGCTGGCCGTTCCGGTTCAGCGGACGGTAGGGCGGCAGGGTCACGTCCAGGCCCGACGCTGTCACCGGCTGTCCGTTGGGCCCGATCATCAGCTTCGGCCGGACCAAGCCGTCCTCGAGCATCCGTCGCAGCAGCGGAGACCGGTTGTGGGCCACCCGGTTGGCCGGCATCATCGCCTCCACCAGGTAGGCGCCGGTGTACTCGGCGCCGTCGACCCACGGAGACGTCACCCGGAACCGGCCGCTGTCCGGGTCCACCTCGTAAACCGGTTCCGGCCCGGCGAACCGGACGATGCCGGCCCGTGCCAGGGCGGCCAGCTGCTCGATGCGCTGGGCCGGCGGCCCGCTGGCCAGCCCTTCGACCAGCGGTTCGAACCAGCCGCGCAGTTCGGCCAGCCAGGATTCCTCCGTAATGCCGCCGTCGGCCACGATCTTCTTCAGCAGCGACCGCCCGGCGTTGAGCGCCCCGATGGCCATCTTGAGCGGATCGTCGGTACCGCGGGCAGAGCCCTCCGCATCGGCGTCCAGATAGTCCAGCACCGCCTGCTGGTAGTCCGCGGCGGAGGCGAACTTGCGCCCGTTGAACGGCTTCGCCAGGGCCTCCACATCCAGCAGCCTGTGCCCGGCGACCCGTTCGGAGAGGTAGGCCCCCGCCCGCATCTGCAGGGTGCGGCTGCCCGGTTCGGCTTTCTCCGCCAGCAGCTGCCCCAGTCCGGCCAGCAGCTCCTCCGGTGGCACGCTCAGGCACTCCGGTTCCACCCGGGCGAGCGTGGAGTAGTAGGCCCAGTAGACGTCGCGGTGCAGCATCGGCCACAGGTCGTGGTCGAAGCCGGGCTGCACGCCGGCTTCGGCGTACAGACGGGCCGCCTGCGTGGTGAAATGCCGCAGCTCCACACCGGCCGGAATATACGTGGCGATCCTGGCCTTCGCCCGGTACGGCGTGCCGCGCCGGGAGCCGGCCACCAGCCGCGGTTCCTGACCCGAAGGGACGTAGCGCAACGGCTCGGTGTCCGTCGCCGGGAGGAACCGCCCGCCGCGGCCCTCGGTGACCTGCACCATCAGGTCGAAAAAGTTCAGACCCATGCCGCGCACCAGCACCGTGCGGCCGGGCGGGAGCCGGTCCCAGTCCACGTCGGCCGGCACATTGGGCGGCAGGTAGTTCAGGCCGTGCCGGGCCGCGGCATCCTGAAGCTGTTGCTGCTCCGGATTCAGCGCAGCGGGGACGTGGCCCAGGGCCAGCACCACGGCGTCCGCCGCCACGGTGGCACCGTCGGTCAGCTCCAGCTGCCATTCGCCGTCGTGCTCGGTGAGACCGGTTGCTTCCGCCGGATGAACGGTGAGGGAGACGTCCGCCCCGGTCCGGGCGGCCAGCTGCGCGAAGGTCCAGGTCAGGTAGCGGCCGTAGAGCGCCCGGCTGGGAAAATCGGCCGGCCCCAGCGCCGCCGCTTCGTCGCGGTCCGCCTGCGGCACCTCGGGAAGGCCGCCGGCCGCCACGGCGGAGCGCCAGGCCTCGAAGGTCATTCCCGCCACCGGATCGGGGCCAACCTGCCCCGTTTCCGGAGCGGGCACCACCGTGGGGAACAGGCAGGGCGTGTTCATCAGGAACAACCGGGACTGGCCCGGCTGCCAGACATGCCCGGCGCCGGGCGGGTAGGGATCGATCAGGTGGATCCGCAGCGGCGCCCCGCCGTGTGCCCGGTGGTTGGACAGCAGCCGCTCCAGCACGGAGGTGCCCCGAGGGCCGGCGCCCACGATCGCCACACGGTAACTGCCCGGATTGTCCATGCCGTCTAGCCTACGGGCTGGCAACCGCCTCCCCGTGGCGGCATGCCTAGGATGGGTCCATGGCCCAGGACACCCAGCATCTGCCCCAGGACGAGTTCATCTGGCTCGAGGACATCTACGGCGCCAAGCCACTGGAGTGGGTGAAGGCACAGAACCAACGCACCGAGGCCAAGCTCGTGGACGACTCGTTCACGGCGCTGGAAGCGGGCATCCTGGAGGTCCTGGACGCGGAGGACCGGATCCCGGCCGTCACCAAGCGCGGGCCCCACTACTACAACTTCTGGCGCGACAAGGCCAACCCCCGCGGCCTGCTGCGCCGCACCAGCTGGGAGAGCTACCTGACCGATTCCCCGGACTGGGAGGTGCTGCTGGACGTTGATGCGCTGGCCGCTGCGGAGGGCGTCGACTGGGTCTATGCCGGCTCTTCCTTCCTGCGTCCGGCCGACGGCACCAGCTACCGGCGCGCCATGCTGCGGCTCTCCCCCGACGGCGGCGACGCGGTTCGGCTGCGCGAGTTCGACGTCGAGGACCGCGCCTTCGTGCCCGGCGGCTTCGACATTCCGGTGGCCAAGAGCTACGTCTCCTGGCTGGACGAGGACCGCATCCTGCTGGGCACCGACTTCGGCCCCGGCTCCCTGACTACTTCCTCCTACCCGCGGACCAGCCGCATCCTGCGCCGCGGCCAGGCTCCGGAGGCTGCCACCGAATACTTCGACGTCCCCCGGGACCACATGCTGGCCCAGGTGGGACACGACTCCACCCCCGGCTTCGAACGTGACGTGGCGGTGGACGTGATCGATTTCTTCAACTACCGCACCTACCTGCGGCGCGACGGCGAGTGGCTGCCCATCGACGTTCCCACCGACGTGAACGTGGATCTCCACCGCCAGTGGCTGCTGCTGCGGCCGCGTGGCGACTGGGAGCTGGACGGCACCGTCCACCCGGCCGGCTCCCTGCTCGCCGCCGATCTGGAGGCGTTCCTGGCCGGCGACCGTTCCCTGCAGGTCCTCTTCGCCCCCGATGCGGCGACCTCACTGCAGTCCTGGAGCTGGACCAGGAACTACCTGCTGCTCAACCTGCTGCAGGACGTCTCGTCCCGGATCCTGGTGCTGGATCCCGCCGCGCAGTGGGCCGCCGCCGAACTCCGGGACTGCCCGCCGCTGCACGCAGTGGATGCTTCCGGAGTCGACGACGACGAATCCGACGACTACTGGCTGGTGGCCACCGGCTACCTCACGCCGTCAACCCTCTCGCGCGGCACCATCGGCGGGCCGGCGCTGGAAGTCAAGGCATCGCCGTCGTACTTTGACGCCTCCGCCTACGAGGTCCAGCAGCACTTCGCCACGTCCAAGGACGGCACGCAGGTCCCCTACTTCCAGGTGGGCCCCAAGGATCTTGAGCACGACGGCGGCAACCCGGTGCTGCTCTCGGGTTACGGCGGGTTCGAAGTGGCCAGGACCCCCGGCTACAGCGGCACGGTGGGACGGGCGTGGCTGGAACAGCGCACCCCGGACGGCCGCGGCGGCGTGTACGTGGTGGCCAACATCCGCGGCGGCGGTGAGTACGGCCCGGGCTGGCACCGGGCGGCGCTGCAGGCCAACCGGCACCGCGCCTATGAGGACTTCGCCGCGGTGGCGCAGGACCTGACGGACCGCGGGGTCACCCGCCGGGAGCGGTTGGGCTGCGCCGGTGGGTCGAACGGCGGCCTGCTGGTGGGAAACATGCTGACGAGCTACCCGCACCTCTTCGGCGCGGTGTCATGCGGGGTGCCGCTGCTGGACATGGCCCGCTACACCAAACTCTCCGCCGGCTACTCCTGGATTGCGGAGTACGGGGACCCCGAGGACCCGGCGCAGTGGGAGTTCATCCGCACGTTCTCGCCCTACCACCTGCTCCAGCCGGGCACCGAGTACCCCGACGCGCTCATCTGGACCGCCACCTCGGACGACCGGGTGGGCCCGGTGCAGGGCCGGAAAATGGCCGCGCGGATGCAGGAACTCGGGGTCCGGAACGTCTGGTTCCACGAAGCCCTCGAGGGCGGCCACGCCGGCGCCAGCGACAACAAGCAGACGGCCCGGTTGCAGGCACTCTCGCACGCGTTCCTGTGGCGCGCGCTGGCCGGCTAGCCCGTTCGCGGTTTTGCTCTTGGCCCCGGATTCTGGGTAGTCTTGTGTGGCTAGCAATAGCGTATGGAGACGTGCCAGAGCGGCCGAATGGACTTCACTGCTAATGAAGGGTCGGGGTTAAACTCGACCGGGGGTTCAAATCCCCCCGTCTCCGCGTCAACTCCCCCGGGAAACCGGGGGAGTTTTTGCGTCTCCCCTTCCTCGGCGTCACCGCGTCCGTGGGCCTGTCCGCGTCCACATCGCGGGGCGTGTTTAATGCCGCGCAGGCCCGAACCAGCGGGCCAGCGCTTCCTCCAGCCCACGCTGAGTCCCGTCTCCCGTCCACGCCACATGCCCGTCGGGCCGGATCAACACCGCCGCAGGGGCGTTGACCGAACCGATCACCGGAAGCTCCCACCCGCCGTCGTACGTGGCGTCCACCAGCTGCACCCGGTCCGCCCACATCCCCGGCCCGATGCTGCCCGGAACGCCGAGGTTGAGCAGCACCCCGCGGGCTTCGTGCAGGAGCGTGAACACCCGCAGCGGGCCGTGGGCGGTGACGATGTCGAGATCGGGCATGCGGCGCCCAAGCAGGGGATGCCCCTCGCCGAGGTCGTAGCGGACGTCCAGGCCGGAGATGAGTCCGCCCAGCCGCTTCCGGGCCTCGTCGATCGTCAGCAGGCCGGCCACCGTGTCGGCCAACGCGCCGATGCGCGGGTCGGCCCGCTGCATGAGCGACTGCGCCATGGTGTGCTTGAGGGCGCGGGCCCCGGCGGGGTGCCGCTCGGCGTGATAGGTGTCCAGCAGGCCGTCCGGCGCGATGCCCCTGACCACCAGGGCGAGCTTCCAGCCGAGGTTCACGGCGTCTTGGATGCCGAGCCCGATTCCCTGCCCGCCCGAGGGGGCATGGATGTGCGCGGCGTCCCCGGCCAGCAGCACCCGGCCGCTGCGGTAGGCCGCGGCCTGCCGGGTGGCGTCGGTGAACCGCGAGATCCAGGTCGGAGCGTGGACCCCGAAATCGGTGCCGTAGACCTCGGACAGCGCCTTGCCGAGGTCCGCCAGCGTGGGCTCGGTCGGCGGCCCCAGTTGCTTCTCGGTCACGACCACCCGCACCGTCCGCCCGTCCTCCATCACGTGCAGCCCGTGGACCCCCACCTCGTCGATGCGCATGCCAGCCGGCGTCTCCTCGGTTACCTCCACTTCGGCGATCAGGCTGCTTTTCGTCGCGTCCCAGCCGGGGAACCCGATGCCGGCCGCCTTCCGGACAGCGCTTCGTCCGCCGTCGGCGCCGACCAGGTACAGCGCGCGCATCTTTCCGCCGCCGGCGAGCTGCACGTCGAGGCCGCCGTCGTGCTGGGCGAAGCCGGCCACTCCGACCCCGCGATGGACCGGCACCCCCAGCTCCTCGATCCAGCCGGCCAGGATCCGCTCGATATGGTTTTGCCACAGGCCGAGCGTGTAGGGGTGCCGGGTGGGAAAGTCGCCCAAGTCCAGCCTTGTGCTGCCGAAGAACGCGGCCTGGACGGGCTGGCCCTCGGCGAGGAACCGGTCGGCGATCCCGCGCTGATCGAGGATCTCGATGGTCCGCGAGTGGAAGCCGCCCGCACGCGAGCCCACCAGCTCGGGCGTCGGGCGGCGCTCCACGATGGCCGCATCCACGCCCGCCAGCGCCAGCTCACCGGCCAGCATCATCCCCGTCGGGCCGCCGCCGGCGACGATCACCTCGACCATCACAACCCCCGCCTCTCCGGGCCGTTCCGTGCGCCTCCTTCGGGCACGTCCGAGCCATTTTGGGGCATGACGGGGGCCTTGCGGCAAGCCCCCCGGGACGCGCTACATTGGAAGTGGCGAGGGCCGTGAAGTGTCAGCAGGCACAGGAGGCACGGCTGTCGTCCGGCCGGCTCAGCCGATGAGGCAACCCCCGTGTTTCCGGGCCCGCCGCGCCGCCCGCCGCCGGCCCCGCACGTCAGGCGAAGCCGAAGACCGGCGGGAAGACCACGACGACGACGACGGCCCAGGCCCCATAGACCGGCAGGTACCCCGTCTGCCAGCGCTCAAGCGCTGCGAAGGGGCGCCGCCCGCGCAGGAACCCGATGGTAAGCCACGCTGCCCACACGAGGTGCACCAACAGCAGCAGGTTCAGGCCGAGCGCGGCGACCTTGTTGGGGCTGGTACCGAATTCGGCGATCCGGGTCAGCATCGCCGTCAGCATGACCGCGTCGACCGCGACCGCGGCAGCGACGAGGACCAATTGCAGGCCGTCGAACAGGCCCGGCGGCGCCAGCGCCTCGCGGGCGGAGATCGCGTACAGCAGCAGGGCCAGGACGAGCACGAGGATCGCGTTCATGAGGATGAGCAGCCCCCGGTCGACGTCCACGAGGCCGCCGGCCGCCGTGAGCACCGCCAGCAGCGCCAGCAGCATCACGATGGTCAGGGGCGTGAAGACGCGGGTGAGCACCGGGGCGATGTTCTCGACCACGTTCTGCTTGGCCTCGACCAGCCAGGCTGCTACGACCAGCGCACCCGGAACGGCGAACGGCAGTATCCAGGCCTCCATCGCCGGCTCGAAGTCGACACCCACAGCCTGCAGCGCCCCGAAAGTGAGCCCAATCAGCACAGCCCCGCCGAGGGCCAGCAGCGTGAAGTAGATCGCGAGTTCCCCGGTGAACCGGACAAAGTCCATGCGACGGTTGTGGTCCCGCCACCTGCCGCCAACGTACGCCACGCCCGCCAGCAGCCACAGTACGACCGGGGCGTGCAGCACGGCGAGCACCTCGGTGGAACCGGCGACCGCGAACGGATAGGCATTGAGGAGCACCGCCAGCGCGGCAAATGGGACGAGCAGCGCCGCCACCATGGACACCGCCAATCTGCGTTTCCAGGCAAAATACGCGGCAAGGAACGGGAAGACGAGGAGGCCCAGGTTTCGCGCCAGGACCGCGTCGTCGAGCCACACGGTGCCTGCCTTGACGGCCACCCCTGCCCCAACGGCGAGCGCGAGGACCACAGCAAGCTCCCGCCACGGCGGCGCTGCGGTGTCGGAGTCCTGCGGGACGAGCACCAGTTGCTTCCACAACCGGTCGGAGTGCTCGCGGGCAAACTCGCGCGAGACCGCATCCAGGTTGCCCAGGCGCTTGATCGCGACGAGGAAAGCCTCCTCGTCGTCCAGCCCTGAGGCCTGCCGGTCGGCGATTTGTCCGCGCAGGTGGTCCTCCAGTTCATCGAGGTCCGCGGGTGAGATCGCCTGGCGCCGCCGGACGTACCCGCGCCACCGGTCTATCTGTGCTTCCAACTCGGCATGGGGTTCCATCAGGCCCACCCTTCGACCGGGGCGGCGGGCGGCGGCACCGCCTGCCACACCCGCCGCAGCGTCTCGGCGACAACCGTCCACTGTTGCTGCCGCTCGGCGAGCACCTCGCGGCCTTGGTCCGTGATCGCGTAGTGTTTGCGCCGCCGCCCGGCCTCCGAGAGACCCCACGAGGACGACACATACCCGAACCGCTCGAGTCGGTGCAGCAGCGGATAGAGCATGCCGTCCGTCCACTCCAGCCCCCCGTCGGACAGTTCGCTCACGCGTTTGCTGATGGCGTAGCCGTACAGTTCGCCCTCCGACAATATCCCCAGCACCAGCGGGGTGGCCGAAGCGGCGACCAGGTCCTTATCAATGCGCACCGGGCCTCCTCATACCTAGATCTGCAAGGTATAACCCTAGCAGTTCTAGGTATCAGGTGCTTGTCCGCGGAGCCGGCGGGAAGCTCAGGCCTTGAGGGCCAGGACGAAGGGCAGGACCGCTTCTGCCCCGGCCAGGCGGAGAGCGCGTCCGGCCACGGTGAGGGTCCAGCGGCTGTCGGCGACGTCGTCGACCAGCAGCACGGGGCCGCGGTTCTCCGCCAACCAGGCTTCCCCGCCCTCCGGGACCTGGAACTGGTCCCACACGTCGGCCAGCCGGAAGGCGCTGTTGCCGCCGGGACCACTGCGGGGTCCGCCGTGCGGGACAGCGAGCTCGCCCAGGTACGGCAGCCTGCCGATCTCGGACAGCCCGCGGGCCAGCGACTGTACCAGCAGCGGCCTGCTGCGCGAGGGAACGCTGACGATGCCGACCGGGCGCTGCGCCCAACCCCATTGCGCCAGGACCTGGACGCAGGCCTGCAACATGGCAGGATCCACTTCGCGGTCCGGCGCCCCGTCCGAGAAGACTTCGCGCAGCTTTCCGCCCCAGCCCAGGTCCGTCAGGCGCGCCAGGGCCCGGCCGCTGCCATTGATCTCAGCCGGCGAAATCTTTCCCTTGACCGGCACGCCCAGTTTGTTCATGCCGCTGGGCCACATGGCCCGTGGCTCCAGTTCGACGCCGGCACGCTGCAGGGCCGCGCCCGCGCTTTCGGTGGCCTCGGCCGCGATGATGTCCGAGTACCACGGTCCGGCGCAGTTGTCGCAGCGCCCGCAGGGCGCCGCGGCGGGATCATCCAGGGCCTTGGCCAGGAATTCCATCCGGCAGCCGGAGGTGTTCTCGTAGTCCAGCATGGCGTTCTGCTCGGCCACCCGGGCATGCGAAATGCGCCCGTAGCGCTCGGCGTCGTAGCTCCAGGGCTGGCCCGTTCCCTCCCAGCCGCCGCTGACCTTGCGCACCGCGCCGTCCACGGACAGGACCTTCAGCAAGAGTTCCAGCGGGGACCGTTTCAGGTTCACCAGTGTCTCCAGCGCCGCCGTGGACAGCACCGTCCCCGGGGCGGCGAGCTCCCGCAGCACGGCCGTGGCCGTCCCCTCGTTGGGCATCGACGCCGTGGCAAAGTACTCCCAGATGTCCCGGTCTTCGGTACCCGGCAGGAGCAGTACGTCAGCGTTCGGAGTTCCGCGGCCCGCGCGCCCCACCTGCTGGTAGTAGGCGACCGGGGAACTCGGCGCACCCAGGTGCACCACAAAGCCCAGGTCCGGCTTGTCGAAGCCCATGCCGAGGGCGCTGGTGGCCACCAGCGCCTTGACCCGGTTCTCCTTCAGCGCCGCCTCCGCCTGTTCCCGCTCGGCCGGGTCGGTGCGACCGGTGTAGGCGACCACTTCGTGGCCGGCCTCCCGAAGCAGCCGGGCAGTGTCCTCGGCGGCGGAAACCGTGAGGGCGTAGATGATTCCGCTGCCGGGCAGGTCGTCCAGGTGCGTGAGCAGCCATCCGAGCCGGGCGCGCGGGCTGGCCAGGCGGAGCACTCCCAACCGCAGGGAGGCACGGGCGAGCGGCCCCCTGATGGTGAGCACTCCGCCGTCGTGCCCGCTGGCAGACTGCACGCCGAGTTGCTCCTCGATGTCGTGGACCACGCGGGAATTGGCGGTGGCCGTGGTGGCCAGCACCGGGACCCGGTCGGGCAGCTGGGCGATCAGGTCCCGGATCCGCCGGTAGTCCGGGCGGAAATCGTGGCCCCAGTCGGAAATGCAGTGCGCCTCGTCGACCACCAGCAGGCCCGAGCTTTGCACCAGCTGCGGAAGCTGTTCGTCGCGGAAGCGCGGATTGTTCAGCCGCTCGGGCGAGACCAACAGCACGTCCACCGTGTTGGCGGCCAGCTGCTCCTGGACCTGGCCCCATTCCAGCTGGTTCGCCGAGTTGATCGCCGCGGCCCGCACACCCGCGCGTTCGGCCGCCGCCACCTGGTCCCGCATGAGCGCGAGCAGCGGCGAGACGATCAGGGTGGGGCCGGCGCCGCGGCGGCGCAGCAGCAGGCTCGCCACGAAGTACACCGCCGACTTTCCCCAACCGGTACGCTGCACCACCAGCGCCCGGCGGCCGCCGGAGACCAGCGCCTCGACCGCCTCGAACTGGCCCTCGTGGAACTCGGCTGTGTCATTGCCCACCAGGGCACGAAGCAACGCGGTGGCCTCCCCGCGCAGCCCGCCGTCGTCCTGCCCCGGCCCCGCCGTTCCCGTCGTCGCCGCGTCCATTGTCCCGTCGATCAGCTCAGCCATGCTGCCCAGTATTGCAGCCGCTGCCGACAACCTGGCCCTTTTCCACAGCGGCCCCTTATAAGCTGGTGAAGTGAGCAGCATAGATCTCGGCCTGTCCTTCAAGGCCTACGACGTCCGCGGGATCGTGGGCGAAACCATTACGGCGGCGACCGTCGAGGCGACCGGTGCCGCGTTCGTGGACGTGTTGTCCCTGGCCGGGCAGACCGTGCTGGTGGGCGGAGACATGCGTCCGTCCTCGCCGGAGTTCGCCGCCGCGTTCGCCCACGGTGCGGCCGGCCGCGGGGCCAATATCCGCATGCTGGGGCTGATCTCCACCGACGAGCTCTACTACGCCTGCGGATCCCTGGACGCCGCAGGGGTGGTGTTCACCGCCAGCCACAACCCCGCGCAGTACAACGGCCTGAAGATGGCCAAGCCCGGGGCGGTTCCGGTCTCCTCCGATACCGGCATGTTCGACATCCGCGACCTGGCGCAGAAGTACCTCGAGACCGGCATCCCCGACGGCACCGAACCCGGGACCATCAGCGAAACCAACGTGCTGGCCGGTTACGCCTCCTACCTGCGCTCCCTGGTGGACCTGGCCGGCATCCGTCCGCTGAAGGTAGTGGTGGACGCCGGGAACGGCATGGCCGGCATGACCACCCCCGCCGTGCTGGGCGACACCCTGCTGCCGGCGCTGCCGCTGAAGATCGTGCCGCTGTATTTCGAGCTGGACGGAACCTTCCCCAACCATCCGGCCAACCCCTTGGAACCGGAAAACCTGGTGGACCTGCAGGCCGCGGTCATCGAGCACGGGGCGGACATCGGCCTGGCCTTCGACGGCGACGCCGACCGGTGCTTCGTGATCGATGACACCGGGGCGGCGGTCTCCCCCTCGGCGATCACGGCGCTGGTCGCCCGGCGGGAAATCGCCCGCGCCCGCGCCGCCGGCGAAGAAAGCCCGGCGGTGATCCACAACCTGATCACCTCCCGCGCGGTGCCTGAAACCATCACCGCCGCCGGCGGACGCTCGGTGCGCACCAGGGTGGGGCACTCGTTCATCAAGGCGCACATGGCCGAGGAGAAGGCCGTGTTCGGCGGCGAACACTCCGCGCACTACTACTTCCGCGACTTCTACAACGCCGACACCGGCATGCTCGCCGCCATGCACGTGCTCGCCGCCCTCGGCGAGCAGGAGTCGCCGCTGTCCGCTCTGGCCGCCGAATACGACCCGTACCATGCAACCGGCGAACTGAACTCCCAGGTCGAAGACAAGGACGCCGCCATCGCCCGCGTGCTGGCCGACTTCGCCCCCGCCCTCGCGTCCAACCCCGCCGCGGCCGGAACCGACACCACCGCCGACAGCTGCCCGGCCGCCTACGCGGGCACCGTGGTAGGCGTGGACCGGCTCGACGGCACCACCGTGATCGCCGACGACGGCTCCTGGTGGTTCAACCTGCGCCCCTCCAACACCGAACCCTTCCTGCGGCTGAACGCCGAAGCCACCAACCCCGGCCTCCTCGACACCCTCCGCGGCCACGTCCTGGCCCGCGTCCGGGAAGCAGCATGAGTGCCTCCTGGCGGGACGGGATCCCCGCGGAGATACTGTCCGATATCGACACCCTGTTCGGAACGGGGCTCGGGGTGGCGCAGGAACAGTTGACCGAGCATGGGGCGTTCCTGCCCGCGGCCCTGGTCACCACGCACGACGGCGGTCTGCGGCTCGTGGTCGTCTCCCCCGATGACCTGGACGCCGAGGCCGCCGAGGTCAACGTGGACGGCATGATTGAGGACCTGTACGCCACCCTGCGCAAGGATCGCGCCGATTTCCGGGCCATCGCCGTCATCAGCGACATCTTCTTGCCCGAAGAGGACGCCGACGCGATCCAGATTGCCGTGGAGCACTCGGCCGGCATCGCAGTCTCGGCCATCCAGCCCTACCATCACGACGACGACGGCACCTGGAGCTACCCGGACCCCTTCGTGGACCCGCAGGAACGCCTCGTGTGGCCCGATCAGGAACCCGACGACGGAGCCGAGCCGCCCCGGGACTGACCGGCCGGACCGTTCCCGGCGCACCGTGGCCAATTCCGGTCCGGGCAGGCCACTAAAATAGGCAGCATGCGTATCAATGCCTTCTCCGACGTGTGCCTGCGTGCACTGATGCTGCTTTCGGCGGCGCCGGAAGGCGAATTGATGACCACACAAGCCATCGCCGATGGCGTGGGCACCCCCTACAACCACGTCAGCAAGGCGGTGCTGAAGCTGCGCTCGCTCGGACTGGTCGAGGCGGTGCGCGGTCGCTCCGGCGGCATCCGGATCAGCCCTGCCGGACGGCTGGCGACGGTGGGCGGACTGCTGCGGACCCTCGACGGGCGGGAGGACCTGGTGGATTGCGAGTCGCCCAGCGGGGATTGCCCGATGAACAACAACTGTGCGTTGCGTGGAGCGCTGCGCCGGGCCCGCGAGGCCTTTTACCGCGAACTGGATCCCCTCGTCGTGTCTGCGATGCCGCACCAGTCGCAGATGGAGCCCGTCTTTCTGGCGTTGCTCACGCGCCGCCCGGCGTGATGCACGCCGGGCCACGCCACCTTTGACTACCGCGGCGGCCGGTGATCTCCGGGAACCGCCGGCCGGTGTTCAGGTGGAGTGGCCCGCCCGCCGGCCCGCCCTTGTCCCGGGTCGCCTCAGCCGGTTTGGCGTCCGGAGAGCTTGTCGCGCAACCGGTCCACCATGCCGACGCCGGGTCCCACGGTCTTGTGGAACAGCTCGGAGTGCGGGGCGCTGGGATGGGGCCTGGTCGGCGCGACCTTCTTGGCGCTCTGGACCTTTTGACCCAGATCGACGAGCTTGTCCTGGGGAATGTGTGCGCGCAGCTTCGGGAACTGATCCGTTTCTTCGTCGTTCGCGTGGTGGCGCAGCTGTCCTGCCAGTTCCCTGACCAGCTCCATGAAGGTCGGATCGGAAGAGTCGACGTCCTCCATCCGCTTCATGAGCCGGACGATCTCGTCGTGCTCCTTCTTGTCGTGCTCAACCTCTTCCTTGCCGTTCGGCACGTGTTCTTCAATCACGGGGTAGACAAGCATCTCTTCGGCGACGGCGTGGCGCATAACCTCGGCAATGACGGTATCGGCCAGGTCCCGGCGCTGGCCGGGGTCGGCGGTCTGCTCGATCTGGCTGAGCAGTTCGATCATTTCGCGGTGATCGGTCGTGAGGATATCGATGACATCCCCGCCCTGAGTATCGGCCATGGAACGCCCTCCTTTGGGTCGTTGCTCCTGAGCGTGCGTGGGAGGCCTCAACATACCAATGAGCGGCACCCGAATCCACGATCCGAAGCGCTTTCGGGGTTCGGGAGCGCGAAATCGAGGCCGCCGGTCTAGACCGGATGCCGACCGGGCCATGCGGGGCCGAAGATTGGCCGTTAAGCGGATGGGGCCCCCGCGCAGCTGCGCGGGGGCCTCATGTCGGGAGCCTGTGGTGGCGTCCCTCCTTCAGTCAATCAGGCGAAGCGAACCTGGAGCTGCTTGAGTTCGGCATCCAGTTCCTCGGGCAGGGAATCGCCGAACTGTGCGTACCAGTCCTCGATGCCCTTGAGCTCTTCCTTCCACTCCTCCGGATCCACCTTGACGGCTTCTTCCACCTGCTCTCGGGTCATGTCCAACCCGGTCAGGTCGATCGAATCGCCGGTCGGGATGTAACCGATCGGGGTTTCCGTGGCGTCCGCGGTGCCCTCGATGCGTTCGATGGCCCACTTGAGCACGCGGGAGTTCTCCCCGAAGCCGGGCCAAGCGAAGCCGCCGTCGGCAGTGCGGCGGAACCAGTTGACCAGGAAAACCTTGGGCAGGCGGTTCGGGTTGGCCTTGCCCTCGATGGTGCCCCAGTGCTTGAGGTAGTCGCCGGCGTTGTAGCCGATGAACGGAAGCATGGCCATCGGGTCGCGGCGGACCACACCGACGGCGCCGGAGGCTGCCGCGGTGGTCTCGGACGACAGGGTGGAGCCCATGAAGATGCCGTTGGTCCAGGAGCGGGCCTGGGTAGCCAGCGGGATGGTGGTCTTGCGGCGGCCGCCGAAGAGGATCGCGTGGATCTCCACACCGTCCGGGCTGTAGTACTCCTGGGCCAGCATGTCGATCTGCGAGATCGGCGTGCAGAAGCGGGAGTTCGGGTGGGCCGCCGGCCGGCCGGACCCCGGCGTCCAGTCGTTGCCCTCCCAATCGATCAGGTGATCCGGCACTTCGTCGGTCATGCCCTCCCACCAGACGCCGCCGTCGTCGGTCAGGGCCACGTTGGTGAAGATGGAGTTGCCCTTGGCGATGGCGCGCATGGCGTTGGGGTTGGTGCTCCAGCCGGTGCCCGGTGCGACGCCGAACAGGCCGTACTCCGGGTTCACGCCGCGCAGTTCACCCTCCTTGCCGATGCGCATCCAGTTGATGTCGTCGCCGAGGGTTTCGGCCTTCCAACCGTCGATGGTCGGATCCAGCAGCGCCAGGTTGGTCTTGCCGCAGGCCGAGGGGAAGGCGGCCGCAATGTTGTACGCCTTGCCCTGCGGGCTGGTGAGCTTGAGGATCAGCATGTGCTCGGCCAGCCAGCCTTCGTCGCGGGCGATGACCGAGGCGATGCGCAGGGCGTAGCACTTCTTGCCCAGCAGCGCGTTGCCGCCGTAGCCCGAGCCGTAGGACCAAATGGACCGCTCTTCGGGGAAGTGCACGATCCACTTCTCCTCGTTGCACGGCCAGACCACGTCGGCCTCACCGGGCTCCAGCGGGGCGCCAAGGGAATGCAGCGCCGGGACGAAGAAGGCGTCCTCGGCCTCCATCTTGCGCAGCACGTCGGTGCCGATCCGGGCCATGATGCGCATGGAGGCGACCACGTAGGCCGAGTCGGTGATTTCCACGCCGTACTGCGGCTGCTCCGCGTCCAGGGGCCCCATGACAAAGGGGATCACGTACATGGTGCGTCCGCGCATGCTGCCGGCGAAGCGCTCCGTGAGGATCGACTTCATCTCGGCGGGGTCCATCCAGTTGTTGGTGAACCCTGCGTCTGCCTCCTTCTCGGAGCAGATGAACGTCCGCTCTTCGACCCGGGCGACGTCCTTCGGGTCGGAGAAGCCGACGAAAGAGTTCGGGAACAGCTCCGGGTTCAGCCGCTTAAGCGTGCCGGCCTCGACCAGCTGGTCGGTCAGGCGCGCGTACTCCTCTTCGGAGCCGTCCACCCAATACACGGAGTCGGGCTGCGTCAGCTCTGAAACTTCGGCAACCCAGGCCAGAAGCTTTGCGTGTGTAGTTGGGGCATCCATAAGTGTTTCCTCAAGAACCGGCTGACGCGTGATATCGCCCATGACTCATCCCTTTCCTGGGCCAGTGGTGTTTCTAGATGCTATGGGTCGATGGCTAGACCAGCTGGCTGCCGAAAAAGCGGATTTACCCGGGCCGGATAGGATCGGCCCGGAATTCCGGGCTTTTTCTACGTGTCAAGGCCCACAGGTGTGATTAAGGTCATATAGACCGGTCTAGTTCATGTGTCCTTTGATGGGTCCGTCACACCGACTTCGCAAGCCCGGCAGGCCGTCCTCAAGGATGAGGCCCGACCTCCATGAGCCGGGATGCGCGGGATTCCGGGGCCGAAGCGGGCGGGGCTCCCTCGATTTGGCGACTGTCCGGCAAACACGCTACAGTTGTATCCGGCCGCGAGGCCAAGCGCCCATAGCTCAGCTGGATAGAGCGTCTGTCTACGGAACAGAAGGCCGGGGGTTCGAATCCCTCTGGGCGCACCAACGAAATGCAGTCCGGTCACCGACCGGGCTGCATTTTTCTTTGCCGCCAATGTGCCGAGGCCCGCCGGTTTCCCGGCCCGGACGTCTCTTTGCGCCTCCTGTCACACCCGCTGCTTCCGCAGTGTCGCCGAGCGGGCACCCGGTTACCGTCTACACTCAGCTGGAACGCGATGTGCTCGGTTACGCGGAGGCCATGACCGCAACCCCGCCCGCCGTCGCGGATGACCTTGGGGATAGGCTGAAGCAGCATCTGGACCCGGCCCAGCTGGCGGAGCTGACCTATCTGGTTGCGGTGGAAAACCTGCGGTCAAGGGTTAACGCCGCGTTGGGCCCGGCCAGCCAGGGCTTCACGGGAACCTGCAGCGTAGGAGGTTTGAGATGACGACGACCCAGGCAAACCTGGCCGTGTTCCAGCAGCACCGCGGGCTCCTCTTCGGGGCTGCGTACCGCCTCCTGGGCAGTGCCGCCGACGCCGAGGACGTCCTGCAGGAGGCGTGGCTGCGGTTCTCCGACGTGCCGCCGGACCACGTCCGGGAGCCGCGCGCCTTTCTCCTGCGGACGGTGACCAATCTGGCGCTGAACCAGATCCGCGCCCAGCAACGCCGCCGCGAGAATTACGTCGGGCCGTGGTTGCCCGAGCCGGTCAGCTCCCTGCCGGGTGCCCCGACTCCTCCGGCGCCGGACGACGCCGCCGTGCTGGCCGACGATGTCTCGCTGGCCATGCTGGTGGTCCTGGAGCAGCTCTCCCCCTTGGAACGTGCGGCCTACATCCTGGGCGAGGTCTTCGGCTACCCGGCACCGGAGATCGCCCGGACGCTGGGCCGCTCGCCCGCGGCGGTACGGCAACTGATGTCGCGCGCCCGTGACCACGTCGCCAGCCGGCAGGCCCGGAACCAGGTGGATCCGGCTCTGCACCGGCGGATCACCGAACAGTTCCTGCACGCGGCCAAGACCGGGGCCATCGAGCCGCTGCTGGGCCTGCTGGCTCCCGACGTCGTACTGACCAGCGACGGCGGCGGCCAGAAGTCCGCGGCGCTGCGGCCCATCTTCGGGGTCGAGAAGGTGCTGCGCTTCCTGCTCGGCATCACCAGCAAGCCGGACGCCCCCTTCCAGCTGCACGTCGCCGACGTCAACGGCCTGCCCGGGTTGGTGGCCGTGGACGCGGACGGCGCGGTGGACACGGTCGCGGGCTTCCGGATCGATGAGGGCTTGGTCCGGGAAATCTTCCTCATCCGGAACCCGGACAAGCTTGGCCGCATCAGCATCTAGCTGTACTGACCTCGTGGCGGTCATCACTGCCGGCCGAACCAGCGGGCATGAGACGGTTGAAACAGGCATCCGCGCGGTCGTGTGTGTGCCTGTTATGAGTTGGTCCCGGATTTAGGAGGAGTACCCATGAAGGTCACCGCCGCCGTCGTGCGCGAGACGGGCGCACCGCTTTCAGTTGAAGAGCTGGAGCTCGCCGAGCTTCGGCCCGATGAGGTGAGGGTCCGCATGGTCGCCACCGGTATCTGTCACACGGATTCGACCGCCCGCGATGGGGCTTATCCCCTCCAGTGGCCGGCGGTGCTCGGTCACGAGGGCGCCGGTGTCGTGGACGGTGTGGGAACCGCGGTGACGAGCGTCGCGGTCGGTGACCACGTGGTGATGGCGCCGGCATCGTGCGGTACGTGCAAGCAGTGCCGCCGCGGGGAGATGGCGTACTGCGAGCACTACATCGCCATCAATCTCAGTGGCCGCCGCACCGCGCTCTCGGCCGAGGGGGAATCCGTGGCCTCGCACTTTTTCGGCCAGTCGTCCTTCGCGTCCTATGCGAACGTGCTGGAGCGCTGCGTGGTCAAGGTGGATCCCGAGGTTCCGCTGGAGATGCTCGCCCCGCTGGGCTGCGGGCTGCAGACCGGGGCCGGGGCCGTGCTCAACGATCTGCGGCCGGAGGCGGCGACATCGCTGGCGGTGATCGGTGCGGGCGCGGTCGGCTCGGCCGCGATCATGGCCGCCAAGATCGCCGGCTGCACTACGGTGGTCGCGGTGGATTTGCACGACAACCGCCTGGAGACGGCGCTTGAACTCGGCGCGACCCACACCATCAACTCCGCCAAGACGGACATGGGCGAGGAACTGAACCGCATCACCGGCGGGGAGGGCGTGGATTACATCGTCGACACCACCTCCGTGCCCGCGGTGCTCAACCAGGCTGCCCGGGCGCTGGCGTTCCGCGGCACGCTGGTGGCCGTGGGCAACACGACCTTCGGCACCGAGGCGCCGTTCGAGATCGGCGAGTCCCAGGTCAAGGGATGGACGTTCAAAATGAACGTCCAGGGCAGCTCGGTGTACCAGGTCTTCATTCCGCGCCTGATCGAGTTGTGGAAGCAGGGACGGTTCCCCTACGACAAGCTGGTCAAGACCTACTCCTTTGCCGACATCAACCAGGGATTCGAGGACTCGGCCAACGGTTCCACGATCAAACCGATCCTTCTCTTCTGACCGGCGGAGTCCGCGCCCGGGCAGGCGTGGCCGTGGCCGGTCCGGGCCGCTGAACTTTGGGCCAGGGCCCACCGCCCGGGCACGCGCTGGATGTGCGTCAGCGCAGCACCACGAAATCGGTGACCGCGGCGTCGCGCCCGTCCAGCTCCGCCCAGCTCTTGCCGTGCTGGAGCACGGTCAGGCCTGACGTCGGATAGTGCGTGGCCATGTCCACCACGGCCTCCTCGTCGGAATCCACCGACGCCAACCGCATCGCCAGGTCCTGCACCGCCGGCATGTGGGCCACCACCAGCAGGGACGTGATGGTGTCGGGCAGCTGGTTGATTTCGGACAGGACCCGCACGGCCGGCGCGTCGTAGAGTTCGTCGGACAGCATGGGCGTCGGCGCCTTCTCCCCCAGCTCGCTGCACACCCAGGTGCAGGTCTGGCGGGTGCGCAGTGCCGACGAGCACAGGATGAAGTCCGGGATGCAATCGTGCTCCACCATCCACCGTCCGATCTGCGGCGCCTCGTCGTGGCCGCGCTGGGCCAACGGGCGCTCGTGGTCCTCGACGCCCAGCGGCCACGCGGCCTTGGCGTGGCGCATGATCATCAGCTTCTTCAGGTGGTGGTCGTTCACACCACGAGTGTAGTGCGGGCCCTTGCCTCCGCCTCCTCGCGGTGCAAGGCTCGGGACATGGCAGAGCGGACGCTGGAAGCGGATGTCGTGGTACTCGGGGCAGGGGCGGTCGGTGAGAACGTGGCGGAGCGGACCACCCGCGGCGGGCTCAAGACCATCCTGGTGGAATCGGCGCTGGTCGGCGGCGAGTGTTCCTACTGGGCGTGCATGCCCTCCAAGGCGCTGCTGCGTCCCGGCACGGCCCTGCAGGCCGCACGCAGCGTCAAGGGCGCGGCCCAGGCGGTGACCGGCGGCCTGGCGGCGGAGGCGGTGCTGGCCCGCCGGGATTCGTTCACCTCCGGCTGGGACGACGCCTCGCAGGTGGAGTGGGTCAAGGGCGCCGGCATCGAATTGGTCCGCGGCACCGCCCGGCTCAGCGGTCCGCGCGAAGTGACCACGGACGACGGCGGGACCGAGACCCGCATTACCGCACGGCACGCCGTCGTGCTGGCCACCGGTTCCGCGCCGAACGTTCCGCCGCTCGACGGGCTGGACGGCGTCGACTACTGGGGAACCCGCGAAGCCACCTCGGCCCGGGAGGTCCCGGAGAGCCTGCTGGTGCTGGGCGGCGGTGTCTCCGGCTGCGAGCTCGCGCAGGCGTACGCCCGGTTGGGCACCGAGGTAACCTTGGTGGCACGCGGGGACCTGCTGACGAACGTCCCCGAACCCGCACGGCGGCTGGTGGAGGCCGGGCTGCGCCGCGATGGCGTGCGGATCCGGCTTAACACGCCGGCGGCACGGGTGGATGCGCACGACGGCGGCGTCACCCTCACCCTGTCCGCTGCGGGTGCCGACGGGGAGACGGGTGCGGCTGACACCGTCACGGGTGCCAAGCTGCTGGTCTCCACCGGACGACGGCCGGCCCTGTCTGGACTTGGCCTGGAGGAGCTGGGACAGGATCCGAAGCGGCTGGAGGTGGACGCCAGCGGGCGCGTCGTCGGAGTTGACGGGGGCTGGTTGTACGCGGTGGGCGACGCGGCCGGCAAGGCCTTGCTGACGCACCAAGGTAAATACCAGGCGCGGGCCACCGGGGATGCCATAGCCGCCCGGGCAGCCGGCGAGCTGGACGGCGACCCGGAACCGTGGAGCCGCTTTGCCAGCACTGCCGACGAGGCGGCGGTTCCCTCGGTGATATTCACCGATCCGGAGGTCGCCGTCGTCGGCCTATCCGAAGGCCAGGCCAAGGATCGCGGGCTCAATGTGTCCGCCACCGAGCTGCCGATCGCCGTCGCCGGATCGTCCCTGTATGCCGACGGCTACCAGGGCTGGGCCCAGATGGTGGTGGACGAGGACCGCAAGGTCGTCGTCGGCACGACGTTCACCGGGCCCGGCGTCAGCGAATTGCTGCACTCGGCGACCATCGCCGTCGTAGGCCAGGTCCCGCTGGACCGCCTCTGGCACGCAGTGCCCTCCTACCCCACCATCAGCGAAGTCTGGCTCCGCCTGCTCGAAGAATACGGGCTCTAGCGGAGGCAGCGCAGGCAGGCAGAACCTAGATGGAGTACTCCGGCGCGGCCCACACCACTACTTCCGGGTGCTCGTAGAACCGGTAGCCCTGGCCGCGTACGGTGCGCACCGTGTTGGCCAGGCGGCCCAGCTTGGAGCGGAGCCGGCGGATGTGCACGTCGATGGTGCGTTCGTTCGGAACTTCCTCGGCGTTCTTCCACAGCCCGGAGAGCAGCTCTTCACGGCCGACGGTGCGGGTGGCGTTCTCCACGAGGTAGTTGAGCAGCTCGAATTCCTTGAACGTCAGGTTCAGGGTGTCCCCGTCCAGGTGCACCTCGCGGCGGGAAAGATCGATCAGGACGCCGCTGGGGCGGTTGGCGTGCGAGGCCGGCTGCGGCTGCCGCTGGATCTCCACGGCCGGGGTCCGCGGACGGCGGCTGACGGTCGGATCGCCCAAGGCCTGGCGCACCACGTCAATGTTTTCGCCCGGGGCCTCGGCCGGAGCCAGGGCCACGGCCCCGTGGGTCTGGGCGTCCGGAGCCAGCGACTGCACGTAGGCGCGCACCTGGGAAGCCAGTTTGCTCAGCGTGGTTCCCTGGGCGGCGGCGGCCTCCTCGTCCAAGCCCACATAGAGAACAAACCCGCGGGCAACAGTGTCATTCGACACCGCCTGCGGGCCTGGAATTCCATTGGGGGTGACCACGGGGGTCGGGGCAGTGGTCGGGTTGGAGGCAGCGGCGTCGAACTGGCCGGGAACAGCGCGCAACACGCGGTAGGCCTGCTGGTCCCCCGGGTAAGCCGGCTGCCCGGCGAACTGCGGGTGCTGTCCGGCTGCCTGCCGCTGGGCGGCGGCCGCCCGGTTCTGGGCGTTGCGGACGGAGATGTGGACGTATCCGGATGAAACTGACATTAGAACCTCATGTGTGAAAATGGCCGTCATCGCGGCGCGAATGCATGGGTGTGCCCGCACGGGATGTTTCTGGTGCCCGCCATTGGACAGATGAATTGCCTGAATAACTCGAGGGGTGGTGAGTTAGGCCTGCATTCGGCAACAGTCCGCCAGTCCGCCGGGATACGTCCCGTAACTGAAGGCTGCGGCTGCAGATGCTGTTGCGTTGTTGTTCACAACCATGAGTTTGCTCGTAACAAAGCTTACGTGCAAGTAATATAAGCCTGCTTGTCTCACATAGTGAGAAGAAGCAGTGGTTTTGTGCCACACATCACACCATCGATGTGCATAAATATCAACCAACGACCGGCCTTGCGGGCCGCTGCTGAATAATTATTCATCGAGGCGTTTGGCTCGGCCTCGGAGGCGTCAGGTGCAAACCGCGGGGATTTGCAAGCCGTCCAAAGTGTGGACACCCCTGGTTCTTGTGGTTTACCGTGTGGCAGCCCACAAAACCCGTCAGAGGTGCCCGTGGTCGGCAGCGTCAGCCGGCAACGCCGTAGAGCCGGTCGCCGGCGTCGCCCAGGCCGGGCACAATGTAGGCCTTTTCGTTCAGCCGCTCGTCGATGGAGGCCACCACGATGGAGACGTTCCGGTCCTCAAGCTCGTTGCGCAGGGCCTGCAGCCCTTCCGGTGCCGCAAGCAGGCAGATGCAGGTGACGTCGGCGGCGCCGCGGGCGAAGAGGAACTTGATGGATTCGCGCAGCGTGCCGCCGGTGGCGAGCATGGGGTCGAGCACGAACACCTGCCGGCCGGTGAGGTCGGCCGGCAGCCGCTCGGCATAAGTAATGATGTCCAGGGTTTCCTCGTTGCGCGCCATGCCCAGGAAGCCCACTTCGGCGGTCGGCACCAGCTTGGTCATGCCCTCGAGCATGCCCAGGCCGGCGCGCAGGATCGGCACCACCAGCGGGGTGGGCTTGGTGAAAGCGGTCCCGATGGTCCGGGTCACCGGTGTCTCGATCTCCACTGGCTCCGTGTGGACGTCGCGGGTGGCCTCGTAGGCCAGTAGGGTCACCAGTTCTTCGGTGAGTTGGCGGAAGACGGGCGACGGAGTGGTCTTGTCGCGGAGAACGGTGAGTTTGTGGGCAACAAGGGGATGATCCACTTCGAGTACGCGCATTCCACAAAACTACCGGCAGCCGGATAGCAGGGACAAACACCGGGCCTGCCAGAATGATGGCATGGGCCCGATTGATCCGCAGCACCACCAGTGGATGGGCCTTGCCCTAAACCAGGCCCGCTTGGCCCTGGAGACCGCCGATGTGCCCATCGGCGCCGTGGTGATGGGGCCCGACGGCGCGGTGCTGGGTTCCGGGCGCAACGAACGGGAGGCGCTGCACGACCCGACCGGCCATGCCGAAATGGTGGCCATTCGGGAGGCGGCCCGCAAGCTTGGCTCCTGGCGCCTGGACGGCTGCACCCTGGTGGTCACGCTGGAGCCCTGCGCCATGTGCGCCGGTGCCATTGTGCTGGCCCGCATCCCCAAAGTGGTCTTCGGGGCGTGGGATGAGAAGGCAGGCGCCGCCGGCAGCGTTTTCGACGTCCTGCGCGAACGGCGGCTGAACCACTGGGTCGAGGTTTACCCCGAGGTTCGCACCGACGAGTCGGCAGCCATGCTGCGCGCGTTCTTTGCGCGGCACCGCGGCGAACTGCCGGCTGACTAATTCCTCCTGTCCGGAGCTGCACGTGCACGGCCGCTCCCGCCCGGTTCGTTGCGGCTCCGGGCTCACCCGCTCGACCAGTGAGGCCGCCCCGCCGGACCGTTTTGGGGCTCAGGGCCAACAGCGGGTAAAGTTGACGCGTTGGTGACGTGTCCGAGCGGCCGAAGGTGCAACACTCGAAATGTTGTTTGGTGAAAGCCAACGTGGGTTCAAATCCCACCGTCACCGCCAACTGAGAAGGCCCCGATTCCCTTGCAAACAAAAGGGAACCGGGGCCTTCGCTTTGCCCTCAAAGCTGCCCTGCACTAACGCAGCAGTAACAGAATTCCGCCGGTGCTCCTGGTTCCGCTTCGGTCATCGCCAGTTGGGACCCCGACAGCACATCTGGCTCACAGACGTCGCACGCGAATGGGAGGGCCCGCTGCAGGCATGGCAGCGAGAACCCGGCAACGACTCCTGGACGCGCCTTCAATCCGACTAGTGGTCCGTTCAGAGAGCGCTTCCTAATTTCCTCCTGCCGATGCCCTCACCCCGTATTCGCCCAAACCTTTAGCGGGGCTCCGCGCTTTCAGCCGGCCGGCTGTGACCTGACATGCGGTTCTCGGCGCGGGCCAGCAGTTCACCGGGGCCCAGACCCAGGCCCTGCGTGATGCGGTAGAAGACCGACATCGAGATCTGTGTCTTGCCCGTGAGGTAGCGGCTCAGCGACGCGGTGTGCAGGCCCATCGCAGCTGCCAGGTCTTTCTGCTCCATGCCGCACTCGGCCAACTCAACCTTGATCTGCTTCAAGAGGGCCGCCCCCATGCGCTACCGTTAGCCGCGCTGACCCTGCTCCTTCTCACAAACGATGGGAGTATGGGGCCATGCAACCGGAAGCGCTGATCCTGCTCATCGTCGGCCTGATACTGGTTGGGATCTCCTCCGTCTTCGCCATTGCACATCCCCGACGAGAAGGGGAGCCGTTCGGGCCGCAACGAAAGATGATGCTCGCCCTGTGCCTTACCGGAGGTCTGTGCATTGCGGCGTTTGCCATCATCTTCATGACGGCTTTAACGGATTTGAAGACGCCAATTTAGAGCGCGACGGAAGAAGCTATTGGACAGATGCGCCGTTTTCGTAAACGGCCCTCACCATGTAGCTGACATCGGGATCGCTCGTCACCTCGAAAGAGACTTGGTCCGGTGACAGCGGATATGACGAGAATGCGCGGGTTGTACCCTCATTCGGATCAGTGCAGGTTACTTCGTCAGTGTCATGCAACAGGAGAGTTCCAGCACTGAGACAAGTCAGCTCCATATAAATGTGGGTAGCTTCCGCGGGCGGAGCACCAAGCTCGATAGTCTGCGTGCCCGTGAATGTGCCGAAGACCGGATCTGCGACTGCTGTAGCAGTACTACCTGGGTAGCTGGGCGGTGGCTGGCTTCCAGCCTCCACATCATTCTCCCCGCATCCGGTCAGCAAGGCAGCCGAGAGCAATCCCGCAGATGCTAGAGCCGGCAATAGTCGTTGCCTCATGCGCTGAAGCTAGCAGGCTGGCGGAGCAACAGCCTCAGATTGAGGAATTCGTTATTGGAGCGTTGTCCATCACGACCGGTCAGGCGGGCGCCGGCCCACGTTCCCATCCCCCAGAGGTGGGTCCCCACCGGAGGCAGTACCCGTACACGCTCGGGAGCTACGTGCGGGCCGTGCGTTGGATACCGGGGCTGCCCTAGCTGCGGCAGAATGCCTGCCCAGGACGTTGGTAGCATCAGCCATGCGCGCATCCAATACAGCCAAGAATCGACGAGCGATTGTCGGCAGCGTTTTTTCCTTCGGTATGTCCCTATTGGGTTTCGGCATGTTTTTGGGGTCCCTGATGATGGCGCTCCCTTGATAGGAACAGCCTTCAACATGGCTTGGCTTCTACTGATTATGGGCCTTTTTCTGGGCCTCTTCTGGCTGATCTTAGGCGTTCCGCGACGGTGCGAATCTGAGGGAGGTCGTCGGAATTGTCTGATCGCAAAGAAGAACCGCACCGCATCGCCTGCCATCTCGACGAGGTACCGCTCGACCGCGGGGTGACCTTGACTGAGCTTTCCCGCCGTACCGGTATCACCATGGCGAACCTGTCCATCCTCAAGAACAACAAGGCAAGGGCCATTCGCTTCTCGTCCCTCACGGCGGTGTGCGAAGCGCTCGACACGGAACCGGCGGAGCTTTTCAGCTTCTCCAAGAGTCAAACCTTCCCCGCAAAGGCAGAAAAGGCGACCGTTCAATAGTTTGCGGCACAGGCTGTCGGCCTGGGGAGCTTTCCCTGCTGGACATACCTGCCTCTAGGCGGAGTGTCCGGCACCACAGTCGCGTTGGGTAGGCTGAGGGCAGAATAATTGTCCCGCTTGCCCAAGTGGGGCTGATGCTTGGGGGACCAAAATGGCTAAGAAACCGTTCATCCTGCTGACTACAGGCCTATTAATGACAGCCGGTCTAATCCTGGGCATCAGTACCTTACCCAGCCGGACCACGGCAGATGACGCACCTGGTGTCCATGAGCCATTCATCAAATGCTCAGCCGGCTACGCTGACGGGCCCGGTGCGGAACTGGACCGGAAGAACATGATCAGCGCGGAGAACAGCGTGCTCATCTCCCCCGAAGAAATGAAGGCGCTGGGTTTCCCCGAAGCGCAGGTCCAGGCCCAGACAGCGAAATGGAACGAGCTTTCACCGGAAGAACGCGAAGAACAGTTGTGCCGTGCAGCGCAACAGAACGCAGTCGTCGAAAAGTAGTCATGAACCCTCAGTGACCATCGACGCCCTGGATCAGAGAGACATCTGACGAAGATTACTGCCCTATCTCTTGCCGCAGGTTTGAAATCTGCAACCTTCGCGGCGACCAACCGCGACGCTTGTCTCCCTGTCGCCGAGCCCTACAAGCAATGATTTCGGTTCAATCGCCCTCGCCATCTTTTACTTGGTTTTGGGGTTTGTCCTCTGGCTCCCAGTCTCGCTAGCGCACGGCGTTATGGTACTGGCAATTATGCGCCTAGTTCCGTCATCAAGCTTGATACTTGGCTTGGTCTTCATCGTTACGTTGGGGACGAGTGCCGGTGTTTTGGTGTTCGGTTTGGGGGAATCTGGGTCTCCGGCTTCAACAGCCTTTCTATGGTCAGCTACGTTTTCCCCTCTGACCGCGATCTCATGGACGATTGTCATGCATAGTTATGTGAAGGCCCGAAGGAGACCGTTTGTTGGCTAAAAGCTGCAATTGTATGTCGAGCCTCAGCGCAGGGGGAATATGAACCAGAACCACAGCAATAGAAACCGTCACGGCCTTATTATGGCTCTGGCCATGTCCATCGCGGTGATTCTCGTTGGCTGCTCTGTTCCTCAAACATCGCCGAATGCCACTCACGTGACGACTAGCCCTGCCCCATCCTCTAACTCACCCAGCGTCAGCGCTGATCCGGTAGCCGCAATGACCGTGGCGACGCCTGCTCCCGGTTCGAGGCGGATGGTTGCGCCCGGGCCGCGGGATGTTGATGCGGATAAGGCGTCCACAAACGAGTTCCTGAGCCGAGCGTGGGACACCACTGAACCGAAATCGCTGGCGGACGTTTACATCGGAGACTGCCTTTTCTTCGATTATGACTACACCGCTACAACGACGGCGTTGTTCACCGTCGATTGCTCCCTGCCCCACGAAGGCGAAGTCCTCGGGATTTTCCGACACCACGAGTCCGATTATCCGGGCCAAGTAGCTCTCTGGGGCAGGGCACGGCAGGCGTTCAGCGACACGGCGGACAGCCTAAGGGATGCCGGCTGGTTCACCGAAGGATTCTCATACCAAGACTTAGCTCCCACCGAGGCCGACTGGGAAGCTGGGGGACGTACCGGCCTAACAATCCTGCGGCACGGAGACAGCAACGGTCTCCTGGAAGGAAGCTATTTGGATTCGAAGCACTTTAAGACGATCGGCACGGCCAATGGTTAGCAGCGGCCGCCGCCGAAACGCCGTGTGCCTACCCATGGACAGAAGCTCATCGTGCTCGTCTTAGCCCGATGACAGCGACAGTAGAGAAGGTCGCCCCCTCCATCAGAAGAATGGTCTGGGGTTTGGTCACCGCGGCGCTTGGGACCGGATGCCTCTTAGTGGCGCCATTACTGTCCACCTTCAGCTTCAAGGACGCGGAGGGGTATCACTCCTGCTCGTAGTGTTCGACATGGCGGAACCGTGGATTTCCTTCGTCCTCTTCCTGCTGGTGGACCGGTAGCGGTCACGGCACTATCCCTGCTGATTGCCCCGATGGTGCGGCGGGTGTGCGCGATTTGGGCCCGCAAAATCTTGGCGTCATCCGTGGTGCTCGCTAGGTAGCAGCCGGCCTGGTGTGGTTGGTCCTTCTAGGCGTCCTGTTCCTCAGCGCCGGGGCGCGAGACTATCTGACCGTACGCTCAGCCGACCACGCTTCCCACGGACTCACCTTCCCTCTTCGACTGGAGACCGTAATGCTGTCAACTGGTTTCGGATGGTCAACCAGTCATCGACCGCGACGCGGACCTCTGCGTGATCGTTGCCCGGACCCGGTGCGAACTTCATACGCATTCCGAACTCGCGCGTCCGGTGGACGAGGGCTCCCCGATCCGTTGGCCAGTCGTTGACTAGTGATGCTGCGAGAAGCACGGCTCTGACTCCCGCACAACACATTCTTCAGTAAATCTGAAGGCTAAGGGACGAGAATGAAGCATGGTCGCGCCCGAAGCACCGACACGCGCTCCGAAGAGCAAGTTGGAGCGCATCTCTGACCACGCCATTTGGTGGGTACCCATGGTGGCTTTGCTGCCTGCCAATATTCTGCTGCCGAATGCGGACTTGGGCGCCCGAATCTTATCCAGCCTCGTAGTAATCGTCCTCGTAGAGGCCCTGCTGCTCGTCGGCGTGAGACGCGACAAACGCAAGCGCCTGACCGCGGATATCGAAGAACACGGGATCATTGACTGCCTCCTCCGCTATCCAAATGCTGTGCCCGGGTCACTGCGCGACCGGTGGGCACCCGGGTCGGCTCAGCTCAAACCAAGCACGATCGTTTTCCGGGAGGGCAACATCATTGACCCCTTTGGACTGGACCAAGTCATCGGAGCGCCCCGAATCCTCGAAGTGCAGTCATCCCCCGAGCAACGGGCGCTGCCTCCGCAGAGGCGGAAGGAGCTCCGCAGGAACCAGCGGGTGGTGAGTATCCGGACCAAAGACGGTGACGTGGAACTGGCAGCGGATGAGATGAGCCTCAAATCCTTGGACAAGCTCGTCTACGGAACAGACCATGGCTATTAGGTCGACTTCCGCCAGCGGGCGCCGCACTGTTGCTTCGACCGCCCGTCTTGACGACCACCTGAACGGGCCGAGCGCCTTGAGCACCTCGCTTTAGGGGCTTGTAACGAGCTCCACCGAGTAGCCTTCCGCTTTTTCATAAAGCTGCCTCAGGTGTCCGCCATGCCATTCCAGCCACAAAGCGTCCGCTGCCCGCGTCACCTCTTCCACACGGCCTTCCCTGACGGGCTTCCCATCCTTGCGGATCTGAACGTGCTGGCCCGTCAGCTCTTTCCAGTTGTCTACCGTCATGGGAGACCTTTCCTCAATCTTGTGCGGTTTTCTTGACTCATACCTGGTTATAAGAGCGGCAGACCATGGAATTTCCGTCACTTAGGGGATGTCGCCCTCGTTCGGCAACATCCCCTGGCGTCCCTGATGCGGCGGTATGCAGGACCCGCCGACAACTGCGCGCAGTAAGGATCAGGGGTAGAGCCCGCGGGTCAGGTGCGCCTGTGCCACACGCTCGACGGCCGTCACTGTAGCGGCTTCGCGTAGGTTCAGGCCGCGCTTTGACGCAATGGACAGGACGTTCTCCCACGCCGCCAACATTCGGTGTTCCAGCTTTTCTTCAACTTCGGCAGCAGTCCACCAGTAGGCTTGATTGCCCTGCACCCACTCGAAGTAGGAGACAATGACGCCGCCGGCGTTGGCGAGAATGTCCGGGACAACGAGCACGCCCTTGTCCTGCAGAATGACGTCCGCTGCCGCCGTGGTGGGGCCGTTGGCGCCTTCCACGATGACCTTGGCGCGCACCTTGTCAGCGTTTCCGCCGTGCAGCACGCCTTCTACTGCTGCGGGGACCAGCAGGTCTACCGCAAGCTCCAGCAGCTCATCCGAAGCGATGGCACCTGCGCCGGCGAAGCCGACGACGCTGCCCGTCTCCTTAACGTGGTCTTGCAGGGCACGGATGTTCAGACCGTCAGCATTGTGGATGGCCCCATACTGGTCGCCCACAGCCACTACCCTGACTCCGGCATCGGCAAGGAACTCTGCAGTTCCGGCTCCCACCTTGCCAAAGCCCTGAACAGCCGCGGTGCTCTGCCTGGGATCAAGCCCGGCGTGGGCAAGCGATGCCAGAGCGACGTGCACGACGCCCTTGGATGTGGCGCTCGAACGGCCGAGGGAGCCGCCAACGCTGACAGGCTTGCCCGTCACTACGCCTGGAACCGTGTAGCCGACGTTAACCGAATAGGTGTCCATCATCCATGCCATGGTCTGCTCGTCGGTTCCGATGTCGGGCGCCGGCACGTCCTTCTCAGGGCCGATGATGGGCAGAATTTCACTAGTGTAGCGGCGCGTTACCCGCTCCAGTTCCTGCTGTGAGTAATTCCGTGGATCAATAGTGATCCCACCCTTGGCACCGCCGTAAGGGACGTCCAGCAGCGCGCACTTCCACGTCATCCACATCGCCAGTGCACGCACTTCGTCCAACGACACGTGCGGGCTGTACCGCAGTCCCCCTTTGGCGGGTCCGCGGGAGAAGTTATGTTGCACGCGGTAACCGGTGAGAACCTCAACGGTGCCGTTGTCCCGGCGCAAGGGAATGCTCACGGAGAGCTCCCTGCGCGGCTGGGCAAGCAGTTGGTGCAGCCCTTCGCTGTATCCCAGCGTTCGGATTGCTGAAGCAAGCTGCCTATGGGCGTTCTCCAGTGGTCCCGCGTCCTGGCTGGGAGCCGGCGCGCCTTGCCCGGACTGTGCGGCTGAGGGAGATAAGACAGGCGTCGTCATTGACAGATTCCTTCTTGGCGTAGGTGTTCGAAGAGTGCGTATGTGACGCTACAAGGGCACGCGGGGGCCGTCAGTGTGCGACTGCACAATGCAGCGTGAGGCAACTAGCAGCTTCGACAGCGCCCGCGGCCATACGGCTGGACTGAACGGTGAAACGATGCCCACACCGCTTCACCGCCTGCCTGAACCTATGAACGGCGCGGCCGGGACAACCCACATCGCCTTGAGCTCAGCACCGCCAATGCAATCGTGACCTTGCTAGCGGGCAGCTCCATGGCGGTCGCCGCCGGAGAGTGAGAGGGGTTGGAGGTCCGCTCGTCTAACCCCACTCAAATCCGGGGTCACTCACCGGAAGCGGTCATGGACGTGTTGGTGCAACAGGAAAGGGCACAGCGAAGGCCCGGCAAATCTGGGAGTCCATTTACCGGGTGCATCCTCGGACCGTGTCACTGATCCGGGCTCGGATTGGCGTGCGAAACGCTGGGAGCTACACCCTGCCAGGGGGAACTTGACCGTTTAAATCTTCTGCGGGAGCTCCGGCGGTCGGTGCAGTCACCGATTGTCGCGGGTTTGGAATTCCTCATCGAGCTCAAAGTGCCGGAACTCCGTCTCTGGGTTGGGTTCGCCGTCAGCGATGACCTCGTAGTCGAGCTGACGCTGGATCTGGCTGTCCAGGACCTGTAGCTGCCGATCCATGACCACGGCCAAGTCCTCGGGAAAGTGTTCCTCTGGGGTTAGGTGCAGCTTGTCAGTCATGGTGCCTCCGTGCCGGGGTGTGAGATCTGGGCTGCATTAATACTACGGGTGGCGGAACGGCCCGCCCCCTGCCGGTGGCACGGAGGATGATGGCGGTGACGGCGTGCTCGTTCGTCAGTGAGGTCTCACTGCTAGCGGAGGAGGGCGTTCTTCTGTCGGGACTTCGTTTTGGAGCTCTGTCCGCAGTTTGTGCAGGTGATGACCAAGTTCTTGGATGTTGTGAAGACGGGAATGAAGAACACGGTGAGTTTGGTGGCGCGTTCCTGCAGGTGATGGTGGACGAACCGGCCGCAGTACTGGCACGTCGCCATCCGTCCGGGCAGATCGCGAAGGGCGGTCTTAAGACCGAAGAGAAGAAACATGGTGTGTGCCTTTCAAGGTTGTTCCCGGTCTGTCCCGGGTGGTGTGGGCACCGCGAGGTGGTTCTCCTTTTCTCCTGGCGAGATCAAGCCGCCCTTCCCAAGATAGTAAGCATACTTGCTGATTGCCTGCTTAGCGCAGAGCGAAAAAAATTCGAGGGCACTCAGGTCTGGTCGTTAGCCGCTGCGTGCAACCATCGAAATCGTCGCCGTCGACCGTCGCCGGGACCCGACCCCCGTGGCCGACAGACTCGTGGCCGTGTCCCTGCAGCACAGCTGCTGCCGAGCCGTTCGCATTCGGCCGCAGCACCATGATGACAGCGAAGTGTTGACACGCCCAGCCCAGGGCGGTTCGCGGTCGGCTATATGGCAACGCCCCGCACCTTCGGAGTGCGGGGCGTCGGTTTGAGCAAGTGTTAGAGCGGGTGAATGTTCTCGGCCTGCAGTCCCTTTTGTCCCTGGACGACGTCGAACTCAACTTTCTGGTTTTCTTCCAGGGAGCGGTAGCCGCTCGCGGCGATGGCCGAGAAGTGTGCGAACACGTCCGGCCCGCCGTCGTCCTGGCTGATGAAGCCAAACCCCTTTTCGGCGTTAAACCATTTGACGGTGCCTGTTGCCATGCTGATCTTTTCCTTCTGGAACGGCAGCGCCGACTCCCCCAACGGGAGCTGCCCGCGACCGCCCACCTTTAACCTAAGTGAGCGCTGGACTCGCAGCAAGAGCAAACTACGGGCCGGCAACTGCCATCCGTATCTTTCGAGATCCCGGAAGGTGAACCGGAGCCACTGACCCCCGGGACAATGGACCGCCCCGAAGACGATCACCTGAGCCGATAAAGCCCCGTCAGTACACGCCTCCGTCCACTACTAGTGCTTGGCCGGTCATATAGGTGGAACCGTCCGAGGCGAGGTACACCACGATGGGCGCGATTTCCTCCGGTGTTCCCTGACGGCCCATGGGTACGACCTGTTTGACGATGCGTTCCTGCTCCTCCGCACCACCCATAAACTCGATTGCGGGCCGGTTGAACGGAGTGTCGATCCATCCAGGGCAAACACTGTTAACTCTGATGCGGTAAGGCGCGAGCTCCGGGGCTAATGCCTTCGTGAAAGCCACTATGGCGCCTTTGGAGGCGGAGTAGGCAGTCAAGCCAGCACCTCCCTTCACTGCAGCCAGCGACGCCATGTTGATGATCGACCCGCCTCCCTGTTCGCGAAGGACAGGTACGGCATGCTTGACTCCGAAGAAGCATGAACGGGGGTTGACCGCCATGAGCAGGTCCCACTGATCCTGCTCGAAGCCGGTGATGGCCCCCGAGCGTTGGGCACCGGCATTGTTGAACAAGACGTCGAGACCACCCATCGTCTCTGCGCCTTGTTTTACGAGCGCCTCTACGTCGCTCTCTCTGGTGACGTCAGTGCGGACGAACTCTGCTGTGCCGCCCTGACTACGGATTTCCTCGACCACACGCCAGCCGTTGTCCTCGTTGACGTCGGCCACAACGACGGCCGCACCTTCTTGAGCAAACGTTTTGGCGGTGACCGCCCCAATGCCCGTTGCTGCCCCTGTGATGATCGCCTTTTTCCCCTGGAGCTGCATGCATTCCTCCTACGAGGTGAGGGCCGCGAGCGCGGCGGCGGCAATCTCGTCGTCCTGGTCAACGGTTCCCCCGGCGACTCCGACGCCACCTACGACGTCCCCCGCGATCTCCAGGGGCCGCCCCCCGCCGAAGGTAACGAGTGGGCGCTGATGTGTGTACTCGAGCCCGTAGAGGGGTTGACCTGGCTGGGTCAAAGGTCCGATGTCCTTCGTTGCCATCTTCATCGAACACGCTGTGTAGGCCTTCCCCACCGAAATCTCGGTGCTAGCCAGGAGGGCTCCGTCCTGCCGCGCGAACGCAACCAGTTCACGCCCGGAGTCGACGATGGCCACGCTGGAGGGGGACCCGATCTCCGTGGCCTTGTCAAGCGCCGCTTCCAGCGCCTGCCGTGCTTGCTCGTAACTCATTCCCATCGGTTTCTCCTTGTCATCGATTGAGATCACTGCCATGGGCCGCAGCCCGAGGGCGAACGGATGACGTCTTACTCCTGGGGCAGTCCAGGACGCACATGGGTGCGCTCACGGGAGACCAGTGCCCGGTCACGGTCCTTAAACCGACCCACCGTCTCGCGCGTGAACAGCGCAATGATGATTGCCGAAATGATAGCGACCGCCACCAGGAAGTAGAGGCCGTAGAAGTACCCGGTTTCACTTTCAAACCCGCCGCCGAGTCCAATCAGCCATCCGAGGACGAGCGGGGAGACGCCTCCAATGTAAAGGAAGAACAGAAGAATCGAATTCGCCGTCCCCATGGCACCCGGCTCTGCCGAGTCCGAGCCGAAGGCGTAAAGGACGGGGAAGATGGCATTCGTCGCAAGCCCTGCGATGAGCTGCACCACGATCAATACGGTCAGGCTCACCGCCGAAAACCGCAGAAGATAAAGGCCGATCGCCAGCCACACAAATGCGATGATGAGGCTCAGCTTGCGGCCGATGTAATCGGAGACAACACCCCAAAAAATCTGCCCAATACCGCCGGTGATCGTGAACACCGCACTGTACGCGGCGGCTTCCGCGAAACTGAAGCCCCCTACGAAGGCGATGTACTGCGGCAGCCAGAAGCTGATCCCGGTATAGATCATGATCCCGAACATCGATGCCAGCGCGGGAACCAAGATGTTCGGATTGGCCAGGCTTCGGCGCAGCGCACCGGGTTCGGCGTGACGCTGCTCGGCGCCGGCCCCACCGGCCAGAGGCTTCGTCAGCCCGGCGGCCTGGGTGTCGTTTTCGAACTTTTGGTAGCGCTTCGGAGAGCTATACCACCACCAGCCGATCCAAATGGGGATCATTGCCAGCGGAATGATGAGGAATACATACCGCCAGTTCTCCGGACCGAAGGTGGCCAGAATCGCGCCGGTGGCGATGGCACCCAAGCCGGTGCCCCAAGGATACGCGGCATGCTGTATCCCGAGCGCCAGGCCCCGTTTTTCCACGGGGTACCACTCGACCATAGACGTGACCTCGACCGCTTCGCCAGCACCGCCGAAGGCGTTCTTGATTGACTGGATGACGACAACGTGCCAGATCGTCTTCGTGAGGGCGACTATGCCCGTGAGAATGGAGAACACGAAGTAGCCAGCCGCGACGATCGCGTTGCGGTACTTGCGTGCCCAGCCATGCCCGCCCCGATCGAACCAGGCGCCCGCGGGAATCGCGACCAATGCCACAGCTACCGTCACGATCGTACTGACGACGCCGGCCTCCTCCGGCGTTAGGTCGAACTCTTCGACCATCGGGGGCAGGACGTAGTAGAAGATTTGGCGCGTATTCGCGTTCATCGCATATACGAGCCACAGGAAAATCAGCGCTCCAACTGCGGTTGCGGGAACGCGGCCCCGATTCCTGGGACCTTCCTGCGCCGGCCGGGTGGCCGACTGGTCCTTGTCTGCCATTTCGCCTTCTCCTCTCCAATCAGGCTGTCACCGTAGTGATTTAGGCGCTTTCCAATGGCCTTGGTCTTGGCCTTGGTCCTGGGAGGCCGCCAAGGCAGCGGACGTGCAGGGGGTAGCCTCGGTTTGCGGCAGGTAGCGGGCCGCAAGGCTGCTCCGTCTGGGATTGCTGTTCATGCCGGCACCAGAGCCAACGGGCGGACCGGTGATCCTGTCACGCCGATCATCTTGAGCGGGAGGCACAGGAAGATGAATTCCTGATGGCCGGAGGCAGCGAGCTCCTCGAGCTGCAGGTTCTCGATGATGTAAATCCCGTTGTGGACAATAAGGACCACGTGTCCCGGCAGGCTCCCGCGCTGAGGGTCCGGTTGCACGGTGTCCCACGCAACGTTGTCAGCTCCTACAGCCTGCACCCGATGATCCGCGAGCCACTCTGAGGCTTCAGCGGAAAGGCCGGCGCTTTGGAGATATTCCTCCGGTTCGTTCCATAGAGACCCGCCGCCCGTGCGGACGAGGACGACGTCGCCCGCACTCACCCAAACATGCTGCTCTGAGGCGGCCGCCTCCAGCTCATCCGCCGCAACGACTGTGCCGGCCGGAAGCCGATCCACTCCGCGATGCCGCGGGATGTCGACCAGCACGCCGCGGGCGATCATGGGGGCAATTGTCTCCACCCCAAGTTCCGTGAAACCGGTCGAGGTCTGCGTCGTGGCGTCAGCCCGCTGGCCTCCGAACATTCGCATGTCGACCGCCTGGTGGCAGAGTGCATCGATATGTGTGCCGGCGTGCTCTGCGGTGATGATCAATCCGGAGGCACTGGTCCTGGCCTCACCCAGCCCGGTTTCATGGCGTCGGTGGAGTGTGTAAATGAATCCGGGACGGTGCGCGGCAAAAATTGGCGCACCGGCATAACGGGGCTGTTCAAGGTCGTAGAACGTGGCCTGATCAAGCGTCGCCAGAAGCGAAGCCACCGGGGAAGCAGTCATGTCATCGCCCGCCCTGTGCCAGGTTTCGAGCTACGCAACCGTGCCGGAAAATCGTTCACCAGACAGGACATGGGAGCCACCCATCACGTCTTCTCCGATAACTCGTCCGCGAGAAGCCGGCCCCCCTGACCCCAGCTCCCCGGATCGATCTCATCCAAGAGGACCACTACTCTTTCCCTCTTTGAGCCCAAAACATCTACCACGGCGTCGGTTATGGACTCGATGAGCCTGCGCTTGTCCTCCGCGGACCGGCCCGCCCGCATGTGGACCTGTACGACCGGCATCTTTCCCACCTTTCAGCGATGAGGAACTTCGGCGCCCGCCTTCACCCCGGTCTCCGCCCGAAGATGATCAGCAGCCATGTAGGCCAGCGCATAGATCGTCAACGTGGGGTTATAGGCGCCGTACGTGGGGAACTGTCCTCCACCGAGAACGAAGAGGTTGGGCACGGAGTGGCATTGGCCGTAACGGTCCACAACCGAGGTGCCCGGATCGTCACCCATCCGGTGGGTACCTACCTCGTGGGTGGACACATGGTAAGGCGGCGCGGTCGGTGCCTCCCACCATTCAAGCATTCCCATCTCACGTGCGATTTCGCGCTTCTTGCCGATAATGAACTCCACGTCCTGTTCGTCGCGCGACGTCCAGTCGTGGGTGATCCGCAGCGCCGGCTGACCGAACTCGTCCTTAACCTTCGGATCCAGGTCGCAAAAGAACTCCTCACGGGGGAACGTCGCGGTCTGGTGGTACATGCTGAAAGTACGCCGGTAATTATCCCGCATCCAGTCCTTGAACCCCTGCCCGAATTTCGGTGCCGAGTCCGGCATATTCCGGGTGGCTTCCACCGGCTGAACATCCCCGCCAAAGCCGATAATCGGGCTGCCCCAGACCGCACCGTGACCGGAGACGAGCTCGGAGGTGTAGTCATCAACCACGCTGGTCGCAACCGCCGGACCGGCGAACGGGTTAGTCCAGTCCGGAAGCGTGCCGGTAAACCAGCCGTAGTTATGCGTCATGAAGTACTTGCCGACGACGCCGTTTCCGTCGATGCCCGAAGCCAATAGCAGCCGGGTGTTCTCCAAGGCGTATGCCGAGAGCACGACGTAGTCGGCGTCGATTTCGCGTTCCTGTTCCCGCACGAGATCGATGTATCGCACACCGGAGGCCCGCCCGGTCGCATCCCGCTTTACCTCAAAAACCCGCGAATACGGGCGGATCTCGAGGTTACCCGTTTCGAGAGCCTGCGGAATGAGGGCGACCGCACTGCTGGACTTTGCGCCAACGTGGCAGGGGTAGTCCCGGCAGAATCCGCAGTACACGCAAGCGCTTCTTCCCTGGTACTCCACGGAGTTGACTGCTGCAGGAGCAGGGAAGGGGTGCAGGCCCAGCCGCTTCGCTGCCTCCGAAAATGGTTTGTCGCCCGCCGTCATGCGCAGCGGCGGCATGGGATACTCCCGCTTCCGCGGCGGTTCGAACGGGTTGCCACCCTCCTGAATTTCCCCGTTGAGATTACCTGCCTTGCCCGCGACTCCGATCTCGTACTCGGCGCGCTCGTAATACGGTTCAAGTTCGTCATAGCCCATCGGCCAGTCAACGATGGCGGTGTCCGCCACAGCTTCCGCGCCTAAACGCTCGGTCAGCGTAGTCCGCAGGCGCAGCTCCGCGTCGCGGAACCGCCACGCCCACGCGGCCCAGTGGATCGTCCCCCCGCCCACTCCGATGGAGGGAGGCACGAACAAAGGGCCGATCGCGAGTGGTCCGGCCGACCATGGTAAAACGCTTGCGGTACCGTCCTTGGTGGGCCGCCACGTCACGGGGTCGCTGACCATATTGGGGGAAATTTCCTGCCGGACGAAGTACCGCAGCTCGTCGTGCTTGACCTCGACATCTTCCTGCACGTAGCGCGGACCCTTATCAAGGGCCACAACCCTCATGCCGGCTTGCGCCATCTCTTTCGCCATAACCCCGCCGGCTGCACCAAGGCCGACGATCACAATGTCCGCATGCTCAGCCATGGTCCGGCTCTCCTTTACGCTGCTCTCGCTCATGCCGCAGGTCCTGAAGGGTTACGACAGGCAGGGCCGAGGCATCAAACCCGTACTCCATCTCGCCTTCGCCGTACCCCCAATGGGCGCCAGGAAATCCCAGTAAACGCCACCCGACGGCGTTCCTGTTGCCCCCGTAGACGGGGTCTCCGAATGTCCCCTCGACCACATGCTGCCTCACCACCGCGAAAAAATACGGCAGCAATCCGAGGTCGGTCGTCTCCGCCCCGTCGGATTCCGCGCGTTCGGCACCCACCGCGCTATCCAGCCCGCTCCCTGCAAGCTGTTCCAGGACGGCATTCTGCTCTCCGTCGTCAAGCTCGACAAACGTACGCCCGTGTCGCTGAACGCAACTGTCATCAAGGGCAGCCAGGCCCGCACGGTACAACTTCTGCAGGTTCCGGTAAGGGCCCGCCAGAGCGCGGTCAATATAGATAACCGCTCCGGCATCCTGAGCCCCTGGATCGTCCTCCGACCCCGGTATTATCAGTCCGGCCAGCGCATTGATGGTCTCCGCCTCATGCGTGTTGAGGAAGGTAACCGCGCCCCGAGATCCATCCTTCGCGTCCATAGAACGCCTCCTTCGGCGTCGCCCGCGTCAGATCGCGAGATGCGCCGACGCGATGGTTGCCTCAGCGCTACCAGGGAAGACCCGGACGAAGGTTTGCGCCGCTGCAAACAACATCCCCGCAACTGCGCACCTATCGGTATGTCCAGAATTTTCCACCCCCTAATTACCCAGTGTCAACGGGAGTGCGTCGGCTCCTCAAGGTGCCCGCGTAGCGGCGCGGCAGCGGAGTCTACGCTCGGCTTTTGCAGCGGCCGGAAGAGGGCTAAGGAGATGGAACGCCGAGTGGCTTGTCCGGGTCGGCGCCTGTCATTAGTCGCGCTCGGGCTGCCCGGGCGTGGTGTGGCCAGCGTGGTTAACGGCTTCCTGAATCAACCGTTTCAGGTGGTTGTCGCTGATCGAATAAATGACTTTGCGCCCTTCCTTGCGGGCATTAACAAGACCGCTGAGGCGCAGCTTTGCCAAGTGTTGGCTCACGATGGTGCGGGCAGATCCCGTCGCCGCAACCAGCTCCGCAACACACGCTGGTCCGGCGGTCAGGACCAATAGCAGGTGCAACCGCGTGGGTTCTCCAAGCATCCGCAGTGTCTCAGCGGCACCCTCAAGCTGGTGCCGGTTTAGTGCGACCGGGTGCTCGTGACTCGGTGCCCGCACGGAGTCGATCATGGTGCTTGCTTTCCTCAACACCTACCGGAGGGGGCAGGCCCGCGGGTTGTCGGCGAGAGATTGGTCGCCGTGGCTCCGCGCTGCAGCTACTAGGGCTTGCTCGACCGTCCCTCAGCGTGCCGCAGGTTCTTTACGGAGAGTCGCCGGGTCCTTCGTCCTGCACCCGGTCGCGGGATTCATCCGCCCGCTCGTCGTCCCCGTCCGCGGCGACGGCGTTGGCAATGAGGTCCATGCGGTCGGCCGGGGTAAGACTGTCATCCTGCTGATACTCTTCGATGTTTTCGCTGACGGCGCCTTCGTCGGCAGGCTGAACGTTTTCAGTCATTACTGCTCCTGATCCGGAGATTCTTTGGATACGGATTACCAGGGAATCGTCAGGGGGGTCCTTAACATTGTCCGCGTCGTCGGCGTCGACGGCCAGCACTTCCCAGGCGCCCTCATCCGGCGCGTACGGATTCCTATCACTGTCGCCTATCTGGCACACGTCCACAACCCCTTTGCCGCGACCCCACACCAACCCGGACTCCGCTAGGCCGTTGTCGCGCTGAACGCGCTGCGGCGGGACAGCGGGCGTAGCCTTGGTCCATACACTTCCCTGGCTTCAGAAGGTAAGACAATGGCCATTCCTGCCAAGACGTTGAAGCCCGCCGCCATTGGCCGGGTCGTTTCAGTGACCACGGCGGACGGGGACGAGCATGTCGGCATCCTGACCGCATTCCACCGGAAGCAGGACGGCGAGCATTTCCTGGTTTTCCTGCGGGGAGTTCCGCAACCGGTGTTAGTACACGCCGAAGGGTCGGTCTCGGTTCACCAGCGGGTGCTCTAGCAGCACCGCCCTGCGCACAAGCGGCGCCGCGACCAAGGCCTAGCGTGGGGTGCGCTCCTTGCGCGCGGCGGCACGCCCGTAACTCCCGCCCAAGCGCCCCGACGGGACAGCTTTTATTAGTGCCGAACAGCGGTCCTGTCAATGCTTTTGGGCGCATTCCGGCCTTTCACATCCATCACAAAATGATGCCCGTGTCACATTTTGACAGCGATCGTAAAGCGTCGGAAAAAGGGGTTGAGTCGTGCCCGATTAGCCGTACGCTAAGACCACCTCACTGGTCGCGGCGGCGTAGGGAAGCTGCCTCCTTGAGGTAATTCGGCTGCAGGTTTTCCAGGGGTGGCGTCGGGGGACGTCCGGGCCTGCTGAGGGGGACGGGGGCTACGGGTGGAGCAAGTGGGTCGTGATCCAGGGGGCGGCGAGATCCTCGACGTGCGGATACCAACTGCCGGGCAAACGCCGGCTCCTCCGGGCCGGGCCGCCGCTCACATGCGGAGCAGGGCGAAACCGTGGTGGCGCCGTCGGAAGGATACGGTCGGGCTGGATGACCTGCTGCAGCAGACGGGCCAACCGGAGCGCATGCCCGGCGCCGTTGTCCGTATCGCCGGGTGGATCGGTGCGGTCGCGGTCGTTGCGCTCAGCGCCGGATCCTTGATGGCCCCGGGAGCCATCGCCTTCTCGGCAGCCACGGATTCCGTGCTGGACCTGTGGGAAGGCTTGCCCGCCGAGCTTCCGTTGGACACCGCCTTGCCGCAGCATACGGTCCTGCTGGACAGGGACGGCAAGGAGTTCGCCCGCTTCTACAGCGAGAACCGGATCGACGTGGGCCTGGATCAGGTCTCGCCGACGTTTTTGGACACGCTGCTCTCCACCGAGGACTCCCGGTTTTACGAACATCACGGCGTGGACCCCCTGGGCGTCACCCGCGCGATGGTGAGCAACTCGGTGGGCGGCGAGCGCCAGGGCGGCTCCACTATTACCCAGCAGCTGGTACAGAACATCCTGGTCAACAATGCCCGGGATGAAACCGAGCAGTCGGTGGCGGTGGGCGAAACCTATAATGCCAAGATCCGCGAGGCCAAGTACGCCGTCCAGATGGAGAAACGCCTGGACAAGGACCAGATCCTCAACATGTACGTCAACGCCGTTTACTTCGGCAACCGCGCATACGGAATCCAGGCGGCGGCGCGCATCTATTTCAATACGACGGCGGCAAAGCTCACCCTGCCCCAGTCGGCCCTGCTCGTGGGACTGCTCAAGGGACCGGTCCACTACGATCCGGTGAAGTACCCGGATCGGGCGCTCGACCGCCGTAACACGGTGCTGAATGTGCTCGAGCGGCACGGCGCGATCACGGCGGAAGAAGCCGCGGCGGCCCGCGAAAGCGGGCTCGGCCTTGATCTGGGATCGGTGCCCTCGGGCTGCGGCGGCTCCGAGTACCCGTTCTACTGCGATCTGGTCCGGGATGAAATCCTCACCGATCCGGCCTTCGGCAAGACCCCGGAAGAACGCGGGGACCGGCTTTCCCGCGGCGGCATGACCCTGACCACGGCCTTGGACCGCAAGGCCATCGACGCGGCGGAAAAAGCGGTGCGCAAAGCGATGGGCAACAAGAACCGCGCGGCGCTGGGCACCGCCGTCGTCGAACCCGGCACCGGGCATGTTACGGCAGTTGCGCAGAACCGTTCATGGGGCGAGGGCAAGGGCAAGACCGAGGTGGTCTTCGCCGACAGCGCCTTCCAGGTGGGGTCGGCGATGAAGCCGATCGTGCTCGCCACGGCCCTGTCCCAGGGGATTTCCCCGAGCCAGAAATTGCTGGCCAACGGCCCCTATTACTCGTCGCTGGATAACCCGCCGGGCGGTTTTCACAACTACGGCTACCAGAACTACGGCTACATCAACGCCTATCAGGCCGTGCGCGCTTCGGTGAATATCTACTTTGTGCGGTTAATCGAGCGCACCGGTGTGAAGGAAGTCGCCGAGTTCGCGGAAACCCTGGGCATCACCTCGATTCCCGTCAACAAGCTGCATGGGCGGGAGGCATCGCTGGCGCTCGGCTCCTACGAGATTTCCCCGCTGGAGATGGCCAACGCCTACTCCACCTTCGTCAGCGGCGGGGTGCTGTGCCGGCCGGTCACCATCACCGCCGCCATCCGCAGCGATACCGGGGAGAAGCTCCCGGTCCCCGCCTCGAACTGCCACCAGGCCATCGATCCCTCGGTGGCGGCGACGGTGGCCGACGCGCTCAAGGAACCGTTCCACGCTGCCGGCACGCTGGGCGCCTTGGGCATGCCGAGGGGCCGCCCTGCCGGGGCGAAGACAGGTACCACCAATGACTTCGCCGCGAACTGGATTGTGGGCGTCACCCCGCAGTATGCGACGGCGGTGTGGCTCGGCGACCCCCGCGGCGGGGCCCAGTACCCGCTGAAGAAGGTGCATGCCTACGGCAAAACCTTCTACGACCTCACCGGTTCCGAACTGGCCGGCCCGGTGTGGAAGGACACGATGGAAGGCCTGCACAAGGGCCTGCCCGCCGAACCGATGCCCGAGGCCGACCCGCTGACTACCAGCACTGCCGCGTCCCGGTCCATGCCCGACCTGCGCGGACTGGGCGTCAACGAGGCGATCACGGTGCTGCTGCGCAACAATCTGGTGCCGGTGATCGGGAAGGAAACGGCCAAGCCGGACCCCCGGGTGGGCAAGGACGTGGTCACCGCACAGTCGGCACCGCCGGGCAGCAGGTTGACGTTCCGGCAGGAAGTGACCGTCACGCTCAGTGCCGGCAGCAACACCGCCATCACCGTTCCCGACGGGTTGTAAGGAGCCACGATGTCTACTTTTGAAAAACATCCGGCTCTTGCCCTGGCCACCGGTGCAATCTGCCTGGCTTCGCTCACCGGGTCCGGGCTGGCGGCGCTGCAGGCATCCGGCATGCCGATGTTCTTTACCGAGGAGCAGGCTCCGGCGGTTGCCGAACCTGCCTCGCCGGCGGCGATCAGCGCGGTGCTCACCGATAGCCCTGCCTCCACCTCATTGACCGGGCTGCTGGCCGAACCTCCCAAGAAGTGGAAACCGGAGGGTCCGCTGGAGCGCGGAGTTGCGCTGCCGGTGCCCTATGCGTGTGATGTCGGTACGGCTCCCTCGGTGGCGTTGTCGCGTTCATTCAGGGTGGGCAACGAGAGCGTGCAGGTGCTCGCCGCTGCCTACACCGCCGGCCTTGGCGCCGAAGCGATGGACAAGCTGGTGGAGAACGCGGCCGACTGCGCCGGGCCGGCGATCGGTGTCCGCGGCGAGGAATTGGAAGGCCCAGGGGTCCAGGCCCACCTGGCCTACACAGCTAAGAACGGCCGCGGCGCCATGCAGGTGCTCACCTTCCGGCGCGGGGACGTGCTGGCCTTCGTGGTGGGAGAGGCAGCCGCGCCGCTGGAGAAACTGGCCAAGCAACTGGACAAGAAGCTGGCGGGAGCGCTCGCGGATGTCTGTGCCGACCAGGAATCCACAGCCGGCGACGCTGCCCGGTCCCCCTGGTCGACGGCCGGCTACCAGCCGCTCACGGCCACCCGCACTGTGTCCATCCGCGCCGTCCCGCTGCCGGAGGCACCGGCCGACGCCGACTACAAAGCCGTCTCCTTCCCGGCGCCCGATCTGAAGGTCAAGCCGGCCAAGCCGGCGGCAGTGCCGGTCTATCCGGTCTGGCCGCTGATGCCGGAGGCGCGGGAGCTCCCCCGGCCGCCGAAGAGCCCTGCGGAAGAGCCTGCCAGGTCGGCGAAGGTCCACCTGCTGACCGAGGACGCCACCGGGCCGGGCTGCGGCTGGGAGTTCACCGGCATGTCCCCGGTGCCTTTTGACGCCAGGGAAGCAGCCGCCGCCAACCGGGAGCGTGTCCACGCCACGGAGTCGAAACTCGCCGCCGGCGCCAGGAAATGGCAACAGAGCGTGCTGGACTATTGGGCCGCCTACGACCGATACCGGACCGATGTGAAGGAGTACAAGGACTACGCCGCCGCGGTCGCGAAAGTGAACAAGGAGTGGGACAAGATCGCGGCACGGTGGAACGACTACTGGGCCGAATACGCCGTCTACCAGCAGGCGCTGGCGGAGCGCTCGGCATTCTTTACCCAGCAGGACAATGCACGGGCCGATTACCGGAACGCGCTGGCGCAGTGCGAAGCGGACAACCGGAACGCGGAGGAGGAGTACAAGAACGCGCAGCAGGAGTACAAAACGGCGCAACAGGAGTACGAGAAGGCGCTGGAGGAGTACCGGAAGGCGTTGGAAGAAGCTGAAGAGAACAGGGGCAACGAAGACAAGGAGGAGCAGCAGCCGGAAAAGCCCACGCCGCCCCAGGAGCCCTCGCGGCCCGAGCCCGCGGATTGTGACGCGATAGGCGCGCCCGCCATCCTGGATTGGGCGCCGCCGGCCAAGCCCGTCGCCCCGACACCCCCGGCCGATCCCCGCCCTGCGGGCCAACGCTGATCCAAGGGGCAGCGGTCCCGGCGTGGCCGCGTGGAGCCCGCTGTGCCGGAAGCCAGGGCTCCCGCTGGCTTTGGCTAGAGTGGTGGCATGGTTGATTCCACCGCCACCGCCGCCACTGCCACCACTGCGGGCGCTGCCGCCACGGAGCACCTCGGCGCCGATGGACGTGCAGTTCCGGACGCCTACTACGTCCGCCTGGACGGCGGGCGCTTCCATTCCACGCTGCATTCCCAAGGTGCGTGGAACGACCACGAACAGCACATGGCACCGGCCTCCGGCCTGATCGTGCATGAACTGCTGCGCAACCATCCCCGCCCCGAGATGGTGATGAGCCGGATCAGTTTCGAGATCCTGGGCATCATCCACGGCGGCGCGTTCGAGATCCAGACCCGGGTCCTTCGACCCGGCAAGACGATCGAACTCTTGGAGGCCACCTTCACCGCGCAGGGCCGCACGGCCATCCGCGCCCAGGCCTGGCGGCTGGTCACCGGCAATACGGCCGATGTCGCCGGCACCTTCAGCCGGCCTCTTCCCGGACCCGATGGCTGTCCCCCGGCGCCCATGACCAGCGTCTGGGACGGCGGCTTTATCCGGGCCACGGAGTTCCGCACCGCGGCCGACCTCGGTCCCGGCAACCGGACAGTCTGGGGACGGACCCTGCACCCGCTGGTGCAGGGCGAGGACAGCGACCCGCTGGCCCGCTTCGTCAGCATCGTGGACACCGCCAACGGCATTGCGGTGCGGCAGGATCCGCGCGAGTACATGTTCCCCAACCTGGATCTGACCATCCACCTGTTCCGCCAGCCGCAGGGCGAGTGGACCGGCCTGGACACCCGCGTGACCTTTGGCGCCGACGGCGTCGGCCTGACCGACACCGAACTGTTCGACGAACAGGGTGCGGTGGGCCGCGCCTCCCAGATCCTGACCGTCCGCAAGTTCCCCGGAACAACCGGATGAGCCTGCGCATCCTGACCATCGGCCGCAAGCACGAGTCATGGGTGGCGGAGGGAATCGACCGCTACGAGAAGCGGATGAAGAAGCCCTTCGACGTCATCTGGCAGCCGATCCCCCATTCATCCCGCGAGCATGACGCGGCGCGCAAGGAAGAATCCGAAACCCTGCTGGCCAAGCTCAGCGGCAAGCACGCCAACGACTTCGTTGTGCTGCTGGATGAACGCGGCAAGAACATCGATTCGCCCACGCTGGCGCGCACGCTCCAGCAGCCGCTGGACAGCTCCCGCAACGTCACACTGATCATCGGCGGAGCGTACGGGGTGGACGACTCGATCCACCAGCGGGCCGACTTCGTCTGGTCCCTTTCCAAGCTGGTCTTCCCGCACCAGCTGGTCCGGCTGATCCTCATGGAGCAGCTCTACCGCGCCCAGGAGATCGCCGGCGGGAGGCCCTACCACCATGAATGACCGGCGAGCGCAGTGCCCTTTGGCCGGTGGACGGCAGTCGCCGCGACCCTCCCCTGCGAATCCGGCCGCGGCCCGCCGCCTCCTGAAAGGCACTCCAGTGACTACCATTCCCCGCACTGCCCTTCGCTCCGTACTGGCCATCGGCGCCATGGCTGGCCTGCTGCTTGTTGGCGCCGGCGCGGCCTCCGCGCACGTCGGCGTCACGCCCGAGGACAACGCCGCCGGCAGCAGCTCGGTGCTGACGTTCTCCTTCGCGCATGGGTGTGAGGGTTCTCCGACCACGAAGGTTGCGATCTCGCTGCCCGAGCAGTTGGTGGACGCCACGCCGACCGCGCACCCCAACTGGGAGGTCGAAAAGGTGACCGAAACCTTGGATGCCCCCAAGACCTTGGACAGCGGAGCCACCGTCACCGAGCGGGTCAGCCAGATTGTTTACACGGCCAAGGAACCGGTGGCGGACGGGCTGCGCGACGCGCTGCAGCTCCAGGTGCTGCTGCCCAATGCTCCCGGCGAGAGCTTGGCCTTCCCCACCCTGCAGACCTGCGAGAAGGGGGAGACCGACTGGGCCGAGCTGCCCGCGGAGGGCCAGGATCCCCATGAGCTGGACTCCCCGGCTCCGTCGTTCGTGATCGGCGAAGCATCCGTCAACAGCCACGGAGGGCACGACGACGGTGGTGCGGCTCCCGACGCCGGCGCGACCTCGGCATCGGGCAACGGCGCGGCAGCGGTGGCCGGTTGGGCCGGACTCGGCGCCGGGGTGCTGGGTCTGGCTGCCGGCGTGACCGCGCTGGCCCGAACCCGCAAGAAGGCCTGACCTTACAGCCCGGTATCGACGGTCAGCCGGCCGGCAGGAGTCCCACGCGGGAACCGGCCGGCCGGCGGTGTTTAATATGACCATGATGAATCGTTTCCGAATCCGCCCCGCCAGCGCGGCCCTGTTCGTTGGATCCGCCCTGCTGCTGGCCGGATGCGGCCAAGCGGCTCAGGAACCCGGCACCCAACCTGCGTCTTCCGCCCCCGCGCCCAGCGCGCCGTCGTCGTCCGCTGCACCCGCCCCGGAAACCGGAAGCGCCACCGAAACCGGAAGCGTCACTCCGTCCCCGGAGGCCGGCGGCAGCGCCGCCGACGGTTCCTGCCGGGCGGGCCAGCTGGAGGCGGCCATCGAAACCAAGGTTGGCGCCGGGGCCGCCGGCAGTGTCTACCGCACGCTGGTACTGACGAACACCGGCGGCGAGTCCTGCACGCTCCAGGGGTACCCGGGCGTCTCCTATCTCGACGCCGACGGTGGGCAGGTGGGGGCACCGGCCGAACGGGACCCGGAGGCAGAGGCGGTGGCGGTCACGCTGCAACCGGGCGGAACCGCCGAGGCGCAGCTCCAGCAAACCAACGCGCAGAACTACGGCGAGGAATGTGGACTGACGGACGTGGCGGGAGTCAGGGTCTACCCGCCGAACCAGAAGGAATCGGTCGTCGCGAAGCAGGAGACGGTCGGCTGCTCGGACGACTCCGTGGTGCTGATGACCGTGGGCACCTTCCAGGCCCCGTAGCCGCCTCTCCGCTCCGCGAACTGCACGCGGGGAACTGCACACCGTCGGTGCCGGCCGCTAGGCTCAAGACATCGGTATGACGACGTCTGTGCTCGAACGCTTCAGTCCGGCCACCCGCGAGTGGTTCGCCGGTGCCTTCGCCGCGCCCACCAACGCGCAGGCCGGGGCGTGGAACGCCATTTCCGCCGGCTCGCACGCCCTGGTGGTGGCGCCCACCGGTTCCGGCAAGACCTTGGCCGCCTTCCTCTGGGCGCTGGACACGTTCATCTCCAGGGCCCAGACGCAGCCTGAACTTCCCGTCGCTGTTCCGGAAGCGGCCCCCAAGCGGGGACGAGCCCCCCGCGAGGAGTCCCGCGGCACCCGGGTACTGTACATCTCGCCGCTGAAGGCGCTGGGTGTGGACGTGGAGCGGAACCTGCGCGCGCCGCTGATCGGCATCACGCAGACCGCCAAACGGCTCGACCTGCCAGCCCCGTCCATCACCGTCGGCGTCCGTTCCGGAGACACCCCGGCCAATGAACGGCGCCGGCTGCTCACCCACCCGCCGGACATCCTGATCACGACGCCGGAATCGCTGTTCCTGATGCTGACCTCCAGGGCGCGGGAGACCCTGGCGTCGGTGGACACCGTGATCATTGATGAAGTGCACGCCGTGGCCGGGACCAAACGTGGCGCACACCTGGCGGTCACCCTGGAACGGCTGGACGCCCTGCTGCAGCGGCCCGCCCAGCGGATCGGCCTCTCCGCGACCGTCGAGCCGCTGGATACCGTGGCCCGGTTCCTGGGCGGCAACTCCCCGGTGGAGGTCGTCGCCCCGCCCGCCCGGAAGTCGTGGGACCTGACGGTCACGGTGCCGGTGGAGGACATGACCGCGCTGGTCTCCCCGAGCCAGGAGGAACTGGGGCCCGGCGCCCAGCCCGCCTCCATCTGGCCGCACGTCGAAGAGAAGATTGTGGACCTGATCGCCGAGAACCGGTCAACCATCGTCTTCGCCAACTCCCGCCGCCTGGCCGAACGGCTCACCGCCCGGTTTAACGAAATCTGGACGGAACGCGAGTCCCTCCCGCTGCCCGGCGAAGACGTCTGGGGCACCGCCGCCAATGACGGCCCTGCGGAAAACGGTCCCGCTTCGGGTTCCGGCTCCCGCACCCAAACCAAGCCGCCGGCCCAGATCATGGCCCAGGCCGGTTCCGTCTCCGGCGCGGACGCCGTCCTCGCCCGTGCCCACCACGGCTCGGTCAGCAAGGAGGCCCGCGCCCAGATTGAAGACGACCTGAAGTCCGGGCGTTTGCGCTGCGTCGTCGCGACGTCGAGCCTGGAGCTGGGCATCGACATGGGTGCCGTGGACCTGGTGGTGCAGGTGGAATCCCCGCAGTCCGTGGCCAGCGGACTGCAGCGGGTGGGCCGTGCCGGGCACCAGGTCGGCGAGGTCTCGCAGGGCGTGCTGTTTCCCAAACACCGGCAGGACCTGGTCAACACCACGGTGACGGTCGAGCGGATGCTCGCCGGCCGGATCGAGCCCCTGTACATCCCCGCCAATCCTTTGGACATCCTCGCCCAGCAGACCGTGGCCGCGACCGCCCTCGGCGCCGTCGACGTGGAGGAATGGTTCGACGTCGTGCGCAGATCCGCGCCCTTCGCCACGCTGCCGCGCTCCGCCTACGAGGCCACCCTGGACCTGCTGGCCGGGCGCTACCCGAGCGATGAATTCGCCGAACTGCGCCCGCGGATCGTCTGGGACCGGATCGCCGGGACCATCACCGGCAGGCCCGGCGCGCAGCGGCTCGCCGTGACCTCCGGCGGGACCATCCCGGACCGCGGGCTGTTCGGCGTCTACCTGGTGGGCTCCGAGGACGCGAAAAACCGCGGCGGCCGCCGGGTGGGCGAGCTGGACGAAGAGATGGTCTACGAGTCCCGCGTGGGCGACGTCTTCGCACTGGGCGCCACCAGCTGGCGGATCGAAGACATCACCTACGACCGCGTGCTGGTCTCCCCTGCCTTCGGGCAGCCGGGCAAGCTGCCGTTCTGGAAGGGCGATTCACTGGGCAGGCCGGTGGAACTCGGACGGGCCCTGGGCCGCTTCGTCCGGGAACTGTCCGGCACGGCCGAGGAGCCGGCCCGCGAGCGGCTGGCCGCCGCCGGGCTGGATGACTGGGCTGCGGGGAACCTGCTGGCATACCTGGCCGAGCAGCAGCAGGCCACCAACGATGTTCCCAGCGACCGCACTCTGGTGGTGGAGCGTTTCCACGACGAGCTTGGCGACTGGCGCGTGGTGCTGCACAGCCCGTTCGGCATGCCCGTCCACGCACCCTGGGCGCTGGCCGTCGGTGCCCGGCTGCATCAACGGTACGGGCTGGACGGGTCCGCCATGGCCGCCGACGACGGAATTGTGCTGCGGGTGCCGATGATGGAGGACGAGCCTCCCGGCGCCGAACTGTTCCTCTTCGATCCCGAGGAACTGGACCAGATCGTCACCGCGGAGGTGGGCGGTTCCGCGCTCTTCGCCTCCCGCTTCCGGGAATGTGCCGCCCGCGCCCTGCTCCTGCCGCGCAAGAATCCGGGCAAGCGCAGCCCGCTCTGGCAGCAGCGCCAGCGCTCCGCCCAGCTGCTGGACGTGGCACGCAAGTACCCCACCTTCCCGATCATCCTCGAGACGGTGCGCGAATGCCTCCAGGATGTCTACGACCTGCCCGCGCTCAAGGAGATTGCCGCCGGGATCGACCGCCGCGAGCTGCGCCTGGTGGAGACCACCACCCAGCAGCCGTCGCCGTTCGCCCGCTCGCTGCTCTTCGGCTACGTGGCCAGCTTCCTGTACGAAGGCGACTCCCCGCTGGCCGAGCGCCGGGCCGCGGCGCTGTCGCTGGACCCGGGCCTGCTCAACGACCTGCTGGGCCGGGCCGAGCTGCGCGAACTGCTGGACGAAGGGATCATCGAACGGACCGAGCAGGAGCTGCAGCGGCTGACCGAGGACCGCAAGGTGCGGGGCGCGGAGGGCATCGCCGACTTGCTGCGTCTGCTGGGACCGCTGACGACGGCGGAGATCGCCGCCCGCGTCCTGCCCGCCGAACCGGTGAATGGACCGGTGAACAAACCGGTGACCGGACCGGTGACCGGACCGGTGACCGGTTCGACGCACGAATCGGCAAACGGATCGGTCCCCGCGGCCGGCGCGCCCGTCGCGATCGCCGACGTCGAACCCTTGATCGCCGAACTGGCGAGGGCCAACCGCGCCCTGAAGGTGGGCGTCGCCGGCGCCGAGCACTGGGCAGCTGTGGAAGACGCAGCCCGGCTCCGCGACGCACTCGGGGTGCCGCTGCCCGTGGGCGTGCCGCTGGCGTTCATCGAGCCGGTCGCCGACCCGCTCGGCGACCTGGTCAGCCGCTACGCCCGAACCCATGGCCCCTTCACCGCCGCCGAATGCGCCCGGCGGCTGGGCCTGGGCACTGCCGTGGTGCATACCGCGCTGCAGCGGTTGCTTAAAGACGGCCGGGTGGTCGAAGGCGAGTTCCGCCCCGGCGGCGCACCGGCCGCTCCAGAGGCTGGCGCCCAGGGTACGGCCGACGTGGCTTCTCCGATCCCGGCGGATCAGCACCAGACCGAATGGTGCGACGTCGAGGTGCTGCGCAAGATCCGCCGTCGGTCACTGGCCGCCCTGCGCAAGGAAGTCGAACCGGTTGATCCCGCCACCTACGGCCGCTTCCTGCCAACCTGGCAGAACGTCGGAGCGAAGCTGCGCGGACTGGACGGCGTGGTCACGGTGGTGGACCAGCTGTCCGGGGTACCCATCCCTGCGTCGGCCTGGGAGCCGCTCATCCTGGCCTCGCGCGTGAGCGACTACGCCCCCGCCATGCTGGACGAGCTGACCGCCACGGGCGAAATCCTGATCGCCGGCGCCGGGTCGATGCCCGGCAACGACGGCTGGATCAGCCTGCATCTGGCCGACGCCGCGCACCTGACGCTGAATCCCCAGCCGGATTTCGAACCCAGCGTGCTGCAATACGAACTCCTCAACGCGCTCTCCGGAACCGGGGGCTACGGCGGCGCCTACTTTTTCCGGCAGCTCACCGACCTGCTCGCGGCCAACGGCACCCAACCGGGTGACAACGCCGTCAGCAGCGCGCTGTGGGAACTGCTGTGGGCCGGACGGATCACCAATGACACGTTCGCCCCGGTGCGTTCGCTGCTGGCCGGCGGGACAACCGCGCACCGGCAGCGCAATGCACCGCCGCGGGCACGGTCGGCGCGGCTGGGACGGATCGGACGCCTGCACGGACTGCACGGGACCGGGCTGCAACCCGGCGCCGGGGCGGGTACCGGCAAGGGTCCCGGCCAGCCGCGCAGCGCGCCCCCGACCGTTGCGGGGCGCTGGTCGCTGCTGCCTGCCCCGGAGGCCGATCCCACCGTGCGCGCACATGCCACCGCCGAACTGCTGTTGGACCGCTACGGCGTGGTCACCCGCGGCTCGGTGGCCGCCGAGTCGGTCCCGGGCGGCTTCGGCCTGATGTACAAGGTGCTGGGCAAACTGGAGGAAACCGGCCGCTGTCGCCGAGGCTACTTCATCGAACACCTCGGGGCGGCCCAGTTCGGGGTCTCCCCCACCGTTGACCGGCTGCGTTCCTTCAGCCGCGACGCGCAGCTCGGTGAGCAGCCGCCGGCGGCCGTGGCGCTGGCGGCGACCGATCCGGCCAATCCGTATGGTGCCGCCCTGCCGTGGCCGCCGCAGGACTCCGGCCACCGGCCCGGCCGCAAGGCGGGCGCGCTGGTGGTCCTGGTGGACGGAGAGCTTGCCCTTTACGCGGAACGCGGCGGCAAGACGCTCCTGGCCTTCACCGAGGACGAGGAGGCGCTGGCGTTGTGCGCCCGGGCCCTGGTGCAGGTGATCCGTCGCGGTGCCGCGGACAAGATGGCCGTCGAAAAGGTCAACGGCTCCACCATCCTGGACACGCCGCTGGCCCGCGCCCTGATGGACGCCGGTTTCTATTCCACCCCGCGCGGGCTGAGGTTCCGTGCCTGAGGGCGACAACGTTTGGCGGGCGGCCCGGCGTCTGCACGGCGCGCTGGCCGGGCGGCAGCTGACCCGCAGCGATTTCCGGGTGCCACGCTACGCCACCCTGGACCTGTCCGGGCAGACGATTGACGACGTCCGGTCACGCGGCAAGCACCTGCTGATGCGGGTGGGCGCGCTGACCGTGCACTCTCATTTGGGCATGGACGGCAGCTGGCAGATCTACCAACCCGGCGAGCGCTGGCGCAAGCCCGCCTTCCAGGCCCGCCTCGTCCTGACCACCACGACGACGACGGCCGTCGGCTTCTTGCTGGCGGCGCTGGACGTGGTGCCGCGGGCCGAGGAGGACACGCTGGTGGGGCATCTCGGTCCGGACCTGCTCGGGCCCGACTGGGATGCGGCCGAAGCGCTGCGGCGGCTGCGGCAGGAGCCCGACCGCCCGATCGGACTGGCGCTGCTCGACCAGCGCAACCTCGCCGGGATCGGCAACATCTACCGCTGCGAGGTCTGCTTCCTCGCCCGGGTACACCCGTCGACCCCGGTGGCCCAGGTGCCGGATCTGCCCGGCATGGTGCAGAAGGCCAAGCAACTGCTGGAGGCCAACAAGGACCGCGGCATGCGCAGCACCACCGGCGCCCCCGCCCGGGGCGGTTCGCTCTGGGTCTACGGCCGGGCGCGCCGCCCCTGCGCGCGCTGCGGCACGCCTATTGCCCACGACCTCCAGGGCAACACGGCCGCGGATCTCCGTGACGTCTACTTCTGCCCGCACTGCCAGCCGCTGACTCCCTGACCGACTCTTCGCCGCCGCAGCCCCGCCCCCGAGGACTCGGCCCGACATGACCTCTTGGCGGCCGGGTCAGAGGTCCTCGCGACCTGCCCGCCAGGTCCTCGCAGGCCTGCCGCGACGGCGGTCGGGCAGCACAAACCGTAATATGGTGACGATAACCAACGAAGGGGGCCCATGAGCTGGCTGCAGACGATTCCGGCCGCGCTGCTGGCTATCGTCCTCGTCTTCGGACCCGGCCTGCTCTGGGGCGCAGTGCTCGGCCTGCGCCGGTTATCCCTGGTCGCACTGGCCGGCCCGTTCGGCGTCACCGCCATTGTGGTCGCCGCCGAGCTTGGCCGCCTGCTCGGGCTGGATTGGGCCTGGCCCCAACTGCTGGCCGTGACCGTGTTGGTGGCCGTCATACTCTGGCTGCTCCGCCGCAGCGTTGGACACCGCCTGCACCGCGATCCGGAAGCACCGGACCTTCCGGCGCCCTGGCGGTCGGTCGTGCCGGCCTGGGCCGTGTCGGCGGTGCCGCTGGCGGCAGCCATGATCTGGATCTTCGGCGCACCGGACAACATCGCGCAGTCGCACGACAACATCTTCCACCTCAACGCGCTGCGCTACATTTCCGACTCGGGCAACGCCTCCTCGCTGACGCTGGGCTACCTGGGCACCACGGACCGGGGCACCTTTTATCCGGCGGGCTGGCACGATGTGGTCTCCCTGGTGATGATCACCGCCGGGCTGCAGCCCGCGGCCGCCATTAACATCACCAACCTGGTGCTGATCACCGGCATCTGGAGCAGCGGCTGCCTGTTCCTGGTCAGCCGCATCACCGGTGAACGCACCATGCCGCTGCTGGTCGCCGCCGTGCTCTCGCTCGCCTACAGCAGCTTCCCTTACCTGCTGCTGGAGTTCGGCGTCGTCTATCCCTTCATGCTCTCCATCGCCATGCTTCCGGCCGCCCTGGGGGTAGTGCTTCAACTGCTCCGGGTGGGCGTTCACACGCGTGTGTCAACGGAAGGCAACGTGCTGCTGCTGATCGGGCTGTTGCCGGGCATGGCGTTGTCCCATCCCGCCACCATCATGGGACTGCTCGCGCTCTCGGTGCCGCCGGTCTTCGCGGCCGCCCACCCCGCGCTGCGCTCCGGAGAACAACGACGGCGGCGGCGCGCCTTGGCGGGCACCGCCGCCTACCTGGTGGTGCTGGTCGTGCTCTGGATTTCGCTCCGGCCCGCCCGCAGCAGCAGCACCAACTGGGACAACCTGGGGAACGCCGCCGCGGCCCTGGGCGATGTGGTGCTGCATTCGCCGCTCGAGCGCCCCATCGCCATCCTGGCGACGGTCCTGACGATCGTGGGAGCCGCGGTCGTCTTCAACCTGCGCAAAAACCGCTTCGCGCTGGCAATGTACGCTGTTGCCGCCGCCCTCTACGTGATCGGCAACTGGCACCAGATGCCCGGCCTGCGCTGGTGGGTGACCGGCATCTGGTACAACGACTTCTTCCGCATCAGCGCCATGCTTCCGGTGGCCGGACTGCTGATCGCTGCCATCGGCGGCGTCGCGCTGGCCGGGACCGCGCGGTCCTTCTTCCGGGCCTCGCTGGCCCGCCGCGAGAAGAAGCAGCCGGCGTGGTTCCGGCCGGCCGCCACCGCTGTGCTGGTGGTCGTCAGCCTGGCAGTGGTACCGCTGTTTGCTGTGCAGCGGGGCATTTCCGAAGCCGCCGCCAAGTACCGTTTTACGGACAGCTCCCACTTGCTCACCACAGACGAGCTGACGCTGATCAAGCGGATTCCTGACCGCGTTCCGGAAGACGCGGTGATCGCCGGCGACCCGCTGACCGGAGCCTCGCTGTCCTACGCCTACACGGGACGTCCCGCGCTGGTCCCGTCGGGGACCACTTCGCCGCGGGTGGACGGCAAGCTCATCATGGACAAGCTGGACGAGATGCGGACGGATCCGGCGGTCTGCGCGGCCGTCGAGGCGCAGAACGTGCAGTTCGTGCTGGACTTCGGAAACCACTCGGTGCATCCCGGCGAGACAAGCTCGGTGCCGGGCCTGCAGGAGCTGACCGAGGCCAACGGATTCGAGCTGGTGGACTCCGAGGGTGAGGCAAAGCTCTACCAGGTCACCGGCTGCCCCTGAGGGTTGCGGTTCCGGGTGGAGGTCAACCGGTACCCTTGATGGGTGATGGAATCCCCGCTACCGGTGCGCGACGGCGTCAACGCCACCCGCCTGCGCCTGCCCGGGGAGGGGCCCTGGGACACGGCGCTGGACTACATGCTGCATCGGTGGGGCCATGTGGATCCGGACGGCATCAGGGACCGGTTCGACCGCGGCGAGATCGTCGGCGAAGGCGGAGCGGTGCTTGACCGGACCACGCCGCTCGATGCCCACACTTTCATCTGGTACTACCGGACCTTGCCCCGTGAGAAGCGGTTGCCGGTCGAGATCAGCATTCTCCACCAGGACGAGAACATCCTGGTGGTGGACAAGCCCCATTTCCTACCCACCACCCCCGGCGGCACCTACATCCAGGAGTCAGCGCTGGTCCGGCTCCGCCGCCGGCTAGACCTTCCGGATCTGATTCCCATGCACCGGCTGGACCGGCTCACTGCCGGTGTCCTGCTGTTCTCCACCAACCCGGCGAGCCGGGGCCGATACCAGGTGCTGTTCGAAAAGCGCCAGGTGCACAAAGAGTACGAGGCCGTAGCCCCGGTGGATCCGCGGCTGCAGTTCCCGCATACGGTTCGGAACCGCATGGTCAAGTCCCGCACCTACCTGCTGGCCGAGGTCGTCGATGGAGAACCCAACGCGGAGACCCGGATACAGCTGCTGGAACAGCGCGGACGGTTGGGCCGCTACAAACTGGAACCGCACACCGGGAAGACCCACCAGCTGCGCGTGCACCTGGCTTCGTTGGGTATTGGGATCCTGCACGACCCGTTCTACCCGGTGCTGCTGGACCAAGCTCCTGACGACTTCGCGCGTCCCCTGCAGTTGCTGGCCCGCGGCATCTCTTTCACCGACCCGATCAGCGGGCGCCCGGTGGAATACCGCAGCCAACTGGAACTGTCCGAGTGGGCAGCGCCAAGCGCCGCCGGCGCGAGTTCCGCCAGCGGCGCCTGAGCGTCCACGCGGGCCTAGTGGGCCACATCCCCCGGCGCCATCATGCGCGGCCGGCAGCGGTTCCGCGCGCGCTGGTGTCCCGCCGGCGGTCGAGCAGCAGGCCCAGGGCAATCATGACCACGCCCAGGACGAAGTGCAGCCAGTTGTCCGCGGTGTTAAACGGCACGAAGTTGGCTGCGCTCTGCTGGTCGATGAACAGGCCGTACAGCCAGAGGACCAGATAGACCGCGCCACCCCAGATGAAGAAGTTCCGGGCACCGGAAACCGTCCTTGCGAGCGCGAACGCTGCCACGCCGTACAGGAGGTGGACGATGTTGTGCAGAATCGAGACCTGGAACACTCCCAAGAGCAAGGCTTCGGACTGGTGTCCCGCGAATGCCATCTGGTCATAGTTCGAGGTGATTCCGGGGATGAAGCCCAGGAGCCCGATCAATAGAAAAACGGCACCGAAGACCATTGCCGCGGTCTGGAGCGGAGTCCTTCCGGTGCTTCGGGCCTGGATGTTGCCTTCTCTTGCCATGGCGATCTTCCCATCTGACGCCTCGGCAGGTGCGTGCCTCGGCGCCGTTCGATATGGACCCTGATCAAATCACTTTACAATAAGCTTGCTTACTAGTTAACCCCTGCGGTCAGGCTCCACCTGAATTTCGACCGGTTGCATGCTTCGGCTCCTAGCCAGACCAGGTGCCGCGGTCTACGCTGATGCCACCTCCGATGGAGGACCAGTTGAGGAGGAGCTTTGGCAGAACAATCGCCCCGCGGCCGGGCCACCGGCCCGGTCACCGTGATCACCGGAGCCTCCAGCGGAATCGGCCGGGCCACGGCCCGAAGCCTGGCCAAGCGCGGAGCGTCCCTGGTGCTCGCTGCGCGCAGCGCTTCCAGCCTGGACGAAGTGGCAGCTGACTGCGCACGGGTGGGGGCACAGGCGATCGCGGTGCCCACCGACATCACGGATGAGGGCGGCCCCGAGAGGCTGGTCCAGGCTGCGCTGGACCGGTTCGGGCGGATCGACGTGTGGATCGGAGCGGCCTCCGTTTATGGCTACGGGACGTTCGAACAAACGCCGGCCGACGTCTTCAGGAAGATGGTCGAGACGAATCTGCTGGGCCAGGCAGCCAGCATCCGGGCCGTGCTGCCGCAATTCCGCCGGCAGCGGCAGGGAGTCCTGATCCTCGTCGGCTCGGTCTACTCCAAAATCAGCACCCCCTACGTGTCCGCGTACGTGGCCAGCAAGTCGGGGCTGCTGGGGCTGGCCAACGCGCTGCGGCAGGAGCTGTTGGGCGAGAAGGACATCCACGTGTGCACCGTGCTGCCGGCGACCGTGGACACGCCCATCTTCCAGCATGCGGCCAACTACACCGGGCGCAGCGTCCACCCCCTCCCGCCGGTCGTCAGCCCCTACCGGGTGGCCCGGGTCATCACACGGATGGCCTTCAAGCCCCGTCGCCAGGTGGTGGTCGGCCGGTTCCAGCATGTGTTCATTCCGTTCCAGCGCTGGTTCCCGGGCCTGCACGACCGCGTGTCGGGACCACTCATGGACACCTTGGCGCTTCGGGGCAAAGGCGTAGCACCGTCGGCAGGGACGGTTTTCGCCCCGGATCCGCCGTCGAACAGGGTCAGCGGGAAATGGCGTTCGGGAAGTGCCCGAGTGATGGCCGGAGGACTGGCCGGGCTGGCGGTGGCCGGTTACCGGAGCGCCCGGCAAGCGCCCAAGCGGCGAGCCACCCGACTTCGACCACGGCGTCGAAAAGATAGATCCTGCTGATGCGCCCGGGCACCGCGGTGAACACGTCGACGGCTGCAAAGGTGGCAGCCGAGCCCATGCCGATCCGCCGGGCAGCGGCGACGCCGCCGGCAGTCCGTGCGCCCCTGATCTGTGCGTGCCCCGCCGCCACCATCAGGCCGCCCACGGTCTTGACCAGCCAGGGCTCCGCTTTCGGCCCGGTGACCGCTTCGAAGCTGCGGTAGTGCAGCAGCGGCCACATCCCGAAGGCCGCATTAAACACGCCGTGGGCGATGGCCAGACCTGCCGGGCGCATAGGGGATACCTCTCGCCGTCGGGGTGATCCTGGGGGCAGTGGATCTGGGGCAATTGTGCCGCACGGGACACTGGAAAACCATGCCTTGGCGTCGCAACCCGCCTGCCGCCGGAGCATTGTTCCCAATCGGAGCCGGGACGCCCCAAGGCCGGTCAGTAAGGTTGCTTATTAAATCCCGCGTGCCTAGCGTGGAAGGCATCCGGCCCGCACGTGGGCCAACCCAGACCGATGAGTTGGCAGTATCGACGGCGGGCCCTTCTCGCGGAGGTCACCGCACATGTTCTTCCATAAACAAGAGCTCCAGTACAAGGCCGAACCAAACCAGCCGGACGCCGTCTACGCCAGGAAACTGCAGGAGGTCCTGGGCGGGCAGTACGGTGAAATCACGGTCGCCCTGCAGTACAGCTTCCAGGCCTGGAACATCCACATCCCGGGCAAGTACAAGGACCTGCTTTTCGGCATCGCCGCGGAGGAGTTCGGCCACGTGGAAATGCTGGCCAAGATGATCGCGCAGCTGCTGGAAAAATCCCCGCTGGGCATCACCGACGAAGCGGTCCAGTCAGATCCGACGATCGCCGCCGTCGTGGGCGGGACGGACGTCCAGCACGCCATCGTCGCGGGCGCGGGCGCCCGGCCGGTGGACAGCAACGGAAACCCCTGGTCCGGAAGCTACATCACCGCCAGCGGCAACTTGCTCGCGGATTTCACGTCCAACGCCAACGCCGAGATGCAGGGCCGGCTGCAGGTGGCCCGCCTCTACCACATGACCGACGACCACGGCGTTCGCGATCTGCTTTCCTTCCTCCTCGCCCGGGACACCATGCACCAGAACCAGTGGATCGCCGCGGCTCGCGAACTCCAGGAGGAGGGCTCGGAGACCCTGCCGGTGCCGAGCAACTTCCCGCTGTCGAAAGAGAACCGGGACGTGGCCTACCAGTACCAAAACTTCTCCGACGGCGCCGCGGCGGCGGAAGGTTCCTGGGCCAGCGGACCTTCCCCCGACGGCAAGGGCGAGTTCACCTACCACGACTCGGCCACCACCAGCGCCCCAATGCCCAAGCCGACCCACCCGGACACCCGCTTTTACGGGACCACCGAGGTTCCTAACCTGGTGGAAAAGACGGCCGGGGCAGTACAAGACAAGCTCCGCAAGGAATAGCAAGGCCATGGATCCCCGCGGCCGCTACGCCGCGGGGATCCTCACTCTGCGAAAGGAAAACATGTTCCAGCGCAACGTCGCCGAAAACATCCACCGCGTCGCCCATGCCGATGTGAACCTTTACATCGTCGAGGACGGCGACGGGATCATGCTGGTCGACGCCGGGCTGCCGGCGATGTGGAAGATGACCGTGGCAGCCATCCGGGAGCTGGGCCGTTCGCCCCGCGACATCAGTTCCCTGGTGCTGACGCACGCCCATTTCGACCACGTGGGGTTCGCCGCCCGGCTGCAGCACGACCTCGACGTCCCGGTGTACTGCCATCCGGGCGACTACTACATCGCCGCCCACCCGTACCGGTACAAGCACGAGAAAAGCCGCCTGCTCTACCCGGTCAAATATCCCCGGTGCATCCCGATCCTGAGCCGCATGACCGCCGCCGGCGCGCTCATGGTCAAGGGGGTCAAGGACCTGCGGACGCTCGACGACGGTGCTGCCGCAACGCTGCCCGGCTCACCAACAATCGTGCCGACTCCCGGACATACCGCCGGGCACTGTGCCTTGCACTTCCCGGAGCGCGGAGCCTTGATCACCGGCGACGCACTGGTCACGCTCGATCCTTATACCGGCACCCGCGGCCCGCACATAGTATCTGCCGCGGCCACCGCCGACACCCGGCAAGCGCTGCAGTCGCTCCAGGCCCTGGCACAGACGGATGCACGAATCGCCCTGCCCGGCCACGGGGAGCCGTTCGCGGGCGGCATTGCTTCCGCGGTGCAGCAGGCCATCGAACGCGGACCCTCCTGATGGCCGCAACCGGCCCTGCGCCTGCGGGAGGCGGACAGGAGTCCGTCGTCCACGCGGACGGCGACGACCTGTTTGGCCTGATCGCGGCCTTGACCGAGAGCCGCTGGCAGTCCTCCCAGGGGAAGTTCCGGCCGACAGTTGCCTACCGCGGCCACACCTCCGCCGCCCGGAAGCTTTCCACCGGGCTGGTCCGGCTGCGCGGGGAGTCCGAAACCGCCGTGGAACGGCATATCCTGCGCAACTTCCGCAAGTACGCCCACCGGGACACCTCGCCCGGGGACTCGGACTGGAACTGGCTCAGCGTGGCCCAGCATCATGGCCTGCCGACCCGTCTGCTGGACTGGTCGCATTCGCCCTATGTGGCGTTGCACTTCGCCACCCGGGACACCAGCAGATATGACGAGGACGGCGCCATCTGGTGCGTCGACTATGCGGCGGCCCACCGCACGCTGCCCGAGGAACTGCGCGCGGCCGTCGAGTCATTGGGCGGCGGCCTGTTCACCACCGATGTCCTCTCCCGGGCGGCCTTCACCCTGGATGAGTTCGACCGTTTCACGGACGCGGACGGGCGAAGCGTGCCGTTGTTCTTCGAACCGCCGTCGCTGGACGAGCGGATCGTGAACCAGGCGGCCATCTTTTCCACCATGTCGGATTCATCGGCGGGCCTGGACGAATGGCTGGAGCGCCACCCCGGCATCTACCGCAAGGTCATCATCCCGGCAACGCTCAAGTGGCGCATCCGGGACCACCTCGACCAGGCGAACGTCAATGAACGGGTGCTCTTCCCGGGCCTGGACGGTCTTTCGCTGTGGCTGCGCCGCTACTACGGCCTTCGCGATAAAGGCTAAGCGCCCAGTTCCGCGTGGACGCTGCGGAAGGTCTCGGCCAGCCCGGCAGAGAACAGGACAAATTCGACCACCCGGATCCCGCCGCCGTCGTACTTCAGAACCTCGCCGATGCCGCGCCGGGCGACCGTCTCCGCGTCCCAGCCATAGACGCCGGCACCGATCGCCGGGAACGCCAGCGTTTCGGCCCGCAACTCATCGGCCACGCGGAGGGATTCCCGGAAGCAGCTGGCCAGCGTCTCCGGATCGGTCTGGCCGGCGCGGCGGTTGGGCCCCACGGTATGGATCACCCACTTGGCGGGCAGGAAGTAGCCCTCGGTGGCCGCCGCGTGGCCCGGCGGCAGCCCGTCCGGCAGTTCGGTGGCGCGCAGCCGGCGGCAGGCTTCCAGCAGCTGCGGTCCCGCGGCTGCGTGGATGGCCCCGTCCACTCCCCCGCCGCCCAGCAGGCTGGAGTTTGCGGCGTTCACTATGGCGTCCACCTGGCGCTGGGTGATGTCCCCTTCAAGGATGCGTATTTCCATCTTTTCCAGTCTGCCACCGGGCCTGAATTCCCGATAGATTGGGCGAATGGAGATTCCCGAGGGGCCGCTGCAGTGGGTGTACTACCCCATGACGCTGCTGCTGGTCGTCCTCGACGCCGCGATGCCCGCTTCTCCGTCGGAAGTGATGGTAATCGGCGGCGGCACCCTGCTGGCCAACGGCGAGCTGATCCTGCCGCTGGTAGTGCTGGCCGCGGTGCTGGGCAGCTGGCTGGGCGACCTCCTGCTCTTCCTGCTCTTCCAGCGGGGCGTCAACGCCTGGCTTAACCGTCACAGCTGGGGCCGGATGATCGACCGGGGCGTGACGATGGCGCTGAGCAAAGCCGGCGAATCCTCCACCTATGCCGCGGTGGTGGCAGCCCGTTTCATCCCGGGCGGCCGCACGGCGGCGGTGGCGGCCTCCGGGCTGGCCGACGTACCGTTCAAGCCGTTCCTGCTCGCGTCGGCCGCCGGCTCGGTGCTGTGGGCCGCATGGATGATCGGGCTGGGCTATGTCGCGGGCAGCGTGTCCGCCTTCCCGTTCTGGGTCAACATCCTGATCGGGACAGGGGTGGGCGTCCTGGTGGCTTCGGTGACCGCGGCGGTCATCGGCCTCCGCCGGCGGACCTACCGGCCTGCCGGGGGCGCTGCCGACGCCGTTGCCCCCCGCCCCGCCGCGTCCCCCGCCGCCGATCTGGGAGCAGAGTGAAACCTGCGCCTGCCCTGGAACCCTTGATGAATGCCGCATTGCCTCCGGCCCGGCAGCTCCGTTCCGTGCCGGCCACCGACCTGGCACGCCAGTGTGCTGTGACCGCCGCTTTGGTCATTTGCCTGCTGGCAGGCTTCAGCAGCGTGGGCCTGCTCGGCGGCACTCCGGTCCATGATGCGGCCGGCGGCTCGCTCTACCCCGACGTGACCCTGCTGTCGCTCGATGCCCGGGCAGCCGAGATCTGGTCGCTGATCTACCTGGGCCTCTTTGGCTACACGATCTTCCAGTGGTGGCCGGCAGTGCGCGAGTCCGCGCGGCAGCGCTCCACCGGGTGGCCGGTCGCGGCGGCGATGCTGCTGAACGCGGCCGGCGTCGTGGCCGCGCAGGCCGGACACACGGGGCTGACGCTGATTTTTACCCTGCTGGTGCTGGCATCCCTTGGCCTGGCGGTCTACGGACTGACCCGCCATCCCGCCCGTGAACCGGCGGAAGCCCTCCTGGCGGATGCTCCGATCGGCCTGTTCACCGGCTGGACACTGCTGGCAGCGGCGGTCGATGCCGCGGGCTGGCTGACCGGTCGCGGCGCCGATTTGTTCGGCTGGGGCGCCGAGGCCTGGGCCGTGCTGGCGGTGGCGGCGGTGTCCTTCTCGGCAGCCGTGGCGGCCATGACCGGCCGCGGTCGGATGGCGGTGGTACTGGCAGTCTGCTGGGGCCTCGGCTGGCTGCTCTACGACCGTTTCCTCGGTGATTCGCCGTCCGCGCCCGTGGCCATGGCGGCCGGCTTCGGCCTGTTCTTCGTGCTCGTGTGCGGCATGTCCCGCCGGTTCCAGGTGGGGCATGCCGAGCGCCTCGCGATCCGCCGGGGCAAACCGCTGGACTGACCCGGCGCGGCGGGGGTTCCCGTTAGCGGACCGGGCCCCACTTGCCGCGTGAGCGGCGCAGTACGGCCAGTCCGGTGGTGCTGGCGACTTCTTCAACCGCGTGGCGCATGTTGGCTCCCGCCTGCAAGGCCTGGCGGTTCTCCGCGGCGTAAGCGTTGGCGTCCACCGTGAAGCGGACGGTGATCCGCGGGACGCCTGCCACCACGTCCAGCTGGTTTGCTTCCACCACGTGGGCGGAACCGACGGCTGCCGTTGCGGCCTCCATCACCGCTTCCGGACGGTGACCCGGCCGCAGTCCGGTGATGTTCAACTGGGCGCGGAAGGACGGCATCCCTCAACTTTAGCTGCGTCCGGGCCTGCCGAACCGGCGGTCAGCGGCACGTCTTCCGTGTGGCGGGCAGGCGTCACGGCGAACCCAGTTCGATCAAAAGCACGCCGGCGCCGATGCACACGATTCCGGCCGCCATCAGCTTGGTGAGCGGTTCGTCGAAGAGGAACTTGCCGGCCACCGCCGTCAGGGCAACGCCGCAGGCGGTCCAGATGCCGTAGGCAATTCCGATTCCCAGCCCGTGCCGCAGGGCGAAGGACAGGCATGTAAAGGCGACGAGGTAGCCGGATACCACGGCCACCAGCCACGCTTTGTGCCCATCGATGCTGGCCCGCAGCGAGAGGGTCGCGGCTACCTCCACAACGATCGCGATGGCGAGGAAGATCCAGGCCGTCACGTACGCGCCTGCTCTGCCCGGCGCACCGCGGCCCGGTGCCCTCCCCATTGCACGAGCACCACTCCGGCCACGGCGAGCGCCATGCCGGCAACCATCATGGTCGTCAGCGGTTCCTGGTACAGGACTGCCGCCAGGACAGCCGTGAGGGCGACGCCGAGCGCGCCCCAGATCCCGTAGGCGACCCCGACGGGCACTCCCGCGCGCAGGACGGCGGCGAGGAGCGCGAACGACGTGACGTAGCCGACGACTACCACCGCGTACATCGCCGGCGCTTCCAAAGCTGCCTTCAATGACAGGGACGCCACCACCTCACACACAATCGCGCCCGCGAGGAGCAACCAGTTCTTCATTCATCGACCTCCCCCACCAGCACAACAGGTTCCGCCGTCCATTGCACGCTCGGAGCAAGGATCGGCGGGGGAAATGTGACGCACGCGGTCCGGGTCCACGTGGCCAAAAGGCACGCCGAACGGGAATCCTGGAGCCGCCATCTTGACGTACTAATCCGGCAGAACATCAAATAAAGAGAAACCGCTGGAGGCGGGCTGCCGGGAGCAGCCTCTTCAGCAGCCGGTTTCAGCACCAGGGTTCCGCTGTGCGCAGTTCAAGAGGGTCAACTGTGAAAAAGCAATCGATCACCCCTGCATCCCCCGAACAAGAAAGCGCCTCGCCGGATCAGGCGCAGTCCAGCAGTGGCTGGAATGCCGATACCGCGGCCGGGCCGATGGCTTCCGGCGGCGCGGTAACGGTGGTGGAAGGTTCGTCCTTCTGTATCTCCTCGGCCGGCGGCGACATGTATCCCGGCCTGACACAAGGCGCCTTTTACCAGGACACCCGGATCTTGTCCGGCTGGTGCCTGACCGTCAACGCGCTTCCGCTCGAGCCCCTTCTTTCCCGCGTTTTGGAGCCGTACCGTGCGCTCTTCGTCGGGCGGGCCCGCCGCGCGGACGGGCTCGCCGACTCCCAACTGGTGGTGGAACGCGAACGGCTGGTAGGGGCCGGCCTGCGCGAGGACCTTGTGGTGACCAATCACTCGGCCCTGCCGGCGAAGTGCGTCTTGGAGCTGCGGGTGGAGGCCGATTTTGCCGACCTCTTTGACGTGAAAGGCGGGCGGGCGGCGCCTGCGGCGCAGCTGGTCAGGCAGGTCCACGGTGATGAGATGCAGCTCGAAGCCGTTCGCCGCGGCCGCCGGCGCGGCATCCTCGTGCACGGGCGCGGCGCAGCTGTGAACGAGGACGTGCTCCACTTCGAGGCAATCATCCCGGCGCGCGGGAAGTGGTCCACGAGCGTCATCGTCACCCCGCTGGTGGAACAGGACCGGCCCGCGGAGCCGTTCGCCGCAAGCGGCTCGGTCGCCGACCTTGAAGCGGCACGCCGCCACCGGGCCTGGGGAGAATCGACGCCGCAGCTGGACATTGCCAATACCGACATCGAGGCGGTGCTCCGGCGAAGCCACGAGGATCTAGGTGCGCTGCGGATCTTCGACCCCGCCCATCCGGGACGCGCCGTGGTTGCCGCCGGAGCCCCATGGTTCATGGCGCTCTTCGGCCGGGACTCGCTGCTATCCGCCTACATGGCGCTGCCCGTCGACCCCTCACTGGCACGCGGGACGCTGCAGACGCTCGCCGCACGGCAGGGTAGCAAAATCAATCCCGACACCGAGGAGGAGCCCGGACGGATTCTCCACGAGGTGCGCCTGGGCGTAGCGGCCGGAGTGGTTCTCGGCGACCACGCCGCGTACTACGGGACGGCGGACGCGACTCCCCTCTTCGTCATCCTGATGTCCGAGCTGAACCGCTGGGGGATGGAGCAGGACGTCCTGCAGTCGCTGCTGCCGCACGCGGACCGGGCGCTGGACTGGATCCGGGACTTCGGGGACCGGGACGGTGACGATTTTGTGGAATACGACCGTGCCGTTCCCCACGGCCTGCTCAACCAGGGATGGAAAGATTCCTGGGACGGCATCAACTTCGCCGACGGCAGGATGGCCGAGCCGCCGATCGCCCTGTGCGAGGTGCAGGGGTATGTGTACAGCGCCTACATTGGCCGCGGTCTGCTGGCCGCAGCGGCCGGTGATCAGGACCTGGCCGCCGAGTGGGGGCGCCGCGCGGAAAGGCTGAAAGAGGAGTTTAACGAGCGCTTTTGGCTCCCCGACCTGGGGTACTACGCCGTGGCACTGGACGGGAAGAAGCGGCCGGTGGACGCCTGCGCTTCCAACATGGGGCACTGTCTGTGGTCAGGGATCGTCGATGACGACAAGGCACCGCAGGTGGCCGCCCGGCTCATGTCCCCCGAGATGTTCACGGGCTGGGGGATCCGGACGCTGGCATCGGACATGGGCGCCTACAACCCGGTCAGCTACCACAACGGCTCCGTGTGGCCCCATGACAGCACCCTGGTCGCCAGCGGGCTGATGCGCTATGGGTTTGTCGAGGAGGCCCGCAAGGTGGCCGGCGGGCTCTTTGATGCGGCCGTTCGCTTCGGCGGACGGCTGCCCGAACTGTTCTGCGGTTTCGACCGGGATGAATACGACGTGCCGGTGCCCTACCCCACGTCCTGTTCGCCGCAGGCCTGGGCCGCCGCCTCGCCGGTCCATCTGATGCGCATGCTCCTGCGCCTGGACCCGTATCTCCCGGCGGACGAGCTGTGGCTCGCTCCTGAGATTCCGGAAGACTTCGGCTCGTTCCGGGCGGACAACCTGCTGCTCGGTAAATCCCGGGTGTCCCTGGCCGCCACAGGCAAAACCTTCACGGTGGAGGGCCTGGCTCCAGGGGTTAGGGTGCGTCGCGGCGCGCGCTCGCCGCTGGCGGAGCTGCTGGTGCTCGGCGGCCGGGAGTCCGAAGGGTCGGAAAGCTCCGCAGGCGACAGATGAGCTGCCTTCGTCGACGGCTCTGGCGGCCGCGCCGCCCGCGGCTGCTGACCGGCCGCCGCTGGGCAGGTCCGCAGGCGCCGCAGATGCGCCTCGCCAACCCGCGCTGCCCTGTCGTACGCTGGACCTCCTCCGGGAGAAAAGGCCAACGATGCGTATCGGGCTGATCGCGCCACCGTGGTTTCCCATTCCGCCATACGGCTATGGCGGTATCGAACAGGTCGTTGATATCCTCGCCCGCGGCTTCGCGGACGCGGGGCACGACGTGCTGCTGGCCGCCGCTGCCGACAGCAAATGCCCCGTTCCCCTGGTGCCCGGCACGGAGCCGTCTGATCCGGATGCCATCGGAACGAGCTGGTCGGAGCTCAACCACGTCATCCGGGCATATGAGGGGCTTCACGGGGTGGATCTCATCCACGACCACACCCTGGTGGGGCCGTTCTACAGGGACCGGCCGGCCGGGGTTCCGGGGGTCATGACGATCCACACCGGGCTTACCGCGCAGCTAACCGGTATCTACCGCGCCGCCGCACGGCATGTCTCCCTCGTCGCGATCTCCCACCAGCAGGTCGCCGGTACCGGCCTCGACGTGGCCGCCGTCATTCACCACGGCATAGATACCGCCGCGGTGCCGGTGGGCGGGGGCCGGGGCGGCTATGCCTGTTTCCTGGGCCGGATGTGCCCGGACAAGGGCATCGCCGAGGCCATCAGGATCTCGCGCTTGGCGGGGATGCCGCTGAAAATCGCCGCCAAGATGCGCGAACCCGAGGAACTGCGGTATTTCCATGACGTCATCGAACCCATGCTCGGGCCGGATGAGGAGTTCGTCGGCGAAGTCGCCGGCGGCGACAAATACCGGTTGCTGGGCGAGGCGGTGGCCCTCTTGAATCCCCTCCAGTGGGCCGAACCTTTCGGCCTCGTCATGATCGAGGCCCTGGCCGCCGGGACCCCCGTGGTCGCCACACCGCGGGGAGCCGCCCCGGAAATCGTCGAGCCGGGCGCCACCGGGCACCTGGCCGAGGACCATCGGGAGCTGGCGAAGCTGCTGCCCCAGGCGGCCTCGTTGGACCGCCGCGCCTGCCGCGCCGCCGCCGAGGATCGCTTCAGCGCGGCACGCATGACGGCGGACCACCTGGACCTCTACGCCCGGCTGCTGGCCGGACAGTCCTAGCGGCGGTGGATGGACTTGTAGCTGACGTAGGCGTTGAGTCCCTCAATCCCGTACTCGGTGCCGAGGCCCGAGTCGTGCCTGCCGCCGAACGGGGCGGAGTGGTTGGAGGCGAAGAAATTGATGCCCACCGAGCCGGTGTCCATCCGGTCGGCCACGGCGAGCGCGGCGTCCTGGTCCTGGCCGAACACGAGTCCGCCCAGGCCGAACCCGGTGTTGTTCGCGAGCGCCACAGCTTCGTCCACATCCGTGTACTTCAACACGGCCAGGGCCGGCCCGAAGACCTCCTCGCGGGCAATGCGCATGTCCGGTGACACGTCGGCGAACACGGTGGGCTCCACAAAGTAACCGCCCTCGAGCCCGCCACCGAGCCGCGCGGCCCGCCCGCCGGTGGTGGCCCGGGCTCCCTCGGCCCTGGCCGCCTCCAGATGCTCGAGCACTGTCCGGTACTGCGACTCGGTGGCGGAGGGGCCGAAATCGGTGGCCGGGTCCAGCGGGTCGCCCTGGACGCCGGCGGCGATGGTCGCCGTCACCATGTCCACCACCTGGTCATAGCGCGAGGCCGGGGCGAGGATGCGGCTGGAGATGTAGCAGGTCTGGCCCGTGTTGCGCATGCTGGAGCGAATCAGCACCTTCGACATCTCGTCCAGGTCGGCGTCCTCGAGCACCACCGCGCTGGACTTGCCGCCGAGTTCCAGCGTGACGGGACGCAGCAGCTCGCCGCAGGCAGCGGCGATCCGGCGTCCCACCGGAGTGGAACCGGTGAAGGCGACCTTGTCCACGCCGGGATGCTTGACCAGAGTGTCGCCGAGCCTGCCGGATCCGGTGACCAGGTTGACCACGCCGGCCGGCACTCCGGCGGCGGCCACGGCGTCGACGATGAGGCGGAAGGACAGCGGCGTGGGCGAGGCCGGTTTCATCACCACGGTGCAGCCGGCCAGCAGCGCCGGCGCCAGCTTGATGACCATGAGGTTGATCGGGAAGTTCCACGGCGCGATCAGCCCGCACACCCCCACCGGATCCCGACGCACCACTGATTCGCCGCCGCCGAGCGGGAACGGGCGCACATCTTCATGTTCCAGATAGTCGGCCAGGGTGGCGAAGTACCGGAAGATTCCCGCAGCGTTGCCGGCGGCACGGGAGGACTCGGACACCGGCGAGCCGTTTTCGCGGGTGTTGGTCAGCGAGAGCTCCTCGGCCCGCTTCTCCACTTCGTCGGCAATCCGCAGCAGATACGCCGCGCGTTCGGACGGCGCCAGCGTCGGCCACGGACCGGAGTCGAAGGCCCGCCGCGCCGCGGCCACGGCAGCGTCCACGTCTTCGGGGGTGCCGTCCGGCACCGATCCCCAGACCTCGCCGGTGGCCGGGTCGGTCACCGGGTTGCGGCCGGTGCCGCGGGCGGGGACCCACGCGCCGTCGACGAAGACGTCGTCGACGTGCGTGTAGGGCAGGTGCAACGCCGAGCGCGCGGCGACGGCAGGCGGAGCGGACGACGTCGGTGCTCCCCCCGGTGCGGGGGTTGCGGTGCCTGGGGTGGTGGTCATCGGATGACTCCTGTCTTCAGCAGCGCCCTGGAACGCTCCAGGTCGGCCGTTCCCATGGCAAGGGCGGCCTCGGTAATCAGTTCCGGAATGATCTCGGCGCCGAGCCGGTCGGTATAGACGGCCGGCGTCATGCCGAACCAGGACGACGCCACCGCGATGCCGGCGTGGTCGAACCGCCACAGCCGGTCAGAGTCGCGGACCAGTGCGTCCTCCAGCGAGTACGGCACGTGGCGGGTGTCGTGGCCGTCGATGATGTCGCAGACGCGGTCGATGAACTCCTCCGGATACCCTAGGCCGGGCAGCACCCTGCGCGCCACCTTGCAGCCCTCGGCCTCGTGCTCGAACCGGATGGCCGCCTTGCGCCAGTCGCCGGTGAACCCCTCGGAGAGGATCCGTTCCTCGTCCACGTGCGCCCAGCCGGTGTCGTGCAGCAGGACGGCTACCCGGACCAGTTCCGCGTCGGCTTGCGGGTAGGCCCGGCACAGCCGCTCGGCGAAGGCCAGCGAAATCGGCAGGTGGATGTCGTTGGCGCGGGTGCGTGTCTCCTGCACCACGGCCTGCCAGATCGGGTCCAGGTCGGCGGCGGCCGCCGGGGTGGTGGAAATGGGCGCGGTGTCGACGTCGCCCGTGGCCGGCAGCGGCCGCACCGGGTAGGCGGCCGCGAAGGCAGCGGCGCGCGGATCGTCGGCGGGGTTGGGTTGGCCGCCGGTCGCCCACGCTGGGGCTTTGCCTTTGGCCTCCGGGGTCTGTGTCTCGGGGGTGCTCATGGGGTGGGTCTCCTTGTCGTGCGGCCGCGCACGGCGGGCGGTCAGGCGTCCGTCGCGATGGTCTTGAGGACGACGGCGGGGTCAGCCGCGGCGTCCGCGGGAATGTTCTGGCTCTTGGCCAGCGCATTTTTGACCGCCATGAAGTCCAGCGGGGCGTTCACGCAGTCGGCGGCGATGATCCGGCCGCCGCGGTAGTAGAGGACGGAGAACTTGCCGCGCTCGTCGTCGCGGCGGACGACGGTCCGGTCGTAGCCCAGTGTCAGGCCGGCGATCTGCAGCTTCAGGTCCGCCTGGTTGGACCAGAACCACGGGATTCCGGCGTAGTCCTCCCGCCGGCCCATCAGGGAGTAGGCGGCGACCTTGGCGTGTTCGATCGCGTTGTTCACGCTTTCCAGCCGGATCCGCTCGCCCTCCGGTGAGCCGGGCAGCGGGTTGGGCATGTTGGCCACGTCGCCCACCGCCACCGTGGTCCCGTCGGAGGCCAGCGCGTGCCGATCGACCACAATGCCGTTGTCCACCTCCAGGCCCAGCTGCTCGGCCAGCTCGGTGTTCGGCACGACGCCGATGCCGACCAGCACCAGCTGGGCGGCGACCACGGTGCCGTCTTCGAGTCCGACGCCGCCCACCCTGCCCCCGCCGTCGGCCGGCACCAGTTCCCGGATGCGGGAATTCAACCGGATGTCGAGGCCCCGTGCACGGTGCGCGGTCAGGAAGTAGTCGCTGGTTTCTTCGCCCACGGCCCGGCCGATCAGCCGCGGCCCGTACTCGAGCACGGTGACGTTTTTGCCCATCTTGTGCAGGCTGGAGGCGGCCTCCAGCCCGATGAAGCCGCCGCCGATCACCACCGCGTCCCGCAGGTCCTCGAGCTGGGCCTTCAGCGCCAGCGCGTCGTCGGCGTTGCGCAGGTAGACCACCCCGTCCAGCTCGGCGCCGGGGACCTGGAGCTTGCGGGCGCGGGCGCCGACGGTCAGCGCCAGCCGGCGGAACGGGAACTGTGCCCCGGAGACCGCGTGTGCCACGCCGGAGCCGTCCGCTTCCTTCTCGATCCGCTCGATCCGCTCGCCCTTGACCAGGGCCACATTGTGGTCCTCCCAGTACTGGTTGGACCGGAAGATCAGCGATTCGCTCTCCACCGTGCCCTGCAGGAACTCCTTGGACAGGGCCGGGCGCTGGTAGGGCCGGTGGTTTTCCTCACCCAGCAGCGTGATGTGCTCGGTGAAGCCGAGTGCCCGCAGCGAAACGGCCAGCTGGACTCCCGACTGGCTGGCACCGATGATCAGCAGCCCGGTTTGCACGGCGCCGTCCGCCGCCTCGGCAGGGACCGCCGTCGTCGTGGTGGTGGTGGTTTCCATGATCAAATCTGCGTTTCGGGAGTGGTGACGTAAACGTCCTGGCCCTCGCAGAGCTTGAGCTGGCAGGACAGGCGCGAATTTTCCTGGCGGTCCACGGCCGTTCCGTAGAGCATTTCGTCTTCCATGTCTTCCATTTCCGGAAGCTGGTCCAGGGTGTCCTCGCGGACGAACACGTGGCACGTGGCGCAGGACAGCGAGCCGCCGCATTCGGCGACGATGCCCGGCACGCCGTTGCGCACCGCGGTTTCCATGACCGAGTCGCCGGGGTTGCCTTCGACGTCGCGGACGGCGCCTTCAGCGTCGGTGAAATGTACCGTAGGCATGGTTCTCCTTCGGGTTGCAGTGGTTCAGATGAACTGGCGGCCGCCGTCGACCACCATGGTTTGTCCGGTGATGTAGGAACTGTCCGGGCCGGCCAGGAACAGCGCCGCGCCCACGATGTCCTCGGGCTGGCTGGCGCGTTTGAGCGCGCCGCGGTCCACGCCGTAGTTCTCGGCGTTCTCCATCAGCCCGTAGCTGGCCTCGGTGAGCGTGAAGCCGGGGGCGATTGCGTTGACGGTGATGTTGCGCCGGCCCAGTTCCTTGGCCAGCACCCGGGTCATCGACACCACCCCGCCCTTCGAGGCGACGTAGTGCAGCCACTGCTCCGAGCCGGAGTAGATGGTGGCGGAGGAGAGGTTGATGACGCGGGCGCCGTCGGGCAGGTAGGGGCTGGCCGCGCGGGTCACCAGCCAGGGGCCCTTGAGGTTCACGTTCATCACCAGGTCCCATTCGGCCGGGTCGATCTCCTCGAACGGGGTGCGGGTCACCGTGGCGTAAATGGCGGCGTTGTTGAGGACGACGTCGATGCTCCCCTGCCCGAAGTCCGCGCACCGCCGGGCGAGGGCCTCGGTGGAGGCCACGTCGGTGACGTCGGCTTCGAAGGCCTCTGCCTCCGCGCCGGTTTCGCGGACCAGCGCGGCTGTCTTTTCGGCACCGGCCAGGTTGGTATCGGCCGCTGCCACCCGGTACCCGCGGGACGCGAAGCCCAGGGCGAAGGCTCGGCCCAGACCGCCGGCGGCTCCGGTGATCAGCACGGTCCTGGTGCCGGCCCCCTGGTCGGGGTTCAGGAAGCCGGGGCCGGCCGTGGCGTCGGGGGGAGGCTGTGTCATCGTCACGCTTTCATGTTGGGGGTGTGCCGGGCCGGGGCCCGCTTGGGAAACGGGCTACGCCCGGCCCGGCACCGAATTCGCCTGAGGCTGCTCAGATACCGAGTGCTCAGGTGTGGCTGTGTGCTCCAGGCCCGGCGACGGCCGGTTCGGCGGATTCTTCGGCGTCCAGAATCTGCACGGTGCCCTTGGTGCCGTCCACCCGCAGCCGCTGGCCGGTCTTGATGGTGGTGGAGGCCGAACCGGTGCCGGTCACCGCCGGCAGCCCGTACTCGCGGCAGACAATCGCGGCGTGGCTCATCATGCCGCCGATGTCCGTGACGGTGGCCTTGATCTTGCCGAAGATCGGCCCCCAGCTCGGCGCGGTCACCGTGGCCACCAGGATCTCGTCCTGCTGGACCTCGGAAAGCTGGTCCGAATCGTGGACCACCCGCGCGTACCCTTCGACGACGCCCGGGGACGCGGCCATGCCGCGCAGCCCGCCGCCTTCCACCTCTTCGCCTTCGCCCAGCCACTGCTGGACCTGTTCGGTGGTGATGCCCCAGAGCATCCGGGTGAACGGTTCGGTGATCGAGGCCGGCGGGGTGTTCAGCGCCGGTGCCGGACGCGCGGTCTTCAGCGCGTCCACAATCTTGCGGCGGCGCTCGATTTCCTCCGGCCAGTAGGTGGGGCCGATCGGCTCGGCACCCACGCCCCAGCCGGTGACCAGGTCGAAGAGCGCGTCGCGGACTTCGTTCCGGTTCAGGTACAGCAGGTCGTCCGGTTCGGTCCAGAATCCCTCGGCGTGCATCATCCGCGAGAGCTCGCGGATCTTGCGCCAGAAGACGCCCATGGTCCAGTGCTCGATGTAGAAGTTGTGGTTTTCCACGTACGGGTAGGCGGTGGCGGCCAGCTGGCGCTTGGCATCGAAGACCGCCTGCGCATCGCCTTCCAGCAGTTCGCGGTATTCCTCCACGATCCGTTCCTTCTCCGCCACCAGCTCCTCGACCGGCCGCATGATCTGCTGGCCTTCGTCCAGCCGGCGGATGTAGTCGGCGATGTAGCCCAACGGGATTTCCTGGTATTCGTTCCAGTACTTGTCGTGCCCATAGAAGCCGTTGCCCACGGTGAAGTTGAACCACGGGTCCTTGGCTTCCTCGTAGCGGGCGATCCAGCGGTCGCCGCCCGCGGAGGCGCGAACCGCGGCCAAGGTGGCATCGACGTCGTCCGTGTTGCCGAAGGCGGACTGCAGGCCCAGCTCCACGGCCAGCACGGCGAGGTGCTTGAGCTCGTCGTCCGGGCGGAAGAGCTCCATGTCCACGCCCTGCACCATGGTGGCGATCGACTGGTCCGGGATGTTCGGAAAGACTTCCTTGCAGAAGTTGAAGAAGTCCAGGTAGGCGATGTAGCCCAGGTTCAGGAACTCGAAGTGGTACTGCCAGTTCTGGTAGGCCAGCTGGATCAGCCGGTCGTAGTTCTCCAGCAGCACCTCGGAGCCGTCCATCGCCTTGCCCGTGGTGATGTCATCCATCGGCACCATGTCCGGCAGCTTCTTGAAGGAGATGGTCTCCATCTCGTCGATGGTGCCGCGGACCTTCGCATGCCACTGCTGGAGCAGTTCCTCCCAGTTCTGGAAGTAGTGGCCCACCCGCTGCTCGAAATGCGGGACGCGCGCGGCGATCTGGTCCTCCGGAACCGGGATCGGGGACATGTACAGGTAACCCAGATGCACGCGGAACTCGATGCCGTTGGCGTTGGGAATCATCAGGTGGCGGGCGTTGTACTGGCCCAGGCACTTGACCGCGAACTCACCGCCGATCGTCTCGAACGGCTTGTAGACGGTCGGCCAGTGCTGGCTGTCGCAGAACCAGAACTTGGCGTCTTCCTGTTCCTTGAGCTTGTCCTGGAACACCAGATAGTACGGGTAGATCTTCTCCCAGCCCTCGGCGCCGGCTGGCACCGGCAGTTCGGAGGGCTTCGGGAAGGACTTCATAGACATGGCGGTCCTTTCGGTGGCGGCTCTGCGTTGAGCCTGCGGTGGGCGGTTCGGTGGAACGGTGGATCCTTGCGGTGGAGCTGTTGGAACCTTGCTACCTTGCGGTGGAACGTGGAACAGTTCAGGGCAGGAACGGTCAGGCGGAGGGCTTCAGGAGCGAGGCAGTGATGCTGCCCAGGCTGAAGCTTCCGGTGGCGGGGCTTGGATTCCCGGCTCCGGTGTTCCCGGATCCGGCGGGTGCCGCCGTCGTCATGGGAGCGGCACCGAGGGCCGCGGCGTATCCGCCGCTTCCCGGTACCGCGGACGAAGATGCCGTCGGCTTCTTGGACGAGTGCACGGTTTCCGGCCGGGACTGCAGCAGCAGCAGGTTTTCGCCGTCGGGCAGGTCCCTGTCCAACGCCCACTCGATGTCCTGCGGGCACTTGTAGTGTTTCTCGGCCCGCTTGGCCATCCGCGCCACCGCGAGCAGTTCGTCGTCGTTCAGGCTGCGCCGTGCCCGCCGCTCGGCGTCGACCTCCCGCTCCACCAGGGTGCGCGCGGCGGCATCGGGCACCAGCTCGGCGTGCTTGTCGCCCAGGTGTTCGGCGACCGGGGCCAGGGTGACCTTGTCCAGCACGATGTTGTCCGGCGTGACCTGCCCCGACACCACCATCTCGCCGACGCCGTAGGACGCGTCGATAGTGATCTTGGAGCGGTCGCCGTTGGCCGGGTCCAGGGTCATGGCGACGCCGGAGACCCTGGCGTTAACCATCTTCTGCACCACGACGGCCATCGACAGGCCCTCGTCCGGGATGTTGTTTTTCAGCCGGTAGATGATGGCGCGCGACGTGTAGAGCGACCCCCAGCAGCTGCGGATGTGTTCGCCGACGGCGGCGAAGCCTTCCAGCCAGAGGTAGGTGTCCTGCTGGCCCGCGAAGGAGGCATCGGGCAGGTCCTCGGCGGTGGCGGATGAACGCACCGCCACCGGAACCGGCGCGTCGAAGCGGGACATCAAGGCGTCGTAGGCCTCGACGGTCTGGGCGCGCATGTCGGCCGGAACCGGGCGGGAGCAGATGTCTTCGCGGATTGAGGCGGACACTGCGTCCACTTGGGCGATGTCTTCCGGGTCAAGGCCGGCCAGCAGTTGGTTGATGTGCTCGGTGATCCCGGCTTCCTGCATGAAGCGGTCAAACTGGGCGGTGGTGACGACGAATCCCGGGGGCACCGGCATGCCCGCGGAGGTCATGGTGACCAGCGAGGCGCCCTTGCCGCCGAGGTTCTCGAGCCTGGGCTCGATGCCGCCGTCGAAAAACTGGATGAATTCGTTGCTGCGCATGGGCTCAGGCCTCCCAGGTGACGGGGACGGTTTCGGGGACACGGAAGGAGATGTTCTCGCGGAACTCGATGCCCCCGGGGTTCTCCAGCTTCAGGTTCGGTGCCAGCCGCGCCACCTCTTCCAGCGCGATCTTGGCCTGCAGTTTGGCCAGCATGTTGCCCAGGCAGTAGTGGATGCCGAAGCCGAAGGACAGGTGTTCGCGGGCGTTTCCGCGCGAGATGTCGAACTCCTCGCCGTCTTCGAAGCGGCCGGCATCGCGGTTGGCGGAGCCCATCAGAAGCAGCAGTTCGCCGCCCTCCGGGATTTTGACCCCGCCGACTTCGGTGTCCTTGAGCGCCTTCCGGCGCCATCCGACGATCGAGCCGGAGAAGCGCAGCACCTCGTCGATGGCCGCCGGGATTTTCCGGGGTTCCTCCACCAGTTGCTGCCATTGGTCCGGACGTGCCAGCAGCACGCGCAGGGAGTTGGCGATCAGGGTGGTGGTGGTTTCGTGTCCGGCGAACAGCAGGGAGTAGAGGATCGAGGCGATCTCATGGTCGCTGATTTCCGCCCCGTCCTGCTGGGCCTTGACCAGGTCGCCGGTCAGGTTGTCGCCGCCTTCCTCGTGGGCCACGCGGACCAGGCGCTGGCATTCCTGCCAGTACTCCACCAGGTTGTGGGCGTGCGGGATCTGTTCCTCGTCGCTGAGGTCGCCCCAGGTCATCGCCGCGCGGGAATCGGACCAGCGCTTGAAGGTGTCCACCTGGGAAACATCGGCGCCGATCAGCGTCAGGATCGTGACGGTCGGGACCGTGTAGGCCAGGTCCTTCACCAGTTCGCCGCGGCGGTCCGGGCGGGCCAGCATGGCTTCCAACTGGTCCACGACATTCTGCCGGATGAACGGCTCCAGCGCCTTGTAGCGGCGGGGGGTGAAAGCCTTCTGGGCGACTGCCCGGATCCGGGTGTGCTCCGGCGGGCGGCGGGCCGAAAGCCCCGAGTAGGCGGTGAAGCCGCCCTCTTCCATGATCTTGGTGGCCTGCGGGCCGCGCTTGCGCACCGGTGCCTGGGCGTTCTCGCTGGAGAAGGTCTCCCAGTCTTCGAAAACAGCCTTGATGTCGTCATAACGGGAAACCACGTAGTAGCCGACGCGCTCGTCAAACATGACGGGCTGTTCGTTCCGCAGCTCGGTGTACGCCGGGAACGGGTCCTTCATTTGGAACGGCTCATAGCCATGGTGTCCTGCGGGGGCCTCGGCACCGTGGCCGAACGGACAAGCTGCCGTTTCGGTCGAAGATGACATCTGGAACTCCTTGGGGTTTGCTCCCGCCGGTGGCCGGTGTCGGTCGGCGGGCTGATTAGACTCCAGTGTTGCCCACGTCACTCTCCGAAGCCTAAAGGGTTCTTCCACTGAGTGGAAATGAATAGTGCTTAGCATCTCTTGGCATGTGCGGGGCGCTCAGGCCCTGGCTCAGGCCTTGCGCGTGCGGTGTGGCTGCCCGGGCAAGACGCCACCCGGCATACGCCGCTGCGCCTGTGTGTGAGCGCCCGCCAATTAACCCGGGCGGCGGGCTGTGGGGCGCAGGCTTTTGCGCGCAATGTGGCTGCCCAGCAAGACCCCACCGGCCGCCGTGGCGCGTGGTGCGGCTGGCTGGCAATATGCCCGGGCGGCGGGCTGTGGGCCGGGCGCTCAGGCCTTGCGCGCGATGTGGCTGCCCAGCAAGGACTCCAGCGGGATATGCGCGGTGGCGCGCTCGATCTGCGTCGAGACGCCGCGCAGTGCCGGCAGGTGCCGCGTCATCGTCGCGGCCTGCGACGTCAGCAACACCAGCCCCAGCCCGGCTCCGACCCGACCGGTGTGGAAGACCGGCACGGCGATGGAGCAAGAGCCGAGCCGGACTTCCTCCAGCGTGGTGGCGTAGCCCTGCTCGCGGATCTGGCCCAGTTCCTCCGCCAGGCGCCCGGGAACAATGTGGGTGTGGGCGGTGGGACGCTCCAGCTGCCGGTTCAAGTAGGCGGTGCGCACCCAATCCTCCTCGTACGCAAGAATGACCTTCCCGACGGCGGTGGCGTGCATCGGCAGCCGGCCGCCGACCCGCGAGGCACGGGGCACGCGCTTAGTGCCGTAAATGCGCTCGATGTACAGCACCTCGTGGCCTTCCCGGACCGCCAGCTGTGACGTCTCGCCGGTGAGCGAGAACAGGTCCTGCACGAACGGGCGCGCGGCATCACGCAGTTGCCGGCCGGCGTTCTGCGCCAGCTCCCAGAGGCGGATACCCAGTTGGTAGCGGCCGTTGGCGCCGCGGGAGAGAAAGCCCCATTCCGTCAACTCCGAGACCAGCCGGTGCGTGGTGCTCAAGGGCAGGCCGGAACCCTCGGAAATCTGGGTCAGGCTCAACGCGCTGCGGGATTGTTCGAAAGCTTCAAGGATGGCCAGCACACGGGACGTGACCGTGCGTCCCGGATCTCGGCTACCGCCGGCCATAGCTGCCTCCCACATTCCGCCGGCGGTCTCGTGAAGCCGGGCGTCGTCGTCCGGGCAAACCCGGGCACCGCCGTCGTCGTCCGGGCAAAGCCGAACACCGCCGTCGTCAGCGCCCCGGTGCTTCGCAGCCAGTACCCTCGCGCACCGGCCGAATCCGAGTCTAGCCGTCGGCAAGCAACGCCCGGCGCTGGGGCCACAATGTCACCGATTCCAGCGCGGACAGCGCGCGCGCCATGGCCTTGGCCTCCTCCGTGAAGAGATGGCCCAGGACGCGCTGGCTGCAGAGCCGGAGGGCCTGGCCGCGGTCCAGCCCGAACCACTCCATCACGGTGTCGACGCCGTGCGGACTGAGCCGCCACGTTTTATCTGCATCCTTGACGATCGCGTCCTCGATCGAGAGGGCCTCCTTGCGCGAGTCGTGCCCGTCGATGATCTCCAGGATGCGCGGAATGAGCTCCGGCTCGTGGCCGGCCTCTTCGAGGATCCCGGCTGCCAGTCGGGCGCCTTCCTTCTCGTGCAGCAACACGAGGTCGGGCCGGCCGCCGCCCGGGGCGATCGCGGAGAGGACCTGGTCCGGAGGCACTTGGGACCAGCCGATGTCGTGCAGCATGATGGCCGGAAGGACGACGCCGGCGTCGGCCTCCGGGTGGGCGGCCAGCATGGCCTGGGCCAGGCCGTAGGCGTAGAGCGTGTGGGCGTCGTTGTCGCGGACGGCCAGCAACGGTGCCGCGTGCTGCCAGATCCGGTCCAAGTGCGCATCCAGGTGCACCACGCCGTCCGGCTCGGCCTCGATGGCGGCGACGACGTCGTGGCCGAACAGGTTGGCGGCGGGCAGCAGCTTGGTCATGCCCACAGCATGACGAGCAATCGCCGGGCGGGCAACCGCCTGGTTCCGCTGGACGGAAGGTCGGCTGGGGCCGGCTGCTCAGGGGCGGGTTGGTCGGCGGGGGGTGGGCGGGTCGCTTTGCGGGCCGAGGCCGTCGCGGCGAAGCACCGCCCGGCGTAGCCGGAGGGCGCACAGTCCCCGGTGGTGCGGTTTAGAAACGGCACGGCACCAGACTGTCCATATTTAACCGGATGCTTAAGCATCATGCCTAGTCAGACGCGGGTGGGTCGGGTGAAACATGGACAGTTATGGCTAAACTTGGACAGCTGCGCGCTGGGGGGTGCACGGCCAACCCCGCGGACGATCCGGAGACAGCCCATCCAGCCCCGCGACGCCCCCGACGCCGCACGCCCACTCCGCCACCATCGCCGGCCCGCGCTAGCCGGTGTTCCGCAGACCCGCGGCGATGCCGTTGACGGTGATCAGCATCGCCCGCTGCAAGGCTTCATCCGGCTCCGACGTCCGGATGCGCCGCAGCAATTCCACCTGCATGTACGAGATCGGGTCCAGGTACTGGTCGCGGATGTGAAGCGAGCGCTGCAGCACCGGCTGGTTGTCGAGCAGTTCGTTTTCGCCAGTCAGGTTCCGGATTTCGGCCACGGTCAGCTCAAACTCGGCGCGGATGTCGTCGAACAGGTGCCGCAGCTGCGCAGGCACCAGGGTGGAGACGTAATGCGCCGCGATCTCCAGATCGGTCTTGGCCAGCGTCATCTCCACGTTCGAGATGAAGGACTGGAAGTAGTGCCAGTTGCTGATCATCTCGCGCAGCTGCGGCTGCAGCCCGGCGGCCCGGGCGGCCCGCAGGCCGCTGCCCACGCCGTACCAGCCAGGAACGATCTGCCGCGACTGGGTCCAGCCGAACACCCAGGTGATGGCCCGCAGCTTGCCAAGCCCCGGACCCGCGGTCGTGTCCGCGTCGGTCCGGTCTGCAGGGCGCGAACCGAATTTGACCGTGCTCAGCTGCTCCACCGGCGTCGAAGTCCGGAAGTACTCCGGCAGGTCCGGATGCTCCACCAGCAGGCGGTAGCGCTCATAGGCCGCGCCGGAGATCACCTCCATAGCCGCGTGGTACCGGCCGCGTTCGGCCTCCGAGGTCCGCGGCTCTTGGTGCAGCGCGGAGGCCTGCAGCACGGCCGCGAGCGCCAGCTCCAGGTTTTCCCGGGCCAGCTCCGGCAGGGTGTACTTGTCGGAAATGACTTCGCCCTGCTCGGTGAACTTGATCTCGCCGGCCAGCGCACCGTTGGGTTGGGCGAGGATCGCGTCGTAGGTGGGCCCGCCGCCGCGGCCGACCGACCCGCCGCGGCCATGGAAGAAACGCAGCCGCACCCCGTGCCGGGCGGCCACGTCGCGCAGCACCAGCTGAGCCTTGTGGATTTCCCACTGGCTGGTGGCCACGCCGGCTTCCATGTTCGAGTCCGAGTAGCCGAACATGACCTCCTGCAGATCGCCGCGCAGCCGCACAATCCGGCGGTACTGCGGGTCCGAGAGCAGGTCGTCCAGGATCCGCCCTCCGCTGCGCAGGGCCTCCACGCTTTCCAGCAGCGGCGCGAACCCGATCAGCGCCTTCGGCTCGGGCCCATCCAGCGCCAGCAGTCCCGCCTCGCGCGCCAACACGGCGGCGGCCAGCACGTCGTCGGCGCCGCGTGCCCGGGACACAATATAGGTCTCCACCGCATCCGGGCCGTACTGTCGCAGGGCCTCGGCGATCGCGCCGAATACCTCCAGCGTGCGCGCGCGCTTCTTTTTCAACGACGACGGCGGAGCCAGCGGTCCCGGCGAGAGCAGCAGCGAGGAAAGCAGTTGCTGCCGCGGACCGCGCGCCAAGTCGAGGTAGTCTTCCGGCGCCGCAGCGTCGGCCGAGGCGTCCGTGCCGCCCTCGGCTGTCGCCACACCCGCCGGCGCAGCACCCCCGGCCGCAACACCCGCCGCCGCGCCACCACCCGCCGCCCCCAATCCGGGTGCAGCACCCCCGGCCGCCGGCCCCAAGTGCGCCGCCGCGCCCGACGCCGCGCCACCACGCGCGGTCCCCAATACGGCCGCAGCGCTTGCGGCCCCCACAGCCGCCGTCGCACCCGCCGCTGTCCGCGCCGCATCGCGGGCAGCCAGCAGCGCCGCGACCGCCTTGTGGTGCTTTCCCGCGTTGTCCCGGAAGTCCAGGGTGGCCAGGTGAAGTCCGACGGTCGAGACCGCCCGGCGCACGGCGGCCAGCGAACCGTCCGCCACCAGCGACGCGGTGTGGGCGCGCAGGGACTGCTCGATCGGCGCCAGGTCGGCCAGCACCTCCGCCGTCGAGCTGTAGTCCCGTCCGGGCTCGTGCGGGAGCCGGCGCTGGATCCGGGCACTGGTGTTGAGCAGCTTCGCCTTGATGCAGGTCAGTTTCAGCCGGTAGGGCTCGTGCGCGTTCAGCTCGCGCACCCGGGCGTCCAGGCCCGGCAGGTTCTCCAGGTCCCTGGCCACGGAGTCCAGCAGCTCGTCGCTGGCGGCCACGATCGTCGTCGAGTTGGACAGCACCGCGATCAGGCCGTCCACAAAGCCGATGTTGATCCGCACCGCGTGCTGGTTCTGCAGCTGGAAGACCTCATGCGTCACGTCCACGGTGACCAGCGGATTGCCGTCCCGGTCGCCGCCGATCCAGGACCCGAAACGCAGCGGCGCCCCGTCGGCGGGCAGCGTCACGCCATGTTCGGAGAGCAGCTCGGCCAGGTCTCCCATCAGCTCCGGCATGGTGTTGGTGAGGATGTTGCCCAGGTAGTAGACGGCGTTGCGCGCCTCATCCACCGGGCTGGGCCGCACGTGCCGCAGCTCGTCCGTCTGCCACATCTGGTCGATGATCTCGGCCAACCGCCGGTCCTGCCGCCGCCGCGCGGTGCTGCCCTCCGCCGTCGTGGTGGACAGCAGGTCGGAGATGGCGCGCAGCTTGTCCAGCACGGTCCGCCGCGACGCCTCTGTGGGATGCGCGGTGAAGACGGGGCGGACGTCCAGCTGGTTGACGGCGCGCTGCAGCGCCTCGGGCCCCGCTTCCTCGGCAATCTGCGCCACCGTGCGCAGCAACTGCCCGTCTTCCTCCGGCCGGGCACGCAATTGGCGCACCCGGTGCACCTGTTCGGCGGCGTTGGCCAGGTGGAAATAGAAGGCAAAAGCCCGCACCAGGTCGGTGGCCTCGCCCACGTCCAGCCCCGCGAGCAGTTCGCGGACCTGGTCGATCACCTCACGGGCCGTCCACGGCCCGGTGGCCTCGCCCTCGCCGCGGGCCGCTTCCTTGGACTCCTTGGTCAGCAGTCGCACCTGCTCCACCAGATCCAGCAGCTCCGGCCCATGCTGGCGCGCCAGCGATGCCCCCAGCAACGTGCTCACCCGGCGCACGTCGGCGCGCAGGCTCGCGTCGAGGTCCCGGTCGCGGGCGGAGTGCGGCATGGGTGCGTCCTTTCGCGTCCTGCGGGCGGCTGCGGCGGGCGTGCCGTTCCCGGGGACTCCAAGCTTCGGCACGGTCCACCTCAAGCGTACGACGGCGGCGCCTCGCCTTTCGCCGAGAGAGTCCGGGAGGCGCCGGTTACCTCGGCGCCGCCCGGGACCCGTCGGTTGCCTCGCCGCCTGCCGGACCGCCCCGCCTAACGGGACCGCACGTTACTGGGGGGCGGTGTTCGCCCGCCTACCGGACCGTTCGGTTACTTGGGGGCCATCCGGATCGCGCCGTCCAGCCGGATGGTTTCGCCGTTGAGCATCGAGTTGGCCACGATGTGCGCGGCCAGCTCCGCGTACTCGGCCGGCCGCCCCAGCCGGGACGGGTGCGGCACCTGCTGGCCCAGCGAGTCCTGCGCCTGTTGCGGCAGCCCGGCCATCATCGGCGTCTCGAAGATGCCCGGCGCGATGGTGACCACCCGGATCAGCGAGCGCGCCAGTTCCCGCGCGAGCGGAAGCGTCATGGCCGCCACTCCGCCCTTGGAGGCAGCGTAGGCGGGCTGGCCGATCTGGCCGTCGAAGGCCGCCACGGAGGCGGTGTTGATGATGACGCCGCGCTCGGGCCCTCCCAGTTCGGTTTCCACCGGTTCGGTGGCGGCCATGACGGCGGCGGCCAGCCGGATCACGTTGAAGGTGCCGACCAGGTTGATTTGTACCACCTTGGTGAACGCTTCCAGCGGCAGCACCCCGTCGCAGCCCAGCACCTTGCCCGGTGTGGCGACACCGGCGCAGTTCACCACGATCCTCAGCGGTCCCAGCGCCGCGGCCTGGTCCACCGCCGCTTGCACCTGGTCCTCACTGGTCACGTCCGCGAGGGCAAACACGGCCCGGTCTCCGAGTCCCGCGGCGAACTCTTTCCCCTTCGAGCCGGGCAGGTCCATCAGCACCACCGACGCTCCGGCAGCATGTAACCGGCGGGCCGTCGCGGCCCCCAGCCCCGATGCTCCGCCCGTGATCAACGCTACGGTTCCGGCAACCTCCACTGAATCCTCCTCAGGGTCCTCAACGCTCGTCCCGACCGCCGGCCTCCCGGCGGCACTGCACACCTCAGCCTAATGTGGCCCGGCGCACAGCCCAGGCACCGGCGGGCCCGGTCGGGCAGATTCCGGCCTGCGCCTCCCCCGATTCGCCGCTAGGCTGGTCCACATGCCCACCCTGCCCGGCGGCGGAGCCTTCCGCCCGCCCAACTCCGCGTTGGCGGCAGGACGCGCGGACGAGGCCGCCATCGCCGTCGTCCGTCATTTCAACCAGCGCTTGCTGGGCCTTCCGTTCACCGTGCTTGGCGCGGTCCGCCGGCCCTCCCCCGGCCAGTCCGGGCCATGGCACTACTGGTGGCAGGCCCACTTCCTGGACTGCCTGGTGGATGCCGGGTGGCGGGAACTGCACCGGGACCAGCATTACGACGGCGGCAACGGGCCGAGCGCCGGCCGCCTCGCGGCGCGACTGCTGCGCACGATCCGATGGCGCAACGGTTTCCGCTTCCCCAACTCCTACTACGACGACATGGCCTGGCTGGCCTTGGCCGCGCAACGGCTGAACACGCTGGCCGCCGCAGCGCACAAACCGCGCTTCCGGAACAGGGCCGCCGCGCGCCGCCTGCTGCCCGAGCTGGAATCGGCCCATACCGCGGACCTGGGCGGCGGCCTGTTCTGGAACACCGCCAGGGACTTCAAAAACACCCCCGCAACGGCACCGGCGGCCCTCTACCTGGCCCGCGCGGGCGACCGGAAGCAGGCCGCCCGGCTCCTGGACTGGCTGGACGCCACCATGTATGCGCCCGGGCAACGGCTGTACCTCGACGGCGTCCGGGTCTCGGGCGGGCAGCCGGTCTTGGTGGACGACATCTACACCTACAACCAGGGGCCGGTGCTCGGGGCACTGCTGGAAACGGGCCGGGACGCCGATCTGAGGCGGGCAACCGAACTGGTGCACGGCATCGCGGCCAGTCTGGTCCAAGGGCCTTCGACACCACCGGATGCAGCCCCCGACGCGGGCACGGCCACCACAGGCCCGGCCGCCGCGGGCACAACCGCCGCGACCACAGGGACAGCCGGCTCCGGCGGCCAACTCGTCCTGCGCACGCACGGCGCCGGCGACGGCGGCCTGTTCACCGGGATCCTGGCCCGGTACCTGGCCCTGGCCGCCCGGTCCGAGCGCTTGCCGGACCCGGCGCGCGAACTGGCCGCGCGGATGGTCTTCGATACCGCGCAAGGCTTTTGGGACGGGCGGGCCATCGAAAACCACCGCAACTGGGAGGTGCTGGTCTTCTCCCCCGACCCCGCGGTTCCTGCCGCCGCGGCTCCCGGGCCCGGCGCCGGCGTCGAACTGTCCACCCAACTGCAAGCCTGGATGACCTTGGAGGCCGCCGCCACGCTGGCCGAATGACGGGCGGCCGGGCCGCGCGTCCTGCCGGCCGTTCGGCCGGCCGTCAGGACGGTTTCTTCTGCTGCGGATACGGTGCTTCGTGCCGGGCCAGCATCTCCACGAAGCCGGTGATCTTGCGCTGCCGGCCGGCATCGGTCTTCAGCTGGGCCAACCGGTGGATCAGCGCAAAGCGGTTCTGCGACGTGAGCACCTCGAACATCGCCTGCGCTTCCGGGACGGCGGCGATCGCCGCGGCCAGGTCCTCGGGCACCTCCGCGGTGGCCGGACCGGCGTAGGCCTTCTCCCAGCGGCCGTCGGCCTGCGCCGCGGCCACCGCCGCACGGCCGGCCTCGTGCATCTTGCCGGCCTGCTCCAGCCGCTCGATGTACCCGACGTTCCGCAGCGACCAGATGCTGCGCTTCGTCCGCGGGGTGAAGCGTTGGAAGGAGCTTTCCGCGTCTCGCCGTCGGGCCTGCCCGTCGATCCAGCCAAAACACAGCGCCTCGTCCAGCGCCGCAGCATAATCGAGGGCGGTCACCGTGCCGCCCTTCTTGCTCAGGATCAGCCACACGCCCGCCGACGAGGCGTGGTTCTCCTCCAGCCAGGCTCGCCACGCCGCGGCGTCTGGCACCAGTAACTCCGGAAGCTCAGCAGGCATGCCCTATGGCAGCACGGCAGCGCCGCGTCGTCCAGTAGTTTTTTGGTATCGCCGCGTGCCGACCCAAAGGAGAACCCAGATGCTGCGCGTCCGCCCCGTGTTGACCACCTCCCGCATCGGTCCGTGGCGGGACTTGCTGACCGCGGCAGGGCTGGCCTGCGTGGCCGACCACGGCGGCGCCCGGCTGGAGTTCGACGCCGGCTCGGGGCGGCTGGACCTGTGCCCGGCCGATGCCGGCGACGCCGCCGACGGCCGCCTGGAACTGGGCTTCGAGGTCCGTGACCTGGACGAGTTTGTCCTCCGCACCGTGGCCGACGGCACGCGGGCGGAGATCGAGGAGGGCGCCCACGGCCTGGCCGCGCGGGTCACCGCACCATCGGGCCTCAGCTTCCTGGCGAAGGCCGCCGCGCCGTCGTCCGGGCACTTTGCCGGGCAGAACCCGCCGGATCCGGCGCTGTCCGTCATGCCCGTCTGGGTGACGCCGGACGTGCGGGGTACCGCGGCCACCCTCCGCGGGATCGGCGCGCGTCCCCGCTTCGGCGGCGATGCCGGCGACCGGGCGGACTTCGCGGCGAAGAACGGTGGGCTGGTCGCGGTGCAGCACGGCGGGGCGGAGCATCTCGGGCTGGCTTTTGAGTACGACGACGACCTGCCCGCCTTGCGGGAACGCCTCACCGCGGCCGGTTACGGCTGCTCCTTGGCGGACGAGGCTGGCCGGCACATCCTTCTGGTGGGGCATCCGGACGGCGCGAATCCTGCCGGCGGAGGCTGTCTGCGGTTCAGCGCCCCGCGAAACGACTCGGCCTGAAACCGCCCCCTGCCGCCGACGCATCGGTCCTGATGGGACCGGCGGTTCCGCGGTTCGGGCGGGTCCGGCCGTGGTTGCCCCGCAGTGGAACGGACGCGCCGTGGAAGGCGGCCTGCGTGACTGGCGTCGCAGCGGTGCGGTAGAACAAGTACATGAGCGTACGCACTCCCGACCCGTATCCCGGCTGGCTGTCCCACGAGGATCTGCACGAGGCGCGGCAACGCCTGCCGATGCTCTATGTAGAGGCAGTGCCGGTGCGGCTGGACTCGCTGGGGTACGTGACGGAAATCGGCCTGCTGCTGCAGGCATCGGACGAAGGCGAGATGGTGCGCACGTTCGTCTCCGGACGGGTGATGTACCGCGAGACGGTCCGTGCCGCCCTGGTGCGCCACCTGGAGAAGGACCTGGGGCCGCTGGCCTTACCGCAGCTGCCGGCCAGCCCGGTGCCGTTTACGGTGGCGGAGTACTTCCCGTCGCCGTCCGAAACCGGGCTGACCGATGACCGGCAGCATGCCGTGGCCCTGGCCTACGTCATCCCGGTCACCGGAGAATGCAACCCGCGTCAGGATGCCCTGGAACTGAGCTGGATGACGCCGGAAGATGCGCTGAGCCAGGCGGTCCAGTCCGAATTCATCGGCGGCCGCGGCAACCTGCTGCGCCAGGCGCTGGCGCACGCGGGCTGGTGCCGCTGACCGCCGGTCCTGCCTCGGCGGGGACGGGTTGGCCGTCGGCGGGGACGGGTTGACCGCCCCCGCCTACTTCGGCAGCATCCAGGCGTACATCTGGGCGGCCAGGTCCCGGGACTGCTCCCGGTGCTGGTCCTGGTAGCGCAGCCGCTTCAGCGGGACCGGCCGCTGGCTGCGACGGTTGGCAAGATCCGTCAGGACCGTGCCCGCGGCCCGCAGCAGAACGGTCAGACGGCTCCTGCTGCGGAACTGCTCGGGATGAACGGGGGCGTGCGTCGGCACTTCGCCTAGGCGGGCCTCCGGGGCAAGAATAATGCTCATGGCTGTATTCAGCTTTCACAAGAATGTAGGGCTGCTGTGCGTGAGGTACTTCGTCGGAAGAACTGACGAGGGACGGTTCCGGAAGGAACTTTTCGATATCTTGGACGCTATCGGCGATCGCGGTCATCTTCGGTCCTCGATCCCGAGCCGGATACCGATTTTTTTGGGCCCGCGGTATCCGATGCGGAAACCAACGCCAGTGCGCAGCGTTCCTATTCCCGCGATGGGAAGCGCGTGAGACTCCGCTCACAATCCATCGTTTCATCACGTCGGCATACTGGACACCGGGCCTAGCCTCCCCCCGGAAAGATAACGGATTCATATACTGTTCAGACGATCGCGAGCGTGACTAAGGATTTACCCATGACGGAACAGCAGGCCGAGACATACATCCACCATGTCAAGGCCGAGGCAGTAGCCGCCGGCTCCCGGTTTCTGACCCGTTCCGGCGAGCACTCGGCGCCGGTGGCAAGCACCGCCGTCGTACCCGACGATTTCGGCACACCGGCGCTGGTGTTGGCCACGCTGGAAGACGGCAGCAAGGTGCGCATTGCCCACGGTTCGCGCATCCGCGTCGCTTCCTCCCGCAGGCCCGCCCCGTTGCCCGGCGCGCTGGCACTGGCTGAACTGGAACTGATTCCGGCCGAGGACGGCACTCCCGAGGCGGTGGTGGTCGAGGTCGCGCGCGCGCACGCACGCAACGCCCGGGTCCAGGGGCTGGCCGCCCGCTTGAGCCGCGGCCTCAACACCAAGGCCGGCAGCCACCTGCAGGATGTGCGGGACCTGGCCCATATTCTCTTCGTGGAGCTGGACGACCGGGAACGCGCGCTCACGGTCTGCCGGCTGATCATCGACCAGCCGTTCGACGGGAACTTCGGCCGGTGGAAATGGATCGAGTCGACGCTGGCCATGGCCGCCCACATGCTGCGGGAGTCCGGCGACGAGGATGACCAGCAGGAAGCCCTGCGGTTGGCCGAGGCGCTGCGCACCCCGGACGACTCCGACGAGGACCCCTTCCGTGCGAAGGTCAACGCGGAGGTCCGCCAGCGCCAGCTGAACGAGCCGAACCTCTATGACAAAGAGATCCACCGCGCCATGGCCGCCGCCGACCGCGACCTGGAGCGAGAGTGGCGCGAACTCCGACTGAGCTCGTTGTTGTACCTGCGCGCGCACGGCGGATCCGAGACCCTGGAACCGGTCGAATTGGACCGCCGGATCAGCAACGAACTGGTGGCGATCCGCGCGCTGGACGCCCAGCAGCGGAACTCCTAGGTACGCAGGGCCACACTCTGGCCACCCCTGCGGCCCGCGGGTAAAGTCGGCCGCATGACGGATAGCGGTGTTGAACCGGCAACCGATCCCCTGAGCGTCCACATCAATGCGGACGCCCGCCAAGTCTGGGTCATGCTGCGCGAGCCCAAGTCCATCGCGCAATGGCACGGCTGGGACATGAAAGGCCTCGACGAGGAGATCCGCGAGATCTACTTCACCGGTGCCACCGAATCCGAAGACCACAAACGGCTCACCCTGAGCAACGGCGATGCCTTTATCCTGGACCCGGTGGGCGACGGCGTCCGGCTCACCCTCGAGCGCGGCCGGGAGTCCGGCGAGAAGTCCGACGAATGGTGGGAGGACGTCACCGAAGGCTGGCTGACCTTCCTGCAGCAGCTGCGGTTCGCGCTGGAGCGGCACCCCAACGACTCCCGCCAGACCACCTACCTCGGCGCGGACTCACTGCCGCCCGACGGCCTGCTCGCCAGCCTGGGACTCGACAACCTGCCGGAGCCGGACGAGCCGTACTCCACGACGCTGGCCACCGGCGAGGCTTTGTCCGGCAAGGTGTGGTTCCGGTCGGAACGCCAGCTCGGACTGACCGTGGATTCCTACGCCGACCATGGCGGCGGCCTCCTGATTGTTGCGACGACGCCGCCGCACCCGGAGGGCCGGCCGGAGGGAGGCTGCCAGGTGCTGATCAGCTGCTATGGCCTGGGTGCCCGGCGGCTCGCTGAAATCCGGGATGCCTGGGAGAACTGGCGCAGCGCCGCGCTGCCCGGCGCCGACCCGCTGGTACCCGGCAGCACCGCGGGGCCGGTCGTCGAATAGACCACCCGCCCCCGGCCGGGCGGCGGCCGGGGAACCGTTCATCCCTCGCCTCGGTGCTTGCGCTGGAACCGCCGCCGGTTCTTCATGCGCACGGTGCGCTGGTGCATCAGGTACACCAGGCTCAGCCCGACCAGCGCACCGATCGCGGTCTGCAAGGCCCGGTCCACCATCAGCTCCTGCGGATCCGTGGGGGCAGCGAGCTCGGTCATGATCAGCGCCAACGGCGTGATGAAGATCAGTGCGAGGGCATAGTGGCGCAGCACGAACATCTCGGCCGCGAACTGCAGCACCACCACCATCAGCACCAGCACCCACGGCGCCGGATGCGGGGCCAGCAGCACCCCGGCCACCGCCACGCCCGCAAAGGTGCCCAGGATGCGGTGCACGCCCTTGTTCACCCGCTGGGCCAGGCTGGGGCCGGCGATCGGGGCCACCGCGGCCACCATCGCCCAGTAGTTGTGCCCCAGCCCCACGATGGTGGCGAGGGTCCCGGCCGCCAACACCGCCACGGCATTCGCGGCGGCCTCCACCCCGAATTCCCGCCAGTGTTCGGCCGTCAGCTCCTGTTTCGGCGGCGGCGCCATGGACGTCCGCCAGGACGGCACCAACCGGCTGCTGATCCCGATCAGCATGGCAAGCCCCACGCTCACCAGTCCGGTCAGCATGGCCTGCCACAACGGCGCCGTCAGCGGAATCGAGCCGATGGCGGCATAACCGAAGGTGAAGAAGATGACCCCAGCCGGCCGCAGCCGGAAGTAGTTGACAGCCAGGGACCACAGCCCGGCCACCGCGGTCGTGCCGAACACGATCCCCCACGGCCCGGGGTCGGCCCGGGCAGTGAGCGCGCCGAGGAACATGACCAACAGGATCAGGACGCCGAACTGGCCTTGATGCCGCAGCCTGGAGCCGTGTGCTTCGCCGCGGCCGTAGATCCCCGTGAAGGCGCCGAAGGCGGCGAAAACCATCAGGTCAAACCGGCCGAACGCCAGCAGGGCAAGCAGCGGCAGGCCCACGCTTAGACCGCACCGCGTGGCCACGATATGGTCCTGGCGTGCCGGGCCCACCCGGAAGAACTCGCGCACGTGCTGCTTCAGCATTCTGTCCGCCCCTTCGGTTGCCCACTGTATCTACGTTGCAGCAAGGCCTCTTCTCAAGCCTAGGACGCTTGCCGAAGCAACCGTCATCCTGTGGGAGACCCGACATGCCGGTGTTGGCCCGGCCACACGGCCGAGGATCCCGGCGCGGACGGCGGCGGAGGCTCGGGACAGCCATGCCGCCGCCCCCGCACCCAGCACCCCGGCCCCCGCACGCTGGCCCCGGAGTCCGGCCGCCGCCCGGTAAGGCAAAATGGTGGGGTGCCCCAGTCTGATTTTTCCTTCCGCGTCGGCAGCCGCCTGTCCGACACCTCCAGCCCCTCACCCGCCCAAGTGGAGGACAACGGGGGCGAATTCCAGGGCCGCACCGGAACCATCACCACCCCGCACGGGGAGATCCAGACCCCGGCCTTCATCGCCGTCGGCACCAAAGCCACGGTCAAGGCCGTGCTCCCCGAGTCGATGAAGGAGCTCGGCGCCCAGGCGCTGCTGGCCAACGCGTACCACCTGTACCTGCAGCCCGGGGCGGCGGTGCTCGATGCGGCCGGCGGGCTGGGCAGGTTCATGAACTGGGACGGACCCACCTTCACCGATTCCGGCGGCTTCCAGGTGATGAGCCTGGGCTCCGGGTTCAAGAAGGTCATCAGCATGGACGCGGCCGCGGCAGGCAGCGGCTCCGATGACCGGGTGGCACCGGGCAAGGAACGCCTGGCCCATGTGGACGACGACGGCGTCTGGTTCAAGTCGCATCTTAACGGCGACAAGCACCGCTTCACGCCGGAAATCTCCATGCAGGTGCAGCACCAGCTGGGGGCCGACATCATGTTCGCCTTTGACGAGCTGACCACGCTGATGAACTCGCGCGGCTACCAGGAGGAGTCGCTGGAACGCACGCGGCGGTGGGCCGAGCGGTGCGTCACCGAGCACGAGCGGCTCACCGAGGAACGCTCCCACCGGCCGTACCAGGCGCTCTTCGGGGTGATTCAGGGCGCCCAGTACGAAGACCTGCGGCGCAAGGCCTGCCGCGACCTCGGAGCAATGAACTTCGACGGCTTCGGCATCGGCGGCGCGCTGGAGAAGGAGAACCTGGGCACGATCGTGCGCTGGTGCACCGAGGAGCTACCCGAGGACAAGCCCCGGCATCTGCTGGGCATTTCCGAACCCGACGACATCTTCACCGCGATCGAGAACGGTGCTGACACCTTCGACTGCGTCTCCCCCACCCGGGTGGCGCGCAACTCCGCGTTTTACACGCCCGACGGGCGCAAGAACCTGTCCAACCGGCGGTTCAAGTTGGACTTCACTCCCTTGGTGGACGGCTGCGACTGCTACACGTGCGCGAACTACACGCGCGCCTACATCCACCACCTGTACAAGGCCAACGAGATGGTCAGCCACACGCTGATTTCCATCCACAACGAGCGCTTCACCGTGAAGCTGGTCGACGATGCCCGGCTGGCAATCGACAGCGGTTCCTTCTTTGATTTCAAGGCCGAGGTGCTGGGCCGCTACTACGCCTGATCTGCCCGGACGTGCCCGGGACAGGGCCCCGGCAGGCCCGAGGCTGGGACAGGTCCCGGCACGCGGAAGGCCGCCGTCGTTTCCGTGAGAACGACGGCGGCCTTCCGCGTCTGGGCGCGCGCCTGTGTCAGGCAGCCAACGCCACGTCGGCCAGCTCCGTACTCGGAGCCAGGATCTTCAGCCGGCAGTCGGCCTGCCCGGGATCGGCATGGGCGGGCAGTGCTCCGGCCTCCGCGCACTCTTGCAGGCATGCCAGGACTGCCCCGTCCACGGAGGCATTTTGCAGGTCAATGGTTATCTGGAGTCCCGCGGCCAGCGAGTTCGCCCGCTTGGCCAATGAGTAGACGGCCAAAACGTTCCGCTCGTCGACGCGCCCGCGTACCTCGATGTGCGCGGCTGAACACTCCAAGTCGACCCGGACCGTGACCTTGAGTTTGCCACTCATCGGGCCGCAGCCTTCGGCGCCGTGGAACTTCGGAGTGCGCCGGTGGAGGCACGGCGCCGACGACGGCCGGCCTTGCCCTCCAGGGCCCATGACTTGTGGAACCGGCTGCGCTGTTCCTGCGGTACCAGCCGGAGGAATACGGGATGGTTGAACACTTGCTGCCTGGCTTCCTGGCAGAACGGCAGCACCCGGAGCCGGCGGCGGTGCGCTTCAACGAGTGCCCGGCGCACCAAGTCGCCGGCGAGGCCCAGTCCGCGGTGCCAGCGGTCTTCGTCAATCTGGAGGAGCCACATCTCGCCGTCTTGGATCTTGTACTGCAGCGACGCGGCCACTTCCCCGTCCACATAGGCGTCGAAGCGTGATGCGTCGTAGTTGTTGCGTATTACCTGCATGCCTCTCCTCACTTAGCGTCTCCAACCGAAGGTGCGGTCGTGACGCGACCGGCTCCCCTGGCTGGGAACCTCAGACCCGGCGGTGCCGGCCTGAACGGTAATCATGCTTACGATGTAAGCAAAGCATGCTTATTATCAATCTGCAAAGTGGCGCAGCTAAATTGCTTCACCGCGGAGGCAATGAAGCACGACGCCGGAAGCGCGGCAGCGGCAAGGTGCGGACCGTGTCCGCGATCAGGTCAGCTGACTGTCCAGGCGCTCAAGGAGCCAATCCAGGGAAGCTTCGAATTCCTGCTTGGCGCGGTCCTGGGACAGCAGGCCCTGCAGTTTCTGCAGCAGCGGATAGTCGGTGAGGTCGGTTTGGCCGGGCGGCGGCGTACCCTCCTCGACCGGCCCTATATCGGCACCGAGCGCAGCCACCTCCAGCAGCAAGTGGCCAATGAGGAAACTGCTGAAGGCCCGGTAGGCCTCCACGGCCTGTTCGTTGCTGAAGCCCGCGCCGGTCATGGCCTTGAGGAACGATTCCACCCACTTCAGGCTGCGCAGGGGCGGCTGCACCCAGGGGGCCTCGGTCGGGCGGGTGGCAATCAGCGGGAACACCTGCGGATGCTGAACGGCAAGCCGGCGCAGCCCGTGGGCAAGCCGCAGCAGGTAGTCCTGCCACCCGTGGCGGGGTTCCACATACACTTCCGGGTCCCTGTACAGCTCGTCGACCACTTTCTCCACGATGCCGTCGAGCAGGTGCTCCCGCGACGGGACGTAGCGGTAAAGCGACATGGCCTCGACATCCAGCTCCGCACCGAGGCGCCGCATACTCAGTTGACGGACCCCGTGCTGCTCAATGAACGCTGCGCCAGCCTCCAGGATCCGCTGTCGATCCAGTCGCTGCCTGTCGTGGCCGCCGTGGCCCGCATCAGCCGCCGAAGATTGTTCGGGTTCGACCATTGACCGCTCCCTCCTGCATTCGCGCCCCAGCCTACGCGCCGGGCTTCACCGTGTCCTCCCGCCCGCCGGCCTGAGCCCCTGGGCGGGCCGGATAATTCGGTACCGGAAGTACCTGATTTTCCGCGGTAACCCGCGGTTTTGCCGCCGTTGGCCGAAGTATGAAAAGTTTTGGGCAGGAGACGCCAGAAAATCGGCGGCGGGGCTCGATTCCTAAGGTCTTACATTGTAAGCTGGGCCTTCCGGGGCCCCGGACTCCGCATCACCGATGCTGACATGCCCTGCGGGCGGGATTCGTCCCTCGGCAAGATAGGAAGTAGAGCAATGGATGAGCACTTGAAACAGGTCTGGACCGCCTCGGCAGCGGTAGAAACGCTGCAGGGCGAAATGGATCAGGCGGAGACGATTCTTGACTCTGCCATCGACGAAGCGCTCAAGGCCGGGGCCGCCCCGGAGGAGATCAGCGGGGCAGCGAACTTGTCTCCGACGGAGCTCAGTGAACGCGTCCCGGCGCTCGCCGCCGAGGATCAGCCTGCGGAAGAAGACGGCGCACCCGTGTAGGACGGTTCGCGTTTCTTCACCCGCCCGATGACAGCGGTCGTGACGGGAACGAAGAGGAATTCCACCGCTGTCTTGTAGATGAAGCCGACGGCCACGTAGTTGATGAACGTGGGAACATCGCCGATGCCGATCACGGAGGCGGCGATGGAACAGAAAATCAGAGTGTCCGCGAATTCGCCGACACCGGTCGAACCCATCAGGCGCGCCCACAGCCGGCGTTCACCCCAGCGCTCCTTCATGCGCACCAGCACCCAGGAGTTCAGCGTCTGGCCCACGAGGAAGCCCAAAAGGCTGGCCAGCACGATCAGCGGCACCGGGCCGAGCGCACCTTCGAGAGCCTCTTGTTTCATCTGCCCGAACTCGTCGTCAAAGCCGGGCAGCGCGATGATCACCCAGTAGCACAGCGAGGCGAAGACCGATAGCGCGAAGGTGGTGAGGATGGCTTTCCGCGCCACCTTGAAGCCGTAGACCTCGCTGATCACGTCGCCCAGAATGTACGCCAGCGGGAACAGGAAAAATCCGCCGTCGGTGACGATGGGACCCAGCGCAACGCCCTTGGAAGCGCCGATGTTGGACAGGATCAGGACCACGGCCATGACGGCAAGCATGATGCCGAAGTAGGGGCTGCCGATCGAGGCAAAACGGGCAGGCGCGCGGGATTGCAGTTCAGTCATGATGGTGTTCACCCTCGTAGTAGTGGTTCGCGCAACGTTTCGCACCTCCCGGTGACCTGGTGAAACGTCCGCTGTATTAGCACTAGTGGTCCGTCTGCCACCCGGACCGCCAACCATTCTCCCATGCGCGCGGGGCTTTCCTGCACGAGCCTGTCCCACTGGCACATTCTCCCGCACCTGCGCCGCCCGCTGCTCCACGGCCGCCGCCGTCCTATTCTGGCTGTATGAGCGAGGACCCCGAACCCGACGACTTCGAGGACAACAACCCGCGCCACCGGGTGACGTTCGGGTTCGCGGCCTTCGTGGTCGGATTCCTCGTGGCCGTCTCCGTGTTCGCGCTGGGCGCCCTGCTGCTCACCCTGGCCGGTGGTCCGCTGAGTTGGCACCAATTCGCCTCGGCGGCACTCCTGGCGCTGGTCGTCGGGTTGTACGCCGGCGGCGTCGGCCTGGTCATCGGCGCGCCCATCGCCTTCGTGCTGGGAATGTTGCTCCGGCCGGTGGCCAACCAATGGCTGCACGTGCTGGCGTTCTTCGCGGTCATGACGGCGGCTTCGTTCCTGATCCTGGTCTCGCTCTCCAGCGGCGACCCGCTCGGCACGCTGGAACTGGCGGCGCTGATCGGGTTGGCCGCGGCGATCGGCCGGTTCAGCGTGTGGCGGATGGTGGACATCCGCTGAGCCGGCGCGAACCCAAGGGCGTCCCCCTGCTCCCCGTCAGCGCCCCGCTGGTTCACCCCGGCGGTGAGCGCCGCCGTCGTTATTAGGAGCCTGAGGGCGTGTCAGTGGAAAATGGGCGCATGTCTGTTTCCACTACCGAAACCAAGCGGCCCGCCATCACGCTGACCATCGCCGGCTCCGAAGCCACCGGAGGCGCGGGAGCTCAGGCGGACCTGAAGACCTTCCAGGCTTTAGGCACCTACGGCATCACCGCCCTGACCTGCATCGTGTCCTTCAATCCCAAGGACAACTGGAACCACCGCTTCGTCCCGGTGGACGCCGGCGTCATCGCCGATCAGTTGGAGGCCATCCAAACCTGTTATGAAGGGTCGCTGAAGACGGTCAAGCTGGGCATGCTCGGCTCGCCCGCGACCATCGACACCGTCGCGGCGGCGCTGCAGAACCAGGAATGGGACAACATCGTGCTGGACCCGGTACTCATCTGCAAGGGGCAGGAACCCGGCCACGCGCTGGACACGGACCAGGCGCTCAAGGCGCAGGTGCTGCCGCTGGCCACCTTTGTCACCCCGAACCACTTCGAAGCCGAGTCCCTCTCCGGGATCACGATCAACGACGTCGAGGACCTGAAACGGGCCGCCAAAATCATCCACGAGGCCTCTGGCGCCGCGGTACTGGCCAAGGGCGGCGTGCGCCTGGCCGGCCCGGACGCGGTGGACGTCTTCTACGACGGGGAGACGCTCGAAGTGCTGTCCGCGCCGAAGGTCGGCGAAGTGGCCGTCTCCGGCGCCGGCTGCTCCCTGGCCGCCGCGGTGACGGCCGAACTGGCCAAGGGAGCCACCCCGCTGCAGGCCGCCAAAACGGCGAAGGACTTCGTCACCGAGGGCATCAAGGCCCGGGTTTCCTCCAACGCACCGTTCGACGCACTCTGGCAGGGCGGCGCCGCGCTGTCCTGACCTGCGCACCCCGGCGCGCGCCCGCTTCCGGGCCAGGTGGCCTATTAACGACGACGGCGGCGCCCTCCCCGGGAAGCCCGCAAGCCTCCGGTGGTGGGCACCGCCGTCGTCAGCGGTTGACGGAATCAGACCGTCTGGACGGCGATCTCCGCGCCCAGGCGGGGCAGCCGCGGGAACCAGGGGTTCTCGCCCGGGGTGCCGACGTTGACCACCATGAACGTGCGGTGGGAGGTACCGGCGTTGAAGTCCTCGTCGATGCCGGCGGCGTCGAACGCGCCCATCGGGCCGGCGTGCAGGCCCACGGCGCGGACGGCCATGATGAAGTAGCCGGCCTGCAGCCACGCGTTGTTCTTGGCGACCTCTGCACGCATTTCGGCGTTGTCGTCGAACATTGCCTTGCGCTCGGGAGCGTGCGGGAAGAACGTCTCAAAGTGCTCGTGCCAGTCGGCGTCGTAGCTGAGCACGGCGACCATCGGAGCCGTCAGCGTCTTGGCGCGGTTGCCTTCCGCCATGCGGGCGCCCAGCTTTTCGCGGGCCTCGGCGGAGCGGACCCAGGTGATGCGCAGCGGCTGGTTGTTCATCATGGTCGGGCCCATCTTGGCCAGCTCATAGATGGCCGCGAGCTGCTCGTCCGAGACCGGCTCGGTGGAGAAGGTGTTCGCGGTGCGGGCTTCCAGGAACAGCTGGTTCGCGGCCTCGCGGTCCACGGACAGTTCGTTCTCCAGGCTGACGTCAACGGTTTCGACGCTCATGTGACTCCTTAGTTGAGGGATGGGTCTACAGGGTTGAACACCGCCTCTCCACGCCGGAATTTCCTGCCGGCCTGTGAGGTTCGTTACGCCTCCGGCCCTCTCGGCCGCGGGGCAGGCATGCCGACACGCCTGAATGGTGGCCGCCTGCGGGAGCTCATGCCCCGTTCCGTGCGCCCTTGTCGCATAGGCAAGACCGCAGCCCGCGACTAGGGTGGAGCGAAACAGGAAGGCGGCATTCGTTGGTTAAGACCATGCAGGCCATGACCTACTCCCGTTACGGCGGGCCGGAGGTGCTGGAGCAGTCAGAGGTTTCGCGGCCGAAGGTGGCACCGGGTTCGGTGCTTATCCGGGTCAAGGCAGCCAGCGTAAACCCGGTGGACTGGAAGGTGATGTCCGGCGGACTGGACTCGATGCTGGACGTCCACTTCCCGGTGATCCCCGGCTGGGACGTGGCCGGGGTCGTCGAGGAAGTAGGACCGGACACCCCCGAATTCACGCCCGGTGACGAAGTCTATGCCTACGGCCGCCGGGACACCGTAAGCGGCGGCACGTACGCGGAGCTCGTGGCGCTGCCGGTATCCATGGTGGCGCGCAAGCCGGAATCGCTGAGCTGGGAGCAGGCAGCCGGCCTGCCGCTTGCAGGCATGGTGGCACAACGGACCCTGGACGCCTTGGCCCCCGCAACGGGCGAGACGCTCCTGATCCACAACGGTTCGGGCGGAGTCGGTCGAATTGCCATCCAGCTCGCCGTCGAGCGCGGCCTCCGGGTCATCGCCACCGCCTCGAAGCAACACCACCAACGGCTGCGGGACCTGGGGGCCGAGCCAGTGGAATACGGCGACGGGCTGGTGCACCGCGTGCGCGGGCTCGCCCCGCAGGGCGCGGACGCCGTCGCGGACTTCGTGGGAGGCGTCCTGGAGGACACCTTGGCCATGCTGCGCAACGGCGGACGGCACGCGTCGATCGCCGATCCGACCGCGGCCAAACGCGGCGGCCACTATATCTGGGTACGTCCCGACGGCGCCGAGCTCGCACGGCTGAGCGAACTGGCCGACGCCGGCAAGCTCACCGTGGACATTGCCCGCACGTTTTCGATGGACCAGGCCGCGGACGCAATGCGCTACAGCCAGGAAGGCCATGCCTCCGGCAAGATCGTGCTGACAACGTTCGCGGGACACGCCGGCTAAAGGGCAACGCCGAATAAGGGGTCACGCCGTAGAAGGCAGCGCGACCACGACACGGACGCCTGGACCCCTCACGACGACGGGCCCGCCCTCAGCGGTTAAGCTGCGGGCGGGCCCGTCGGCGCAGTCGGCGCAGTCAGTCCTTCTGCGACGCCCGGCCCTGCGGCGCCAGCTCGGCCAGCAGTTCCTTGAGCCGCGCGTCCGTCAGGTACGTCATGCCGGTGAGGACGTCGGTGATCCGGCGTCGGTCCTCGGGCCGGAACCGCGTGCTGTCCAGCATGTCGGAGACCCACAGCCCGTCCATCGCCAGCCTGACGATGATCCCGATGATGCCAACGGGCTCGCGCGGGTCAAGATCCTGCCGGTCCAGCCGCTGGTTCAGGTAGACCAGCGATTCGGCCAGGTTCGGTTGCCGTATCGCCGTGGACAGCAACGCCGTCTGGTTGCGGTCGTTGTTGGCCTGGGCGTCGGAAAACGCCGCGATGTAGGCGCGCTCCTCGGCGCCCAGCGGCTCCGGATCGGCGTCGGCACGCTCGCCCAGCTCGTGCACCAATTCCATGATGATCGCCTCGACGTCGCGCTCGACCTCGTCGATCGGCGCCCCAGGTTCGAACATGTTGCCCTCCCGTAGTTCCCGGCGGGTTTGCCGCCTTGGCCAGTCTATCCACCGCGGCGCGGCGCTGCCGCCCCTCGGTATTGTGCGCCGCTCCCGCCCGGCTCCGCCCACATCGTAGTCAACTATTACGATGCCGGAGCCCGTCTTACGTGCCGCGCGTCACCCCGTCACGCGCCGCGGATAGTCTGTACAGGCAACTAATCAACTCCCGCGGGGAAGGAGCAGCGTGGCCACCACCAGCGCCGTCCGGCCGCGGGCCGACGCGGCATGGATCGTCGTCGTTCTCGCCGGCGTTACAGCCGCGATGCACATCTGGAAGCTGCCTTCCGCCATTCCCGTCATCCAGGACGAGCTCGGCATGTCCCTGGTGCAGGCCGGAGTGCTGCTGGGAGTGGTGCAGGTGGCCGGCATGGTCGGCGGCCTGGCGGTATCCCTGCTCGCGGAGATGATCGGCGCGCGCCGCTGCCTGCTCGCCGGCCTCTGGCTGCTCATCATCGGATCGGTCATCGGGGGCTTCGCCGACTCGGCCGCCCTGCTGATGGCTTGCCGGGCCCTCGAAGGCGCGGGCTTCCTGCTGACCACGGTGGTGGCGCCCGGGCTGATCCGCGCGAACACTCCCGGCGTCCGGGTCAACCTGGCGGTCGGCTTCTGGAGCGCGTACCAGGGCTTCGCGACCTTCGCCGGCCTGGTGGCCAGCGCGCTCATCCTGCAGGCCACAAGCTGGCACACGTGGTGGTGGATCATGGCCGCCCTGACGCTCATACCGATCCCGCTGGTGCTGAAGTTCGTGCCGCAGGACCCGGCGCGCGGCGGTTCCGGCCTGCCTGCGGCCACCCGTCGCATCGGCCGCACCGTCCGGTCCGGCAAGCCGTGGATCGCCGGCGTGGTGTTCGCCTGCTACACCGTCCAGTGGATGGCCGTGGTCGGCTTCCTGCCCACCATCTACGAGCAGAACGGGGTCACCGGCATCTGGCCGGGCATCCTGTCCGCGGTGGTGGGCGGCCTCAACGCGTTGGGGGCCATTGGCACCGCTCCCCTGCTGCAGCGCGGCGTCCCTCCGCGCCTGCTGATCATCCCCACCTTCATCCTGATGGGCACGACGACGGTGCTCACCTTCGGCATCGACTGGAACGTGGCGCCGGGCGGCATGGCCACCCAGTTCGCCTGTGTGGCGCTGTTTTCCATGGTGGGCGCGGTGATCCCGTCCACCCTCACCCGCATGGCCGTGGACCTGGCGCCGGCGGACGGTTCCCCGCCGGCCGCCATGGGATTGATGCAGCAGATCTTCAACGTCGGCAACTTCACCGGCCCGGCCATCGTCGCCTGGCTGGCCACGGTCACCGGCGGCTGGCAGTCCACCTGGTGGATGACCTGCACGTTCGCGGCCCTGGGCATCGGCCTGAGCCTGTACTTGAGCGAGAAACGCCTGGGGCTCAGCTTCGCCCACCGGTAACCCCGCGCATGCGGCCGGGCTGCGGGGCCGGGTTACGGGGGCCGGCGTGGACCTCGGGTCCGGCGTGTTCGCTCCCAAGTATCGGACTATCTGCCCATCTTTGGCGACAGCTAAAGCGCGCTGACTAGGCGAAACGCCAGGAGCCGCAGCCTAAACCTGGGAGCGAGGAACGCCGGAGGCGCGAATGCCAGCCATTCCCAGCGAAGTCCGGTGGGCCGCCGTCGAACCCCTGCCACCCTTGCCACCCGACGCGGAATTCGTCCAGCGGTGGCGCACCGCCGTCGGACTCTTGCCCTCGCCCCGGCCGAGGAGGAAGCTGGAATCACGGCAAGCGGCCATCCCCTTTTCCACAGGAGTGATCAGTCATGACCGATGCGGCCCAGTCCCCGGACCAGCCCCTGACCAACCGCCAGGGCCACAAGGTCTACGACAACCAGAACACGCGAACCGTCGGTGCCCGCGGCCCGGCGACTCTGGAAAACTACCAGTTCCTGGAGAAGATGAGCCACTTCGACCGCGAGCGCGTGCCCGAACGCGTGGTGCATGCGCGCGGCATCACCGCCTTCGGCTACTTCGAGGCCTACGGCAAGTGGGGGGACGAGCCGATCTCCAAGTTCACCCGCGCCAAGCTGTTCCAGGAAGCGGGCAAGCGAACCGACCTCGCCATCCGCTTTTCCACCGTGGCCGGCGGCCGTGATTCCTCGGAGGTGGCCCGCGACCCGCGCGGATTTGCGGTGAAGTTCTATACCGAGGACGGCAACTGGGACATGGTGGGAAACAACCTGGGCGTGTTCTTCATCCGCGACGCGCTCAAGTTCCCCGACTTCATCCACTCGCAGAAGCCGGATCCGGTGAACTTCGAGGCGTCGGTGCCGAACCGGGCGATGGACTTCTTCAGCCAGTCCCCCGAATCCATGCACATGGTCATGCTGGTCTTCAGCCCGCGCGGCATCCCTGCGGACTACCGGCACATGCAGGGCTTCGGCGTGAACACCTACAAGTGGGTCAACGCTGCCGGCGAGACGGTGCTGGTGAAGTACCACTGGATGCCCAAGCAGGGCGTGAAGTCGCTGACCGCCGAGGACGCCGCGAACCTGCAGGCGCAGACCCTCGGCTCACACACCAAAGACCTGTACGACGCCATCGAAGCCGGCAACTACCCCGAGTGGGAGCTGGTGGTGCAGATGATGTCCGACGACGAGCATCCCGAACTCGACTTCGACCCGCTGGACGATACCAAGGTCTGGCCCGAGGAACAGTTCCCGCCCCAGCCGGTCGGCCGGATGGTGCTGGACCGCACCGCCCAGAACTTCTTCGCCGAGAGCGAGCAGATTGCGTTCGGCACCGGCGTGCTGGTGGACGGCCTGGACTTCTCCGACGACAAGATGCTGGTGGGCCGCACGTTCTCCTACAGCGACACCCAGCGGCACCGGGTAGGCCCGAACTACCTGCAGCTGCCGGTCAACAGCCCGAAGGTGCCGGTGGCCACCAACCAGCGGGACGGCCAGCTGACGCACTTTGTGGACACGGCGCCGGGCCAGAACCCGCACGTGAACTACGAGCCCACCATCACCGGCGGACTGCAGGAGGCGGAGAAGGATTCCGGCTACCACCACGCCATCGGGCCGGAGATCAGCGGCCGGCTGACCCGGGAACGGATCGAGCGGACCAACGACTACCTGCAGGCCGGCCAGCGGTTCTACCTGCAAGAGGGCTGGGAGCGCGAGGACCTGATCACCAACCTGACCAACGCCTTGTCCCAGTGCGACAGGCCCGTTCAGGAACGCATGCTCTGGCATCTCTACATGATCGCGGACGAGCTCGGCGCGGGCGTGGGCGGCGGCATCGGCATCTCGCTGGACGAGGTGAAGGACCTTGGGCCGTTGGCCAGCCAGAACCTCACCGAAGCGGAGCAGCAGTGGATGGCCAACCTCGGCAAGAACGGGCCGCGGGACGTCTCCGGGCTGACCATGACGCACTGCGTGCCCAACGAACGCGTCAAGGTGGAGCGGTAGCCTTCACCCCGCAACTGCAGCATCAAGCGGCCGTTGACCTGCGGCGATGTTTGAGGCAACTTCCGAATCCCGCACGAATTCCGGCGGCCTGCCGCCGCACCGGCCCTCGCCAAGCCGTGGCATCCGCGGTAGCGTCTGTGCATGCGAGTCGCGGTGGTCGGAGCCAGCGGAAACGTCGGTACAGCAGTGCTGCGCCGGCTGCAGAAGGCGCGGGGCGAACGTGCTGACGACGTGGAAATCGTCGGCATCGCACGGCGCGTGCCCGATGCCACGACGGAACCATACGACGGCGTCACGTGGGTGTCAGTGGACATCGCCTCCCGTGATGCCCGGGAAAGGCTTACCCAGGCTTTCAAGGGATGCGACGCCGTCGTCCATCTCGCGTGGCTGCTGCAGCCGAACCACGATGAATGGCAGTTGCGCCGGGTGAACGTGGACGGCACCTCGAACGTGCTTGCCGCTGCCACCAACGCCGGCGTCGGGCAAGTGGTCTGCGCATCGTCGCTCGGCGCGTACAGCCCGGGTCCGAAGCACTCCCGGGTCCGCGAGGATTGGCCGGCCAGAGGCATCGCCAGCTCGCACTACAGCCGGTTCAAGGGCCAGCAGGAAGCGCTGTTGGACCAGTTCGCCGACGACCACCCGGAAATCAAGGTGGCGCGGCTGCGGCCCGGCCTGATATTCCAGGCCGAGGCCGGCAGCCAGATCGGCCGCTACTTCGTGGGCCGGTGGATCCCCAAGTTCTTCATTAACCGGCTGCGGCTGCCGCTGTTCCCGTTTCCCGAGGAGTTCATCTTCCAGGCATTGCATGCCAATGACGTGGCGGACGCCTATTGGCGGGTGCTGGACCAGGGTGCGAGGGGCCCCTTCAACGTTGCGGCCGAGCCGGTGGTAACGCCCGGCCTCGTCGCCTCCCTGTTCGGCGCCCGGCGCTGGCTGCCCGTTCCCGTGCCGTTGGTGCGACAGCTGGTCGGCGCCGCGTGGTCCGTCCGGCTGCTGGCCAGCGACCCCGGTTGGGTGGACATGGCCCGCTACGCTCCGGTCATGGACACCAGCCGGGCCAGGGACGAACTCGGCTGGGTGCCGCAGGTGGATTCGTTGTCGGCGATCCGTGAAGTCCTGGCGGGAATGGCCAAGGCCGGAGGGGTTACGGAATCCCCCGCGATGCGCCCGCGCAGCCGCTGGACCCGTGCGAAGCCGAGGACCGGCGCGTAGTGTGGCCCCATGGGCATGCCGCGCGATGAGCGCAGTGCCCGGTCTGATCCCACAGGACGACCCGCTCGAGAAGGAGGACCTGATGAATCCGAACGAGAATCCGCGCCCGGAACACCCGGACGACCTGAATGAAGAAGATCCGAGCCAGCCCGCCGGCGCAGGTGGCCTCGACGACGGCGACGACAAGGAAGCCGACGAGGCCCACATCCCGGTCCACGGCGACGAGAAGGTCGCCGACGACCTGGTCAAGAAAGCGTACGGAGAGGACGCGCCCAACGCGCCTTTCCCCGGCTGACCTGGCACCGCCCCCAACGGTCTACCTAGCACCGCCCACCAACCGTCTACTGACAGGAGCACGCTGTGAAAGGGAAACTCACATTCGGCACCGGCATCGCCCTCGGATTCGTCCTCGGCTCGAAATCCGGAAGGTCCGCCTACGATTCGCTGAAGGCCAAGGCCCAGGAGTTCTGGCAGAATCCAGCGGTTCAGGAAAAAGTCCACGAAGCCACCGGCATGGTCAAGGAGAAGGCCCCGGGAGTCGCTGACCGCGTCACCGAAGCGGCCAAGAAGGCCGGGTCTGCGGCATCCGCCAAGCTGCCCGGCAACCACGGTTCAGGGAAGGACGGCGGAGCCACCACTGGCACCACCGGCCCGACGACCACCCTCGGCGACACCGTCTCGGATCCGGCGCACAGCGACGAACTGGGGCAGAGCTGGACGGGCGAGGGAGGCGCCATGCCGGGCGGACCCGCCACCAGTAACAGGGACGACGACCTGCGCCCGCCTGGAGTGTGACCTGCCCGGGACTTGGGCAAGCGAGCCCCTCTCCGGGCATGGCTTGCAGCAACGGCAGAAGGAAGGACTGGCATGACCGAGAACGACAACGGCCAGGTCAAGGGTCCGCGGGACCAGTCGGGCACCGGGGCAGATCCGTCGGCGCCGGACGCTCAAGAGGAGACGGCTGATTCCGCCCCCGAGCCCGAGGGCAAGGAGGGCATGAACATCGCGCCCGGACCGGCCGAAGAGAAAGACCGGGAAACCCCGGACGACCGCGGGCTCACGACCGACACCAGCCCGAGCGACTGATCCACCGCGGGCATGGCAGCGGCCGCCGAGATCCCGGCCGCTGCCATGCCCCGTTTCGTTCGTGGATCAATCCGCCTTGACCACGGGCAGGTCGCTCCACTCGGTGGTGTAGCGCGGCGAGGAGAACTCACGTCTCATTGACCACGCCGCCGGGGCGGCCAGCCCGCCCTGACCGAGACCGATCGCGGCTTCGCCGAACTTGGAACGCACGGCGCCCAACAGGTCGCCGATGTTCCGTTGTTCCAAATCGCTGACGAAGGGGTCGAAGGTCTGCTGCCCGGCGGCGGGCTCCAGCCCCGACAACAGCACCCCGGCCCGGACATAGTGGGCGCCGGGTACCAGGCAACCGCGCATCGCAGCCACGGCAGCCTTGGTCAGCTGGATCGGGTCCTGCGTAGGCGTCGGCAAGTGGACGCTGGCCGCGGGAAACGCCGCCTCGCCGCCGGCGAACCTGCTGGTCCCCGCGGTCACCGTCAGCACGGAGGCCCGCAGTCCCTCGGCTGCCATCCGGGCCGCCCCGCGTTGGGCGTAGACCGCCATCACCTGGTCCATCTCCTCGAGCGTGGTCACCGGCGTGGAGAAACTTCGCGAGAACATGATCTGCTGCTTGTCGGCCCGCTCCTCCGTGTGCGGGATGCAGGGCGTCCCGTTCAGTTCCAACACGGTTCGCTGCAGCACCACGGAGAACTTCTTGCGGATCGCCTGCGGGTCCGCGGCCTTCAGGTCCGCGATCGACTCGATCCCGAGGGCGTTCAGTCGTTTCCCGGTCCGCCCGCCCACGCCCCACAGCCCGGTGACCGGCACCCGCGACTGGATCCATGCGATGTCGGAAGCGGGCATCGAGCCCAGCGAGCACACCCCGGCCATCTGGGGATTCCGCTTGGCAACGTGGTTGGCGAACTTCGCCAACGTCTTGGTCTGGGCCACGCCAACGCTGACCGGCACGCCCACCTGCCGGATCACGGAGGCTCGGATCCGGCCGGCAGTTTCCAGCAACTGGTCCTCAACGCCGGGCAGGCCCAGGAAAGACTCGTCGATCGAATAGACCTCCTGCCACGCCCCGAACCGGCCTAGCACTTCCATCACCCGGGCGCTCAGGTCCCCGTACAGCTCGTAGTTGCTGGAGCGCGCGACCAGCCCCCAAGCCTTGGCCCGCGGCGCCACCTGGAACCACGGCGTCCCGGTCTTCAGCCCCAACTGCTTGGCTTCCTCGGAGCGCGCCACCACGCAGCCGTCATTGTTGGAGAGCACGACGACGGGGCGCCCCTCGAGGGATGGATCGAAGACCCGCTCGCAGGAGACGTAGAAATTGTTGACGTCCACCAGCGCGATCCGTTCGCCGGGCCGGGATCCGGGCGGCTGGCCGGAGGTTGCGCCGGACGCAGGCGGTTGGCCGGGGGCCGCGGCGCCGGACCCCGATGCGGGACCGCTAGACATGGTGCAGGCAACGGGTGGCGACGCCCCAGATGCTCAGCTCCGCGAGTTCGCCCACCTCGGTGGGGACACCGCCGTCGTCCGTCTGCAACCGCACGCCGTCCGCGGTGAGATGCAGGCGCCGCACCACCAATTCCCCGTCCAGCACCGCGATCACCACCGAACCGTCGCGCGGGGTCAGCGAGCGGTCCACGATCAGCTCATCGCCGTCGCAGATCCCGGCGGCCGCCATCGAGTTCCCGGCCACCCGCATCACAAAGGTGCTGGTCCGGTCGCGGATCAAGTGCCGGTTCAGATCGATGCCGCCGTGGAAGTAGTCCCGCGCCGGCGACGGGAAACCGCGCGCATCCTCGGGCGTTCCGGTGCCCATTTCCGGGCCGGCCGACGCATTCGACGGCTGCTCCAAACCGAACATCCCGGACCCCCGTCTTCGAACAAAGCTTCGAAGACAACCCTAGCACCGGCCCCTCCGCCGGACCCATCCCCGCTGCCCGAACCGCCCGCCCGTTGCATCGCTCACCGGGAACGGCGAGTTCGCACGAGGTGGACGGATCCACCAGCCCCGCGCAGGTGAGTCACCTTCGCTCAAGTTTGCGGAACTTCTGGAATAATCATCACTCGAAGGCGTTAACATGAGTCGAAGGCACTCACGTTCACAGGAGGAGTATCCATGCCACTGTTCTTCGGACCAGCTTCCGGCAACGGTTCATTCGACGAGTTCCTGGCGCGCTACCTGCAGGGCCAGCGGGCGGCCCAGTCCCGCACCGTTGACCTCACCCGCCTGCTCAGCCGCCGCACCCACGAAGTGCTGGCACAGGCGGCCCGGTTTGCCGCGGGCCTCGGCCACATCGAGGTGGACGCCCTGCACATTTTGCACGTCATGGCCCGCCAGGAGCCGGCCGCCAGCCAGATCAAGCTGGCCGGCGCCGACCCGCTGGCCATCGCGCGCTCCGCCGAGCAGGGGTTGCCGGAAAAGACCGCCCCGACCCGTGAAACGCCGTCGCTGACGCCGTCCGCGCAGCGTGCCCTGCTGGACGCGCACCAGGTGGCCCGCGCGTTCGGCTCCACGTACATCGACCCCGAGCACCTGTTCGCGGCTTTCGTCCTGAACCAGGAAACCCCCGCCGGCCAGCTTCTGGCCGGCGCTGGCGTGACCCCGATGGCGCTGCAGCAGGCGGCGGAGGAAGCTGCGGCGCAGGCCGTCGGCCCCACCACAAACGCCGGGCCGCAAACGGGCGCCAATCCCCAGGCGGAAACGCCCATGCTGGACCAGTTCGGCACCGACCTGACCGCCCAGGCCCGGGAGGACCGGCTGGACCCGGTGATTGGCCGCGCCGACGAGATCGCCCAGACCATCGAGATCCTCGCCCGCCGGACCAAGAACAACCCGGTATTGATCGGCGAGGCCGGCGTGGGCAAGACCGCCATCGCCGAAGGCCTCGCGCAGGCCATCGTGGCCGGCGACGTCCCGGAGCAGCTGCGCGGCAAGCGCGTGGTGTCGCTGGATCTGCCGGGCATGCTGGCCGGCACCCGCTACCGCGGCGATTTCGAGGAACGCCTGACCAAGACCCTGGACGAGATCAGCGCCGCCGGCAGCGAGCTGATCGTGTTCATCGACGAACTGCACACCGTGGTCGGTGCCGGCGGCGGCGGCGAGGGCGGCATGGACGCCGGCAACATCCTCAAGCCCCGGCTGGCCCGCGGTGAACTGCACCTGGTCGGCGCCACCACGCTGGGCGAGTACCGCAAGGTGGAGAAGGACCCCGCCCTGGAGCGCCGCTTCCAGTCGGTCATGGTCGGCGAGCCCTCGGTTGAAGACGCCGTGCAGATCCTGTCCGGGCTGAAGGACCGCTACGAGGAACACCACCAGGTGGCCTACACCGACGAAGCTATCCGCGCCGCCGTCGAGATGTCCTCCCGCTACATCACCGATCGGTTCCTGCCGGACAAGGCGATCGACCTGATCGACCAAGCCGGAGCGCGGCTGAGCCTGCGGCGCGGCCCGCGCGTCGACGTGGAGGCTTTGCGCGGCCGGCTGGCAGAGCTGGAATCGGCCAAGAACGCCGCCGTCGCCGAGGAACGCTACGAGGACGCCTCGAAGCTGCGCGACGAGATCGAAGAGCTGCAGGCCAGGCTGGAAGCCGCCTCCGCCCACCAGCCGGCCTCCGAAACCGCCGAAAACCACGACGGCGGGGCCCGCCCCGGCGTCGCGCCCACCGATGTGGTGGGCGAGGCCGAGATCGCCGAGATCATCTCCCGCGCCACCGGCATTCCGGCCGCCCGGCTGACGGAGGGCGACCGGCAGCGGCTTGCCCGGCTGGAGGAGGACCTGCACACCCGGGTTATCGGTCAGGACGACGCCGTGACCGCTATCGCCAAGTCGGTGCGGCGCAACCGCACCGGGATGGGGGACGAGGGCAGGCCCGTCGGCAGCTTCTTGTTCCTGGGTCCCACCGGCGTGGGCAAGACCGAGCTGGCCAAGGCACTGGCGGAGTCGCTGTTCGGCGACCAGGACGCCATGGTCCGCTTCGACATGAGTGAATACGGCGAGCGCCACACCGTCTCGCGGCTGGTCGGCGCGCCTCCGGGCTACGTGGGCTACGGCGAGGCCGGCCAGCTGACCGAGCGCGTCCGCCGGCGCCCGTACTCGGTGGTGCTGCTGGACGAGGTGGAGAAGGCCCATCCGGACGTGTTCAACCTGTTGCTGCAGGTCCTCGACGACGGACGCCTCACCGACGGGCAGGGCCGCACCGTGGACTTCCGCAACACCGTGGTGATCATGACCTCCAACCTCGGGTCGGAGTTCCTGGCAAGCAAGGGCGGAGCGCTGGGATTCACCGCCAACAACGGCGAGGACGGCTTCGGGAGCGAGCAGGATCTGCGCGCCCGGGTGATGGGCCGGCTGCGCGAAACCATGCGGCCGGAGTTCCTGAACCGGATCGACGAGATCGTGCTGTTCCGCAAGCTGGAGCAGGAGCAGCTGCGTTCCATCGTGCGGCTGCAGCTGCGCAAGACCGAGGCCCGGCTGGCGGCCCAAGGCATCGAGCTGGAGGTTGGCGAGGACGCCGTGGCGTGGATCGCCGAGGCCGGCTACGAGCCCGAATACGGCGCCCGGCCGCTGCGCCGGGTGATCCAGCGAGAGCTGGATGACCGGATCGCGGACCTGCTGGTGGCCGAGGCCGTTGCCGAAGGCGGGCGGATCCAGGTCACCGCCGGCGACGATGGGCTGCGGGTCGCAGCGGGCAGCATGGCCGCGGCGGCGTAGCTGCGGCGACCGCACGACAGGGGCCGGGCGCGACAGGGCGACGGCGGGGCACTCCATCGGAGGGGGTGCCCCGCCACCGCTGCCTCCGGCTCACGCCAGCGACAGTGCGTAGGACAAAACGAACCCTGCGGCCGTGCTCATGGCGACCGCCGGGCCACCGTGTTCGTAGGCCTCGGGCATAAGGGTGTCGGCCAAGGAGGCAATCACTGCCCCGGCCGCGAAGGCCAGCGGCAACGAGATGGATTCCGGGTCGGTGGCGGACAGCGGGCCCGCACCGATGATGACGGCGATGACCAGCAGGACTCCGCAAGCGCTCCAGAGCCCGATGACCGCGAGCGCCGACTTGCCCTGGCTGCGCATGGAAGCGGCTCCCACCAGCGCCTCGGGCAGGTTGGAGACGAAGATCGCAGCGAGCAGGGCCAACCCGCCGGTTCCCTCGCCCAAAGCCACACCCATCGCGAGGTTCTCCGGCACGCCGTCGAGCGTGACCGCGGCCAGCAGCGCCAGGCCTGCAGTGCCCCGGGTGGTCTCGGCCGTAGGTGCATGCTCCGCGGCAGCCGCATTGGTATCCAGCTTGGCGCTGCCCTGGTACTCGGCGGCCGGCGTGGAACGGGACGAGGGCTGCGCCCATCGGTCCAGCAGCGCGCTCAGCGCCGTGAACACCGCTGCCCCAACGCCCAGGCCGATTACCGCGCGCCAGATGCCGCCGCGCTCGTAGGAGTCTTCAAACAGTTCAAATGCCAACGCCGTAATCAGCGCACCGGCCGCGAACGACAAAAGGATCGCCAGCACACGTTTGGGCAGCTCGAACTTCACACCGATGAACGCGCCCAGCACCAACGCGCTGGAAGCCACGACGCCGAATAGCACCGGCATTCCCATCCCGCCAGTATAGGAAAACGGCGGCAGCCGCGGAACATTGGCGGGGCACCGGCGGCTCTTCGACCCCGGATCCGGATTCCCCGGTGCCAGTCGCTACGGCTTTCCCCGCGACCCCGTGGTTCAGGGCGAGGGCGCTTCGGCCCTCTCTGTTGATTCTTCGCCGGGCCCGGAGCCGTGCAGGGACGCTGCAAGGCCGCCGATTATGAGGTCGAGGCCGAAATCGAACTCGTCGCTGAATTCGTATCCGGGCTGCAGCACATGCTCCACGGCCAGCTCGCGCAGGTGTGGATAGTCCTGGGCAGTGAACATCTCCACCATTGGCCCGGCGACCTCCGCCAAGCTGTCCGGGCCGTCGAAAGGCAAGGACGCCTCCTGAAGAGCAGTCCCATAAACGTATGCATCCAGCAGCGCATAGGCGTGGGCCGCCAGCGGCAGCGAGAATCCGGCGGCTCGAAGCGTGCCCAGGGTTGCATCGTGGTGGCGCAGGTTTGCCGGTCCGGGCGTCGTGCGCGATTCCATCAAGGCGATGGCCCAGGGGTGGCGTCGCAGCACGGCGCGGGCCGAGGCTGCACGCCGCTTCAACTCAGCCTTCCATTCCCTCCCGGCGACCGGCAGTTCTATCTCTTCGAAGACGGCATCGACAATGCCGTCGAGGATCTCGTCCTTGTTGCGGACGTGGTGGTAGAGCGACATCGGCTTGGCGTCCAGCGCCTGAGCCAGTGAGCGGATCGTGAGGCGGGCCAACCCGCCGCCGTCGGCGATCTCGATTGCGGCGCGGAGCACCCGTTCCCTGCTGAGCGGAACGCGTTCTGCGGGGGCGCTGCCTGGTTTTTTGATCATTGTTCCCGCGACTATAGCATTCCCGTACTTTGTACGGTACCTTCGTACTTTGTACGGCAGCACTTGGGCTCCACGTCATCCACATCCTCGAGAAGGAAGTCCCATGGAACCAACAGAATCCTCCCCTTCGGCGGCCAACACGGAGCCGCTGCGTGACAGCGTCTCCCCCGCCCCGGCACAACCGACCATGCGCGCAATAGTGCAGACCCGGTACGGAATTACCGACGCCTTGCACCCGGCCGATATCGCCGTACCGGAGGTCGGCGAAAGCCAAGTCCTCATCAAGGTTCGCGCCGCTGGTCTGGACCGCGGCACGTGGCACATGGCCACCGGCCTGCCGTATCCGGTCCGCGCTGTGTCCGGGTGGAAGTCCCCCAAGAATCCGATCCCCGGGCTTGACGTCGCGGGAACGGTAGCGGCCGTAGGCAGTGCCGTCACGAAATTCTCGATCGGGGACGAGGTCTTCGGTTTCGGCAAGGGCTCCTTCGCGGAATTTGCGCTGGCAGCGGAGTCGTTGCTGGCCCCCAAGCCCGCAGAACTCACTTTTGAGCAGGCCGCGGCCCTTCCGGTCTCCGGCGTGACAGCACTGCAGGCGCTGCGGGACATCGGCCGTGTCCAGGCTGGCCATCGGGTACTCATCACCGGAGCCTCCGGCGGCGTCGGCACCTACGCCGTGCAGATAGCCACGGCCCTGGGCGCGACGGTAACCGGCGTGTGCAGCGCCGCCAAGGCGGAGCTGGTGCGAAGCCTCGGCGCCGAGACCGTCATCGACTACGCCCGCGAAGACTTTGCGGCAGGAGGACACCGGTACGACGTGATCGTGGACATAGCCGGGAACCCGTCCCTGTCGCGCGTGCGCCGGGCCCTAACCCCTGCCGGCACGGCGGTTATTGTCGGCGGCGAACACGGCGACCGCTGGACCGGGGGCCTGTTCAGGCCGCTGGGCGGAATGTTCCTGTCCCTCTTCAACCGGCAGCGTGTTGTCATGTTCATGGCGCGCCAGACCTCTTCCGATCTCGAACGGCTGAGTGAGCTGATCGACTCGGGGCAACTGAAACCAGTGCTCGACCACACCTATCCGCTGGAGCAGATGCCGGAAGCACTGCGCCGCCTGGAGGCCGGCGAGGTGCGGGGCAAGGTGGTCATCACGTTGTAGCCGGAGCGTCAGGGGGCTAACCTGCCAATGCTCCGGGCCGCCGGCTCCGGTTACAGCGAGCTGCACGCTTAGGGGAGCCGACACACAACGCCAAATAGTGGTGCTCGGCGTGGACGGGTCGCAGACTGGGAGCGTCACCAGTTCCGGCAGACCGCGAAGGAGCCACGGCCATGCTCAAGACCCATCTGCGTCTCAAACCTGTCCTCGAGATTCTGGCGGCCGCATCCGCGACCGGCACCCGGCCGGACGCCAGGGAGGTCATCAGCGAGGCGCTGCGGCGCGTGCCGCCGACCGCGCACGAACAGGAGTTGCTCAGCGGCGGCGTGCCCCGCGGGTTTAAAAACCTGACGACGGCGACCGCCCGGCTGGTGAAAGCCGGCTGGATGGCCAAGGGCCGCGGCGGGTGGGCCATCACCGAGGAGGGGCTGCGGGCCGTCACCGCGTTTCCCGATGCGGCGGACCTGGCCACGGCCCTCGCGGCGGGGACGCCGCTGCCGGAGCCGTCGCCGGAACCGGCGTCGCCCGCAGCGGAGCCCACGCTTCCCGCCGGACAGCCTGTGGGAGTCGCCGTAGTTGGCGACTTTGGCGTGCTGCTCGGCGCCGAACGCGATTGGGAACCGGCCGACGAGGCGGTGCAGATGCTCTTTGATGCCTCCGACGGCCTGTGGAAGCTGGACACCGAGCTGCCCGCCGGCCGGTATGCCTTCAAGTTCGCACTGAACGGCTCGTGGGAGGAAAACTACGGGGCGTATGGCCTCCCGGACGGCGCCAACCACGAGTTCGAGCACGACGGCGGTGCGCTCACCATCGCGTACGACCACGCCACGCATGACCTGGCCGCGGCATCCCGGCTGGTCCGCGCCTGACGCCGTCGTCACCGCGCCTGACCCGCGGCCCGTCGCACCGTCGTCGTGCGCCGTCGTCGTGCGCCGTCATGCGCACCGCCATGCGCGCCGTGATCGTTTAGGCGCTGGCCAGCTCCTCCGCCACCGGGCAGGCCACCACGGCAACGAGGATCTCTTCGGCTTCCTGCGGCTCAATGCCTTTGGACAGGGCAATCTCCGTGACGAGCGGCTTCTTGGCGTACTGCAGCATGTCCTTCTCGGCGTGGGACATGGTGCCGTTGGCGTGCAGCCGCCGGGTGAGGTCGCGGACCAAGCCGGCGATCACAAAGATGTCGCCGGTGCGGAGCCGTTCCTGGTTGTCCTTGAAGCGCCGGGACCACTGCGGATCCTCCTTCTGGGAGGGGGCGCGCAGCACGTCGAACAGTGCTTCCAACTGTCCCTCGCCGAAGACTGTCCGCAGGCCGACTTGCTCGGCTTTCTCGACCGGAACGCCGACCGTCAGGTTCGAGTTTTTGACCTCCAGCATGACGTAGCGGCATTCCGCGTCCAGCCGCGAGGCCCGGGTCCTGATGCCTTGGACAACGGCCGGACCATGGTGTGGGTGAACAAGGGTTTGACCTTCAGCAAAATGCATTCAAGAGTCCTCTGATTCGCACGAGCGCCACACTCGACATCAGTGGACGGAGGGCCGCAGAGGCCCTCGCGCCAGACGGTCGTCCCACCTCCGAACCTGCGGTCCGTAAACCGGGAATTCGGTATCAGTGAGCACGCGGACCGGATCGAGACCACGCGGATGGACCCGCCCCGAACCCGCGAGCTTGGCTGGCTCAATTATCTCACGCGTGCGGCCTATGTACCCGGGGATCCCGGCTGGTGGAGCCCCTCGCCGGGCCTGGGCCGCGCCACGGATGGGACGCAGCGGCGCGGGCAGGCGGTATGGGCTACCCCTTGACTCCCCGGCAGAGCGACTGCCACCATGGCAGTCTCACATGGCGCAAGGTTGCGCATCATGCGCAACTCTTCAGGTCCGGCTGGCGCCAGAACCTCGGAGGAGGAAGCCCCTATGTCGGAGATTCTCGATTCTGGCTCCGCCCAGTTCAACGGCACCGATTCGTCCCGCGTCAACCCCAACCCGGCCGTCACCCTTTACACCCGGCTGCGCAAGTCCCCTTACTTCTGGAAGTCGCGGGAGCACGGCGTCGCGGCGTACAGCGTCTACAACCACACGTACCACCCGCGCCACTACGGCGACCCGGTCAGCGAGTACTGGTCACTCCTGAACGACGTCACCTTGTGGGACGTCGGCGTGGAGCGGCAGCTGCAGATCAGCGGCCCGCAGGCCTTCGACTTCACCAACATGCTCACCCCGCGGGACCTGACCAAGTGCGAGGTGGGCCAGTGCAAGTACGCCTTCATCACCGCGGCCGACGGTGGCATCATCAACGACCCGATCCTGCTGCGCGTGGAGGAGAACAAGTTCTGGCTCTCGCTGGCGGACAGCGACGTGCACCTGTGGGCCATGGGCCTGGCGCACGCCGGCGGCTGGGACGTCACCGTGGAAGAGGTGGATGTGGCGCCCGTGCAGGTCCAGGGCCCGAAGGCCAAGGGGCTGATGTCCGACCTGTTCGGCCCGCAGATCCTGGACATGCCGTACTACTACATGCAGCACCACACCCTGAACGGCATGGACGTGGTGGTCAGCCGGACCGGCTACACCGGCGAGGTCGGCTACGAGATCTACCTTTACAACGCCACCGAAAATGCCGGCCGCCTCTGGGACACCGTCTGGGAAGCGGGCCAGGCGCACGACCTGCGGGTCATTGGGCCCTGCCACATGCGCCGGATTGAGGCGGGCATGCTGGCCTACGGCTGCGACATCACCCTGAAGACCAACCCGCTGGAGGTCGGCTACGACTACAACTGGATGGTGGATCTGGACCAGGAAGCGGACTTCGTGGGCAAGGAAGCGCTCGGCCGCATCCGGGAGAAGGGCATTGACCGGCTGATGGTCGGCGTGGAGATCGGCGGCGAGCCGCTGGGCAGCTACAACGACGGTTCCATGATCAAGCCGTTCCCGGTCTCGGTCGGCGACGGCTCCCCCATCGGGGAGGTCACCAGCGCCTGCCACTCGCCGCGTCTGGAACGCAACATCGGCCTGGCCATGGTGCCGATCGACCTCAGCGGCGAAGGCACCGCGCTGTCCATCCACACGCCGGAGGGAGTCCGCGAAGGACAGGTCGTCCAAAAGCCCTTCGTCGACCCGGCAAAGTCCACGCCCAAGGACTGAGACCGTCAAAACCACAATGACGGCGGAGCCCACCTCGCGAAGGCGGGCTCCGCCGTCGTACGGTGCTACGTCCAGGCGACGGCGGGCCCCGCCGTCGTACGGGGCTACGTCCAGGCGACGGCGCGGACCGGGGCGCCGTCCGTTCCGGTGAGCTTGAGCGGGAAGAAGCCGACCCGGCAGCGGGCGGGCAGCGTGGTGGCCTGCCTGATGTTTTCCACGATCAGGCCGTCTGATCCCAGCACCAGCTCATGCACCGGGAGGCTGAACGTCTCGGCAGGCTGCAGGGTGCGGTCGGGATTCAGCGTGTCCACGGCCAGCACGCGCATGCCCCGGTGGCTGAGTTCATCCGCTGCCGCCCGGGACAGTACCGGGTGGTCCAGGTAGGCCTCGGTGCCGAAGTGTCGGTCCCACCCGGTAGCCACGACGACGATCGCGGGCACGTTGCCCGGCACCTGGCTGGCCAGCTGGTGCCAGCGGATTTCTTCCCCCGCCGCAAGGCCCGGAACCTGCAAAACCAGGGCTTCACCGACAAGTTCGTCGAGCGGCACCTCGGAGGTGGTCCGGCCGCCTTCGATGCTGTGGCACGGAGCATCGAAGTGGGTGCCGGCGTGACTGCCCAGCTGCAGCTCGGAGACTTCCACTCCGTTCTCCGTGATGGTCAGTGCACGCGCGATCTTCACCTGCGGGTCCCCGGGGAAGACCTGCATCCCCGAGGAGACGGGATGGGTCAGGTCCACGCACCTCACGGCCCGCTCAGTCTCCCCCGGCGCTGGGCAATTCGGCGCCGGGCACCGCTCCCGGCTGCTCCGCTAGGTGGCCGGCCCGTTCGCCGGCGAAGCGTTCGCGGCTCTTGATGGACAGGGCCAGGTACAGCAGGAAACTGAGCAAGAAGGCAGGGATGGTGGCACCGACCGGGCTGGGCCACAGGTAGGTCAGCACGTAGGAGGCCGCGGCGCCGATCACCCATACCGCGATGGCCGCCCAGTTCACCCCGCCCGTGTACCAGTACCTTCCGCCTCCTTCGCTCAGGATGTCGCGGCTGTAGCTCCGGCGCTTGATGATGTAGTAGTCCACGATCATGATCGCGAACACCGGCACGAAGAACGCGCTGATCGTGACCAGGAAGTCGGTGAACTGGTTCAACAGGGCCAACCAGGTGGAACCGGCTATCGAGGTGACGCCGACCACCAGGGCTGTGGGCAGGAACCGGAGCTTCCACCGGGACTGGGCGTTCACGATCGTGGTGACCATCCCGTAGACCACCATCGTGTTGGTGGCCATGACCGACATGAAGATCACAATGGCCAGCGGCGTGCCGAAGGCAGCCACGATGACAGTGGGATCGAACTCGGCGGCCGGCTCGCCGGAGAGAATCACGTAACCAATGGCGGTGGCGCCCAGCGACATGGCCAGAACCGTGGAAACGGTGTAGCCGATGCCGGAGCCAAGGATGCCCGCGCGGCTGGACTTGGCCAGGCGGTTGAAGTCCGCGGACAGAACGGTCCAGGAAATGGCCGTCGCGATCACGATGTCCAGCACCACGAAGCTGGTGTAGCCGAGCGACGCGTCGACGCCGATGCCGCCGAACTCTGCCGGGCCGAACGTGGTGAAGGCGGTGGTGAAGACGTACACCATGATCGCGAGAATGACGACGGCGAGCCACGGCTCTACCTTCGCGATTCCCTCGTGCCCGAGGATGGCAAGGCAGACGACCAGGGTTTGGCACAGCACGGCGAACAGGATGGGGTTTGAGAAGCCGGTCAGCTGCGCCACCACGTAATTGACGGTGACTCCGGCAAGCATGGCCTGCACCCAGCTCCAGCCCATCAGGATGATCACGTTGGCGGCCACCGGCAACAGGCTGCCGCGGGTGCCGAAGGCGCCGCGGGTGATGGCCATGGTGGGCAGGCCGGTCAGGGTACCGATGTTGCCGATCAGCGTCAGCACAACGGCGCCGGCCAGGGTGCCGATGACGATCAGCCAGATGGCGGCGCCGAAGTCGATGCCGGGGATGAACAGCGTGCCGGTCAGCAGGGTGGTGACCACGAAGTTGGCGGCCAGCCAGATCATTCCGATGCGGGGTGTCGACAACGTGCCGCGGATGGGACCGAAGCCGTCCGCATTCTGCTGCAGGTGGGTATCGAGGCGCTGGTAGAGGTTCATGATGGTCCTCGGACGAACGAAATTAAGGTGGCGGGGCCTGGACTTGCTCCGCGGGCGGCATGGGTGAGAGGTGCTCGTGCACCGCGATTAGACCGCCGTCGCCGTAGCGGAAGACGATCGTTTCACGCTCAAGGTACGAGTCCTCGCCGTCTGGCAGGGCAACGGTCGTTGCCACATCGTGCACGAAGACCGCGCCGCCGGGGAAGGCCGTCACGTGCTGGTTCGTGGATCCGCAGGCGAGCACGCGCCACCCCTCGGCGAGCCACCCCGCCCACAGCACCTCGTACCTGTCGCGACTGTCCAGGCGCGCGGGTTCCGTGTGGAAAACGAAGCTGGCATCCGGGGCGAACGCCGCGAAGTAGCGGTCGGTGTCGGTAGCTGCGAAAGCCCCGACAATGCCCGCCGCGGCCTCAAGGACCTGATCATCGGAGGGAGTATGCGGTGCGGCGGCGCCCATGGCGGCCTCCTTGTTGCAGCATGGCCAACTGCGACGGGGAGTTTCCCCGGTGAAACAAGTGTTGCCAAGAGTGAACTCCGACGCAAGGGGCAGCGGACGCTCCCGAAGGGGTCACGGCTCGTGCCGGGCGCCAACGGTGGTGCTTTGGTCGCTGGCGTCAGCGGCTTCGAGTTCATTTTCCCGGGGCGGTCCGGCGACGGGCAGCGCAACAGTGAACACGCTCCCAACGCCGCGCTTACTCTTGCACGTAATCGTGCCGCCATGGCGTTCCACGATGTCCTTGGACAGCGCAAGCCCCAGGCCCAGTCCAGGAATGGAACTGCGGCGCGCCGCGGCGCTGCGGAAAAAACGTGTGAAGACGTTGTTGCTTTCCTCAGCGTCCATGCCCATGCCCCGGTCCGCCACCCTGCACTGCACCACTCCGTCGACTCCGGTGCAGCTGACCGTGACGTCGCCGCCCTGCGGGGAATACTTAATGGCGTTCGAGATCAGATTGTCCAACACCTGCCGGATGCGCGCCGGATCGCAGACCACGTCCATGTTCCGCGGCAAGTGGGCGGACAGCTGGACTCTGCCGGCCGCAGCCCGGGGTTCTGCCGCCGCCACCGCCTGACCGGCAATTTCCCCAAGGTCCGCCAGCACCGGCTGCAGCTCCGACACGCCTGCCGCTGTGCCCAGCAGATCGTTGACCAGTTTAAGCAGTTGGTCCGAATTTCGGATGATGGTTTCCAGCCCTGCAACCATTTTTGGCGGCAAGTCCGGCCCCATGGCCAGCAATTCGGCATACCCCTGGATGGAGGTCAGCGGCGTCCTCAGCTCGTGGGAAACGTTGGACAGGAATTCGTTTTTCGCGTCCATCGCTGCTGCCAGCTCGGTAACGTCGCTGAAAGCCAGGACGGTTCCTTCTCGCCGGCCGCTGTCGTCAACCATTGCTTGGGCGGACGATGAGAGCACGCGCTGCCCGGGCGGCCGGCCCATCCACACGAGGTACTCGGAGAACGATTCGCCCCGCACTGCGCGGGAGATGGGCCGATCCTGGGCTGGGATGACCGTAGTGCCGCCGTCGGTGTAGAGCTCGAGCCGGGACTCCGGCGCGTCCTCGTCGCCATGCGGCAGCACCAGGCGGCGCAGCTCTTCCTGCCGGCGGTTGCGCAGGATCGTATTGCCGTCTTCATCGACCGCGAGGACCCCCACATCCACCGCTCCCACGACGGCGGAGAGGAGCCGTTCACGCCTGCCACTGGCTTCCAGCAGACTGCGCAGCTCGGCGTCCTTGGCCTCGACCACCCGCTGCTGTTCCATCATGCTCGCCGTCATCATGCGCACCGTGATTCCGATGGCCAGCATCATGAACGGGATGAGCAGCGGGTGGATTAACGCTTCGAAAGTGACGGCAGGCTGCTTGAGGAACACTGGAATCCACACCATCGCCAGGGCGGCCAGCGCACCGCCGATCACGCACAGCCGCGGGAATTGACCGGAGGCTGCCAGCCAAATCACGGGGAACGCGGCCAGCAGCCCCACCCCGGTCAGGAGCGACCCGGCGCTTTCGCGCAGCAGGCCGATGGGAATGAAATCCAGCAGCGGAATGATCAGGAAGGACGGGTGGGGCAGCTTCTCCCACGGAACGAGGAAACAGGCCGCCAGCAACACGGCGTTGCACACCATGCTGAGACCCAACAGCGGGTTCGCCAAAAGCGACGGAGAAAAAAGCCAGATGCCGATCCACAGGAACAGCATCGTGGCCGACAGCGGCAACTGGCTCATCACGACCCGCCCGCGCAGTGAGAGGGCGTGGAACTTCACCCGATGCAGGGTCAGCAGGTCGAGGACTTTATCCACGGCGGCGAAACTCCAATGTGTGGTCGCGGACGGGTTTCTGCAGTGATGGATGTGACAAATGGGAGGATTGACGCCTTAATGAAAGCATGTCTGCAGTCCCCAGCAACCGCCGCGCCGTCATAGTCGAGGACAATCCCGACATTCGCAGGCTGTTGATCGAAATTGTAGCCGACCAGGGCTTCACCGTCGCGGAGGCGGAAACCGGGCAGGACGGGCTTGACCTCATCCGAGACGGCGGGGCCGACCTCATCACCTTGGACCTGAATCTGCCGGATCTCGACGGCATCGACGTCTGCAGGCGAATCCGCACGTTTTCGGACGCCTACATTCTGATGGTCACCGCCCGCGTGGACGAGATCGACCGGCTCAAGGGGTTGGAAACCGGCGCCGACGACTACATCAGCAAGCCGTTCAGCCCTCGTGAGCTGCAGGCGAGGATCGCAGCGCTCTTCCGCCGTCCGCGCTCCCAGCCTGCCGACGCGGCTCCAAGCAGCGCCGATCAGGAACGCGCCGCCGAGGTCCAGCGCAGCCTGCTGCCCGGTGAGCCGCTCCGCCTCACTGACTATGAAATGGATGGCCGTTGCCGGCCGACCCGGAATGTGGGCGGTGATTTCTTCGACTGGTGCGCCACGGAAAACGGTTTGCAGGTCACCGTTGCCGACGCGATGGGCAAGGGCATGGGCGCTGCCCTCATCGCGGCCACAGTGCGCGCGGTCTTGCGTTCCTCCAATCGGCATGCGGACCTCAATCGGGCTTTCGAAGCGGCCAGTCAAGCGCTGGAGTGGGACTTGGGGCAGTCATCCTCGTTCGTGACCATCTTCCACGCCCGGCTGGACTCCGACAGCGGAACCGTGGAGTACGTGGACGCCGGCCACGGCCTCGGGCTCCACCTGTACGACGGCGGACTGCGTCGCCTGCCCTCGGGCGGTCCGCCGGTGGGTGCTGTGCCTGGCAGCACGTGGACCGCGGGCACCCTAATGTTGGCCCCCGGGGATTCGCTCCTGGTTCTCAGCGACGGGCTCTTGGACGCCTTCGATTCGGTGGATGCGGCCATGAACGCTGTGGCCGACGTTGCGATGGTGCACGACTCGCCACACGATGTGTGCGAGGCAGTGCTGGACTTGGCGGGCACCGCCGTGGCCGACGACGTCACTGCAGTGATGTTGCGCCGCTGCCCGCCAATCAGCGCCGAAGTTGGGCCATAGTGAAAGCTTTCGCCACGCGGGTTCTGGTCGTCCTGACGGTCATCTTGGGCACCAATTATCTGATGTGGCGCTGGCTGGAATCGCTCAACTGGTCTGCCTGGTGGATTGCCGTCCCCTTGGTTCTGGCCGAAACGTTCAGCTTGATCGACGTCGCCCTCTTCGGCCTGACAGTCTGGCGGGTCCGAGAGCGCAAAGCGCCGCCGCCACCTGCGGACGCCACCGTCGACGTTTTCATCACCACCTACAACGAGCCGCTGGACCTGGTCATGGCTACCGCGCTGGCGGCGCGGGACATCCGTTACCCCCACAGCACCTGGATTCTGGACGACGGCGCCAGGCCGGAGCTCGGCGAACTCGCCGCCAGTCACGGGCTGGGGTACCTGACCCGCACCGGCGACTGGTCGGACAAGCCGCGGCACGCCAAGGCCGGCAACCTAAATAACGCGCTGATGATGACCCAGGGGGAATTCCTCCTCATCCTGGATGCCGACCAGGTCCCCCGGCCCGACATCCTGGACAGGACGCTGGGGTATTTCAACCGGCGCCGGGTCGCCCTCGTCCAGACCCCCCAGTACTTCAGCAACGTTCCGGCCGACGACCCGCTGGGCAGCCAGGCCCCGCTGTTCTACGGGCCCCTTCAGCAAGGCAAAGACGGATGGAACGCAGCATTCTTCTGCGGCTCCAATGCCCTGCTTCGGCGCGAAGCCCTCATGCAGCTGGGCCTGGCCGGTTATGTGACCGAAGTGGACCGCGGCGTCCACCGCGCCTTGACTGGGGCCCGAAGAGCCATCCGGAAGGCCCGCAAGTCACCGGAAGCGGCCGATCCGCTGGTCGCCCGGCTGCTCGACGACGTGGAAGGCGCCACCGATACCGCCCGCATCAGACTCCGCAACGGCGGCTCCCTGAGTGAGATCACTTACGAGCTCCGGAACAAGGTCGACAGCGCGGTGCGGACCCTTGTTGCCGAAAACTTCGCCGCGGTGGAAGCGGATTTGGCCGAGATCGCCGCCATGGACCTCGGGCGCACGTCGGGTACCTCTGAACCGGATGAACTGGACGGGGCGGTCGAGCGAATGTCACGGCGGGACTGGTCCCCGCTAGGGGCGCTGGGATCGGTGCAGGCTGTGCTGGACGCCGTCTCCGTCGAACGCCCCGACGAAGCACAGCCGGTGATGCCGCTGGCCACTATCTCCGTGACAGAGGACATGGCGACCTCGATGCGGTTGCATTCGATGGGCTGGGAAAGCGTCTACCACCACGAGGTCCTCGCGCACGGCCTGGCCCCGGAGGACCTCAAGACCATGCTCACCCAGCGGCTGCGCTGGGCCCAGGGCACCATCCAAGTCATGCTGCGCGAGAACCCGCTGGTCCAGCGGGGGCTGAAACTTGGTCAGCGGCTGATGTACTTTTCCACGATGTGGAGCTACCTCAGCGGGTTCGCCGCCGTGGTCTACTTCGCCGCGCCGATCATCTACCTCACCCTGGGCATCCTCCCCGTCAACAGCCTGAGCACGGACTTCTTCATCCGGTTCATCCCGTTCATGGTGGTCAACCAACTGTTGTTCGCCGTCGTCGGCAAGGGCGTGAGCACCTGGCGCGGGCAGCAGTACAGCCTCGCCCTTTTCCCTACCTGGATCAAGGCATGCACGACGGCGGCCCGCAACGTCTGGCTGGGACGACCCCTCGGATTTGCCGTCACCCCCAAGGCCCGTCAGTCCGAGGGAAGCAGCTGGAACTTGATCATGCCCCAGTTGGTCACCATGGCATTGCTGGCGGTTGCCCTCGTGGCAGGAGCGGCAAGACTGGCCGCCGGACTGAATGAACCCTTGGGCACGCTTGTGAACGTGGCCTGGGTTATCTTTGATTTGCTGATTCTGAGCGTGCTGGTCAAGGCCGTCAGGTACAAAGGGTTCAAGCCCGACGAAAGGAACTTGGATGCAGTTCACCGTTGAGACCACGCCCGCCTATGCCGAAGTCAACGGGAGCGGCCGGCTGAACATGGTCGCAGCACCCCGCCTCCGCGAAGTCGTGGCGGCTGTTGTGGCCGAAGGGAACCACCATGTGGTGGTGAACATGGCCGGCACGGAGTTCATGGACTCCTCAGGTCTCGGGGCCCTGATCGGCTGCCTGAAGATCGCCCGCCAAGCCGGGGGCGACCTCCGCATCGCCAACGTGCAACCACAGGTCAAGATGGTGCTTGAGCTGACCAGCATGCACCGCGTCTTAACCCCGTACGAGAGCGTCGACGCGGCGTTTTCCGATGACTGAGATCCTGGCCCGAAGCTCCCGCCAGGGGTTGGCCACTGCCGAAACCGTCGATGCATTGCATGAAGATTTCGAGGCCCTCTGGGCCAAGGCCGGCTTCGTTCCGGAGATGGACCGCATGGCCTTCTCGACAGCCGTCATCGAGGCCGCCACCAACGTGGTCCAGCACGCCGTCCCTGCTTCCAATGCGCCGCTCCAGCTCGGCGTCGACATCACCATCTGGTCCCGCCGGTTGGAGGCACGCATTTCCGAAATCGGAGCAGCACCATCCAGTCCGGACATCACCGACCCGCAAAGGCAAAGTATCGACGCAGAGTCGGAGTCCGGCCGGGGGCTCAACCTGATCCATGCCCTGGTCAGCACTGTCACCTTCGAGCGCCACGGCGAGGACAACGTCTGGGTTCTCCGCCGCAATGCTTCGGAGGACAGCCCCTAATCGCGCCGGAGTGCTATTGCGTCGTGAGCTCCCCGCTAGCCAGCCGCCGCGCGACTTCGGTCAGCAGCTCCACGCCGCGCAGGGCGTCGTCGTCCCGGGTGTATTCGGCTTCGTTGTGCGAGATGCCCTCGACGCTGGGGACGAAGAGCATGACCGTCGGCACGACATCCTTCATGTTGGTCGAGTCGTGCCCGGCCACGGTCATGATGTCCGTGTGGCTGAACCCGAGCCGCTCGGCGCTGGCGATGCCGAGCGCCACGCCTGCGGGCTGGTAGGACACCAGTCCCCACCGGTGGGTCAACTCGAGGGCGACCGTCGTGCGGGAGGCCGCCTCCGCCTCGGCGATCCTTTTGTCCAGCAACTCCATGGCGCGGGCCAGGACGCCCTCGTCCGGCGACCGCAGGTCCAGGTTCATGACGGCCTGGCGCGCAATGGTCACCGGCGAGTTGGGCAACACATACATCTCGGAGACCGAGGTGTGCAGCTGCCCGGGGGCGAACTCCGCGGCGAGGTCACGGGCGGCGGAGATGACCAGCGCGGCCCCGTAGAGAGCGTCCCGGCGGTCCTCCATCCGGGTGGAGCCGGTATGCGACTGCTCCCCGTCGACCGTGACGCGGTACTTGCTGGCCGCCCACGTACGGTCCACGATTCCGACCTGCGTGCCGGTCTCCTCGAGGCTCCTGCCCTGTTCGATGTGGATTTCGGCGTACCGGGCCACCTCGGCCAGCCGGGGGGCGCCGTCATCGGCAGTGCGGTGGCCGGCGGCAAGGGCCGCGGCGACCGTCGTCCCGGCCGGATCCGTGGTGGCGAGCGCCTGTTCCAGGGGCAGCTTCCCGGTGTAGACGGAGCTGCCCATCATGCTGGGCGCGAAGCGGCTGCCTTCCTCGTTGAACCAGTTGACCACGGCCACGTTGTAGACCGGGTCGATCCCGCCGGCGGCAGCTTCGGCCGCCACGCGGGCCGCGGCGTGTGCACCGGCCAGCACACCGTAGGCACCGTCGTACCGCCCGGCCAATGGCTGGGAGTCCAGGTGCGATCCGAGCAAGACATAGGGAGCACCGGGAACAAGTTCGAGGGTGCCGAACTGGTTTCCGGCGGCGTCTACCTTTTCGGTGAAGCCATGCCGTGCCAGCCACTCGCCGAACCACCGGCGGGTGGCGTGGTCCGCCGGCGTTCCGGCCTGCCGGTCCACGCCGCCGCCGTCGGTCGCGCCGAACCCGGACATGGCGGCGAAGTCGTCAAGAAATTCCTGGCCGGTCGTGCTCATCGGGTTTCCTCCCCGGTCGATGCCATGGCCGCATCCGCGGTTTTCTGGGGCGGGAAGTTCTCCGCGCCGAAGCGGATCTCGCCGCCCACCATGGTGGCGAGCACCTGCGTGGCGCCGATGCGCGATGGCTCGACGGCGGTGGGATCCTGGTCCAGGAAGACGAGGTCGGCCAGCATGCCCGGCACCAGCCGGCCTTTGGTGTCCGCGGTTCCCGTTGCCGCCGCGGAACCAACGGTGTAGGCGGCCAGCGCCTCGGCCGCGGTGATCCGCTCGTCGGGGCCGTAGACCTCGCCGGACGGGGTCAGCCGCTGCACGAACGACTGCATCACGTCGAGCGGCCGGCCGTTGGACACCGGTCGGTCCGAGCTGCCCGGCAGCGTGGCGCCGCGCTGCAGCAGGCCCTTGGCCGGGTAGGACGTGGCCGTCCGTTCCGGGCCAAGCAGCTTGGCCATGCCGTCGCCGAACTCGGTGATGAAGTGCGGCTGAGGGACCAGGACAATACCGGCCGCGGCAATGCGGTCCAACTGCTCCGGCCGGATCACGCCGCCGTGCTCAATCCTGTTGGGCACGGCCTTGCGGCCGTAGGTTTCCTGGGCTTCGGTAATGATGTCGATTGCGTGGTCGATGGCGTGGTCGCCGATCGCGTGCATGGCAATGGACCAGCCGGCCCGGTACGCCTCAAGCGACGATGCGCGCAGCACCTCGGCGTCCATTTGCAGGTAGCCGTGGTTATGGGGACAGCCAACATACTCTTCGGTGACGTAGGCGGTGCTGCCCAGCAGCGATCCGTCGCTGAAGATCTTCACCGGTCCCAGCCGGAGCCAATCGTCCCCCAAACCGGTGCGGATGCCGGCGTCGAGCCCGCGCGAGACCGGGTCTGCCGCGTGCCCGGGCACCTGATGCAAGGCGTCCAGCACCAGCATGGGTTGCATCCGGACGCTCAGCAGCCCCTTGTCGCGCGCGCTCTGGTAGGCGGCGAACTCCCGCGGCGAGTACCCGATCCAGCCGCCGGCGATGCCTGCGTCGGTGACGCTGGTGATGCCCTCGCTCAGATAGTGCGTGGTCGCAAGGTCCAGCGCGCGTTCGATGGTCGCCAGCGGGTAGGGCAGCATGATGTCCTGCACCAGCCGCATGGCGTTCTCTTCCAGCAGCCCGGTGGGCCGGCCCTGGGCATCCGTGACCACGACGCCGCCATCAATCGGCGCGGCAAGGTCGGCACCGTGTTCGGCGATTACCTCGAGTGCGACGCCGTTGACGTTGCAGGCGTGGCCTGAGGAGTGCTTGATCCATACCGGGCGGCCGCCGGAGGCAGCATCGAGCCGGTCACGGTCAGGCTGGGCGCCGCCGTGCAGCAGCGGGCTGTACCCGGAGGCCACCACCCATTCGTCCTCCGCCAGCGTGGATGCGGCGTCAGCGATGACAGCGTAGGCCTCTTCGAGGCTCGCGACGGTCCCCAGGTTCGCTTCCATCAGGCCGAGCCCGAACCATACGCTGTGGGCGTGCACGTCATTGAAGCCGGGCACGATGACCGCACCGGCGGCGTCGACGACCCGCCGGGCGCCGGGGATGGACTGGGGCTCGACGTCGAGGGCCAGCACCTTCCCGTCGTGGATCAGCAGGCTTTCAGCCACCGGTTGTCCGGGGTCCTGGGTGAGAATGCGGGCGTTGCGGATCAGGAGATCGACGAGCATGAGTCCTCTTCGTGCTTTCGCTGCGGCGTGCCCGGAGCGGTAGATGGCGCACCGGAAGGTGCCGGGGGCCGTCTCCATTTCAACACTGGAGCAATGTCACGCTCAATCGACAAAAGACGCCATATTCTTCAGAAGAATTAGGCGATTGCATAAGATAGGTAGATGAGCGAGCCGCGCGTAGAACCCTTCCCCGACAGCGCCAGCCAGCCGCGGAACTTCGATCCCGACCCATCTGCCGAACCCCAGTGGACCGGCCTTATCCGGCGCTTGTGGCAGGAGCGCGATCTACTGGTCCGCGACTTCCTGGAGCGCTTCGCCACCATCTCCTATGACGGAGCACTGGTTCCGGACGAGGACGTCCGCCGGACGGCGGTCGACACGATGGAGATGTTCCTGTTCCAGATGGCCGGCCTGGAGCTGCCCCCCGATCTTCGGTCGCTGCCGAGGGACGTTGCCGCCCGCCGGGCGCGCCAGGGGGTTCCGCTGGAGGCCTTTCTCAGCGCCGTGCGCAATGACTTCAGGGTTTTGTGGAAAGGGCTTGAACGCGTTGCGCGGGGGGATGGCACCGATGTCCTCGTTGCCAACATGGACCGCGTCCTGGACACGGTGGAGAGATACGTCAGCAGCGTCCAGCAGGCTTTTTCGGAGGAGGAAGCCCTGCTGGCCCGCGACAAGCAGCTGCACCGGCAGCGGCTCCTTTCGCGGCTCTTCAATACCGACACGCGAAACACCGGCGAAGTCTCCGACATCGCTGCCGGCCTGGAAGTAGAGAGCTCGGACGTGTTCGAACTGATTGCAGCGACCAAGGAGACCGTGGCGAAGTTGCAGCTGCAGCCCGCTGCCGACGGTCAGACGTTTTCCTACGAACGCGCGGGCGCCCTTTATCTTTTCCGCGTAACCCGTGCGGGACGAACCTGGCAGGACGATCCGCCCGAGTTTCCGGCAGGTTACATGCCCGGCGTGGAAGGCCTGGCCGCGATTCCGCAGGCGGCAGCGGCGGCCCTGGTGCTGGCCGCCAAGCACGGGGCCGAGACGGGGCTGGCCACGATCGCCGGCACCTGGATGTCCATTGCCCGGGACCTCCTGGAGAACGCGCTCCCCGGGTTCTCCCTGCCCGTCACCACGGCACTGGACCACTGCACGCCGCATGAGCGCCAGCGGTTGCTGCAGGTGGCGCAGAGCTACGGCCGCACGGGGTCGATCAAGGAAACGGCGGAGGAACTGTACTGCCATCGGAACACGGTGGTCAACCGGTTGCATTCGCTTCAGGAAGTCATTGGACTGGATATGACGGTTCCGGCGCAGGCTGCGCTGGCACTGGTCGCGCTCGCGGACTACCAAAACGGCCACAAGTTGTGAAAAAGCACAAGTGAGCGTTGTCAAGCCGGTGTGTATTGTCATTGTTCAGGGGAATGGCACTACCTTACAGTCGAGAGGTACTTCACAGCTCTACCTCGGGATGTCCTCCGTTCAGGGCCATAGGAATTACGGGCTGCCGCTGCCTCCTCCAACGGTGCCGGCCCCGCACAGCTTGAAAGGCAACACGTGACGACGCCGCAATCTCTCAACACCCCCGGTGCCCCGCCCAAAGTCTCCGGCAAGGACGCAGGCAAGATCGCCCGGGCCGCCTTCGTCGGGACGGCTCTCGAGTGGTACGACTACTACCTCTTCGGCACGGCCGCAGCTTTGGTGTTCAACCGCCTGTTCTTCACGGAACTGGATCCCACGGCCGCGTTGCTGGCTTCGTTTGCCACCTTCGGTGTCGGCTTCGCCGCCCGTCCGATCGGCGCAATGCTCTTCGGCTACATCGGCGACAAGTACGGCCGCCGGCCCGCCCTGCTGACCACCATCGTCATGATCGGCGTGGCCACCGGCCTGATCGGTTTGCTGCCCGACTTCGGCAGCATCGGCCTGGCGGCCCCGATCCTGCTCGCCGTCCTGCGGCTCGTCCAGGGACTGGCCGTGGGCGGCGAATGGGGTGGCGCGGTCACGATGGCCGTCGAACACGCCCCCGCCGAGAAGCGCGGCCGTTATGCCGCCTTGGTCCAGGTCGGCTCGCCGGTGGCGACCTTGCTGGCCTCCACCGCGTTCACCCTCGTGCTGCTCTTCCCCTCCGACTTCTTTGACGCCTGGGGCTGGCGCATTCCCTTCCTGCTGGCCTTCCCGATGCTCCTGATCGCCCTGTGGATCCGGCTCAAGGTGGAAGAATCACCGATCTTCAAGGATCTCCTGGCCCAGGAGGAGACCTCCAAGGTCCCGGCCTTCGATGTCTTCCGCAATGCTGGCGGCCGCCTGGTGGTTGCCGTGCTCGCCGCCCTGCTGGGCGTGGGCGGCTTCTACATGATCACCACCTTCGTGGTCAGCTACGGCGTCAACACCTTGGGTGTGGACCGCAACGTGATGGTCAACGCCACCCTGATCGCCGCCGTCGCGCAGATCATCGTCACCATTCTGATGGGCCGGCTCGCGGAAAAGATCGGCCCGGGCAAGGTCACCATGTGGGGCGGCATCCTCACCGCCGCCCTGGCCTTCCCGCTGTTCGCCATGATCGACACGAAGTCCCCGCTGCTGATCACCCTGGCCATCACGCTGGGCATCATGCTGATCGCCGTGGCGTACGCGGTCAACGGCGCGCTGCTGACCGAACTGTTCCCGGCGAAACTGCGCTACTCCGGCGTGGCCCTGGGCTACAACATCGCCGGCGCCACCAGCGGCTTCATGCCGATGATCGCCACCGCAATGCTCGGTGTCTCCGGCAACCAGTCCTGGGGCGCGGCCATGATCCTTGCCATCATCGCGCTGCTCACGGCCGTTGGCGGATTCCTCGGCGAGCGGCTGCGCGTCCAGGACAAGCAGATCGTCGCCGACAGCTAAACCCCCACGCCCGCCCCAACCCGGGGCGGGCTCCGGCCTCCGGTGGCACCGCCGTCGGAAGCAAGACTCTCCAACACCTCGCGGGGGAGCCGTCCAGCCGGGCGGCTCCCCCGCGCCATATCAAGGAGCATTCGGATGATCAATGACGAACAGTCCCAACGTATTCTCGATGCCGTCGACGCCGCGTTCGACGCGCAGCTGGCCTTCACCCAGGAACTGGTGAAGCACCCGTCGCTGCGGACCCAGGAGGGCAGCGCCCAGGACCTGCTGCACACCGCGATGGCCGCACGCGGGCTGGAGATGGACCGCTGGCAGCTTGACCCCGACGAGCTCGCCACGCATCAGGGCTTCGGTCCGGTCACCGTCTCCTACGACGACGTCACCAACGTCGTCGGCACCTACCGGCCGGCCGCCGAAACCGGCCGCTCGCTCATCCTGAACGGTCACGTCGACGTGGTGCCGGAAGGGCCGGAAGAGGCATGGTCGCGCTCCCCCTGGGATGCCCCCATCATCGACGGCTGGATGTACGGCCGCGGCGCAGGCGACATGAAGGCCGGCCTGGCCGCCAACCTCTTCGCGTTCGACGCCGTCAAGGCCGCCGGTCTTGACCCTGCCGGCCGCATCCACTTCCAGTCCGTCGTCGAAGAGGAATGCACCGGCAACGGTTCCCTGTCCGCACTCATGCGCGGTTACCGGGCGGACGCGGTCATCATCCCCGAGCCCGAAGAGGACATGCTGGTCCGGGCCAACGTCGGGGTCCTCTGGTTCAGAGTACGGGTCACCGGCAACCCGACCCATCCGCGCGAGATGGGCACCGGCTTCAACGCCATCGACGCCGCCTACACGGCCATCACCGCCCTGCGCGAGGTCGAGGAGAAGTGGAACGCGGACCGGGGCCGGCACCGCTACTTCGAGGACCTGGAACACCCCATCAACTTCAACTTCGGGCAGATCGTTGGCGGCGATTGGCCCTCCAGCGTGCCCGCTTGGTGCGAATTCGATGTGCGGGCGGCCATCTACCCCGGGATTCCGGCGGAGCAAGCCTGGACCGAACTGCAGGAATGCCTCGCCCGGCTGGGGACCGGACCGGCGTCGATCCACGCCGTCGCCACCAAGACCGGTTTCTTCTCCGAAGGTTATGTGCTGGAGCCCGGCAGCGAAGCCGAGTCCCTGCTGGAGAGCACGCACCAGCAGGTCTTCGGCAAGGAGCTTGGCAGTTTCACCACTCCCGGCTACCTGGACGGCCGCGTCTTCGCGCTCTACGCCGACACACCCGCGCTTGTTTACGGCCCGGTCTCCGAAGCGATCCACGGATTCGACGAGCGCGTATCCATCGAGTCGGTCCGCCGGATCACCAAGAGCATCGCGCTGTTCATCGCCAACTGGTGCGGCGTGGAAGAGCGGGCCTGACGCCCTGTCGCCGGCACCTGCGCTTTGGCCGGTGCCGGCGGCCGCCTACTGACCCCGCTTCTGGATGGACACCGTCCGATGCCGGTTGTCCCACCACGTCACCGTGTGGTTGATCAGTGATCCCAGCACCAAGGACACGGCGATGGCGAGCAGCACCGCGAACTCGGTGGACAGCTGCGGCCAAACACCCGACACGGCGCCGATGCCCACCGAGTAGGCGGACCACAGCACACCGGCCAGGGCGGAGTGCGCCAGGAACCGGCGGCCGGGCTGGGGAATCATCGCGGCGGCCACATTGAGCGTAACCCGCCCCATGGGAACAAACCGGGACGTCAGCACCAGCGGCAGCCCCTTGCGCCCCAACCCGGTGCGGGCCTTGCGGAAGCCCGACTGCCAGTGTCGCCCGGAGAACAACTTCCGCTCCGCGAGGTTGAAGCGGCGCACCAAGAAGAACGTGCCGGCGTCACCCCCTACCGCGCCGGCCAGCATGGCGGCCGCCAACACGTAAGGGTCGAGGTGGTCCGAGTGCACCGAGAGCGATCCCAGCGCGACGAACAGCGTGGTGCTCGGCACCGGAGGAACCAGCGCGGAAACGGTCACGAAGAGCGCACCGGCAGGATAGATCCACCAGTAATCCAGGCTGCGCAGCAGTTCGCCGAGTTCGTCCATCCCTCCATCCTCCCCGATGCACCGTGGTGCTGGTGCAACGGTGCATCCGGCGGCACGGCGTTGACGCCCGTCTAAACTTGGGCCATGAGCAACTTGGAGGCTGCACCGAGGGAAGTTGTCTGCTCACTGGAAGCAGAATCCGCCGACGTGGAGGTCCTGACGCCGCGGGACGTGCCGCTGGGCGGCGTCCGGGCCATGAATGTCCGCCGCACCCTGCCGCAGAAACGGCGCAGCCTGATCGGCTCCTGGTGCTTCCTGGACCATTACGGGCCCGACCTGGTGCCCGGTACCGGCGGCATGCAGGTTCCCCGCCACCCGCACACCGGCCTGGCCACGGTCAGCTGGCTGTTCTCCGGAAAAATCGCGCACCGGGATTCCGCCGGGTTTGAAGCCATCGTGCGGCCGGGGGAAGTGAACCTGATGATCGCCGGCCGCGGCATCTCCCATCAGGAATTTTCGACGCCGGACACCACCGTCCTGCACGGCGCGCAGCTCTGGTTCGCCCTTCCGGACTCGACCCGCAACATGCCGCCGACCTTCGAACATTACGCACCGGAACCCGTCGTCGGCGACGGGACCGAGTTGCGCGTCTTCTTCGGTTCGCTGGCCGGCTCCACGTCGCCGGTCAACACTTACACCCCTCCGCTGCTCGGCGCCGAAGCGACGCTGCGTGCGGGTTCCCGGCTGGAACTCGACCTGGACCCCGGTTTCGAACACGGAATCCTGCTGGATACCGGCGATCTTCGGCTGGACGGGAACGAGGTCCCCGTGGACCACTTGGTCTACCTCGCGCCCGGACGAACGCATCTCGTCCTCGAGGCCGGGGATGGGCCGGCGCGGCTGCTTCTCATCGGCGGCCAGCCACTGGGCGAGCAGATCATCATGTGGTGGAACTTCGTGGGCAGGAGCCATGAAGAGATCGTGGCGTACCGCGCCGCCTGGCAGGCGGAGATCGACGTCGACCCGGCGCCGCAGCCGGCAGGCGGCACCTATCCGGACGGTGCCCCGTATCCCCGGTTCGGCCCCTTCCCCGACGGGATGCCCGCGCCGCTGCCCGCCCCAACGTTGCCCACCGTCCAGCTGCGACCCCGCGGCTGAGCACTGCCAGGCCGACCACACCCAGGAGGATCCGTGGAATCCGACGCACCCATCACCGTCCGCCTCAATACCGAACGGCGCCGTTACGAACTGGTGGACGGCGGCAAGGTCATCGGCAAGGCCCACTGGCTGCCGTCCGAGGGCCCGGCCGGACCCGAACGGATTTTCTTCCACACCACCGTCGACGAGGCGTACGCCGGCCAGGGACTGGCCGGACGCCTGGCCCGCTACTCGCTTGATGACACCGCCGCCGCCGGGGTGTCCGTGGTGACCGTCTGCCCGTATTTCAAGGCCTACGTCGAAAAGCACCCGGAGTACCAGGCCCGGACCACCCCGGTGCGGCCCGAACACGTGCAAGCGGTCGAACGCGTCGCCGGTTAGGGAAACCGCCGGAACTCTCTGCGGTCGCCAACAGTTCTTAATGGGGAGAGATGACCCGTGCACCGGCTTCCACCGGGCAGGCAAGGAGCGGAACCGTGGGAATGTTCGACAAGCTGGTCCAAAAGGGCAAGCAAAAGGCGGTCCAGTACGCCAAGGAGCAGTTGGCCCAACGCACCGGGCAACAGCGCCAGCCGCGGCCCCAGGGCTCCGGCCGGGAGCCCGGCTACGGCCAGGACGCGGGCTACGGATATGGCCAGAACCGCGGCTACGGCCAGGACCGTGGTTACGGACAAGATCGCAACTATGGCCAGGACCGTGAGTACGACGGCGGGTACAACTCCGGCGGTCGTGACGGCAGCCAGCGGTATCCGTCCCGGCCGCAGCCCCGTGACGGCAGGCCCGGGCAGACCGCCGGGCGGGACGCCGACCAGGCGGCCATCGCGAAATACAAGTACATGCTGCAAACGGCGCCGCCCCAAGACATGGAGCGGGCCCACGCCGAAGCCTTCAACCGGTTGACGCCGCAGCAGCGCGCGATGCTCCGCGACGAGCTCAACAGCCAACTTCCCGCCGCTGAGCGGGCCGCCTCCGACCGGCCCGAGACGCTGGCCAGGACCGCCACCCGCGCCGAGCTGGCGCAGCCGGGCTTCATGGAACGGATCCTCGGCCGGACCGGAACGGGCCGGGGCGGCGGTCGCCTGGCCGCCGGAGCCGCCGGTGCCGCCGGAGGCCTGGGCGCCGGGCTGCTGGCCGGCGTGGCTGCCGGCTTCGTCGGCTCGGCCATCGCCGGTCCCCTGCTGGAAGGGTTCTCCGGTATCGGGGAAGGACTGGCCGGCGCCGCCGAAGGATTCGGCGATACCGTCGCCTCCGCCGGTGAGGGCTTTGCGGAAGATGCAGGCTTCGGCGGCTTCTTTGGTGACGGCGCCGAAGGCCTCGGCGACTGGGAGATTTAGTACCCCGCGCGCCTATCCGATGGGCGGGCCCCCGGTTAGGACGCGGAGTACACCACTTCACCGCCGATCACGGTGGTGATGACAGTGGTGCCCCGGATGCGGGCGGGAGCCAACTCGAAGAGATCGTCGCTCAGGGCGATAAAGTCTGCCAGCATGCCGACCTTGATGGCCCCCTTGTCCGCCTCCTGACCCACGGCGTAGGCGGAGCCGTAGGTGTAGGCCCGCACCGCTTCTTCCACTGTGAGCCGCTCATCCGGGCCAAGGATTCGGCCACTGGCCGTGGTGCGGTTGACCATATCGTGGATGGACGTCATGGGGTTGCCGTCGGAGACCGGCGAGTCCGTGGAACCGGGAAGCACCATGCCGGCGTCCAGCAGCGACTTCATCCGGTAGATCAGTGGCGCCAGCTCCGGCTCAACGGCGTCCATCATGCCGTCGCCGAAGTCGGAGATGAACACGCCCTGCGGCACAGCTGTCAGGCCCAGGGCCGCCGCCCGGGCGATTTGATCGTCGGAGGCCAGGGCAAAATGCTCGATGCGGTGCCGCACGTCCGGCCGTGGCGAGCGGCGCTGGGCTTCCTCGACTGCATCTATCACGTGGTCGATCGCGGCGTCGCCGATAGCATGCGTCGCCACCGTCCATCCTGCTTCATGGGCGCCGATGATCATGTCCTTCAGCTGTTTGGGTGCAAAGGCCAACACGCCGTGGTTATCCGGCTCCCCGTGGTAGCAGTGGTGCATGGCCGCTGAGCGGCCGATAAAGGAACCGTCGGAAAGGATCTTGACCGGCCCCACCCGCAGGCGGTCATCACCGAGGCCGGTGCGGATGCCCAGGTCCAGCCCCAGCCAGGTGCGGTCGCGGAAACCTTCCAGCTCGTGCAGGGTGGAGCAGTACGGCATGAGCGTGGTCCGGGTTTTCAGCACACCGGCCTCCACGGCCTGCTGGTAGGAGTGAAAGTCCGCCGGGGTGTTGCCGAGCATCGTGTATTCGCCGATGCCGGGCTCGGTCACCGACGTCAGGCCGTACCGGAGGGCCTGTTCACTGGCCAGGCCCAGGTTTCGCTGGACTTCGTCCAGGCCCATCGGCCGGACCAGCCGGTAGACCATCTGCATGGCCGCTTCCTGCAGCAGTCCAACGGCCCGGCCTTCGGCGTCACGCAGCACTGCCCCGCCATCCACCTCCGGCACGCCGGTGCGACCCGGATACCCGGCCAGCTCCAGTGCCCTCGTATTGGCCACTATCATGTGCCCGGAAACGTGCTCCAGCAGCACCGGCCGTCCGGCGGCTGCCTTGTCCAGAGCGTCTGCCGTGGGATGGCCCTCCAGGAAGTTCTGGTCGTATCCCGAGCCACGCACCCATGCGCCTTCCGGCAAGGTTGCGGCGTAGCCGGCTACGGCCTCGTAGAGCTCCGCCAAGGAGGATACCTTCCCGGGCCGCAGGTCCAGCGCGGCCAGCCTGGCCCCGGTCAGGGAAAGGTGGTAGTGCGCGTCATGGAAACCAGGCAGCACCGGGGCGTTCCCCAGGTCCACGGTCCGATCGGCGGCAATCCCGTCCAGTTCTTCGTCCAGCCCTACAATGCGTCCGTGCAGGACACCGATCCGGCTGGCTGTCGGGCGCTGGGGATCCAGGGTTCGGACGCGGGCATTGGTGAAGATGGCATCGATACGCATGTTGATCCGTTCGTGAGTGGGTGGAATGTGAGCGGGTGCCCGGAATCGCCGGGCAGGGAACACGAGCACCGCCGTCGTCATGGGGAACAGAGGCGACGGCGGTGCCCGGTGCCGGCGTCAGACGGTCGGTAACAGCGCTGCCTCTTTGGCGGCCCTGCGGGTGCTCACGCGGTTGAGCCCCAGCACGCCCGCGACCGTAGCCAGCAGCATCACCGCGTAGAAGATCGCAACGCCCCAAGGGCTGCCGTTGGAGTTGTTCAGGATCCATTGGGCAACCAAGGGAGTGGAACCGCCGATCAATGAGGAGCACAGCTGATAAGCGAGGGAAACCCCGGTATACCGGATGTTTGCCGGGAAGGCAGCAGCGAGGGCGTTCGCCAGCAAGGCGTAGTAGGCGGTGCCGCCCAAGCAGGTCACGTAGAGGGTGATGGCGATCAGCACTGGGTTGGCGGTGTCGATGGCCAGGAAGAACGGGACGGTCATGACCACCGCCAACAGCAGGCCCCAGACCATGACCTTGGTGGCGCCGATCTTCTCCGCAACGAGCGCGGCCAGCGGCTGCCACAGGAACTGCAGGATGGCCATGCCCAGCAGCACATTGAGCATCACCTGGCGGTCAATGCCCAATGACCCGGTGGTCCAGGAGAGCAGGAAGGTGTTGGTGAAGTAGGCCAGCGAGATGCCCATGATCGAGGCGACCAGTCCCACGGCCACCAGGCCGGGAGCGGTCTTGAACACCTGGACGATCGGGGCCTTGACCACCACGGCCGACTTCTTGACCTCCATGAAGTCCTGGGACTCCTCGACCTTTAGCCGGATCACCAGTCCGACAATGACCAGCACCGCCGACAGCAGGAACGGGACCCGCCAGCCCCAGGCGAGGAACTGATCGTCGGGCAGTTGGCCCACCAACATGAACATCAGGGTCGACAGAATGGCGCCGGCGGGCGAGCCCTGCTGCACCCAGGCTCCGGCGATGCCCTTCTTCTTCTCGGAAGCGTTCTCGGTGGCCATCAGGACGGCGCCGCCCCATTCGCCGCCGACCGCGATCCCCTGAAGCGCGCGCAGCAGGATGAGCAGGACCGGGGCCATGACACCGATCTGGGCATAGCCGGGCAACACGCCAATGAGCGTCGTGGCAACGCCCATCATCATCAGCGTGATGACCAGGATGTTCTTGCGGCCCAGCTTGTCACCGAAGTGGCCGAAGATCGCCCCGCCGAGGGGACGCGCCAGGAATCCGACCCAGAAGGTGGCGAAGGAGGCCATCAGCGCTGCTCCCGGCGCCGCCCCGGGATAGAACACGTGGCCGAAGACCAGTGCAGCGGCGGTGCCAAAAATGTAGAAGTCATACCATTCGATGGCGGTGCCCACGAAGGCGCCGACTGTCGAACGCCGTTGACGGGCTGCCTGGGCAGCGGTGGCTGTCTGTGACATGGGGGGATCCTTTTCCAGCTGATCATCGGCACGTCGGAACAAATTCGCCTCCCAGAATGTGGGATGCAACCTATGCGCGTCTAATGACTTTTTGGCAGGGAGGTATAAAATTCGCTTATGTTTGACGCCCGTGCCCTGACTTACTTCCTAGCTGTAGCGGAGACGGGGTCAGTGAGCGCCGCCGCAGAAAAGTGTTTTGTTACGCAGCCGGCAGTCTCCCGGCAAGTCGCTGCCTTGGAACGCCAGTTGGGCATCCGGATTTTCCGTCGGGTAGCCTCCGGTATGGTGTTGACGCCGGGCGGGGAGCGCTTCCTGGAGCTGGCCCAAGACATACTGAACCGGCACCACCGGGCTACGGAGGTCATGAACGCCGTCCGTTCGGGCCACCAGGATTTCACCGTCGCCTGCCCCGAGACCACCGGAAATTTCTTTTTGGCGCCATTCGTCGCCTCCGGCGGAGGCATCGCAGATATCGTGCCGGCCGCCCCGGACGAGGTCTACGCCCTGCTGCGGCGCGGCGTAGACATGGCGGTCAATACGTCGGCGCCACCGCCGCAGCTGGCCTCGCGGATGGTCCTGTCCGTGCCCATAACGTGCCAGTCAATTCCCGAACTGTTTCCGCTCCCTGAGGCCGGTACGGTGGAGCTGCGGGAGGTGGCAGGCTCCCCGCTGCTGTTGCCCGGTGCCGGGAGCGCCGTAACCCGGGCGGTGCAACGCGAGGCCGGCCGTTACGGTATTGAACTGAGCCTTGGCACCCTCACCAGCAACGGAACCTTGGCCCAGGCCCGGGCGGCCGCCGGCTACGGGAGCGCCCTGGTGATCGAACCTCCGCAGTACGGCCTGGCCTCAGCCACGCTGGTCAACAACGGCAGGCCGATGATCATCGACCTTCATGCCGCATGGGAGCCGGACCATTACGCCGCCGACCGGCTTGAGGAGATCGCCTTCGAATTGGGCGATTGGATGCCCAGGATATTCAAGGAATCGGCCGTACGCTAACGCCGGCCCTACGCCTCGGTGCCGGCGCCCGCGGTGGAGGCAGCGGCGTCGTCCTCCTCTGCGACCGGCGGGGTGACCAGCAGGGCGGTGCCGGCGTAGGGTCCCAGGTGGAGATAGAAGCTGTGCAGGTCATCCACCGTCCCGATGGTCTCGCCGCTGAATGCGTCGGTCACCTCGGAGCCCAGCTCCAGTGCCTCGGAACGGACGGTACCGGCGATCTCCTGGCCGGAGAAGTTCAGGACCGTGACCTCCTGCCCGCCCGAGACCAGCTGATGAACCATCACCAGCATGCCCCGATGGGAGACATCGGGAACATCGATCAGGGCGCTCTTGGCGATGCCATGCTCTTCCCGGACGGCCAGGATCCGTGCCAGCTGCCGGGCGAACGACGATTCGTCCTCGAGCTGCTCGGGCAGCGTGCCGTACAGCGCCTTGGCCATGGGCATGCCGGAGGTTGACGTCTCGGCGGTCGGATCGAATCCCATCAGGTCGTGGGCGCTGCGGTTGATCCAGCGGGTGTCCCCGCGCGACATCAGCCGGGCCACCCGGCTGCGCTCCAGCGGCAACATCCCGCACAGATCCCAGCCGGAGAGCGCGAAGACCCCCGGCTGCAGCGCGTTGTACATGGCCAGCAGGAGGTGCACCCGGCGGATCTCCGCCGACTGCTCCTCGGTGATCGTGTCCAGGTCGGTGATGCCCAGCACCGCGGTGATCACGCTGGCCGTGGTGCAGGCGATGCCGTTGGCGGTGAAGACCAGGTTGTACGGGGCGGCTTCCCCGGTGATCCCGTCCCGCAGGGTCTGCTGCACCTTGTGGGCCAGCTCCGCGCCGGTGAGTTCCTCGCCGTCGAGCTCGTAGACGTCGTCCTTGTGCTTGGTGGTGAAGTGCACCAGTTCATAGGTCAGCTCGTCGTGGTTCTGCAGCGCGTGCACCAGCGATGCCTGGTCCACACCGATCTCCATGGCCAGGCGCAGCGTCAGCCGGAGGAACTCGGTGTCGGCGGTGACCAGGGCGTGGTGGTACGCCGGACGCGTCACGAAGTCGTAGGACAGGTCCGGACCGGTTTCGGAGGTGGCCTTGATGTCGTCGATGCTGAGGTTCAGCTCCTGGAAGGTGAAGCCGCCGACCTTGCGGACCATGCTGCCGATGATCTGGTTGGCGGCCGCCGAGAGCGGATGCCCCTCGGACCAGCCGGGCGTTTCCTCGGCACTCTTCTCCACGCCCAGGAAGCCGTTGGCGTCCAGGCGGAGCGCCCCGGTCCCCAGGTCGACCAGCGAATGCAGGGCATCCCCCATCACCAGGCGCATGCCGGAGAACGTGGGATCCAGCCAGTTGATCGACGGCTGGCCGGCCTTGAAGTAGTGCAGATACACCCAGCGGTGGGCCTTGCCGTCTATGTCCAGAACCGGCGGGGTGGCGCTCCAGTTGGTTTCCTTCACGCCGGGTTCGTAGAAAATGACCCGCTGGAGTTCGCCGATGATGTAGCCCGCCTGCTGGAGCCGGCGCTCGGTCGCGACGTCGATGTTGACCGCGTCCTCGCCCTCGGGGACATCCGGCAACAGGTCCCAGTCGGACTCCGGGATGTCGATCATGTGGTAGATGCCCGGGTAGTCGCGGAAGTTCATCTCCGCCAGCCGGAAGTCCGCGCCCTTGCCCGTGTGGCCGGGCACAATATCGTCCACGATCGTGCCGCCGTGTTCGGCGGCCACCTCGCACATGCTCCGGAACTCGTCCTCGGTGCCGAACAGCGGATCGATCGCCATGCTGATGCGGTCGAAGTGCCCGTCCACGCTGGGGGTATGGTTCCAGCCGGTCAGGCCGCCGGCCAGCTTCACCGGCCCGATGTGAATGGCCTTGATGCCGATCTGCTGGAAGGCCTCCCAGAGCGCGGCATCGCCCAGCGCCGCCAGGAACGTCTGCCCCGGCCTGGTGATCAGCGACAGCGGGTAGGCCGTGAACCACACCGAGGCCCGCTCCACCGCCGCCCGCGGGTTCGGATACGCGAACGGGTTCTGCCACATGCTGGCCTGCCCGGAGAGCTGGCGGCCCAGCACCTTCGCGTCGCCGAGCATGGACTGGTTGCGCAGCCACTCCACATAAACCTTGTTGCGGGCGTCGGGCTCGAACGGCGGGTGGCCGGGCACAAAATGGCGGCGGCGGGCCCGCGGCCGCAGCGAACGGGGACGAGCCGGGTAGAACTGCTCGTCAAAGCTGATGTCCGGCACCGGGGGTTCGGCGAGGGGCTCGACGGCGGCGCTCCCGCCGTCTGCGCCTGCGACTGCACCGCCGTCGTCGCCCGCGGCAGCACCGTCTGCGCCCGCTACGGCACTCCTGTCCGCGCCCGCGGCAGCACCGCCGTCGTCATAGTTGGTGCGGTCAAGGACGGGCTCGTGCCCCAGAACCGAATCGTTCATGGCGTCATCTCCTTTGTGCTCGACAACTGGAATTTTCCAGACGGGCTCTACCCCCAACATTGCCAGACCGCCGGGGCCACCACTACCCCGCACCACGGTCAGCCGGGCAGTTCCAGCTCTTCCACCCGGCGCTGCAGGTGGCGGCGCTCCACCTCGTTCCGGCAGAGTTCCAGTGCCAGCCTGTAGTGTTCGGCGGCTTCGACATCGCGTCCGCAGCGGCGCAGCATTTCGGCGCGGACTCCCGGCAGCCGGTGGTTTCCGCGCAGTTGGGCGTCCAGCCCGCCCAGCAATTCGAGGCCGGCCAACGGTCCGTCCGCTTCGGCGGCAGCCACCGCCCGGTTGAGCCGGACCACGGGTGAACCGGTGAGGGCGTCAAGCCTGGCGTAGAGGCCGGCGATGCTCGTCCAATCCGTTTCTTCGGCGGTGGCAGCCGAACAGTGCGCGCCGGCGATCAGTGCCTGCAGCCTCAGTTCCTCGGCATACCCGCTGTCCGGCGGCTGGTCGATCAGCAGTCCGAGCGCCTCCGCAATCTCCCGGTGGTGCCACCGGCTGCGGTCCTGGTCCGGCAGCAGCACCAGTTCCCCGTCCCGGATGCGTGCGTCCCGCCGTGCATGCTGCAGCATCAACAGCGCCTTCAGGCAGCGCAGCAGCGGCGTGTGCGGCATCAAGTCGTCCAGCAGTCCCGCCAGGCGCACCGCCTCCCCGGCTTCTTCGACGCGCAGCAGGTCCGCGCCGTCGCCCGGGAGGTAGGCGCTGGTGAAGGCCAGATAGACCGTTCGTGCCGCGTTTTCCAACCGGCCCGGAAGGTCGCCGGCGTCCGGCAGGGCGAATGGTAGGCCGGAGCTGGCGATCTTCTTCTTTCCGCGGGTTATCCGGGCTGCCATGGTGGCGTCGCTGACCAGGAACAGCCGCGCAATCCGCGCCGTCGGCAGGCCCATGACGAACCGCAGGGCCAGCCCGGCCTGCACCTCGGGAACCAGGGCCGGATGCGTGGCCAGGAAGATCATCGGCAAGCGCTCGTCCGGATACTCCACGAAACCGGCGCCGCCGGCGGAACCCGCGTCATCGGCCGCCCGTGGCCGGAGCCGGTCGGCCACGAGCAGCGGCAGTTTCCGGCTGGCCACCTGCTCATGCCGCAGCCCATCCAGCACGGTGCGCTCTGCGCTGCGGTAGAGCCAGGCGGGCGGGTTCTCAGGGGTGCCCTCGGCCGGCCACCGGGCAGCAGCCCGGGCGAACGCCTCGGCGAGCGCATCCTCGACCAGGTCCAGCCGCTGGAAGCGTGAGAAAAGCAGCGCCAGCAGCCGGCCCCATTCGTCCCTGTGGATCTGCTCCAGCCGCTCCATGGCTCAGGCCGAGTCCGGGGCCACCATCGCGCGGACCTCCACCGGGGCGTCACCGGCCAGCAGGCCGCAGATCGACACCAGGTCGTCCACGTCGTCCGTCTCCACGGTGTAGAAACCGCTCAGCTGTTCCACCGGCTCCGCATAGGGCCCGTCCGTGACCACCACCCCGTTCGGGGTCGCCCGCACGGTCTTCGCCGTCCGTGAATGCTGCAACTCTGCGCCGCCGGTGATCGTGTGCCCGTGTTCCTTCAGCAGGGCGGCGAATTCCCCGTGCCGCGCATAGGCCGCCTCGCGCTGCTCCGGCGTGCTCTGCTCCCAGCTGTCCTCGTTATCCGGCAACAGCACCATGTACTCGGTCATTTCAGCGTTTCCCTTCGCCGGCCGCGCATCCTCAGCGCGGCGCCCGTGTCGACGTGATCGGTTCGACACTATGATGACGCGCGGCCTGCCGCGGATTCGACAACCCTGCCGCGTCACGTCCCGTGACGGCACACGACGGCGGGTCCACCTGCGAACCTGTCAGCTGGCGCGGACGTTGCGGTTCTCGTCGACGTATTCCGCCGTCACCAGGATCGGCAGGTGGTCGGACTGGCCGCGCGGCAGGGTTTCCACGCTTTGAATGTCCAGGCCCAGAGAGGTGGCGAAATCGAAGTGGCCGCGGAAGAGTTTGTAGCGCGTGTAGGTCCGGCGGTTGCTCAGGGTGAGTTCGTAGCCCGTTTCCTTGAGGTGCTCGATGAGGTTCTTTGTGAAGAAGGGGTAGTTGAAGTCCCCCACCATCAGCGTCATCTGCTCGCCGTTGCCGCCCATGCCCAGCAGCGCTTCGTGGCCGGCCTTGATCTGGTGCCGGCGCAGGGAGTTGGTGGCCGTCAGCGGCGCGGCGTGAAAGTCACCCACGACGATTTCGTGTTTGCTCTCGTTGTCCACCATTTTGACTCCGAGCAGCCGCTCGTGGGCCGGCGCCAGCACGTAATCGTGCAGCGACTTCTTGAGTTCGAAGGTGTTGGTATCGAGGGCGGAGAACCTGTTCTCGTCGTAATAGACGGCCAGCCCCAGCCTGTTTCCCTTGGTCGAATTAGCCAACCGCAGGTGTCCCAGCGTGTGCGGAAGTTTCTCAGTGTCCGCTTCCTGCAGGCACATGACGTCGACGTCGTAGCGGTCGGTCAGGTCCTCAAGTTCCGCGCTCGCACTGTGTTTCCGCAGGTTGTAGCTGATGGCTCTCAACAAAGAATCACCCTTCCGTCGCGGTCGCTGTAGCCTGCGCCCATACTACAGAGCCAGCCTTGCGGTTACAGACGGCTGCCGCAGGCCGGGGCGGCCAAAAAGGCGGATTCGCCCTGCAATGACGTCCGAAAGCCAGGAGCGGATTTCCTGCGACGGCGGGTGCCGCCCGCGACCACCGTGGGTGTGTCACGGGCCACGGCACTTGTCCCGTCGTGGCCTAACAGGGCGTGCGTCCTCAGGTTCCGCAGAACGTCCGGTAGCTGCCGAAGTCGTCCGGCGCGGCGACGGCGTAGCGCTCCAAACCGGGACGCTCGTCGTAGGGGCGGGTCACCGCGTCCAGCAGGCCGTTCAGCGGGTCCAGGTCTCCGTGCGTGGCGGCGTCGAGGGCCTCCTCGACCAGGTGGTTGCGGGGAATGTAGACGGGGTTGACCCGGTCCATTAAGCCGGCATCCGGTTCGAGTGGACGCCATCGCGCCACCCAGCCATCGAACCCAGCGGGGTTCGGAAACAGGCGCCGTGCCGCTTCGCTCTGGCCCCGGGCGGCCGCTCCGAGGCTGCGGAAGAACGACGTGTGGTCTACCTTGCCCTCCTGGAGCAGTGCCAGCAGGTCATTCACGAGCGGCGAGGCCGCGGCGGGATCGACCTCGCCGTCCAGTCCGATCTTGGCCTTCGCGCCGGCCAACCAGGCGGCGCTGTACTCGCTCCTGAAGGCGCCGAGCGCTTCCGACGCCAGTGCGCCCGCCTGCTCTTGATCGTCGTGCAAGAGCGGCAGGAGGGCCTCGGCGAGCCGGGCGAGGTTCCACTCGGCCGCAAGCGGTTGGTTGGCATACGCGTAACGTCCGCCGTCGTCGATGGAACTGTAGACGGAGGCCGGGTCGAAGGCGTCCATGAACGCGCAGGGCCCGTAGTCGATGGTTTCACCCGAGATGGTCATGTTGTCGGTGTTCATGACCCCGTGCACGAATCCTACGAGCATCCACTGCGCCACCAGCGAAGCCTGGGCGCCGATCACGGCCTGGAACAGCGCCAGATAGGGTTGCTCGGCCTCGGCAGCGGCCCCATGGTGACGGGCAATGGCGTGGTCGGCGAGCCGGCGCAAAAGGCCCGTGTCGCCCGTGGCCCGGGCGTACTGGAAGCTTCCCACGCGAACATGGCTCTCGGCGACCCGCACCAGAACGGCTCCCGGCAATTCGGCGTCGCGGTAAACCGGGAGCCCCGTGGCGACGACGGCGAGGGAACGCGTCGTGGGAATGCCCAGGGCGTGCATGGCCTCGCTGACCACGTATTCGCGGAGCATCGGGCCCACCGCGGCCTGGCCGTCACCGCTGCGGGCAAACGGCGTGGGCCCCGAGCCCTTGAGGTGGACGTCGCGAAGGCGGCCGCCCGCATCGGTAAGCTCGCCCAGCAGGAGGGCCCGCCCGTCGCCTAGCCGGGGCGAGTACCAGCCGAACTGGTGCCCGGCGTAGGCCTGCGCCACCGGGGTGGCGCCACTGGGGACCAGGTTGCCCGTCAGCAGAAGCAGACCGTCGGGACTGGCCAGGGCGGCCGGTTCGATACCCAACTCGAGGGCCAGCGGCTCGTTGAGAACCAGCAGCCGCGGGTCGCGGACCTCCTGTGCGCGCCAGGGGATGGCCAACTCCGCGAGCTCGCGGGCGAAGCGCCCATCAAAAGCGACGGTTGATTGTGCTGGAGCACTCATCCCCCAAGAATAACTAGGACACCATGGTCGGCGTCACCCCCAACCGGCGGGTGCCCAGAACCCCCAAGGAAAGACCGCGATGAGCACGCACATCCACAACATCCTGAACCGGGCCGGAGAAGAGATGGTGTACATCGGACCGGACCACCCCTCGTACGAGCTGCTGGCCGGGCTGGTGGCTTCCGTGCATCAAGCCTGGCAGGAAGGCTATGACCAGGGGCGCGACGGCGGCGCCGACGAAAACCCGTACCGCGGCTACTGAAGCCCGGGACCGCTGGCAGCCGGCAGCAGCAGCCCCGGCCATCCCGCACACGGGTGGGCCCGCCTCGGGGCGGCACACCAGCCGGAAAATTAGGCGCACAACCCCTAGCACTCCCTCCGCGGATAGGCAAAGCTGAAGGCAGGGGGAAACGGGCGCCCGCCATGCTCATCCGGTTGTTCGCCCCGAGCCGGCCGGGGCGCCGACGCTGAAGAACGTCGCTCCTGCAGTTCCGGCATGGGACCGGAACGGTCAAAACACAGAGAGGTGTTGCGAGATGACTGACGTAGCAAGCACTACCGGCGAGACCGGCCAGGTCACTACCGGGCTCTATATCAACGGCGAAGTCCGGGATTCCGGCGAAAAATACGCGGTAGCGGATCCCGGCAAGCCGGATTCAGTGGTCGGCTACGCGGCGGCCGCCACCAAGCAGGACGTGGCAGACGCGGTCGCCGCCGCGAAGTCCGCGTTCCCCGCGTGGGCGGCGATGGGCGCCAAGGAACGCGCCGACAAGCTCGCCGCGGCGATCGCAGGCATCGCCGATCTCCGTGACGAGGATGCCGCGATCCTGTCGCAGGAAAACGGCAAGATCCGGATGGAGGCCTGGGTGGACGCCCTCGTCTTCGAGATCCGCTTTCAGCTTGCCCTGGCGCTCGCGGACGAGGTGGACAAGGGCAAGGTCCTGGAACCGGCGCCGGGCATCCCGGTGACCACCTCCGTGGCGTATCAGCCGCTGGGCGTGGTCACGGTGATTGTTCCGTTCAACTGGCCCATCGCCATCCTCGGCGCCTCGCTGCCGCACGCCCTGCTGGCGGGCAACACGGCGATCGTGAAGCCGCCGCCCACTACCCCGCTGGCGATCACCCGGGTTGTGCAGCGCGTGGCAGAGAAACTGCCGCCGGGTGTGCTGAACATTGTCACCGGCCAGGACAGCGAGATGGGCGGCCTGATCCAGAACGACGACGTGGCAAAGGTCTGCTTCACCGGCAGCGTTGGCGGCGGCAAGAAGATGATGGAAATGGCGTCCAAGAGCCTGACCCGTGTCACCCTGGAGCTCGGCGGCAACGACCCGGCGGTGGTCCTCGAAGACGCCGTCCTGGACGACACGCACCTGGACCGGCTGTATGCCGCCGTCTTCGACACCACCGGGCAGATCTGCATGGCCGCCAAACGCATCTACGTGCACCGCTCCCGGCTGGACGAGCTGGTCGCGGGGCTGTCGGAGCGGCTGGAGAAGGCCGTCGTCGGCTACGGCTTGGACGAGGGCACGACCATGGGCCCGCTGCACCAGCCCGCGCAGAAGGCCTTCGTCGAAGAACTCATCGCCGAGGCAAAGGCCGCCGGCGCCGACGTCCGGGAATTCGGGGAACTACCGGCGGACCCGGAGCTGCAGGGCGGCAACTTCCTGCGGCCGGCGCTGGTGGTCGATCCGGACCCCCAGCTGCGCGTGGTCACGCAGGAACAGTTCGGGCCGGTCATCCCGATCCTCCCCTTCGACACCGAAGAGGAAGCGCTGGCCCTGGCCAACGACACCTGGGCAGGCCTCTGCGGCTCGGTGTGGACGGCGGACACGGACAAGGCCAACGCCGTCGGCTCGCAACTGGTCTGCGGCTACGTCTGGGTCAACGACCACGGCGCCACCCGGCTGGACCTGCGCGCGCCGTTCGGCGGCATGAAGCACTCCGGCTTCGGCCGCGAACAGGGCATCGAAGGCGTCCGCGCGTTCCAGGACACCCGCTCCATCGCGCACCTGGATGAAGCGGCTGCGGCCGCAGGCCACTGACAACGACGACGGCGGCGGGCCGGCTCAGACCGCCTGGGCGGTCCGCCAGCCGCCGCGGTATTCCTTGCGGGCGGTCACGGAGTAGGGCGCGGGGCTGACCACGGCCCGGACTTCCAGCTGCCGGTGCGGTTCCACGGTTGTCTTGCGGGTGCCGCCGTCGGGCTCGCCCCAGACCACGTTCACCTCGGTGCCGATCTCGACGTCGGGGTTGACCGTGGCCAAGGACAGCGCCCGCCGCTCATTGGCGCTGTAACCGGTGAACAGGGACAGTCCCACGTTCGTGCCGCCGGCGTCGACGATCGAGTCGTAGTTCGAGGAGCCGTAGTTGGCGTTGGGCAGGTCGAAGTACTTGTAGGACGTCCCCTCCGTGTCGAACAGCGAGGCGAAGATCTTGGTCACGTCCTCGGCGTTCCAGGCCAGCGTGACCTTCTTCCGCTGCGCCTGGGGGTCGATCTTCTCCAGCGCCTCGCGGCCGATGAAGTCGTGGTCGAACTTGACGAAGGATCCGTAGCCCAGCTCCCACGGGTTCAGGTAGTAGTCCTCGATGTTGCCGGAGACGAAGCTGCCGGCCACGGCGTTCACGGCCTCGTAGCTGTCCGCACCCAGCCATTCCCGGTACGGGCGAAGCTCTTCCCCGGAGTAGATGGCCGGCAGCGGGGACGGAATCCAGCCCGATTCCAACGTATTGGACGAGTAGGCCCGGGCGCCGACGGCCAGCAGGCCGAACTCCCGGCCTGCGTCCAGGATGAACTCGCGGACGCGGTCGTAGGACTCGTACGGCCCCCAGAGCTCCAGCCCCGGAGCCCCGGCCATGCCGTGGCGCAGCGTGCGCACCTGTGCCCCGGCCACCTGCATGTGGTCCATGCTGAAGAATTTCAGCTGCTCCACGGTGCCGCCGTTGAGCTTCTCGATGACCTGCCACGCGTTGGGACCCTGGATCTGGAACCGCCAGTACCTGCGCTGCACCGGCTTGCCCATCGGCCGCGACGGCGACCGCCGGTCCACCTCCAGCTCCACGTCGTACCCGCCGGTCTGCCCGTGGAAGAGCAGCCAGTTGGCCGCGGGGGAACGCCCCACGTAGACGAACTGGTCCTCGGCTTCATGGAAGAGGATGCCGTCGCCGATGACATGCCCGGACGGCGTCGTCGGGACATACTGTTTGGCCCTGTTCACCGGGAACGTGGCCACCGAGTTGATCGCGGTGTCGGAGATCAGTTTCAGCGCATCCGGGCCCTTGATGAACAGGTTGTCCATGTGGTGTGACTGGTCGTAAAGGACGGCTGTCTCCCGCCAGGCCCGGACCTCGCTGCGCCAGTTGGTGAATTCGGGTGCCACCACCGGATAGACATAGGCGCCGAGCTGCGAATTGCGCAGCAGCTCCACCGTATTGCCGGCCTGGTCCAGGACGTCCTGCAGGTTCTGTGCACTCATGATTCCCCTATCCCCGCCGGCCGGGGCCGGCGTCTCTTCCATGCCTCCGTAGGCGGAGGGCATGCTGTTCGATTGCGGGCGGCAGGGGAGCCGGCGTTTCCTAGCGGCCGAGGTCCTCGGCTGCCCGCATGATGGCATTGGCAACGCTCTTGAGGTGCTTCTCCATGGCTGCGGCGGCCCGTTCCGGATCCTTGGCGCAGACCGCGTCCACAATTTCCAGGTGTTCGGGCAGCGATACGGCGGGCCGCCCCGGCTGCATGGCCAGCCGGAACTGGAAGCGGACGCTCTGGCCGCGCAGGCGCGCGATCAGTGCCGCCGCCGTTTCGTGCCGGCTCAATTCGACGACCCGGCGGTGCAAGGTCTTGTTGAGGTCCGAATACTTCAGCAGGTCGCCGGCGTCCACGGCCTGGCTCATGGCCTCGCCCAGGGCCTGGAGTTCCTGCACGTCCTCGTCGGTGACCTGTTCGGCGGCCTTGGCCGCGCAGATGGCTTCCAGGGCGGCACGGACCTCGGTGATCTCCACCGCTTCCTCCACCGCGACCGCGCGCACTCGGGCGCCGCGGTTCTGGATGCGCTCCACGAGCCCCTCCAGCGTCAGCTCCGCCAGCGCCGCCCGGACCGTGGCCCGGCTGGCATGGTACTCGGCGCAAATATCCGCCTCCACCAACCGCTGGTTGGGCACGAGTTCGCCCCGGTCGATCGCCCTCTTGAGCCCGGCGACGACGGCGGCCGAGTCGGTTGATCGGGGTATGGCAGTCTGGCTGGCGGTGCTCACGGGAGGTTGCTCCATGCTGGATAGTGTGCTGACAAAGTTGTTGCCAATAACCTAGCCCATCGGTTCTCAGTGGGTGTCCGGCACCTCGACGGGCGGTGTGCCGTGGGTATGGAACGTCGAGATGGTCTGCATGCCCCAGGCCTGGCCCTTCTTCCGTTCAGTCTCGGTCCAGACCACCGGCTCCCAATCCGGCGCCAGCAGGAGCCGCGCGCCGGCATTGGCGAACTCGATGCGGTTTCCGCCCGGCTCGTAGACGTACAGGAAGAACGTCTGGTTGATGGTGTGCTTGTGCGGGCCGGACTCGATGTGGATGCCGTTCTCCAGGAAGATGTCGGCGGCCTTGAGGATGTCTTCACGGGTATCCGGGGCGAAGGCTATGTGGTGCAGCCGGCCGGAAGCCCCCAGGTTGTCCGCCGAGTAGACCAGATCATAGGACTTCTGGCCGAACCGGAACCAGTGGGCCGCGATGCGTCCGTTGTCCAGCCGGATCAGTTCGCTGTCCTTCAGGCCGAGCACTTCGGCGGAAAACTTCGCGTTCTCCTCCACGTTGGCGGCCAGGTAGTTGATGTGGTCGAGCCGGCGGGCGTTGACGCCGTGGCCAGGGAAGCGGGAGGCCTGGTTCTTCAACGCCGGCTTGTCGTCCGTGGCCCGGTACCACTCGGTCTCGTAGTACACGGACATTGGGTGGCCATCCGGGTCCGCGAAGTGGAACGACGCTCCGACACCGAATTCCCCGTCCCGCCACTGACCGCCCTGCCCGGACTCCCGGATCGAAGCGACCAGCCGGTCCAGCGCCTCGGGTGAGGCCGCCCGGTGCGCCACCAGCCCGACGCCGGAGGCCTGGCGCGGGGTGAGCTTGATGCTCCAGTTCTCGTAGTCGTCCCACGTGCGCAGGAAGACCGAGTCCCCGGCGCGGCCGATCTCCCGCATGGCCAGCAGGTCGTTGAAGAACCAGTAGCTCTCGTCGAATTTATCCGTGAACAGTTCGATGTTGCCCAGGTGGGCGATATCGCGGTGGTGGGGTGTCATGTTCTTCCTTCACGTGGTTGCGGGGCCACCCGGTCTCGGGGAAAGACGGTGCCGTCGAACAGCTTCCGCGCCGTCCGCAGCACCGTGGAGGAAGTCGTGGTGAGGCCGGCGGGGCCTTTGGCCAGTTCCGCGCCGACGTCCAGGTAGCCGGTCGGGTGTTCCAGCCGCAGCGGCCTCCCGTGCGCGGGGAGCCGGGCCAGTTCGTGTCCGACGGCGTTCGGCAGCTGGATGCCGGCCGCCACGGTGGTGCCGCCGAGCACGCCGATGGACGTGTGGCAGCGCACCGGCAGGAAGCTGCGGGTGTTGACCGTGCCCCCGTTCCGCGGTGCGGAGAGCAGCACCAGCTTCGGCACGGTCTTGCCGGACACGTCCCCCATGCCCATCAGCTTCGCCGCCTCAGTCCGGATCCGGGCCAGCCGGTCCGCCAGGGCGGTGTTGGCTTCCAGCTCGGCCGGGTCCTCGTAGCCGGTGACCCCGAGATCGGCCGCGCGCAGCAGGACCGAGGGCATGCCGTTGTCCACGCAGGTGACGTCGACGCCGTCCGCCACGTCCGCTTCCTGCCCGGTGGGCAGCAGCGCCCCGGTGGAGGAGCCGGCCGTGTCGGCAAAGTCCAGGGTGATCGGGGCGGCGGTACCGGGCACGCCGTCGATGGCCGCGTCCCCGGCGTAGTCCACCCTGCCGCCGGGCGTCGGGAAGGTGGCGGTGGCCATGCTGTCCGAATTCACCATCCGGATGCGCACCGCCGTCGTGCTTCCCTGTGCCGGAAGCAGGCCTCGTTCGACGGCGAAGGGGCCGACGCCGGCGAGGATGTTGCCGCAGTTCTGGCTGTCCGTGACCGTCGCCTCGTCCACGGCGACCTGCAGGAACAGGTAGTCCACGTCGGTCCGGGCACCGGTCGACGGCGAGATGACCGCCACCTTGCTGGTCAGCGGGTGTGCCCCGCCGATCCCGTCGATCTGGCGGGCATCCGGGCTGCCCATGATCCGCAGCAGCAGGTCGTCGCGCTCGGCAGGATCGGCCGGCAGGTCCTCGGCCAGGAAGTAGGCGCCCTTGGACGTGCCGCCGCGCATCAGCATGCAGCGCACGCCGCCCTCGTGGTCCCCGCCGGCGCCGAAAGGTGCAGCCGCGCCCGTCGGCCGGGCATCGCCGTCGTGATCAGCCATCATAGTCCTCGGCCGCCACGTACTGAACGCCGAGCTTTTCCAGCAGCGGCCGCAAACCGTAGTAGTCCAGGCCCAGCGTCCCCTCCTGGAACCTGGACCGGGTCTTCTCTTCCTTGTCCAGGCGCGCCTGCGAAGCCTCGATCGCTGCCGGTGCTTCCAACCGCGGCACGCAGACCACGCCGTCGTCGTCGGCCACGATCACGTCGCCGGGGCGGACCGTGACGCGGCCCAGGGTGATGGGGACGTTGACCGCGCCGGCGCTCGCCTTCACCGTGCCCTGGGCGTGGACTGCCGCCGACCAGGCGGGGAAGCCCATCGCCTGCAGTTCGGCCACGTCGCGCACCCCGGTGCTGGTGACCACGCCGCGGACGCCGCGGTACTGCAGGGCGGTGGCGAACAGTTCGCCGAACAGGCCGTCGGTGCATTCGGACGTGGTGGTGACCACCAGGATGTCGCCGGGGCGGCACTGCTCAATGGCCGCGTGGATCATCAGGTTGTCGCCGGGCCAGCAAAGCACGGTAACGGCGGTGCCGGCCACCCTGGTGCCGGACTGGATAGGCCGGAACTGCGGGCCGGCCAATCCGGTGCGGCCCATCGCTTCGTGGACCGTGGCGACGCCGAAGCCGGCGAGCGCGTTGGCGTCGGCCAGGTCGGCGCGGGGCGGGTTGGTGACAATGACGTTTTTCATGCCAGCGTGCCGGTCACTTGGGGGTAGTAGCGCATGTAGGCCTCGCCCTTGGTGTCGGTGGTGAGGCCGAGATTGGGGCCGGCGTTGCGCCTGACCTGCACGCCGCGGCGCGTGGCCAGGTCCGTGTAGTAGTCCCACATGTGCTGCTGCGCCGGCAGGCATTCCATCGCCTTGCGCTTGGCCGGGAAGGCCTCGGTGATGTCGAGCAGCACGTTCGGCTTGAAGTCGCTTTGCTCCGGCTGGTGCGGTTCGAAGAAGAACACCGGCGGGGCGCCCAGCGGTTCGCCCGGGGCGTCGTAGCCGATGGCCTGCGCCAGCACCCGGGCGTCCAGCGCCATCCGGGCCGCGGCCGGGTGGTCCCCGTTGTACGGGTCGGCCAGCGGATGGGTCAGCACCACCGTGGGCTTGACCTCGCGGTAGATCTTCACCAGCTCGTCCACCAGTTCCCGGGTGGGCACCAGCGGATAGTCGCCGGCGTCCAGGAAGCGGACCTCGGCCCCCAGCGCGGCGGCGGCGTTCTCCGCCTCCTGCCGGCGGATCGCCTTGATCTCTTCAAGCTTCTTGCCTTCGCGCCAGGCCTTGGCGGACTCGCCGCGTTCGCCGTAGGACAGGCACACGACGACGGCGCGCTCGCCGCGCTGTGCCGCGGCGGCGATGGCCCCGCCCGCCCGCCACACGAAATCTCCGGCGTGCGCGCTGACCACCAACAGGGCCGGCTCGGTGTCGCTCAACAGTCCTCCCGGTGTGGTTGTCCTAGGGGAAGTCAACCACCGGGAACCAGAATCGTCAACAATTCTGGTTCCACTTGCCGAAGGCACCCCGCATCGGCAAAATCGTCCACTTTTGACCTCCGTCTCCGGGCCGCGGGCCTGCTAAGTTATTGGCAACAAATTTGTCGCTGCACCGGCCGACGAATCGAGACGCAATGAGCACCTATCCGCAGAAGCCCCCGGCGGCAGGCGCGCCGTCGGCAGAGGACCAGGGGCGATTGATCGTTCAGGGCACCGACCGGCCGGGCATCGTCGCCAGCGTTTCCACCCTGCTGACCGAGGCAGGCGCCAACATCGTCTCGCTCGATCAGCACTCCACCAATCCGGAAGGCGGCCGGTTTTTTCAACGGACCGTATTCCATTTGCCCCATCTCACGGCCAGGGTGGAGCAATTGGCGCACAGCCTGGAGCAGCAACTGTCCGGCGACCCCGACCTGTCGTGGCGACTGGTGGATGTCAGCCGCCAGAAGCGGGTGGCGATCTTCGTTTCCAAGTCCGACCACTGTGTGCTGGACCTGCTCTGGCGGCAGCGGCGGGGCGAGCTGCCGGTGAACATTGCCATGGTTGTCTCCAACCACCCCGACCTCAGCTCGGATGTCCGCCAGTTCGGAATCCCTTACTTCCACGTACCGGTGGACAAGGAGGACAAGGCCGCGGCGGAGAGGCGCCACCTCGAGCTGCTGAAGGGGAACGTCGACCTGGTGGTCTTGGCCCGGTACATGCAAATCATCTCTCCGGGCTTCCTGGAGGAGGTGGGCGTCCCGGTGATCAACATCCACCACTCGTTCCTCCCCGCCTTTATCGGTGCGGCACCCTACCGGAAGGCCAAGGAACGCGGCGTCAAACTCATCGGAGCCACGGCCCACTACGTCACGGAAGACCTGGACGAGGGGCCGATCATCGACCAGGACGTCATCAGGGTCTCGCACAGCGATTCCGCCGAGGACCTCGCACGGCTGGGCGCCGATGTGGAACGCAGCGTCCTGTCCCGTGCGGTGATGGCACACTGCGAGGACAGGGTGCTGCGCGACGGCAACAGCACCATCGTGTTCCAGTAGCCGCGGCGCAGCCCGGCTCCCGTTGCCGCCTCCGATGGCCCGTTGACCATCGACGCCGCGGCCTCGCATCCGGGTCAGGAGCGGTAGGCCTTCCGCGCGAAGTCGGAGTACGGCACCGGGGCGACCGTCGCCCGGATCTCCACCTGGCGGTGCGGCTCGACCTGGGGCTTGCGGGTGTTGGGCTCCTCGCCCCAGAGCACGGTCACTTTCGTGCCCGGTGCGCTGTGCCGCTTCTCCAGGGTGGCCAGCGAGAGGAAGGCCTGCTCGTTGGCCGCATAGCCGCAGTCGAAGGACAGGCCGGCGGGCTCTCCGCCTGCCAGCACCTGGTCCACCTGGTAGAACGCGTAGCGGGCCTTGGGCATGTCGAAGTACTTGGCCGGCAGCCCGTCTTCGCCGAGCGACTTGAACACGCTGGCCACGTCGTCGCTGTTCCAGACCAGGGTGACCTTTTCGCGGGCCGGGTTCTCCCGCATCCGCTCCAGGGCCTCGCGACCGATGAAGTCATGGTCGAAGGAGACCACGCGGCCGTAGTTCAGGTCCCATGGCGTCAGGTAGTAGTCCTCGATGTCCGGGGAGGCGAAGCTCCCGCCGAGCGAACCGGCGGACGCGAGCGGCAGCCACTTCCGGTAGTCGGCGAGACGGTCCCCGCTGAAGATGGCAGGCACCGGCGTCGGCACCCATCCGGAGCCCAGCGGGGACGTGGAGTAGGCCTTCGCCCCCACTTGGCGCAGCTCAAGCTCTTCGCCCGCCTCGAGGATGGCTTGGCGGACGCGTTCGCCCTCCTCCCACGGGCCGAAGACCTCGAACCCGGCCTGGCCGGCGATGCCGTGCCGGATCGCCCGGACCCGGCAGCCCGCGATCATGAAGTCGGTCATGTGGAAGAACTTCACGTCGGGAACCGGGGCACCGATGAGCTTCTCCACCAACGGAAGCGCCTGCGGCCCCTGCAGCTCATAGCGGTAGATCTTCGGGTTGCCCTTGCGGACCAGGGAGTTGCCATCGCGCTCGGTGGTGGCGTCGTAGCCGCCCTTCTCCAGGTGGAACTGCACCCAGTCCAAGACCATGTGGTGGCCCACCAGGTTGAAGCTGTCCTCGGCCAGGTAGGCCAGGATGGCGTCACCGATCACGTGGCCGTCCTCGTTGACCGCAACGAACTGCTTCGCGGTGTTCGGCCTGAAGTTTGCGAACTTGTTCACGCCCAGGTCGCTGAGCAGCGTCAGGGCGTCCGGCCCGTTGAGGTACAGGTCGGTCATGTGGTGGGACTGGTCCAGCAAGGCGACCGATTGTTCCCAGGCACGTTGCTCCGACCGCCAGTTGGTGAATTCCGGCTGGATCGGAAAGACGATCGGCAGCGCGGGCAGGTTCCGCAGCAGCTCCACCGGGTTTCCGGTGCGCCGGATGGCATTCTCGAGGTTTTCGGCAGGCATGTCGCTCTCCATTCCGTGATCTGGTTCTGCGGCCGGGGCCGCTGGCGGCCGGTTCGCGGCGTGGGCGGCGGCCGCCTGTTTCGTTTAGCCGGTGGTTTCGGTGAACACCGGGATCACCAGGTGCGAGGCGGACTGCCCGCCGGTGTGGATGCGGTGCTCCCCGCGGTTGACTGAGTCCTCGTGGCGGGCGTAGAGGTCGGGCTTGGGGTAGCGCATGACGTCGGCCCCCTGCACCACCAGGACCAAGGTATCCCCGGCCTCGAAGCGGGTACCGGAGGGCAGGATCTCGATCTCCAGCCGGACCGGGCCGTCCTGGGGCAGCGGCAGGGCCCGCCGGTGGGCCAGCACCGGCAGGTAGTCGGTGGAGCGGTCCGGATCGAGTTCGCGATGGGAGGCGCGCTGCCAGCCCACGGCGACGGGGCCGTCGTCGAAAATGGCGTAGTAGGGGAAGCCGACCACCGTGCCGTCCCGGTCCTTCTTGAACAGTGCGACGAAGACGTCCATGTCCTCGGCGTCCGGGGCCGACAGGAAAAGCACGGCCTTGGCGTGGCCCACGAGCATGGTTTCTTCGTGGAAGGCCAAACCGAATTCAGCCCGATGCGGCCGCAGCCCGCTGGCCAGCGAGTCGTAGCCGGCGGTGCCTTCCTCCGCGGGCGGCTCGTCCGCGAGCGCACCGCCGGCCGCATCCAGGTAGAGGGTGCGGTACCGGGTCTGCGGCGGCGGCCACTGGGCGGCAGCATGGGTGCTCCCCGCGTAGTAGCGGTCCCGCACCTCCAGCCGCACCGGCGGCCAGTCCGCCAGGCCGCCGTCCCGCCCGTGGAGGAAGTGGTCGAAGAAGATCCGCTGCTGCTCCACCATGTCGGGGCGGTAGTACTCCGCCCACTTCTTCCGGCCGTGCACGTAAAGCCATTTCTGCTCGGAGGCGATCCGGCGGAAGCCCTCCAGGGTCCCCCGCGTGTGCAGCCCCTGGTCCGACCAGCTGGCGACGACGAACGCCGGGACGGTGACCTTCTCCAGGTCGGCGCTCTTGGACTCCCAGAAGGCGTCGTAGAACGGGTGCGCGGCCGTTTCGGCTTGCAGGTCTTCGATGGGGCCGGTGGCGTACCCCCAGCGTTCCCAGATGTAGGGCCAGAACCACGTTTCCGGGATGCCGCCGTGGCGCGCCACTTCCCGGTAGGTGTCGGTCCAGCCTTCCCAGGGGTTGATCGCGGCAAGGTGCGGCGGGTTCAGTTCCGCCACGCGCCACTGGGACACGGTCAGGTAGGAGACGCCGGACAGCCCGACCTTGCCGCTGCTCCATTCCTGCCCGCCGGCCCACTCGATCAGGTCGTAGAAGTCTCTGGCTTCTTCCGGAGAGCAGTAGGTTGCCGCGCCTTCCGAGTACCAGGTGCCCGGGATGTCGGCCACGACGACGGCGTAGCCGTGCGGCACCCAGTAGGCGGGATCCGGCGCCTCGAAGGTCGTCAGGTCGCTGGTGTAACCGGCCTGCACGCCGCTGGTGGGGCGGACCACTCCCAGCTGCTCGGTGATGTGCTTTCCGTACGGCGACCAGCTGACCAGCGGAGCGGCGGGCTCAGCGCCGTCCGGCCGGTACACATCTACGCGGATCACGGCGCCGGACGACGCGGTCACGGCGACGTCGCGCTCGATGACCATGCCCGGCAGATGTTCGGTCCGCGGCTGTGGCGGACGGCCGCCGCGCTCTTCGGGAGCGTGGCGGTGTCCCCTGAAGAGATACGGGATGGAGCCGGACATCGTGTCCGCCTTTCCGCGGTGCAGCCCTGGCAGCCGCCGAACGCCTGTTGTTTCCCCTGCCTTGCGACGGCGGCCCTAACGTTCCCGTAACCGCCTTGACATGAGATAGATCACATCGTTAGCTTCAGTGTCAACATTCTTGTTAGCAGCAGCCGGCCAACGGCGCCGGAATTGAGCAGTCTCCCGCCTCCAGGAAGCGTTGAGTCCATGTGGCGTATGGCAGAGAGTGTGCGGCCATGACGGCCAGGCTGACCGTCGAGGATGTTTCTCTGCACTTTGGCGGCATCAAGGTGTTGGATTCTGTTTCGTTCGAGGTGGAACCGTCGACGGTTTTCGGGCTCATTGGCCCCAACGGCGCCGGCAAGACGTCGTTGTTCAACTGCGTCAGCGGGCATTACAAGCCGTCGTCGGGGTCCATCGGCATCGACGGCGCGGACGTCCTCTCCCGGGCACCGTCCGCCCTGGCGCGGTTGGGGCTGGCCCGCACGTTTCAGCATCCTGCGCTGCAGTTGGACAAGACGGTGCTGGACAACGTGCTCCTCGGCGGCCACTCGCGGTTGTCCGGCGGCGCGCTGTCCTGGGCGCTCCGGCTCCCGCACGCCGTCCGCGGCGAGCGTACGCTCCGGCGGCAGGCGCATGACGTTCTTGCGCGGTTGGACCTGGACTGGGCCACCCGCCTGCCGGCCGGCGAGCTGGCCCACGGCTTCCGCAAGCGCGTGGAGTTGTGCCGGGCGCTGCTGAGCCAGCCCAAACTGCTGCTGCTGGATGAGCCGGCCGCCGGGCTTTCCCACGCGGAAGTCGAGGACCTGATCGGCTGGATCAGGAACCTGCGCGCGGAATTCGAGCTGACCATCGTCGTCGTCGAACATCACATGGGCCTGATTTCCGCGGTGACGGACCGCCTGGCGGTGCTCAACCAGGGGCGGAAGCTGGCGGAGGGCACGGCGGCCGAGGTCCGGCAGGACCCGCGGGTGATCGAGGCTTACCTCGGGCAGGGGGCGGCGTAATGGGTCTCCTCGAACTGACCAACGTGCGCGCCTGGTACGGCCGGGCCATGGCGCTGCACGGCATCGACCTGAGCGTGGCCGACGGCGGTGCGACCGGCATCCTGGGTGCCAACGGTGCCGGCAAGACCACGACGTTGCGCACCATCAGCGGGATGGTCAAGACCAGCGGGGACATCACCTTCGAGGGCCGCAGGATCACCGGGATGCGGCCCGACCAGGTGGCCCGGCTGGGCATTGCCCACGTGCCGCAGGACCGCGGCACCCTGGCCAACCTCAGCGTGCAGGACAACCTGCTGGTCGGTGCTTACCGGCGCAAGGACCAACGCGGGGTCGCCGCCGACCGGGACCACTACTTCGATCTCTTCCCGCAGCTCGCGGCGCGGAGCAAGACCCCCGCCGCCGCGCTGTCCGGCGGTGAGCAGCAGATGCTCGCGATCGGCCGCGCCTTCATGTCCGGCCCCAAACTCGTGCTGCTGGACGAGCCGTCCCTAGGGCTGGCCCCCAGCACCGCCAGCCAGGTCTACGCAGCGATCACCAAACTGCGCACCGAAACGGGGTTGTCTATGGTGGTGGTGGAACAGAACGCCGCCCTGGCATTCTCCATCGTGGACGAGGCCACGGTTTTGGAAACCGGGCACACCGTGCTGTCCGGACCGCGCGAAGAGCTCATGGGCATGGACGCCATCCGCAAAGCGTACCTGGGAGGGTGAGCCGTGGATTCGCTGTTCCTGCAGCTCATCATCGACGGCCTGGGCAACGGGGCCATCTACGCCGCCCTGGCGCTGGCCATCGTCCTGGTGAACCGGGCCACCGGGCTGATCAACTTTGCGCAGGGCGCCATGGCGGTGTTCTCCACCTTCCTGGCCTGGACCCTGTGGCAGGCTGGCGTCCCGCCGGCGTTGGCCATTCCGCTGGCCATTCTGGTCTCCGCGCCGCTGGGCGCCGGGGTGGAGCGCCTGATCATGCGGCGCTTCGAGCGCGGGCTGCCCGACACCGCCATCATCGTCACGGTCGCCCTGCTGGTGTTGTTCACCGGGCTGGCCGGCCTGTTCTGGGGCTACAACTCCCAGCAGTTCCCCTCGCTCTTCCCGCTGGGCACCTTCCAGGTCGCCGGGGCCTTCATCAGCTACCAGTCGCTGGGCAACATCGTCGTGCTGCTGCTGGTGGTGCTGGCGCTGCAGCTGCTGTTCAAGAAGACCAAGCTCGGCCTGGCCCTGCGGGCGGTGGCGGACAACCCGGAGTCCAGCGCCCTCTCGGGCATCCCGGTGGGCCGGCTGCTGATGGTGGGCTGGGCCCTGGCGGCGGTGCTGGGCGCCATCGCCGGCGTGCTGATCGCCCCGAAGGTCTTCCTGTCCCCGCACATGCTGGACCAGGTGCTGGTCTACGCCCTGGCCGCCGCCATCCTGGGCGGTCTGAACAGCCCGCTGGGCGCGGTGGTTGCCGCCGGCCTGATCGGCGTGGTGGAGAACCTCGCCGGCGCCTACATCGGCTTCATCGGCGATGACCTGAAGATCGCCGTGCCGCTGGTCGCCATGTTCATCGTGCTGCTGGTCAGGCCCCAGGGCCTCTTCGGACAGAAAGAGGTGGTGCGGGTATGAGGCGCCAGGTGTTCGCCTCGCGCTGGTTCCGGATCGCGGCCGCCGTCGTCGTGCTGGTGGTGGCGGTCCTGGCACCGCTGCAGCTCATTCCGTATGTGAATTACCAGCTGACCGTGGTGGCCGCCTTTGCCGTCGCGATCCTGGGGCTCAACCTCGTGACCGGTTACGCCGGGCAGATCTCGCTGGGCCAGAGCGCGTTCGTGGGGCTGGGCGCCTACGTCACCGCGTACGGCGTCACCGAGGGCTGGCCGGTGCTGCTGACCTTCGTGCTCGCCGCCCTGATCCCCGCCGTCGTCGGTTTCCTGGTCGCCCTTCCCGCGGTCCGGCTGCGCGGCGTGTCGCTGGCCATGGTCACCATCTCGCTGCCGATCATCGCGGACCGGCTGGCCAAGCGGCTGGATGATTTTACCGGCGGCTCCGTCGGCATCACCGTGCAGTGGATGAACGCCCCGGACTGGAGCGGCCTGGCCGACGACCAGTGGCGGTACTACGTGGTGCTCGGCATCGCCGCCGTGCTCTTCCTGCTGGCGGCCAACCTGACCCGTGGCCGGATCGGACGGGCCTTCGCCATCGTGCGCGAGAACGAGGCCGTGGCCACCGCGATGGGCGTCTCCAACTACCGGTACAAAGTCCTCGCGTTCACCGTCGCGTCCCTGTACGGCGGGGTCGCGGGCTTCCTCTACCTGGCCGCCGTGCAGTACATGTCCCCCGCCACCCTCAGCTTCGTGGTTTCCATCAACATGCTGGCGGCCATGATCATCGGCGGGTCGGCCAGCATCGTCGGATCCCTGCTCGGCGGGCTTTTCTTCGTTTTCATTCCGGTCCTGGCCGGGCAAATCGACCCCTCCCACACGCCGATCATCTACGGCGCCGCCCTGCTGGTCATCCTGTTCCTGGCCCCCGGCGGGCTGGTGACCCTGCCGGCGCTGCTGCGGCGGATGCGCCGCAAACGCACCGAGCCGGAGGCCGGAACCAAGGCTCCGGACACCGGCCCGGAAGTCCATACCCCGACCACCACCGCGATGTGAGCCGGCAGGGGGCCGGCTTTTCCACCCAGCACAAGGCCCACAAGGCTAAGGAGAAAACAATGCGAACACGGCAGATCGGACGCGGCGCCAAGGGTGCCGTGGCCGCCGCGGCAGCCCTCGCCATCGCGCTCAGCGGATGCGGCCGGGGCGACGGCGGCAACTCGCCCGAGGGCAGCCCGGGCGCAACCGAAGGCGGCGGCGCAGCCCAACAGGGCATCACCGACACCAGCATCCTGCTCGGCAGCACCACCTCGCTCAGCGGTGTGGCCGGAGCGCCGGGCAGCTGCCTGGTCGCGGGCATGGAGGCCTACTTCGGCGCGGCCAATGCCGACGGCGGCGTGGAATTCGGTGACGGCAAGACCCGCAAGGTGGAGCTCAAGGCGTACGACGACGCCTACGATCCCGGCCGCGCCGTGGCGAACTTCCGGCAGATGATCGCCGAGGGCGTCTTCGCCAACGTCAACGGCCTGGGCACCCGGACCAACCTGGCCGTCATGCCGGTGGCCACCGAGGAAGAGTTCCCGCAGGTGTTCGTGGCCTCCGGAGACTCGGTGTTCAGCGAAGACCCCGAGGCCAACCCGTGGACCATCGGCTGGATGCCCACCTACTACGCCGAAGGCAACTCCTTCGGCAAGTTCCTGGTGGATTCCGGCGACGCCGTGACCGTCGCCGTGCTGGAACAGAACGACGACGCCGGCAACGAGTTTGTCGCCGGGCTTGAGGACGCCATCGAAGGCTCGGAGGTGGAGATCGTCCAGCGGGCCACGTTCGAACCGGGCGACCCGACCGTGGACGCGCAGATGGCCCAGCTGGCGGACAGCGAGGCCGACGTCTTTTTCTCGGCCAACACGGTGCCGGCGCTGACGGCGTCGTCGATGGTCCGCGCCCAGGACCTTGGTTGGACCCCGTCCATTTTCCTGGCTGCCGTCGCCGCCAACGAGCGGGACGTCCTGGAACCGGGCAATGCCAGCGCCTTCCCGAACGTGTACAGCACCGGCTTCACCAAGCAACCCACGCAGACCGACGACGAGGAAGTGAAGCAGTTCCTGGCCGACATCGAGGAGTACGCCCCGGATACCGCCGACCAGATCATCCCGCACTGCCTCTGGGGCTACGCCACCGCGGCCACCCTCGAGGAGGCGTTCAAGAACATGGCCGAGCCGACCCACGAGGCCCTGGTGGAAGCGGTCCGCAACGTCAAGGGCTTCGAGCCGCCGCTGCTGCTCGACGGACTGAGCGTGGACACCACCACCAACATGGCCCCGATTTCCGAGGTGCAGGTCCAGGAGCACACCGGCGAGGGGTACGTGCCGGCGGAGTCCTTCACGCCCTAACGGGATCACGCACTTCCTACCGGCGCCTGGAGCGACGATGATTCGGTGCAGGGTCGTTTTGTCATGAACAAAGGCCGGCTGGAAGCCTTCAGCGACGGCGTGATGGCGATCATCATCACCATCATGGTGTTGGAGCTCCATGTGCCTGAAGAACCAACCTGGGCCGCCCTTTTCGACCAGGCCCCGGGGTTCTTCAGCTACGTCCTGAGCTTCGTCTACGTCGGGATCTACTGGAACAACCACCACCACATGCTCCATCTGGCCGGAAAAATCAACGGCGCCGTCCTCTGGGCCAACCTGCACCTGCTCTTCTGGCTGTCCCTGTTCCCGTTCTCCACCCGGTGGGTGGACGAATCGGGCTTCGTCGCCGTGCCGGTCCTGGTCTACGGGTCGAACCTGCTCCTGGCCGCCGTCGCCTACTACATCCTCGAAAGCTGCCTCATCAGCCGGCAGGGTAAGGACGGCGCGTTGGCTCAGGCGCTGGGCCGGGACTGGAAGGCAAAGCTTTCCCCTGTCATCTACATTCTCGGCATCGGCGCGGCACTGCTGCACCCCCTGATCAGCATCGCCGCCTACACCTGTGTGGCAGCGCTGTGGCTGATTCCTGACCGCAGGGTAGAGCGCTTCCTGGCCCGGCAGGACAACCGGGACTGAGGCGCGCTCCCTCCGTGGCATCGGCGGGCCGCAACCATTGCCGCCGCTGCCGGCCCCGAGTAGGCTCGCGCTTGTTTCCACCCACCCCGCGGAACAGGAGCCAGCCATGCCCAAGCCCACCATCGCCCCCGGTGCACCCTGCTGGGTGGATCTGATGACCTCCGATCCGGAGAGAGCCAAGCAGTTCTATACGGAGCTTTTCGGCTGGACCTATGAGACCGGAGACCAGGAGACGTACGGCGGCTACATCATGGCCTTCAAGGACGGCAAAACTGTTGCGGGCATCATGCAGAGCCAGGAGGCCGGCAACCCGGACACGTGGAGCACCTACCTGCGGGTGGACGACATCGACGCCATCACCAGCATCGCCGCGGCCCACGGCGGCCAGGTCTACATGGAGCCGATGGACGTCCCGGAGCAGGGCAAGATGGGCATGATCGCCGACCCGGGAGGGGCCGCCGTCGGCCTCTGGGAATTCGCCGGCCATACCGGCTACCAGCTGGCCGCCGAGCCGGGCTCCCCCGCCTGGCACGAACTCTTCACCCGCGACTACCCCGCCACCGTGAAGTTCTACCAGGACGTGTTCGGCTGGGACACGGACGTCATGAGCGACACCGACGAGTTCCGCTACACCACGCTCGGCTCCGGCGACACCGCGGCGGCAGGCATCATGGACGCCGGCGCCTGGCTGCCCGAGGGCGTCCCCGCGCACTGGCGCATCTACTTCGCCGTCGAGGACACGGACTCGGCGGTCGAAAAGGCCACGGCCCTGGGCGGGAGCGTGGTCCAACCCGCCGAAGACACGCCCTTCGGCCGCGTCGCCACCCTGACCGACCCGACCGGCGCCATGTTCCTCGTTGTCCAGGCGCTGCCCGGGCAGTAGCCGCCCGGACATGTGGCGGGGCACCACCCGCCGTTGAGCGCCTTGTGGACTGGTCCTGCCCCTCAGCCCAGGCGCGGGGTCCGGGGCGGCTCGGTGCGGCGGGCGCCGGTCGCCTCGAAGGCGGCCGCCACGGCCAACAGGGCGTTGTCGTCATAGGCCCGCCCCGCGAAGGTCAGTCCCACGGGCATGCCGATGTCCGCCGTCGTGCCCATGGGAACGGTAACGGTGGGAATGCCCAGGTGGCGCGGGACGAGATTCCCGTTGGCCACCCAGACGGCGTTGCGCCAGCCGAGCTCCGCCGAAGCCGGATTAACGTCCATGTCCGCGGGACCGATGTCCGCCACCGCAGGGAAGACGACGGCGTCCAGCGCGTGGTGGTCCAGCCAGGCTTCCAGGTCCACCCGGCGGGTTTCCTCGAGTCCCCGCAGCCCCTCCTCGAGATGGGGGATGTCGGTGAACGAGGCAACGCCGTGTTCTTGCACGTGCGCCGGATAGGACGCGATGTCGTCGAAATCGTCGTAGGGGTCCGGCAGGGCTCCGGGCGGATGCGGAAAAATCTTCGACCCATCCACGTCGGCCAGGGTCCGGAGCGCCGGGTCCCCGTTGGCCGCGAGGAAGTCCTCCCACGCCCACGCGGAGAGATCCAGGATCTCCCGCCGCAGGTACTCCGGACTGACCAGGCCGCGGGTGCCGATTTTCGCGGCACCGGGCCGGTCGCCCTCGTAGTTGGAGACGACCGGGAAATCCACGGGAACCACCTCGGCCCCCGCGGCCTCGAGGTCCCGGCGGGCTGCTTCCCACAGCTCGATGACGGAGGCCCGGGTCTCGATCCGCTGCCCGGTGGGACCGCCGATGCCGGGGTGTTCACTGGTGCCGGCATCGGGGTCGGCGTTGATGTACATGCGGGGCACGCCGAAGCGTTTTCCCTGCAGCGCGTCCCGTGCCTGCTGCAGTCCGCGGGGCGCCAAGGCCGGGTAGGACGCGGGCCGGACCGACGAGGCGGCGGGGATGGGCACCCAGGGCTGCAGGCGCCAGAAGTCGCCGCGCGTTTCGGGATCGTCCGCCACGATCACGTCCAGCACTTCCAGCAGGTCCGCCATGGTCCGGGTGTGCGGCACGACTACGTCCATGGTGGGAACCAGCGGCCAGTTGCCCCGCACGGAGATGATGCCGCGCGACGGGGTGTAGGCGCACAACGCGTTGTTCGACGCGGGCGCCCTGCCGCTGGACCAGGTTTCCTCGGCGAGGCCGAAGGCGGCGAAACTTGCCGCCGTCGCGGTTCCCGATCCGTTGGATGAACCGGAGCCGAAGGCGGCCGTCAGGAAGTCGGGGTTGTAGGGGCTTTCGGCACGTCCGTAGAGACCCCGCTGCATGCCCCCGTTGGCCATCGGCGGCATGTTGGTGAGTCCCAGGAGCACCGCCCCTGCCGCGCGCAGCCTTTCGATGGCGAACGCGTCGCGCCGGGCCACCAGGTGCTCGAAGGCGGGCGAGCCTGCGGCGGCGGTGAGGCCTTGGGCCAGGTAGCTGTCCTTCGCCGTGTAGGGAATACCGTCCAGCGGTCCCAGGGTTTCTCCGCGGGAACGCCGCCGGTCGGAAGCGCGGGCGTCCGCGAGCGCCGCGGGATTCATGACGACGACGGCGTTCAGCCGGATGCCGCCGTGGTCGTAGGCGGCGATGCGTTCCAGGTACGCATGCGTGAGTTCCTCGCTGGTCGCCTGCCCCGTTTGCAGCGCCTCGCGCAGCTGCGCAATCGAAGCCTCCACCACGTCGAACCGGCTCATCCTGCCGCCTTCGCGCCAAGCTTGGGTTGCTGCTGCGTGATGCAGTGGATTCCGCCGCCGCGGGCCAGTATCGCCCGCGCGTCCACCGTGACCACGCGGCGGCCCGGATAGGCCTCGGCAAGGATTTCGGCTGCCAGCGCATCCGCACGTTCCTCCCCGTAACCGCAGGCAATCACGCCGCCGTTGACCACGAGGTGGTTGACGTAGCTCCAGTCGACGAAACCCTCCTCGTCCTTCAGGGTGTCCGGAGCGGGCAACTCAACGATGTCGAACGGCTTTCCTGCCGCGTCGATCTGGGTCTCGAAGAAGGACCGCAGGGAGCGGCTGACGTCGAAGTCGGGGTGTGCCGGGTTGTTTTGCCTATGCAGCAGGATCCGTCCGGGCGAGGGCAGCGTGGCCACCATGTCTATGTGCCCGCGCGTGCCCAGGTGCTCGTAGTCACGGGTCAGTCCCCGCGGTACCCACACGGTATGCGTGGCGCCAAGGGTGCGGGCCAGTTCCGCCTCAACCCGTCCCTTGTCCGCATACGGATTCCGATCCGGATCCAGCTGCACGGTTTCGGTCACCAGCACCGTGCCCTCGCCGTCAACGTGGATGGCGCCGCCTTCGTTCACCAGCAGGGAGGTGACGAGTTCGGCGTGGGCCTGCGCGGCGACAAGGCTGCCGATGCCGCGGCTCTTCTCCCACTCGGCCCAGGCCGGGGCGCCCCAGCCATTGAAGGTCCAGTCCACCGCTCCGAGCACGTCCGGCCGCTCGTCGTCGACCACGAAGGTCGGGCCGATGTCCCGCATCCAGAACTCGTCCAGCGGTTCCTCGTGCCGGTCGATGCCGCTGTCCAGCAAGCGGCCGGCGCGCTTCCGTTCCGTCGGGTCGACCACCATGACAACGGGTTCGAACTCCGCGACGGCGTGCGCCACCGCGGCCCAGGCACCGTAGGCTTCCTCGGCCGAGGCCGCATCCGCGCCCAGCGTCAGGCCGGCCCGGGGAAACGCCATCCAGGTGCGCTCGTGGGGATCGGTTTCCGCCGGCATTCTCCAAACCACAGAGGCCTCCGTCTCGTCAGGAACAGGAAGGGACGTCCGCCCGCCTTGTTGATCGCATGATCAATAATGGAGCGAAGCTACTCTAGACTGTTCTGTGATGTCAAGCACACCTAAACGGACCCCGCGCAAGGCGCCCGCCGAGCGTGCCGCGGAAATCGCCGAAGCAGCCCGGGCCATCGGGCTCGAGCAGGGCCTTTCTGCGATCACCCTGCGCAACGTGGGGGGCAGGGCCGGGGTAGCCCCGGGCCTGGTGGCGCACTACCACCCCACCATCGACGTCCTGGTGGCCGGAGCCTTCACCTCCATCGTGGCCGCGGAAATCGATGAGGTGCAGGCCATGGTGGCAGGGCGGCCCACGCCGCGGCAGGGCCTGGGCCTGCTGCTCGACACGCTCCTGGACGACCGCCGGCTCGATGTCACGGCGGTGTGGGTGGAAGCGTGGTCCTTGGGCCGCCGCAACGAGGCGCTGGCAGTGAGCGTGCGCGCACAGATGGATGCCTGGCAGGCGGTGATCCGGGAGCTGCTCGAGGCGGGCGTTGCCGCCGGTGAGTTCACGACGCCGGACGCGGAAACCGTGGCCTGGCAGGTTCTGGGCATGATCGACGGGCTGAATGCCCAAGGGCTGGTTCGCTGGAACGGCGTCAGCGACCGGCACACCCACCTCGCCCGCGCCGTGGAAGTAATGGTCGGAGCGGCCCCGTCCTCGCTGCTGCCGCACGCGGCGCCCGTCGCGGACAAATGACCCGCGGCCGCCTTCCGGTGTGCAGGACGACGGCGGCCGCGCGCCGTGCGAGGTGAGCCGCCGTCGTCGTTCCGGGTGTGGAGTTACTTGTCCTGGTTGATGCGGATCATGTTGCCCGATGGGTCCCTTACGGCGCAGTCGCGCGGTCCCCACGGCTGGTCCATGGGCTCCTGCAAAACCTCTGCCCCGATCGACACCAGCCGTTCGAACGCAGCGTCCAGGTCATCCGTGCGGAACACGAGCATGGGAAGGACGCCCTTGACCAGCAGCTCCTGGAGCTGGTCGCCGTCGGCCTGCGAGCGCCCGGCGTGGGGTGCGGACAGCACCAGCTCCAGTTCGGGCTGGTCGGGGCTGCCCATGGTGATCCAGTGGAAGCCGTCGTTCGCGACGTCGTTGCGGACCTCAAGCCCGAGGCCGTCCCGGTAGAACGGGATGGATTCCGCCGGATCGTTCACCGTGATGTTGCAGTACTGGAGTGAAATAGTCATGCGGCAAAACTACGCCGGGGCCGGAGTTGCCGCTTCTTCATTCCTGCTCGATCTCGGGTCCACGGGCCGGGTGAGCAGCTTCGCGATGCATGGCGGCATGGCCTCGGCCGCCGGATGCTCCCGGCTGCGATAGGCGCTGGGGGTTTCGCCCACCAGTTGGGTGAACCGCGTGCTGAACGATCCCAGCGAGGTACAGCCCACCTGCATGCAGGCGTCCGTGACGCTCGCGCCGGCGCGCAGCAGCGCCATCGCACGTTCGATCCGACGGGTCATCAGGTAGTTGTACGGCGTCTCCCCGTAGGTGGCCTTAAAGCGACGCGAAAAATGCGCCGGCGACATCAGCGCCTTCGCCGCCATCGTCGGCACATCGAGCGGCCGGGCAAAGTCCCGGTCGATCAGGTCCCGTGCCCGGCGCAGATGCGCCAGATTGGCCAGCTCCTCAGGAGTCACACGTCGAGGTTAGCCCCTGTCCGCATCGGCGGGAAGCCGTGCCGCGACGGCAGGCAGCGGCGCGTGCTTCCCCGCACCGGAGGGCAGCGGTCACGGGCAGTTGCACGTCTCTGCCGCAATTTCGGATCTATACGCCAAAATCCGACCCTGGACTCTGGCGCAATCCCGGGAACCACGGCTAGCGTCTCGTTACCGGCAGTTCTCTCGAGCTGTCGATCCCGCCAGCGCAGCCGCAGTACTTGGCTGCGCTGGCGCATGAATCGCTCAACCTTTGGAGGACATGCAGTGACGCACCAGCCCAAGAGCAGCACCAACCACGGTTCGACCAAGCCCCGGCGCTACCGCAGCCTGGCCGCGGCGGCGGCCCTCGCCGTCGTTATTCCCTTCAGTGCAGCCACCCCGGTCCTTGCCGATGCCAACTTCCCTTCTACCGAGGGCAAGACCAATACCGCCAGCATCCTGACTTACGACGACCTCGTAAAGGAACTGCGGAAGCTGGAAAAGAACAGCCGCTTCGGCGTGGACGCCTTCACGCTCGAGGAAGCGGGCACGCAGGTCAACAAGTCCGAGCAGGGCCGCGACCTCTGGGTGGCCACCGTCGGCACCGGCGCCGAGCATGTGTGGATCCAGGGCCGCATCCACGGCAACGAACCCTACGGCACCGAGTCGATCCTGTCGCTGCTGAAGGACCTGGGCACCAACGGTTCGGCTGACTATCAGCTGCTGCGCGAGAAGTTCACCTTCCACTTCATCCCGATGTACAACCCGGACGGATCAGAGGCAAACATCCGCCACACGGTTCTCTGGGACCAGGCAGCCGATCTGCCGGAGTTCGGCGCGAACGGGCGGGAACAGCGGATCGACCTAAACCGGGACTGGACGCCCGGCGGGTTCGTGGCAGACGAGTCGCTGGCCTTCTACGAGTACTGGACCGACGTGAAGCCGGCCTACGGCATCGACATTCACCACCAGGGCCTGAAGAAGGAATGGGGCACCGGCGACGATGTCACGCTGTCGCTGGGCATCTCGCTCGCCCCGGGCGGCCCGACCCTGCCGGGGATCGAAGGCGGGGCCTACGACGAACTGACCCGCCAGATGCACGTCCACGTCTACGACGAACTCTCCAAGTACGGTTCCATCAACATGGACCGCTACCAGGTGGGCAACGGCCTGGAGATCGACATCAAGGGCGGCGTGTCCTCGGCGATGATGCTTGGTTTGGACTATCAGGGCCTGAACCCGGAGGGCCACTCCAACCCCGTGGTCTTCTTCGAGACATCCGGCAACACCTCAGACGGCAGCCTCGGCCAGAAGGCCAGGGGCAAGAGCGTCAGGCAGAACCTGCTCGCCATGAAGGAACTGCTCCTGGGCCTGGCCACCGGCGAAGTCCAGCAGGAGGACGCCGACCGCTGGGAGGAGATCCCGCATCAGCCGGTCACCGGGTACAACACCGACTACGCGGGGACGATCCCGGTTCCGTAACCGGTCTCGCCAGCAGTGGCGCGGTGCATTCCGCGCTGCGCCACTGCGCCAACAACGACGGCGGTGCGCACACCAGCGGGCCGCAGTCGCGACCTGAGGCGGACGCCGCCGTCGCGCCTTCCGCCCATTGCATGGTGTCCACGGTTTGCGCCACGCTGATCTCGTGGCACCATCCCGGGACGTCGAACCGCCCGCACACGGCGCGGGCCCCGAAGACTCCGCGGAACGTTCCGAACCGCTGGAGCGCAATTCCGCCATGTTGGCCCGCGAGTCCAGCGAGTTTGACCGCGGCATCGGCTTTTACGACGTAATCTACGGATTCGCCATCACGCTGCTGATCACCAATTTGGATGCTCCTTCGCCGGAGGCATGGCAAGACCTCCGGTCGCTGGCGGGCTCCGGCCTCGTGCATCAGCTTGCCGGTTTCGTCCTGAGCTTCGTGGTGATCGCCGTGTTCTGGCGGATAAACCTCCGCCTGATACAACGGCTCTCGGCTCTTGATTCCGCAACGACGACGGCGAACTTGGTGGCTGCCTCATTCGTCATCCTGATCCCGTTCACCACGCAGGGCATCAGCGACCCCGAGACATCGCCCTTGGCACTGTCGACAGTGCTGTACGCGGCCAACCTTGCGCTGGCAGCCTTGGCCCAGCTGGCCATCTTCGAAATTGCCCGCCGGAACCGCCTCGAGATCGAGCCGATGAACCGCAGGCAGCATCGGGCGTTCGTGCTCGATTCCCTCGTACCGCCGCTGGTTTTCGCGATATCGATTCCGGTGGCCTTCACCGCAGGCGGGACAGCAGGAAAGCTCACCTGGGCCTCGCTTATCGTCCTGGGGCCGCTTTCGGGCAGGCTAGCCGCCCGGGGAAGCCGGCGGCCAACGGCTGATGCACGGCAGAAGGAGCGCCGGTGACCAGGAACTCCAGCAACTGCCGGAACTCGCCGGCCCCCGGCCCCCGTGAGCCGGAGGCGGGAGGGCTTTAAAGGTGAAGGGACGGACGGGCCCGTGCCCGTCCGTCCCTCCCGCTTCTTCGCTGTGGCGAATCCGGCCGGCTACGCCTCCACGATGATGACCGTGACCACGGGCTTGCGCCGCAGCGCGCGGTCGGACCAGCGGATCAGGGCCTGGGCGATCGCCTTCTCGGCGTCCGGGCCGGTCTTGTCGCCGCGCAGTTGCATCAGCGTCTTCTCGACGATGCCGGTGGCCTTCTCCAGTTGCTCGACCGCCGGGGCGAAGCCGACCGGGAAGAACTCCGGCTCTTCCTCAAGCCGCCCGGTGTCCGGGTTGACGATCAGCAGCGCGGTGACGGCGCCGTCTTCGGCCAGCCGCAGCCGGTCCTGCAAGGAGGCTTCGGTGGCCGCCCCGGCCACCATGTTCTCCACATAGACGTAGTCGGCGGCGATCTGCCCGGAGACCCGTGCCACGCCGTCCTTGAGGTCCACCACTATGCCGTCTTCGCCGATCAGCGCCCGCTTCGGGTCCACGCCGGTGCGGACGGCCAGTTCCGCGTTAGCCTTCAGATGGCGGTGCTCGCCGTGCACGGGGAGCACGTTCTTCGGGCGGACCAGGTTGTAGCAGTAGACCAGCTCGCCGGCGGAGGCGTGGCCGGAGACGTGGACCTTGGCGTTGCCCTTGTGGACTACGTTGGCGCCGCGCTTGGTCAGGTCGTTGATCAACCGGTAAATCGACGACTCATTGCCGGGCACCAGCGAGGAGGCCAGCAGCACGGTGTCACCCTCGGTCAGGTCGATCATGTGATCGCCGCCGGCCATGCGTGCCAGTGCCGCCATCGGCTCGCCCTGCGAGCCGGTGCAGATCAGCACGGCCTTGGTGGGCGGCAGTTTCTCCAGTTCCTTGAAGTCCACCAGCACACCGCGCGGGATGTTCAGGTAGCCGAGCTCGCGCGCCGTCGTCATGTTGCGCACCATGGACCGGCCTACGAAAGCGACCTTGCGACCGTACTTGTGTGCCACGTCGATGACCTGCTGGATGCGGTGCACGTGGCTGGCGAAACTGGAGACGATCACGCGGCGCGGGGCGGTGCGCATGACCGTATCGATTGCCGGCACCAGATCGGCCTCGGCAGCGAGGAAACCCGGAACTTCGGCGTTGGTGGAATCCGGCAGGAACAGGTCCACGCCCTCGTCGCCCAGCCGCGCGAAACCGGCCAGGTCGGTGATCCGGCGGTCCAGCGGGAACTGGTCCATCTTGAAGTCGCCGGTTGCCAGCACCAGCCCGGCGCCGGTACGGATGGCCACGGCCAGTCCGTCCGGGATGGAGTGGTTGACGGCCAGGAATTCCAGGTCGAACGGACCGAACTTCTTCCGGTCGCCTTCCTTGACCTGCACCATCTTGGCGTTCAGGCGGTGTTCCTGCAGCTTGGTCTTCACGAAGGCCAGCGTCAGCTTCGCGGAGATCACGGGAATGTCGGCGCGTTCCTTCAGCAGGTACGGCACGCCACCAATGTGGTCCTCGTGCCCGTGGGTGAGGACAATGCCGACGACGTCGTTGAGGCGTTCGCGGATGTAGGAGAAGTCGGGCAGGATCAGGTCCACGCCCGGGTGCTGCTCCTCGGGGAACAAGACGCCGCAGTCCACGATCAGCAGCTTCCCGCCGAACTCGAACACCGTCATGTTCCGGCCAATCTCGCCCAGTCCGCCCAAGGGGACTATGCGCAAGGCGTCCTTGGCGAGTTTCGGAGGAGTTTGCAACGGCTTGGTGTTCATGTAATCCGATCTGTGGTGCGGTGTGTTGCCGGGCGTCAACGCCCGAAGCCGGAGTTGCCGGCACTGAAGTCTTGGGTGGCCGAGGCGCCCAGGGCGCTTCGACGGCGTTCCGCGCAGCGGGTGCGGGCGGAAAGCATACTTGTCCCGACTTTACCACCGGGCAGAAGGAATGCCGCCCCGGTTCATGCCTACCAGGAATAATGACGGCACCGGCAGCCTCCAAGCCGGCGGAGGCACCGATCGCTTCGGCTAGGGTGACTGGGGAGATTTCCCGCTGCCGCCCTACGACCCGAAGGAGCCAGCCACGGTCCGCGCATTCGCCTCCCGGCCGGCGTTGCCGTGGGTGATCCTGGGCATTGTCGTCCTGGCTTTGAGCCTGCGCGCACCGATCATCGCGCCGACCGCCGTCGTCGGGGACATCCGTGCCGACACCGGCCTGTCGGCCGCGGGGGCGGGCCTGCTCACGGGACTGCCGGTGCTGCTCTTCGCCCTGGCCACTCCCCTGGCGACGCAAACGATCCGGCGCTGGGGCCCGGAAGCTACCGTGGTGCTGTGCCTGGGCGGCGTCCTGGCCGGCACCGTCATCCGATCCCTGGGCCCGGTGTCAGTGGTGCTCGCAGGCACGGCAATCATCGGTGCGGCACTCACGCTCGGCAACATCGTGGTTCCCGTGCTGATCCGCCGCGATGTGCCGTGGAATCGGGTTTCCGCTGTCACGGGCGTATACACGGCCACGATGAACGTCGGGTCCATGGCAACCCTGCTGGGCACCGCACCGCTCGCCGCGCTCGTCGGATGGCGGTGGGCACTGGCGGCCTGGGGTGTGTTGGCCGTCCTCGGCCTCGCCTATTGGCTGCCGGCGGCGCGGCGGCGGCGCGCCGCTTTTGCACCCGGGCCGAACGGCACGTCCGATGAGCCGCCCGCCGACAACGCCGCAGCCAGCCCCGCTGGCGCCGATGGCTCCGGGGCGGTGGCGGTACCGCGCCCGAAGACCGGTGGGCGCGGCGACCGGCGGGTCGTCTGGCTGCTGACCCTGGCTTTCTGTGGCCAGTCTGCCGCCTACTACGGAACGACCACCTGGCTGCCCCTGCTGCTGTCCGAAGTCCGCGGCATGTCCATTGCCGCCTCCGGAGCCACAGCCTCGCTCTTCCAGATTGCCGCGATTGTCGGCGCCTTTGGGGTGCCGCTCCTGGCAGCACGAACCCGGCTCTGGGTGCCGACGGCAGGCATCGCCATCTTGTGGATGACCCTCCCCCTCGGTTTGCTCCTGGCACCCGACGCCTACATTTTCTGGTCGATTACGGGCGGGATCGCCCAGGGCGGGGGATTTACGGCCATCTTCTCCGTCATCCCGCGGGTCGCCAGCAACGACCAGGAGGCCGCCTCCGCCTCCGCCCGGATCCAGACGGGCGGATACCTTGCCGCCACCTGCGCCCCGCCGGTGGCCGGATGGCTGAACACGGTCACCGGCGGCTGGACCGCTCCCCTGTTCCTCGTCCTCGCGTGTACGGTGGCGTTCGCCGCGGGCGGGCTGCTGGCCGTGCGGGCGTCCGAGCCGCAGTAAACGCCGCGGGATTTATTTGCGACGGAAGCACCGGCAGCTGCCGCACCCTATGGTCGATTCTCCTTTGATGAATCGTATAATTACGTGGTCGTTCGGCGAGGCCGAATCGGGGTAATTGGGGGAAGCAGATGCAGCACCGGGCAGAGGGACTGGCAAGGGACTCGTCCCCCGGCGCGAGAACCCCGCCAAGACAATCGGACGTCAGGCGCTCACCTAGCGGGCGAATTCCTCAATGGGCCTTGGACGAGGCACTCGGGACCCAATCCCCGCCCTGGCCTGACGAAGGCCTCGCCGCGGGCAGGACGCGGCCACAAGCAAAGACACGGCACCGAGCAACATGGCGCCGCACCTCCTCGCAGCGCCGCACCTCCTCCCAGCGGCGCACTTCCCCGCACCGCGCCGGCCGCCTGTCGACCGGGCTCGCCATCGCCTTCGTCATCGCTCTGTGCTTCGCCCCGGGTGTGTTCAGCCGGCACGTCATGCCGGCGGTTGCCCCCTATCTTCCCGGTGCGGAGATTCCACCCCGCGGCGTCGAAGCCGCCGACAGTCCCCTGGGCCAACCGCCAGCCGTCGAGGAGTCGGACGCCTACGAGTTGTACGCGCCGCCGCCGGGGTCCTCGCAGCCCTTCCTCGCCTATGACCCCTGCCGCCCCATCCACTACGTGGTCCGCCCGGACAATGCACCGCCGGGTTCCGACACGATCATCCACGAAGCCATCGCCGAGGTCTCCGCGGCCAGCGGACTGCAGTTCCTTTACGACGGACCTACCGACGAGGCATTCGCCGAGGAAGGCCGCGAACGCTTCCAACCGGACCGCTATGGCAAGCGGTGGGCGCCGGTGCTGATCACCTGGTCGGATCCCAGCGAAGTGTCCCGACTCGCCGGCGATATCGCCGGACTTGGCGGCAGCTCCTCGGTCGGCGCACGGGGAACGCCGCACGTGCTCGTCGCGGGCCAGATCACCTTGGATGCGCCGGCGCTCCGGAACGTCCTCACGTATCCCGACGGGCGGGAGCATGTGCGCGCGGTCATCATCCACGAGCTCGGCCACGTGCTGGGGTTGGCGCACGTGGATGATCCGGAGCAATTGATGTTTGCCGGAGCAAACGGCGTGACTTCATTGGCCGACGGCGACCGGGCTGGCCTGGCGCTGCTGGGCACCGGTCCGTGCGTGCCGGAAGTATAGGCCCAACGGCATAATCAGGACTGCCGGTTAATCCGGGGAGCTGGGACAACGACGACCGGCCTACGCAGGCAAGGAGGCCGCCCGCATGCAGGAGAAGCTGTGGAGCAGGAACTTCGTGCTGGCGATCGGCGCCAACCTGTTCATCTACATCGTGTTCTACCTGCTGATGACGTCCATGGCGCTCTACGCGGCCCAGCAGTTCCTGGCATCCGACACCGCGGCCGGTTTCGCGTCCAGCGCATTCATCGTGGGGGCGCTCGTCTCGCGGTTCTTTGCCGGGCCGCTGATCGACAACGCGGGCCGGCGGCGGATGCTGCTGGTCAGTTTGGCCGCCTTCGTCGTGGCTTCCCTCTTGTATATTCCGGCGGACTCCCTGACGTCGTTGTTGGTGCTGCGGTTGGCCCACGGCGTGGCTTTCGGCCTCGCCAACACTGCCGTCACAGCCGGTGCGCAGGCGCTGATTCCGCCTGTCCGCCGCAGTGAAGGCACCGGCTACTTTGCCGTTTCCACCACGCTGGCAACCGCCTTGGGACCGCTGCTGGCGGTGGTACTGGTTGTTGACGGCAGTTACGAGGGCGCGTTCTTCTTTTGTGCGGCCTGTTCAGTCGCGGCTTTGCTGGTGACCCTGATCCTGAAACTGCCCGAAGCGCCGGCGGAGCCGGCCGCCGTCGTCAAGCAGCGCGGGCCGGGCGGCGACCCGGAAAAGAAACGCCGGACGCCCGCGGCCTTGCTGGGAAAGGTGTTCGCGCCGGAGGTCCTGCCCATCACCACGGTCCTGCTGGTGAGCGGGCTGGCCTTTTCCGGCCTGCTCTCGTTCCTGACCTCGTATGCGGACGCGGCCGGTACGCCGGATGCGGCGGCGCTGTTCTTTATGGTGTTTGCCGCCGCAGTGCTGGTGTCGCGGCTGAGCATCGGAAGGGTTCAAGACCGCCGCGGCGACAACGTGGTGCTGTATCCCGCGCTGGCACTGTTCGCCGCCGGCCTGGCGCTGCTGGCGCTCGGACCGGCCATCTGGATAGTCGTCGTCTCCGCGGTGCTGAGCGGCCTCGGGTTCGGGACCCTGCTGCCCGGGACGCAGGCCATTACCGTCCGGTTGGTTTCGGAGCGGAGGTTCGGCACTGCCCTGGCCACCTATTACCTGATGCTCGACATCGGCACCGGCTTCGGCCCGGTGCTGCTGGGCCTGCTGGTGCCGCTGACCGGTTTCGACGGCATGTACGGCTGGCTTGGCCTGCTCATGCTCGCCTGCGTCCTGCTGTACTACCTGGTGCACGGCCGGGCGGCCAGCCGGGCGGCCGCCTGACCCGGAACTCGGCGCCTACCGTCGTGCCGGCAATTACCTCACAGTCTTATGCCTTTTTGATCGGCCGTAACGCGCCTACCGTAGTGAGTGGAGCCGCTCAACCCGGGGCGGCCCCAGGATGGAAGGAAGTGCCATGACCGTGACTTCACACGTCAGCGAATGCGCAGTAACCAACTGTTCCTTCAACGATCACAGCGAATGCAATGCCGCCGCAATCACCGTGGCGGGCGGCGAGAACCACGCCGAATGCGCCACGTTCATCGATACCGGTGTGCACGGCGGGCTCCCCAAGGTGCTGGCCAGCGTCGGCGCCTGCCAGCGGAGCGAGTGCACCCACAACGACCGCCTCATGTGCCAGGCGCCGGAAGTGCACGTGGGTCCCGGCGCGGACAACGCGGACTGCCTCACGTACGAACACCGGTAACGAGGGCCTCGCGCGGGTTTCGTAATAACCCAGGCCGCGCTCCCATCGGCCCCTCGCCTGCGGAACCACCTGCCGCGCCGGCATGCCACGGCCATGGCCCGTGCCCGCGCACTCGTCGTCCGCCGCCCGGAGCCCGCCGCCCTGATCCGACCATGCCCCGGGCCTACCCTTTGGCGCGACGCGGTCGCCGACATCACACCCATTTCCGGAATGCAACCGGTTTTTATGCGTTTGCATAGATGTGGGCACCTGTACGAGCGCCCACTCCATTCAGGAAGAGGGAAAGTATCATGCAGAGATTCTCTGGCAAGTCGATCATCATCACTGGCGCAGGTTCGGGCCTGGGCCGGTCGGCAGCACTGCAGATCGCCAAGGAACAGGGCAACCTGACCCTGGTCGACCTCAACGAGGCCGGCCTGAAGGATGCGGTCGAGGAAATCCGCCAGGTCGCTCCGGACGCCGACGTCCTGACCGTCACCGCGAACGTGGCAGACGAGTCCGCCGTCGAGAATTACGTGGCCCAGACCGTCGAGCGCTTCGGCAGGATCGACGGCTTCTTCAACAATGCCGGCATCGAAGGCAAACAGAATCCCACCGAGGACTTCGGTTCCGACGAATTCTCCAAGGTCGTGTCCATCAACCTCAACGGCGTCTTCTACGGCCTCAAGCACGTCCTGAAGGTCATGAAGGAACAGGGCTCCGGCGCCGTCGTGAACACCGCATCCGTCGGCGGCATCCGCGGCGTCGGCAACCAGTCCGGCTACGCAGCCTCCAAGCACGGCGTGGTCGGCCTGACCCGCAACTCCGGCATCGAATACGGCCAGTACGGCATACAGGTCAACGCCATCGCGCCCGGCGCCATCATGACCCCGATGGTCGAAGGCTCGCTCAAGCAGATGGACCCGGAGAACTGGGAAGAGGTCGGCAGGGGCTTCGTCGAGCCCAACCCGATGAAGCGCTTCGGCAAGCCCGAAGAGGTCGGCCAGCTGGTCGCCTTCCTGCTGTCCGGCGACGCCGGCTTCATCAACGCCGCCGTCATCCCGATCGACGGCGGCCAGTCCTACAAGTACTGATCCATAGCTTCTGGTTCTGATCGGCACCTCATTCGAGGGCGATCCCCCGGAAGGAGGACGACGGCGGCGCCCGAGCACCGCCGTCGTCCTTTTTTTAAGGATCTCCAACCGCAGTTCGGGATCCGGGCAGACGCGCGATCCCACGCCGCCCGACCTCTTCCGTTACCCGAGTTACTTGTTAGCTGCGTCATGTTTGCCGTACAGTATCTGCAACCGAACGGTTATTCAGTTATAGAACCCGGTGTTCAAATACAGAACAACGGCGACGGCCGCAGATGGCAACAGAAGTGAGGACACCCGTGCAGTTCCACCACCACGGTTACGTATCCGGAGACCCGCGCGTCAAGCCGGCAGCCGGCGTAGGCATCGACCGCCCCGAAGAGCTTCCCGACGAGGTCGATGTGCTCATCGTGGGCTCCGGTCCCGCGGGCATGCTCGCGGCCGCTCAGCTGGCCCAGTTCCCGAATATCACCACGCGGCTGGTGGAGCGCCGGGACGGGCGGCTGGTCCTCGGCCAGGCCGACGGCATCCAGGCCCGCAGCGTGGAGACCTTCCAGGCCTTCGGCTTCGCCGAGCGCATCACCGCCGAGGCCTTCTGGCTCACCGAGATGAACTTCTGGCGCCCGGGCACCGAGAACCCCAAGCACATCGTCCGCGGCGGTCGCGCCGTCGACGACGAGATGGGCATCAGCGAGTTCCCGCACCTGATCGTCAACCAGGCCCGCGTGCTGGACTACTTCGCCGAGGTCGCGGCCAACTCGCCCACCCGACTGACGCCGGATTACGGCTGGGCATTCAAGACCCTCGAGGTCACCGACGAGGGCGACTATCCGGTGAAGGTGACGCTGATCCGCAGCGCCGGCCCGGATGAAGGCACCGAGCGCGTCGTCCACGCCAAGTACGTGGTCGGTTGCGACGGCGCACGCAGCAAGGTCCGCGCCTCGATCGGCAGCACCCTTGCCGGCGACAGCGCCAACCACGCGTGGGGCGTCATGGACGTGCTGGCTCAGACCGACTTCCCGGACATCCGCACTAAGTGCGCCATCCAGTCGCACGACGGCGGCTCCATCCTGCTGATCCCGCGCGAGGGCGGCTACCTGTTCCGCATGTACGTGGACCTCGGCGTAGTGCCCGACGACGACAACGGCAAGATCCGCCAGACCTCGATCGAGCAGATCATCGCCAAGGCCAACGAGATCATGACCCCGTACACGGTCGACGTGCGCAGCGTCGCCTGGCACAGCGTGTACGAGGTGGGCCACCGCCTCACGGACCGGTTCGACGACCTGCTGCCCGAGGACGTCGGCACCCGCACGCCGCGCGTCTTCATCACCGGCGACGCCTGCCACACGCACAGCGCCAAGGCCGGCCAGGGCATGAACGTCTCCATGCAGGACGGTTTCAACATCGCCTGGAAGCTGGGCCACGTGCTGGAGGGCCGCAGCCCGGAGAGCCTGCTCTCCACCTACTCCGCAGAGCGCCAGGTCGTGGCCAAGGACCTGATCGACTTCGACAAGGAATGGTCGACGATGATGGCCAAGAAGCCCGAGGAGTTCGCCGATCCCACGGAACTCGAGGACTTTTACGTCCGCACCGCCGAATTCCCGGCCGGCTTCATGACCGAGTACGCCCAGTCGATCCTGACCGGCGCGCGCAGCCACCAGGACCTGGCCACAGGCTTCCCCGTCGGCAAGCGGTTCAAGTCGGCCAAGGTCTCCCGCGTCTGCGACACCAACCCGCTGCATTTGGGCCACTTGGCCGAGGCCGACGGGCGCTGGCGCATCTACGTCTTCGCCGACCAGGCGAAGGCCGGGGAGTCCACGGCTGTTGCGAACCTGTCCGAGTGGCTGGTGACTGCGCCGGATTCCCCGCTGGCCGCCACGCCGGAGGGCGCTGACCTCGACGCCTGGTTCGATGTGAAGGTGGTCTACCAGCAGCATCACGAGGAGGTGGACATTAACGCCGTGCCCGCCGTGTTCAAGCCCGAGGTGGGCCCGTTCCAGCTGACCAACCTCGAGAAGGTCTTCGGCACCGCCAAGGACGAGGACATCTTCGACGTCCGCGGCATCTCCCGCGACGGCGCCATCGTGGTGGTCCGCCCGGACCAGTACGTGGCGAACGTGCTGCCGCTATCGGCGACTGCGGAACTCGCCGGGTTCTTCGCGCCCCTGCTAAAGGCCCGCGAGCCGCAGCACTGATTCACCCTAAAATGGAAGAACGACGACGGCGTGCATGCGCCGTCGTCGTCCTTTGCTTAAGGACAGATCACCACCGTTGGCCCCGCGCTGCCCACCTCACTGGCGCGGGCATGAGGAGATGGATATGAAACGGCCCGTTATCGCCGCGGCGGCGCTTACCCTGATGCTGACCGCCTGTGCGCCGGCCCCCGAAACTACCCCCGCAGGGGAGGCCACAGACGCCGGGTTCCTCGCCGGCTACGGGCTTGAGGGCATGGACGCGGTTGGCATCATCGACCACCTCGACCGGCTGGACATCGCCGAACGGCCCACCGACTTGATGGCATCTGTGCGGCAGGGCGATTTAGTCCTCACGGACGGCGGCAACAACGAGGTGACGCTGGAGCTGCCGGAGGACAGTTCGTACATCTCGGTCGCCCCGTATCTCAACCAGACCCACGACTGCTTTTACCACAGCCTGACGACCTGCCTTGGCGAACTGGGCAATGAGGACATGAGCGTCAAGATCATCGACGACACCACCGGGGAGACGCTGGTGGATGAGCGGATTGAAACCTTCAGCAACGGGTTTGCAGGGTTCTGGGTTCCCGGCGACATTCACGGCACCATCAGAGTGAGTTACGACGGGCACTCCGGCTCGGCGGATTTTTCGACGACCGACGACAGCGCCACCTGCATCACGGATCTCCGGCTGACTTAAGGACGCCGGGACCTTGTCCCCGCCGCAGGTCGGCGACGGGTGGTTCGGACGTACCTCCCGCCCGGAAACCCGGGATGCACCCGATCCGCTTCCGCTAACCCTTCGCCTGTCGGCTCACCATTTCGTTGATCCAGATGGGCGCGAACGGGGACGTGCAGTTCGGGGGCGTCGGGTAGTCCTTCAGTACCCCGAGGCGTTCGCCGATGTCGATCGCGCGGGCGCGGTGCTCGGCGTGCTCGATCCCGATCTGGGCGAGGGTGTGGTTCATGGCCCATTGCAGGCGGTCCGGTGCGTCCTTCATCTCCGCCTCGACGGTGTCCAGCAGTCCCGCGAGGTCCAGTCCCTCGGGCTTCTTCGCCACCCGCTCGGTGGTCAGCGCCCACCCGGCGCTGGCGACTACAGGGTCCGCGTCGCCGGTCCAGGCCACACGGAGCTCCTCGGCGTGCGTGCTCTTCTTGACCACGTAGTTCACCAGCCAATCGTGCACCTTGGGGGCGCGCGCCTCGCGCAGCATGGCGTCCAGGTCGTCGCGTCCGAAATCCTTCGGCCGGCAGATCAGCAGGGCCAGCAGCCGTGCGGCCGTGTTGCCCGTGGCCCACAGCCCGCGCGCCAAATCCTGCTGGGTCTTCAACCGCTTGGCGACAGCGCGCAGCTTGCTGAGGTTCACGCCGTGGTCGTCACCACGCTTCTCATTCGCCTCGCGCACCTTCGGGTCTTCAAGCGTGGCCAGCTCGGCCATTACCTTGGCCACCGTCGTCTCGGACATCCACCCTCCCGGTTGCTCGTGTCTGAAATCCAGCGTACTGGTGTTTACATCACGGGCGCTCAGGTGCTCAGGCGCTCCAAGCCCCAGGCTAATGTTCCAAGCCTCGCGGCCCCGCCATGTCCTAATTCAGAGGCACGCGCGTCGAAACCGACACATATCCGACAGGACGTCGACTTTATCGGCCGGTTTCGGCGTTTTACAGCGGTCTCGACGTTTCCGGCCGCTGTCGATGGGACCAGGATTCAGAGCTGCCCTACGACAGCACATGTTCCCCGCCGCCGTTTGGCAGGACCGTAGACTATGTCGTCATCGGAGCCCCTGCCTGACGCGCAATGGCGTATGGTCAGGGGTACGGAGCACATCTGTGCTCCCGTTAAAGCGCAGCATTCTTGCTGGCGCTGAGGAGGCACTCATGGCCGACAAATCTCCCCGACAGACCGCATCGAAGAAATCGGGCAAGTCCATCAAGGAAAAGCGCAGCGACAAGAAGGCCAAGGCCGCCGGCGCCGCAGCCTCCGAGACCCTGACCTCCATCAAGAAGCGCTGAGGCTTTTGACTCTGCTGTCGCTCGGAGTCCTGGCAACGACGCGCAAGCCCGATGAGCGCAGGCTGGCCCTCCATCCTGCGCACATCGAGCGCCTCGACGCCGACCTTCGCGAGCGGATCATCCTCGAACAGGGCTACGGCGAGCGCTTCGGCGTTTCCGACGCGCACCTGGAACAACTCGTGGGACGGATCGCGCCGCGCCAGGAGCTCATCGAAGCAGCGGACGTGGTGGTGCTGCCCAAACCGCAGCCGGAAGACCTTGCCGAGCTCCGTGACGGCCAGATCCTCTGGGGCTGGCCGCATTGCGTCCAGGACCGTGCCATCACGCAGTTGGCCATCGACAAGCGGCTAACACTGATCGCCTTCGAAGCCATGAACCATTGGGCCGCGGACGGCAGATTCGCCCTCCACGTCTTCCACAAGAACAACGAGATGGCCGGCTACTGCTCGGTGCTGCATGCGCTGGAACTGGCAGGTTCCACCGGCGACTACGGCCGCCCGCTCACCGCCGTCGTCATTGGTTTTGGTGCCACCGCCCGCGGCGCGGTCACCGCGCTGAACGCGCACGGCATCCACGACGTCCAGGTCCTGACCAACCGCGCGGCGGCCGCCGTCGGGTCCCCGATCCACTCCGCACGGATCACCCAGTTCGACCACGACGCTGCTGGCCCGCATCTCAGCCACGTCATCACCGACGACGACGGACGGGTGCCGCTGGCCCCGTTCCTCGCGGAGCGGGACATCGTGGTCAACTGCACGCTGCAGGACCCCAACAACCCGCTGATTTACCTCGACGAAGCGGATCTGGACGGCTTCCGGCCGGGCAGCCTGATCGTCGATGTCTCCTGCGATGAAGGCATGGGCTTCAGCTGGGCGAAGATGACGACCTTTGCCGAACCCACCTTCGAGGTCGGCGACCACGTGAGCTACTACGCCGTGGACCACACGCCGTCGTACCTGTGGAATTCCGCGACCTGGGAGATCAGCACCGCCCTGATCCCGTTCCTGCGCACCGTGATGAGCGGACCCGACAGCTGGCTCGGGGACGACACGATCAGCCGGGCCATCGAAATCCGCGACGGCGTCATCGCCAACCCGGCGGTCCTCGCCTTCCAGAACCGCTTGGAAGAGTACCCGCACCTTTCCGCTTAACGACGACGACGGCGGGCCGCGGATTGGCGGTCCGTCGCACGGGCGGCACCGGCGCCGGAATAAGTTGATGCTTCAATCGATTGCACCAAGCAGAGGCCAAGCCTTTTGAGAGTCATCACGCCAACGTAAGGACAGCATGAAGATCGGAATCATCGGAGCCACAGGCAACGCCGGACGCGCCCTCTTCCACGAGGCGGCCAAACGCGGCCACCAGACAACGGCCATCGTCCGGAGCGCCGCCAAGGCCGCGGACGTCCTGGGCGCGGACGCCGCGGTGCTGGAACGCGACGCCTTCTCCCTCGGCGCCGAGGACCTCGCCCCCTTTGACGTCGTCGTCAATGCCTTCGGCACGGCTCCGCACGAGGCCTACCGGCACGTGGACCTGGCCCGCTCGCTGGTCGAACTCGCCGGGGAAACCACTCCCCGCCTGGTCTTCATCCTGGGCGCCGGCAGCCTGACCACCGGTGAGGACGACCACCTGTTCGTCGAGGACATTCGCAACATCCCCGGCGCCGAGGCGTGGATTTCCATCCCGGAGAACCAGCTGAAGGAGCTCGAGTACCTGCGCGGCGTCACGGACGTCGACTGGGTCGGGGTATCCCCCTCGGCGCTGTTCACGCCCGGCGACGCCACCGCGCCGGTGCTGGGCGGAGACCGGCTCCTCTATGCCGGCGACGGCGAATCCCACACCACCACCGGCACGATGGCCGTGGCCATCCTGGACGAAATCGAAAAGCCCGCGCACCGCCGGACCCGCTTCACGGTCAGCGACAGCTAAAGCTTTACCGCCACAACACGACGGCCGTCGTCGCTGTCTCCGGCCCGGGCAACCTGAGCCCGGTCGCAGGCAGCGCGGTGGCCGTCGTTCTCCGTCTTACAAGCCCTCGTCCAAGCGCGACCGACTGCCGGAAGCTCAGCGCCGCCGCCCGCCGGCGGCCCGACGCGCACCGGCTCCGGCCGGCGCTTTCTTCTGCCAGCAGCCTCGCCAAAACCCATGGGTAGTCGTCCCCATTCAGTTCCGCGTTGCCGCGTGGGACAGTGTAAGGGAAACGGTTAAGCAGGAGGGCGGCGGGATGGGCAGCTGGCGGATCAATCCGAGGCAGCTCCACATGGTTCTGGTGGACGTAGCCGCGGACGGCCAGTCGCTGGACAAGGCGGCAGGTGACACGGCGGCGGCAGGCGACGAGGCGGCGTCGTTGTTCGGCAGCGCCACGGACGTGGCCGACGCGTTCGCTGGGTTCTGGTCGTCGCGGCGGGACGTGGGCCACAGGATTGCCGGCCTCGTGTACAACAAGTCCCGGGTGGTGGCCGAAACCGCCGAGCTGTTCGTCGAGGCGGACGGACGGATGTCCGGCGATGCCGCCGCTTTCGCCGAGTCCCTGAACGCCGGCCACTCGGCCGTCCTTACTTCGCGCGGCTTCGGGCCGGTGCCGCAGCCGTGACCGTGCGGCTGGGCAGCGTCCCGGAGATCAAAGTCCCCTGGGACCGGCTCGGCGATGCGGTCCAGGAGATGTCCCTGCGCGCCGCGTCCGCGGCGAACTACCTGGCCGATGCCGGCGCTGCGTGGGCCGGGCTGAGCGTTGCCTATCAGCAACCGGACACCGAGCTGGAGGTCTATTCCGCACTGAACGAGCTGGAGGGTCCCTCGCAGGAATGGACTGCGGCGTTGGCCGCGGCCCGGGAAGCCGTCACGGCCTTCGTCTCCTCGGGCCGGGCGCTGCAGGCGGAGGCCGAAGAACTCGCGGCGGCACGCCCCGGTCTGGCCAGGGAGCTGAGCGGCACCGGCTCACAGGAGGGGGCCGAGGCGGACCACGCGGAGCAGAGGGCGGAGGCCTTCAACGGCCGCGTCCGCTCCCTCCGGGCCGACTGGCAGGCGCTGACCACGGAAACCGCAGCGGCTCTGCGGGCCATCAGCGGCGGGACCGCCGACTCGCTGCCGCCCACCCCGCTGCTGGCCGCTGCCGCCGCCGCTCCGTCCTCCCCGCCGTGGGCCCACTTCACCAGCGGGCTCGACGAGCGGTTCGGTCCGCTGTCGCCGCAGTCATACCTGCCATCCCTGGCCGGCCTCACCGACGCGGAGCTCCGGGCCTGGGCGGCGGCAAACCCCGAGGGCGCCGCCCTGCTGGCCGCCAACAAGCTTCCCGCGTGGCGGAGGCCCGGCTCGGCCGAGGCCGTCATGGCGGAGGCGATGGCCGGCGACGCCGCACTGACCGAGGGCGGGATCGCAGGAATCCGCGAGGCCTGGCTCACCTTGGCGCCGTCCGAGCAGGAACGGCTGCTGTTGCTCTACCCGGCAGTGTTCGGGGCCCTGAACGGCATCCCCTTCGCCGACCGGATCCGCGCCAACACCGTCACCGCCGCCGGCTACCGCGAAACAGTGGCGACCCGGCAGGCACAGCTGGGGCCACAGCCCGAGCTCAACGACTACCTCGTGGCCGCGGGGAATCAGCCGGGCCACCCGCGGATGGTCTACCAGCAGGCCTATCGGCAGTACACCGCCGACCTCGAAACCTGGCAGGCCGAACACGACCGGCTGGCAACGCTGAAAACGGGACTGGACTACGCCGTCGGCCATCACTCCCAGGTGGTCCTGGTCAGCCTGGAGGGCGACGGCCGGATCGTCACCATGAACGGCACGCTGACCCCGGACACCCGGACCGTGGCCGCCCTGGTCCCCGGCACCGGCGCCGACCTTGGCCAGCTGGAGGCCTACTCGCGCCGGCTCGACGCCGTGAACGGCGAACCGGCCACCGGCACGGTCTCCTTCTACTGGCAGGGAACCGACCTGCCGGATGAGGTCCCCGACAACATCACCACCTCGTTCAACGAGCAGGGCGGGCCACTGCTGGCCGCCTTCGACCACGCCCTCGACCTGGAAACCCGGTCCGGCGCCCGCACCACGTACATCGGCTCCAGCGCCGGCGGCTCGCTGCTGGGTACCGCCGAACGCGAGGGCCTGGATTCCACCAACATCGTCTACGTCGCGCCGGCCGGCACCGGGCACAACGTGGGCAGCCCCGCGGACACCGCCAACCCCGATGCCCACCGCTACTGGCTGCAGACCCGCGACGACCCCATCAGCGCGGCCCAGATCCTCGGCGGCGGCTACCACGGAGCCTCGTTCTGGCGTGGCGGCAGCCCCACGGCCATGGACCCGGTGCGGCTCGAGACCGGCTTCCTCAAGCCCGAGGACCCCGGTTCGCTGATGAACGGGCACACCGACTACTTCTGGCCCGGCTCCACCTCGGCCGCCAACATCCAGGGCGTCGTCGAAGGCACGAGCGTCAGCCCGTTCGTCGAAAATCGGATTCAGCAGACCTACTCCCCCTACGGCCCGCTGATCACCAGCCCGCTCGAGCAGAATCCCGAGGACTACGCATATGGCAACCTTGAAACCGTGACGGTCGAAAGTCTGGAGAAATGAACATGCGGGCTCACTCCCCCCGGCACCGCCCGGCCCGCTTGCGCGGCGAAGAACGACGGCGGCGCCCCGGCTTCGCCGCCGCCCTCACCGCGACTGCCGCCCTTTCCGTCGTCATTCTAGGAGGCTGCGCCATGACGCAGGAGAACCAGCCGCAGGAGATACAACCGACCTCGCAGGACTACGGACGCCAGCTCGAGCAACTGCTCCCCCAGGCCATCGCGGAGGCGTCCGCCGCCGCCGACCTGAAGATCAACCTGCTGCGCGAACAAACCTGCCTGCGCCCCGAGGACGAACAACCGCAGACCCAGACCGCCTGGATCGGCCGGGCCACCGGCAAGGTCGCCGACGCCGACCAGGCCAACGCCGCCCTCGACGCCGCCGCCGGCTACCTGACCGCGCACGGCTGGGAGCAAAAGAACGAGGCCACCGCCGAAACCGGCGACGTCCGCACGCTCTACTTCCGGAACGGCGACCTCGGTGCCACCGCCGCCCACCACGTTGCCGGCGGCGTGGGCGCCGTCGTCCTCTCCTTCACCAGCCCCTGCCTGGACCACCCCGAAGACCACCGCATGGTCCGCTCAGAGCAGGACCCTGAGTACGGGATGAACAGCCAGTATTACGACGACGGCGCCTGAGACCTGAGGAAGAACACGCCGGCAGGTGCGGCCTCCGGCGCGCCTGATTAACCTGAGGGCCCGCAGATTACCTCACGGGCGTCCATTCAGCAGAGGCAGAGGCGGCAGAAACGGGATGTCCCATTGGCCTATTCCGCTTCCTGGCTCAGCTGCTTACCGCCGCCGTCAGGCTCCTGTGGTGACCGCAGACGAAGCGCGGTACGCGGTCAGCCCGCCGTCGACCCGGATATCAGATCCGTTCACCCAGGCCGCGTCACTGGAGAGCAGGAAGGCCACTACACCCGCGATGTCCTCGGGCTCGCCAAACCTGCCCAGAAGTTTGGCCGCCCCCTCGACTTTGTCCCGCCCGTGGTCGTTCTTGAAGTCCTCCAAAATAGGCGTCTGCACCGGACCCGGGCTGACCGAGTTCACCCGGATGCGGCGCGGCAATAGCTCCGCCGAGAGCTGCTCGGTGAGAAAACGAACGCACTGTTTGGAAAAGAGGTAGGACTCCCCGGTGGCGTGTGGGTCGTCCGCGACGGCTTCAAGGGCAGCCTCGGTGTCCACGGCAAGGGCGAAACGTGCACAGGAGTCGACCAAGCTGCGCCATTGGAAGGCCACTGACGAGGCCAAGTTAACGACGCTCGCGCCCTCGACCAGGGCGGGCGCCAAGCCGCGTGTCAGCTCACGGAGCCCATAGACATTAACTCCAAGGACCGTGCGCCATGGTGCTGTCCCCGGAACGCCGGCGATATTGGCCAAGCCCTGCACTCCTTCGGGCGCGGATGCTGCCACCTGTGCGGCGGCTTCGCGGGCACCTTCAGGCGTCGAGAGGTCCGCTTGAATGAAACTTCCTTTGAACGACGCCGGCACGGCCCTGTCAATGCCAATGATCGTGGCACCCTGCTCGCTCAATAGCCTTGCGGTGGCCGCACCGATTCCGGAGGCGACTCCTGTGACAGCGATCGGCAGATTGGTGGTCATGTCATCCCACTCCTTCACCCCACAGGGGCGCGTCGGCTAGTTCTCTCTTCGCTCCTATCGTGCATCCCTTCGCGAGGCGGCCCACACCTTCTTTCCACCCAATGGAACAGCGGGATACATGATATTCCGCCGCACGGGATGCTATGAGGAAGCACGCCCGATCCGGAAGGACCACCATGCCGCACGCCGTCTACGACGTCCTCGATCCCGCGACCCTGGAAGTCGTTGGCCAAGCCCCGGAGCATTCCGAGGAGGACGTCCGCCAGGCCATAGGAGCGGCACAGTCCGCCGCCGCGGGCTGGGCCGCTGACCGCGACGCCCGGCGCGCAGCACTCCGGCGCATCGCCGAGCTGATCCGCGCGGACGCAGACCGCCTGGGACGCATCCTGTCCTTGGAACAGGGCAAGGTGCTGGCAGAAGCAGTGGGAGAATTCCGCGTCGCAGCAAGCCTCTTCGACTACTACGCCGACTTGCAGTGGGACGAGGTGGAGCCGCTGCCACCGCGCGCCGACCGCTCCCTGGAAGTCCATTACCGGCCGGTCGGGCTGGTCGGGACGATCACGCCGTGGAACTTCCCGATCTCACTGCTCTGCGTGAAACTTGCCCCGGCTCTGCTCGCTGGCTGCACCGTCATCTCCAAACCGTCGGCCAGCACTCCCCTTTCGACCTTGGCCCTCGCGGAGGTCCTTAACACGGTCCTCCCGGCTGGCGTGCTGCAGGTGCGCACGAGCAGCCGGCGCACGGTCAACGTGGCGCTCAGCTCCCTGCCGGGCGTCCGAAAAATCTCCTTTACGGGCTCCACCGACGTGGGAACCTCCGTCGCAGCGCAGGCGGCGGCCACGGTCAAGCGCGTGACCCTGGAACTGGGCGGCAACGATCCGGCCATCGTCCTAGACGACGCCGACGCGGAGACCACGGCCCGCGGCATCGTCGGCAGCGCCTTCCGCAACGCCGGCCAGGTCTGCATGGCAGTGAAGCGCGTGTACGTGCCGCGCAGTCGCGCCAGTGAGTTCACCGAGGCAATCGTCGCTGTGGCCTCGGAACATGTGCTGGGACGCGGAGTTGCCGAAGGTACGACGATGGGCCCCATGCACAACGCTTCACAACTGCAGACCGTCAACGGTCTGGTGGAGGAAGCCGTTGCCTCCGGCGCGCGGATCGCCGCCGGCGGCTCCCGGGGCTGCGACCTCCCCGGCTACTTCCTGTCGCCCACGGTTGTCATTGACGCTGAACCAGGTATGCGCCTCGTGGATGAGGAACAGTTCGGCAGCGCCCTTCCGATCGTGGCCTATGACGACCTGGACGCCACGGTGGACTCGGCCAACTCCGGGGAGTTCGGCCTGGGCGCCTCGGTTTGGTCACCGGACACGGCCCGCGCCCACGGCATAGCCTCCCGGCTGGAAGCTGGCACGGTTTGGATCAACCAACATACGGTCGTCGAACCGGATGCACCGTTCGGCGGCTGGAAGGCTTCCGGAGTGGGCCGGGAACGAGGCCGTTGGGGCCTCGACGAATATCTGGAGACCCGCACCCTCAACATGCGGCCCCACGCTTAGCCATGCTGCACACGACGAAGGAAAGTCCATTGACATCCATTCCCACCACCGAACTCGTCACGCTGGGTACCGCGGCCGGACCCGCTATCCGCGGCCCGGAAAACGGTATCGCCAGCGCCGTCGTCGTCGGGGATTCTTTTTACATGGTGGACTTTGGCCTGGGTTGTGTCCGGGCAGCTCATCAGGCGGGGCTGCGCGGCCGTGATTTCGTTGCAGGCTTCGTGACCCACCTGCATTCCGACCACGTTGTGGAACTGCCGGGCTTCCTCCTCTGGAATTGGGGAGAGCCCGTGGAGGGCTTTACCCGCGAGATCGGAATATACGGGCCGGGCCGGGACACCACGCATCCCGACGGGCACAGCTTGGCCGGCACCAGCGAATTGGTGAACCATACGCTTGAGGCGTTCTCCTACGATGTCAACATCCGCGAGACGGATGAGGCGCGTCCAAATTTGAAGCGCTTGGTCAAGGCCACCGAAATCCAGACTCCGGCATACGACTCGGTCGAAGCCGGGGCGCCGTTTCCTGTCTATGAAGACAACCTGGTCCGGGTCACCGCGGTCCTCGTGGACCACCCTCCGGTGCGGCCGGCTCTCGCCTTTCGTTTCGACACCGCAGCAGGTTCCGTCACGTTCTCAGGCGATACCGCAGAGTGCGCCGCGCTGAGCCGCCTGGCCGAGGGTACCGACATCCTGGTGCATGAAGCCGTGAATCTTGAGTTTTTTGCCCGGCGGGGATTCGATCCGGCTTTCCTCAATCATCAGAGCGTGTCGCACACTTCCCCCGAGGGCGCCGGTCGCATCGCCTCCCAGGCGGGAGCCAAACGTCTGGTGCTGTCCCACTTGGCGGGGGTAGCGAGCACCGAGGAATGGGGACGACGCGCGCGCAGCACCTTCGCCGGACCTGTGGACGTCGCCCTCAGCGGCGATCGTTTCACCCTCGCGCCCGCGTTGGCACAGGCTGCGAACTAACTCCGCCGTGCGGTGTCAGGGCCAACCCTTCGGGGTTGGCCCTTTCGCTTTCCGGCAAGGACTGCAGGTGCGAAAAGGCAGCGCCGCCGCCCCTCGGGGCGGCGGCGCTGTCCGGCATCAGTAAGGAGGAGCCTTGCTGGGTCAGGCTGGCTGGGCGATGTCCAGCCCCAGACGGCGTCGGTCACGCTGCTGGTTAATGAAAACGGCTCCGAGGATGCCCGCGGCGGCCAGCATTCCGCCTGTTAGGAGGAAGGCGTCGGCATAACCGGCAGGGGCGCTCGCCGCCCGTCCGATAATGAAACCGACGACGGCGGGGGCCAAGAGGCCACCGGCTGTCAGCACCGCGTTCGTCACCTGGAGCACTGCGCCACGCTGCCCGACGGTCGTAGTCTCGGATGCGACAAGATATGTCAGGGCAAACAGGGCAGGAGCGGTACCGAATCCGAAGGTGAAGCAAAGGACCGCGAGCCAGGCGACCGGAGCCAATGTTCCCAAGACGACCATGCTCCCGGCAAAGGCCGCGGCGCAACCGAGGACAACCCCTCGCGAACGCCTCGTCGGAATACCTCTGGCGGCCAGTTTTTGGGGTAGCACACCCAGCCCGATCGTTGCGATCGTGCCCCAGAGCGCCGGCAGGGTAATGAGCGAACCGGCCTCCTGCGTGCTGGCACCATGCACTGTTTCGAAGTATGCCGGCAGCCATGTTGTGGCCACCGTAAATGTCCAGTACCCGAGGAAGGAGCACAACACCGCGAGCAGCCAGGTCGGCGTCGCGAAGGAGCGACGATAGGAAACCTTGGTGTCAGCGGCAGCCGCGGCCGCAGCCGCAGCCGCAGCCGAGGCATCTTCGCCGGCCCCTTGGTCGTTGCCGTCCATCTCCCGCTCGGCCTGGGCCGAGACATACGGGCCTTCCTTGCCCACAAATATCCACGCGACGGCCCAGACCACGCCAATGAAGGCCAAGAAGACGAAGGTGGCTTTCCAACCGAACTCGGCGGCGATCCATGCCAGGACCGGTGCGAAGGCCACAATGCCCAGGGTGACCCCTGAGGACGTGACGGCGGCTGGCGCTGCACTGCGCGCCGCGGGAAACCACTTATAGGTGGCGTGCATCGAAATCGGCGCCAACGGCCCCTCGCCCAGTCCCAGCAGCAGACGGCTGAACCACAAGGCGGGCAACGAGGCGAAAACGAAGATCGGCACTTGGGCCACGGACCAGGTCAGGCACAGGACCAGCAGAATCCACTTGGACTTGACCCGGTTGGCGATCGGCGCGGCGACGAGCTGCGCCACGCCGAACAGCATAAAGACGGCGCTGCCGAGCAGGCCGAACTGCTCCGTTGTCAAATTGAGGTCCGTCATCAGCGGCACCGCAACGATGCCGAGAATCGCCTTGTCCGCCCAACTGATCATCATCAGCACCAGCAGCATGCCGGTTATGCTCCAACCGTACGCGTTGCGTTTCCGTGGGCTCCAGCGGGCCGGGTCCCGGTGGTCTGCGACGGCTGCGTCGGACGACGCGGAGGTATCGATAGCCATGGTGGCTCCTTCTGGGGAGGACGGTTCGCGTCGGCCGCCGGCAAGTGGCCGCGACGGCGTCCGGAGGCGGGAAGTGGCGGGGGGCCTGGCTCTGGGCAGCGGCGGGGAGCTCCGCTGTTGGGAGTGGCGGGGCTCCTCGCAGGGGCGAACTGCCGGAACCGTGCGGACGCGGCAGACGCCGCCAGGCAGAGTCAGGCTGCGGTGATGCTCACGGGCAGGGACTCGAAGCCACGGAGCACGTTGTGCACGATGGGCACCGGTGCGCCTGCCGGCTCGATCGTGGCGATCCGCTGGAGCAGTTCCTGCAGGACGATCTCCATCTCAAGCCGGGCAATCGGCTGGCCGACGCACTGGTGCAGGCCCATGCCGAAAGCGACGTGTCCGGACGAGCTGCGTTCGAAACTGAACGAATCGGCGTCGTCCCCCCACTTGCGCGGATCCCGGTTGGCTGCCCCGATGAAGACCAGGACCTTGGAACCGGCCGGGATGCGTACACCGCCCAAGGTGGTGTCCACGGTGACGGTGCGGTGGAACTTTTGGAACGGTGATTCCAGCCGCAGCGCCTCGTCGATGGCGAACTTGGCCATGGTGGGGTTCTCGCGCAGCTTGGCCCACACGTCTGGGCTGCGGGACAGTACGGACAGGGTATTGCCGATGCCGAACACCGTCGTGTCTACCCCGGCGGACAACAGCGCGCGCACCAGCAGCGTTGCTTGCTGTTCCGTGATCAGCCCTTCGCCGACCTTGTCCCAGATGCGGGCGCCGAAACCGACATCGTCGAGGGATTCCCGGGCGCAGCTCTTCATCACGGCGGCCGCGTGCTCGTCACCGTGGGCAAATGCCTGCTGGAAGATGTAGTTCTCCGGTCCGAACGCGTTGAACACCATGTTGCCGTAAGGCAGCAGGTGCTCACGGCCTTCGTCCGGAATGCCGACGGCGTCGGGGAAAACTCGCAGCGGATATTTTTCAGCGAGATCCTTCACGATATCGAACCCCGGGCGCCGGGCCAGGTCGGCGGCCAGCTCCTCTGCCGGGGGCGTAAAGGGAGCGCGCAGCGCCCGCACGGTGCCGGGATTGATGACGCCGGTCAGCGCCCGGCGCATCACGGTGTGGATCGGCGGGTCCGACTCGAGGATGCTCGGCGGCCGCCACCCCTCGTCCTTGCGAATGTCCCGGGGACCGAGGCCACCGGAGGAGCAGTACGTCTCAAAATCAGTGAGGACCTCGTACACTTCCTCGTAGCCGGCGACCGCGTAGCTTCCGGCGGATTCAAGCCAGGTAACGGCCCCGGCATCGCGCAGGCGGGTAAGGAACGGGTACGGGTCCGTGATGACTGCCGGGCTGAATGGATCCTCAGCGATGACTGCGGGTTCGTGCGATGTGATGGTCATGATTTGCTCCTGGAACGGTCAGAGGTCGAGGACGAGCCGGTTACAGCCGGCAGCTGCACGGGAGACGCAAACCAGCATGATCTCGCCGGCATCCTTGTCTTCCTGGGTGAGGACGGCATCGCGGTGCTCCGGCTCGCCGGAGACGATCCGCGTTTCGCAGGTTCCGCATAACCCCGCGCGGCAACTCGACAGCACCCGGGCCCCGACCTGCTCCACTGCCTCCAGGATCGTCTGGTTGGCCGCCACTGTGACGGTACCGCCAGTGCGGGCGAGCTCGACGTCGAACGGTTCGGCGTTGGCACCGGCGCCGAGGGAATCCGCGACAAACCGCTCGGTGTGCAGGGCCCCCGGCGGCCAGCCCATGCAGAAGTCTTCGACCGCGTTGAGCATCCCTCCGGGGCCGCAGGCGTAGACGAGCATGTGGGCCCGCGGCATTCCCAGGATTTTCTGCAGGTCCATGCGGCCGTCAGTGTCCTCGGCCACGATGCGCACGCGCTCCTCGCCGTATTGAGCGACCAAGCGGTCGGCGAAGGCCATGGTGTCCCGGCTGCGCCCTCCGTAGTAGAGCACCCATTCCCGGCCAGCAGTCTCCGCTGCCTCGATCATCGGGATGATGGGTGTGATGCCAATGCCGCCCGCGAGAAACAAGTACTTGCGTGAATCTGCCAACGGAAAATTGTTGCGCGGGGCCGAGATGGCCAATGGCGCCCCGGCGGCAAGTTTTTCATGCACATGCTGTGAGCCGCCCCTTGAGTCCGGTACGCGGAGCACTCCGATGCGCAAGGTGTTGAGGTCGTTGGGCGTCGAGCACAACGAATACTGCCGAATCAGCCCCTCCTCCAGAAACACGTCAATGTGAGCTCCGGGTTCCCAGGGGGAGAAGGGCTGGCCGTCGGTGCGGCGAAGCACCAGGGAGGCAACACCGTCGGCAACGTGTTCCACGGCCTCGATGGTGGTGTCAATGATCGCTGGAGCCATCACTGGGGCAGTGGTTGTCATGCTGTACCGCTCCTAGATATTGGGTAATTCGCGCCTGCCCCGCAGTGCGGGTGAGGCAGTGATCACCATGCTAGGTGCGCGGCGCCACAGTCCCCTGCGCCCTTTCCGGCCAATGGAAAACGGTACGGCAGTCGGAGGCAGCAAGCTCCCGTCAGTACCCGCTGCCGACAGCAAGCCGGCGGGCGATGCTCCGTGCGGCAATCCGAAGCACCGGAACCACGGATCCAACGGACGGCGGTCCTCCCTGGGCGACTACACCCAGGGCCGCGGTGCACGTGCCGTTGGGCGTCAGGACCGGCACGGCCACGGCAAAGTTGTCCAAGCCGGCTTCTTCGTTCGTGGTCGCGAAGCCGCGGGAGCGAACCCGTTCCACCTCGGTTTTCAGCGCCATCGGATCAGTGATGGTGTGTGCGGTCTGGGCCTCCATCCGCCGTCCGGGTATCTCCCGAACGTGCTCGGGTCCGAAGGCCAGAAAGACCTTGCCCGCGGCGCTGGCATGCAGTGGCATGCGCGCCCCGACCCTGCGGAACGGCAGACCCGCCCTGGTTCCTGAGATCCGTTCCAAGAGCAGCGCCTCTTCGCCGTCGAGAATGAAGAGATTGACCACGTTCTGGGTGACGAACAGGACGTCCTGCATATAGGGGGCAGCCAATTCGGTAATGTTCTGCCGCACCGGCGCCAGCAGGCCCAGCCTCCAGATCCGGTGTCCGACTACGTACGCGCTGCCGACGCGTTCCAAAGCCCCCCAGGCCACCAGCTCGTTCGCCAAGCGGTGCGCGGTGGCCACGGGCAGGCCAGCGCGCCGGGCCATCTCACTGAGCGAATGCCGGCTGTTTTCGGGGTCGAAGGTTGCCAACAGCGACAAGGCCTTGGCTGTCACCGTATTCTGCGGCTCCGGCGCTTCGGCGTCCGTCGGCTTCGGCCGGCGTGGGTATGGATTGGCCAAGAAACCTCCTCCGGCGGCGTCCCGGCGATCGCATGTTTTCGAACAGAACCCGGCCGGACGCACGTGCACGCCCGGCCGAGAGGTTCCGAATCTACTTCAGGATCGAGCCCTCGACGTCCACGTCGGTGGTCAGGAAGCCGTTTTCCTTCATCTTAGCCGCCAGGACTTTCATGCCTTCGATGTTGAAGTCCGTCTCGTACGCGGGCAAATTGACGCTTTCCGCCGTGGATTCTGCCATGCCGCCGTGCTCTACCAGAGCGGCACGGAGTACCGATGCGTCCTGGGAGATTAGGTCGTTTGCCTTCGCCACCGCGTCCCGGAAGCCAGCCATGGCCCCGGCATTCTCGGCGGCGAATTGCTTCGACGCGAAGTACAGTGTGTGGGTTGTTCCAGCGGGGTAAACATCCGTGTAGAGCGGGGAGATGCTCTTGGCCCCTGCCTCAAGGCTCTGTGACATGAAGGGCTCCACCGGAAGGATCGCATCCACCCTCTTCTGCTCCAGTGCGGCCAGCATGTCGGTGAACGGCATGGCAACGAACTTCACAGCGTCCACATCGCCACCGTCGGCAGCGATGCGGGCAGCCGCGGCGACGTGAGGCAAGGAGCTCAGCGCATTCACCGCGACCGTCTTGCCCTCGAGGTCGCTCGGAGACGTGATCGCACTGTCGGCAGCCACCATAAACGCTCCGGTGTCTTCGCCCGCCACCGACGTCGTGTTGCCGGCGTTGGCGACGGCGGTAAGGGGAATGTTCTTCTCGATAGCGGTAAGGAAGGGCGGCGTAGCGGCAGTTCCGATGTTCAACTGTCCGTTGAGAACTGAAGGAACGATCGAGGCAGCATTCGACATGGATTCAATGGTGACATCCAGTCCTGCCTCATCGAAGAACCCCTGGTCTTCCGCGACGTAGACCGGGAAGAATTCGGCTACCGGAATCAGCCCGACCTTGATCTCGGTGGCAGTAGCTCCCCCGGCGGCGGCAGTGGAATCGCCGGCCGGTGCCGAACCGCCGCAGCCAGTTAGGAAAAGCGACAGTGCTGCTGCGGCGGATGCCGCAGCGAAGGATGTCTTGGTTACTCGCATGGGAATGTAATCCTCTCAGGACGTGATGTTGGGTCGGCGTTTCCGTTAGGCGTCGGCGCGGTTGCGCACGGCGTTGGACTTTGCAGCCTGGATTTGTTCGAACACGAAGGAGCGAAGCTCGGCGAAGCGCGGTTCCCGCTTTGTCTCTACCTGGTGACGGGGGCGCGGCAAGTCGACAGAGATGTTGTGGCTGACACTCGTCGGAGCTCCGGACAGGATGATGACGCGGTCCGCGAGATAGACGGCCTCGTCGATATCGTGCGTGACAAACAGGACTGTCGTGTTGTACTTGGCACGGATCTCCAGGACCAGGTCCTCCAGGTCGATCCGCGTCTGGGCGTCAACTGCCGCGAACGGTTCGTCCATCAGCAGCACGTCCGGCTGGTAGGCGAGCCCGCGCGCGATGGCTGCACGTTGCTGCATGCCGCCGGACATCTGCCATGGGTACAAGTGGCCCTTGCCTGCCAGTCCCACACTTTCGAGTGCCTCCTCGATGCGGGCATCCCGTTCCCCTTTAGGGAACTTGTTGCGCAGCGGCAAGGCAATGTTGCGGCGAACGGTCATCCACGGCAGCAGGCTTCGGCTGTAGTCCTGGAAAACGACGGCGAGCTTGGCCGGCGGTTCAACGACTTCCTCGCCTTCGAAGACTGTGCTGCCGGCGGTGGGCTTGAGGAGGCCGGCGATGCACTTGAGCAGCGTTGTTTTGCCGGAACCGGATGGGCCGACAACGCAGACGAATTCACCGCGGCGGACCTCGAAATTGACCCCGTCGAGGATGGGAACGGCTGAGTTGCCCGTTCCGTAGGACTTACGCAGGTCGCGGAGTTCGACGACGGCCTGCTCCGGCTGGCGCCCGAGCTCAACCGATGCTTCGGTGGTTGATTCTTGCATTTTCATTCTCCTCCTGCGGCACGGCGTATGCCGTGCTGCCAGCTCAGAACGCGTTTCTCGACGGCGAGAAAAACGAGGGTGGACAGGTAGCCGATAACACCCAAAACCAGGGTGCCCGCCCACGTTTCGGCCACGGCAAAGGTCTGTTGTGAATTGAGCACGTAGTAGCCCACTCCGCTGACGGCCGCGACCATCTCGCTGACGACGATGAGGATGATCGAAAGCTGCAGCGTGGTGCGCAACCCGGCGAAGATCTGCGGGGCAGCGTTGGGAAGCACCACGGACAGCAGCCGCTGTGTGAAAGTAAGGCGGTAGCTGCGCGCCATGTCCGCCACCTGGCCGTCCAGGCTGCGGACGCCGTCTGCCGTGTTGAGCACGGTGGGCCAGATGGCGCCCATGACGATGATGGCGACGTTCATGGTCCCGGTGATGCCGAAGAACAGCAGTCCAATCGGCAGCAGAACAGGTGGCGGAAGCGATCGAAGGAACTGGACGACGGGCTCGGCGGCTTCCCGTGCCGCTGGTGACAGGCCCAACCAGGTGCCGAGCGCAATACCGCCCAGCGCCGAAATCAGAAATCCCAGGCCGAACTTTCCCAGCGACGGCAGCAGATCGGTGGTAACGCGGCTGCCCAGCCAGTCATGGGCGAAGGTTTCAATGATGGTGGCCAACGGCGGGAAATAGATGTTCTGGCTGCCAGCAGAAGTGAACCACCACGCGACAACGAGCAGGACGGGGAGCCACAGTCGCAGAGCAGCGGTGCGCAGGACTGGAAGTGTGCGGTTCATCGCTCGGCATCCTTTCGCTGGGAGGGGTGCCAGAAGAGCAGAGGACGTTCTGCCGCGGCGAAGGCGAAATTAATGAGCAAACCGAGTAGTCCAGTGGTCAGGATGAGGGCATACATGGCGGGTAGGTTTCCGGAGGACTGAGCGATCATGATGTCGCGGCCGAGGCCGGCCGCGCCGCCGATCAACTCAGTCACGACCGAGACCACGACGGCGATGGAAGCGGAAACGCGCAGCCCGGTGGCCGCGAAGGGCAGCAGGCTCGGAACCACTATCCGGCTGGTGGTCAGCCAGGCCTTCAGCCGGTAACTGCGGGCCATGTCCAGGGCGACGTGATCGACCTGTCCGATGCCGTAAACCATTTGGGTCAGGAACGGCCACAACGCACCGAAGCATATGAGCGTGAGCTTCATCGTCTCTGACGGCCCCCAGAGCAGCAGTCCCAGCGGGATCATCGCGACCGGCGGTATGGGCTTCAGGAACTCGATCACGAGCCAGGTGGATTCGCGGGCGAAACGGCTCAGTCCAATGGCCAAGGCCAGCGGTACCGCAATGAGGACTACTATTCCCAATCCGCCGAGGGCGCTGGCCAAGGTGTGGCCCACCGCTGTCCAGAAGGCGGGTGCGGCGGCGAGCGCCGGCCAGGCGGCCAGCACGTCGCTGGCTGGAGGCAGCGAAGCTGCCGGCATCAGTCCGGTGCGCGAAGCCACCTCCCAGATGAGGAGGAGGGCGGCAACGGTGGCGGCGCCGCGCCACGGCAGTCGGCGGGAAGTGCCCCGCCTGAGTAAGCGCGGCCGCCCAGCGACCGGTTCCGGTCCACCGACCGCCCGGCCTTTCGCCGGATGCCGCGTGGAAGCGTCGGCAACAGAGAATGTCACGGCGTGTCCTTAAGGATTAAAGAGAGGAGCCCAAGAGTTCCAGAGACTTGCAGATCCAAGTGTGATTCGTCACTCACTCATTCGTCTATTATTTTTTAGGCCGGGGTGACATATATTCCATATATGGAACTGCGCCAGCTTGAGTACTTCCTTCGGGTCGCCACCGAAGGGTCTATTTCCCGCGCTGCGGAGTCGCTCCACATGACCCAGCCACCCCTGTCCATTTCAATCGCCAAACTGGAGGCAGACCTAGGCCGCCCCCTGCTGGCCCGCGAGTCCAGAGGGGCCCGGCTGACGGAAGCTGGCTCTCATTTCGCGGAGGAGGCCGAGCGGATCCTTCAGGATCTGTACCAACTGCGGGATGACATGCGCAACGGCGTCATCGGCACGAGTGGCCGATTGTCCATCGCTTCAGTCCCCACCATTACGTGGTTCCTTCTTCCGCGGCTGCTCCGGAAATTCGTCTCAGACTCCCCCACTACCGACATCACCGTGGCAGATCCACCCCCCGCCAAAGTTCTCGAGATGGTGCTGTCCAACGAGGCGGACGTCGGCCTGATCGCAACACTCAGCTGCGAGCAATTGCAAGATTCCTATCGCTCTTCGCTGCACGTTCTTCACGCCGGAGATCTTCCAATGCTGCTGGCCTTGCCGCCATCGTTCTCGGATGCGCCACAGCGGCTTAGTCTGGCCGAACTGCATGGCCAGACCTGGATCATGCCGCGCAGGTCGCTCCGGATCCGCGGATTGCCGGAGCTCTTCGATACGCTGTGGGACCGGTTGGGCCTCACCCCGCCGCAGACGCGGAGGGTGGCAACGCTTCAGACGGCCATTCCCTTGGTGGCATCCGGCCTGGGCGTTTCCCTCGTACCTGATTCCGTGCGCGGCATGGGGACGACGCCGGTCGTCCTCCGGGAGCTGGCAGACGATATTCCGCCGTTGCAGGCCGCCGCCCTCTGGTCCAGCGAGCGCCAGCCCAGCCACGTTGTTGACTTACTCGTGAGTATCCTGCGCGAGGGAGGACTCGGCACCAGCAGCTGACCCGGTTTCAACACCGCGGGCCGCCCTCGCGCCTTCCATTGGACGGAAATCCTCCACTGGGCGCGCGCCGCCTGCGGCAAACTGGTGGTCAGACCATCCCAAGGAGCTTTATCTTGCCGCAGCCGCCCCCACGCACCGGCCACGCGCAGGCGTCGGGGCTGGCTGTGGGTGGGCTTGTCCGCACCGAAGGCAACATCGGGTGGATCGTCGTCGTTCTCGCCGGCATTGCGGCTGCGACCCACATTTGGAAGCTGCCGAATGCCCTGGCGGCCATCCAAGCCGAACTTGGCATCTCGCTGGTCCTCGCCGGCCTTCTCGTGGGGATCATCCAGGTGGCAAGCATGCTCGGGGGCCTTCTGGTCGCTTGGTCGGGTGAAGTCTTCGGGCTCCGTCGCCTGCTGATCCTCGGCCTCCTGCTTCTGGCCGGCGGTTCCCTGCTCGGCGCGGCGGCACCCAGCGCCGCGGTTCTCATGGTTTCGCGGACCGTGGAAGGCGTCGGGTTTCTGCTTTGCACAGTGTTGGCACCTCCTCTGATCCAGCGGAGTTGCGCTCCGGAACGCATGAATATCGCCATGGCGAGCTGGGGTGCCTTCCAGGGCACGGCTGCGTTGCTCGGCTTTTCCACCGCTGCACTGGCACTGCAAGCCATGGACTGGCGCGCGTGGTGGATTGTCATGGCGGCCCTTGCTCTGGCCCCGGTAATCCCGGTGCTTCGCTGGGTTCCACGGGACCCACGTGCCGTTATGACAGGGGGCAGCATTGCCGAATCGGGTCGACGCATCCGCGCCACCTTGCGCCACCAAGCACCGTGGACTGCCGGCGCCGTCTTCGCTTGCTACACCGTCCAATGGATGGCGGTCATGGGGTTCCTCCCGTCGGTCTACAGCGCAGCCGGACTCGACAGGCCTTGGCCTGGCCTGCTGTCCGCGGCCGTGGGAGGCGTCAACGCCATCGGCGCGCTGGCATCGGGGCTGCTTTTGCAACGCGGCTACCGCCCAAGAGCCCTGCTGATGGTTACGTTCGGCACCATGGCGGTCACCTCGGTGGCGATCTTTGCCGTGCCATGGCCGGCAGGATCTCCCGGCCTCGCGGGGCAATTCACCTTCGCCATGATCTTCTCGCTGGTCGGCGGCATGGCGCCTGCCATCCTGACCCGCGTCGCTGTGGGGCTCGCACCGCCCGATGGGTCTGTTCCCGCCGTCATCGGTTTGATGCAGCAAATCTTCAACGTCGGAAATTTCGCCGGTCCGCCGCTCATGGCGTGGATAGCAACAATATCCGGAGGGTGGCATTCGACGTGGTGGATGACGTGCGCTTTCGGCCTGCTGGGGGCCATGTTGACCTGGCAATTGACGCGTGCCGCAGGCCAACGTCGGGGACGTGGCATCAACGTCTCAGTAGCTCGCGAAGGCTTGTTGGAAAAGTGAACGTGTCGCATGGCGCGGCCGTCCCGGCTAACCCCATTACCGCCCCACCAAGCGGTCCGCTCTGAACAGGACCCCGAGTATGGGATGTCCAGCCAGCATGTACGACGACGGCGCCTAAGAAGGCCTGAAGAGTAGGGCGGAGACTCGACAGGATGGCCGCACGCGAACTGACCGCGAACAGGCGTGCGGCACCTGCCTGTGGCGCGCCCGAACTTCCCTTACCCTCCCGTAAACAGAACACGCGGGGAGATAGGCGTGAGTCTCCCCACTTAACCGGGTAACCTTCCTCACTTAATCCATGTGCTATACGCGCGCAGGCCGCCTAATTCCTGCTCTTGCTAGCGTCGAGAGTTGCCCTCACCCGGCGAAGACAACAGCGAGACCGCCACCAGCACTCCTACGATGCGAGGTACGAGACCGATATGAGTACGCCGCCCGAAACCGGCGAGCCCACGCTCGACGACGAACACAGTAAGCGCTCGGCGCCCGGATCCGCTCCGTCGGAGCCTCCCCCCGGCACCGACGCCGCACCCGAGCCGCGGACACGGGTCAACTGGACCGTCTTCATCGGCTCCGCGGCAGGTGTCATCGGCATTGCGTTGTGGGCCATCCTCGACCGGGAGTCGGCAGACGCGGTGATCGGAACCGCCGTGGCATGGGTGGGCGAGACCTTCGGCTGGTGGTACTCGCTGATCGTCGTTGCGGTCCTGGCCTTCGTCCTCTTCGTGGCCGTCTCCCGGGTGGGCAAGACCCGGCTGGGGCCGGACCATTCGCGCCCGACCTTCAACATCTTCACGTGGACGGCGATGCTCTTCGCCGCGGGCATCGGCATCGACCTGATGTTCTTCTCGGTTGCGGAGCCGGTCACCCAGTACCTGGCTCCGCCCACGGGTGACGGCTCCACCGTCGAGGCCGCCCGGCAGGCCGTGGTCTGGACCCTGTTCCACTACGGCATTCTCGGCTGGGGTCTCTACGCCCTGATGGGGCTGGCACTGGGCTACTTCGCCTTCCGGCACAACCTGCCGCTGAGCATCCGCTCGGCGCTCTACCCGATCCTGGGCAAGCGCATCCACGGACCGGTGGGACACGCCGTCGATATTGCCGCCATGCTCGGCACCATCTTCGGCATTGCCACCAGCCTGGGCATCGGCGTCGCTCAGCTCAACTACGGCCTGAGCTTCCAGTTCGGCATCCCGGAGAACACGGTGGTGCAGATCGCCCTCATCGCCGTCGCGGTGCTGATGGCGACTATCTCGGTGCTCACCGGGATTGAGAAGGGCATCCGCCGGCTGTCCGAACTCAACGTCGTCCTGGCGATCTCCCTGATGGTCTTCATCCTGATCACCGGCTCCACCCGGTTCCTGCTGGACGGGATCGTGACCAACATCGGCGACACGCTCTCCCGCTTCCCGTCGATGGCCCTGGACACCTTCGCCTACGACCGGCCCGACGACTGGCTGAACGGCTGGACGCTGTTCTTCTGGGCCTGGTGGATCGCCTGGGCGCCCTTCGTGGGCCTGTTCCTGGCGCGCATCTCGCGGGGACGCACGCTGCGCGAATTCGTCATCGGCGTGCTGGTGGTGCCGTTCGCGTTCATCCTGCTGTGGATCTCGATCTTCGGCAACAGCGCCCTCGAGATCGTGATGGGCGGCAACACCGCCTTCGGCGAGGTGGCCATGAGCCAGCCGGAGCGCGCCTTCTACGGTCTGCTGGAGCAGTACCCGATGGCCCCGCTCAGCGCCGCGATCGCCACGTTCACCGGGCTGCTGTTCTACGTCACCAGCGCCGATTCGGGTGCCCTCGTGATGAGCAACTTCACCTCGTACCTCAAGGACGCCGATTCCGACGGGCCCAAGTGGCTGCGCGTCTTCTGGTCCGTCGCCACCGGCCTGCTGACCCTGGCGATGCTGCTGGTGGGCGGGGTGCCCACGCTGCAGAGCGCCACCGTCATTATGGGCCTGCCGTTCTCGGTGGTGCTGGTCTTCATCATGCTGGGCCTGTACAAGGCGCTGCGGCTGGAGACCGCCCTCGCGGACAGCTACCAGGCCGGCCTGCACGCCGTGCTCAACTCCCGCACCAACGTGCCGCACGGGGCGGACGGCCGCCGCGGCTGGCGCCAGCGCCTGGCCCGGGCCATGAACTACCCGGGCCGCCGGCAGGCCCAGCGCTTCGTGTCCGAGGTCGCCGTTCCCGCGCTGTCCGACGTCCGCGCCGACCTCGCCGCCCGCGGGCTCGAAGCCACGCTGAAGACCAGCACCGTGGAGGCCTTCGGGATCGACACCGCCGACCTCTGCGTGGAGCTCGACGGCGAACGCACCTTCAAGTACCAGATCTACCCGGTACAGAACGACGTCCCGTCCTACGCGCGCTCCTCCGCCGCCGCCGGCAAGTACTACCGGATCGAGGTGTTCTCGCTCGAGGGCAGCCACGGCTACGACCTCATGGGCTACAGCAAGGACGAGGTCATCGCGGACGTGCTGGACCACTACGAGGTGCACCTCGAGTTCCTGCACCAGCACCGCGCCACCCTGCCCTACAGCACCGCCGCGGAAAACGTTCCGCCCAAGGCGGACTGGGAAACCGACTACGACACCGTCGACGAACCCGTCGCCGCACTTCCGAAGGAGACACCATGACCACAACCGCCTCCACCTTGTTCATCAACGGCGCCTGGGAGCCGGCCGCCTCCGGCGCCACCCGCGAGATCCGCAACCCGGCCGACGGCCAGGTCGTGGCCACCGTGTCCGAGGCCGGCCGGGCCGACACCGAACGCGCCATCGCCGCGGCCCGCGCCGCCTTCGACTCCGGCGTCTGGGCGGCCGTCCCGGCGCCCGAGCGCGGCGACTTCCTGCTCAAGGTGGCCGCCGGCCTGCGTGAGCGCCGCGAGGACTTCGCCCGCGCCGAGTCGCTGGACACCGGCAAGCGGATCGTCGAAAGCCGCATCGACATGGACGACATCGCCGCCTGCTTCGAGTACTTCGGCAAGATCGCCTCGCAGCAGGCCGGCCGCGTGGTCGATGCCGGGGACCCCGCCGTCGTCAGCCGCATCGTTCACGAGCCGGTGGGCGTCTGCGGCATGATCACGCCCTGGAACTACCCGCTGCTGCAGGCCGCGTGGAAGATCGCGCCCGCGCTGGCCGCCGGCTGCACCTTCGTGCTCAAGCCCGCCGAGCTCACCCCGTCCACGGCCATCCTGACCATGGAACTGCTCAAGGACCTGGGCCTCCCGGACGGCGTCGCGAACCTGGTGACCGGCCCCGGCGCGGAGGCGGGCGCACCGCTCTCCGAGCACCCCGACGTCGACCTTGTCTCCTTCACCGGCGGCCTGGTGACCGGCAAGGTGGTCGCGGCGGCCGCCGCCGGCACCGTGAAGAAGGTGGCCCTGGAACTCGGCGGCAAGAACCCGAACGTGGTGTTCGCCGATGCGGACTTCGACGCCGCCGTCGACAACGCGCTGAACGCAGCCTTCGTCCACTCCGGGCAGGTCTGCTCCGCCGGCGCGCGCCTGCTGGTCGAGGAGTCTATCGCGGAGCGCTTCGTGGACGAACTGGTCCGCCGCGCCGAGGGCATCCGCCTGGGCGGCCCGTTCGACGAGGCCGCGGAAACCGGGCCGCTGATTTCGGCCGCACACCGGGAGAAGGTAGACGCCTACGTGAAGCGGGGCGTGCAGGAGGGCGCGCGGCTGCGCTGCGGTGGCGCCGCCCCCGAGGGCTCCGAGTACGACGACGGCTTCTACTACCTGCCCACCGTCCTGGACCGCGTAGAGCGGGGGATGTCCGTGGTCGTGGACGAAGCCTTCGGCCCGGTGGTCACCGTGGAGACGTTCCGCGACGAGGACGAGGCCGTGGCCACCGCCAACGACACGATCTACGGCCTGGCCGGAGCCGTCTGGACCCAGGACGCCGGCAAGGCCCAGCGCGTGGCCGGCCGGCTGCGCCACGGCACCATCTGGATCAACGACTTCCACCCCTACCTCCCGCAGGCCGAATGGGGCGGCTTCGGCCAGTCCGGCGTCGGCCGCGAACTCGGCCCCACCGGTTTGGCCGAGTACCAGGAAGCCAAGCACATCTACCAGAACACCAGCCCGCAGGTGACCGGCTGGTTCGCTGACCACGGCAAGGAGAACTAATGCACATCGACAACGTCGAGAACCTCATCGACCGGGTATTCGACTACATCGTCGTCGGCGGGGGATCCGCCGGCGCCGCCGTCGCCGCCCGCCTGAGCGAAGACCCCGCGGTATCCGTGGCGCTGGTCGAGGCCGGCCCCGACGACCGCGGCGTGCCCGAGGTCCTGCAGCTGGACCGCTGGATGGAGCTGCTCGAATCCGGCTACGACTGGGACTACCCGATCGAGCCGCAGGAGAACGGCAACTCCTTCATGCGCCACTCCCGGGCGAAGGTCATGGGCGGCTGCTCCAGCCACAACTCCTGCATCGCCTTCTGGGCCCCGCGCGAGGATCTGGACGAGTGGGAGTCCAAGCACGGCGTCACCGGCTGGAACGCCGAGGCCGCCTACCCGCTGTATAAGCGGCTGGAGACCAACGAGGACGCTGGCCCGGAAGCCCCGCACCACGGCGACTCCGGCCCCGTGCACGTCATGAACGTGCCGCCGGTCGACCCGACCGGTGTCGCGCTGCTGGATGCATGTGAACAGGCCGGCATCCCGCGGGCCAAGTTCAACGACGGCAGCACCGTGGTCAACGGCGCCAACTTCTTCCAGATCAACAGCCGGGCCGACGGCACCCGCTCCTCCAGCTCGGTGTCCTACATCCACCCCATCATGGAGCGCGAGAACTTCACCCTGCTGACCGGCCTGCGGGCCCGCCAGCTGGTGTTCGACGCGGAGAAGCGCTGCACCGGGGTGGACATCGTGGACTCAGCCTTCGGCCGGACGCACCGGCTCTCCGTGCGGCGCGAGGTGGTGCTGTCCACCGGCGCCATCGATTCGCCGAAGCTGCTGATGCTCTCCGGCATCGGCCCGGCGGCGCACCTCGCGGAGCACGGCATCGACGTCGTGGTCGACTCCCCCGGCGTCGGCGAACACCTGCAGGACCACCCCGAGGGCGTGGTCCAGTTCGAGGCGAAGCAGCCGATGGTCCAGACTTCCACCCAGTGGTGGGAGATCGGCATCTTCACGCCCACCGAGGACGGCCTGGACCGGCCGGACCTGATGATGCACTACGGTTCGGTGCCGTTCGACATGAACACCCTGCGGCACGGCTACCCCACCACGGAGAACGGCTTCAGCCTCACCCCGAACGTCACGCACGCCCGCTCCCGCGGCACCGTCCGGCTGCGCAGCCGCGACTTCCGCGACAAGCCCATGGTCGATCCCCGGTACTTCACCGACCCCGAGGGCCACGACATGCGCGTGATGGTCGCCGGCATCCGCAAGGCCCGCGAGATTGCCGCGCAGCCGGCGATGGCCGAGTGGGCCGGCCGGGAACTGTCCCCGGGCATCGAAGCGCAGACGGACGAAGAGCTGCAGGATTACATCCGCAAGACGCACAACACCGTCTACCACCCGGCCGGCACCGTGCGCATGGGGCCGGACGACGACGCCATGTCGCCGCTGGACTCCGAGCTGCGGGTCAAGGGCGTCACCGGCCTGCGCGTCGCCGACGCGTCGGTCATGCCCGAGCACGTGACCGTCAACCCGAACCTGACCGTGATGATGATCGGCGAACGCTGCGCCGACCTCATCCGCGGCGGCCGGGCGGCGGAAACAACGACGGCGACAGTCGGCGCCGGCGCGGCGCAAGCCTGATCTTGCGCAGCGAGGGTGGCGGAAGCAAACCTGCTTCCGCCACCCTCTGCCTAAGACATCCGCCTCAACTGCTACTTCTGAGGATCAGGCTGGTGTCTGACGGCACGAGCCCTTTTGATTGTTCTTGCTACGCGCTATGACGCGAGAGAAACTCGAGCCGATTTCCGTTGTTGTCCCACAGGTAGAACCGGCGCATTCCCGGAAAGTTGTCATCCCACTCGGGGGTATGCCCATGAGCTTCTATTCGCCGGGCCAGTGCATCTATGTCCCGGACGAGGATTCCGGGATGTGCCTTCCGCTGAGGACGGAAATTCTCCTCTACTCCTAGATGAATCTCTAAGTTATCGGAGCGCACCCACAGCCCGCCGCGGGCAGCCAGTATCGGTGGCTTTTGCACCTCCGTGAGCCCGAGGACTTCGACGTAAAACTTTCGGCAATCATCCTCACCACCCGGCGGCAGTGCGAGCTGAATGTGGTGTAACCCGAAACCGAAGTCAGTGGCTTGAGGTTTTGCCTCGTATGGTTCGGTGACCATGCCCCCTCTTTCCCGCAGTACGCGTCGTCCCTGTGAACTTACCGCGGTCGGAGTAACCATCCATCAGGAACACCAGAATTTCTCCGGTATGAACAACGGACCGCAGCAGGTTCACTTCAAGAACTTGGACATGCGCCGGTCGGCCAGCAGCTTCCCGCCCGTCTGGCAGCTGGGACAGTACTGCAGCGAGGAATCGGCGAAGGACACTTCCCGAACCGTGTCCCCGCACACCGGGCAGGGCTCGCCGGTTCGGGCGTGCACGCGCATGGCCTTGCGCTTGGAGTCCTTCAGCTGGCTGGCCGGTCGGCCGGAGGCGTGGGCAATCGCCGACTCGAGCACCTGGTGCATCGCCCAAAACAGGCGCTCCACGTCCTCGGCGTCCAGCTTCGAGGCGTTGGCGAACGGGGAGAGTTTCGCCGCGTGCAGGATTTCGTCGCTGTACGCGTTACCGATGCCCGCGATCGCCGACTGGTCCCGCAGCAGCCCCTTGATCTGGCCCGAGTGCGAGGCGAGCATGCGCGCGAAAGCCGCGTGGTCGACGTCGAGCGCATCGGGTCCCAGCCGCGCGATGCCCGGCACATCCATCGGGTCCTTGACCACGTAGGCGGCCAGTGATTTTTTGGTGCCCGCTTCGGTCAGGTCGAACCCGGGCTGACCCGCGCCGTCGGCCGCGACGAACCGCACGCGCAGCGCAATCGGGCCCTTGCCGGGCCGCAGCGGTTCGGGCTTCAGCGCATCCGACCACCGGAGCCACCCAGCCTTGGCCAGATGCATCACCAGATGCGTCTGCCCCGCGGTGATGACGATGAACTTGCCGCGGCGCGAGACCGCGGACACCGGCTCGGCTGCCATCATCTCCGGCGGCACGTCGGCCGTTTTCAACACGGAAAACGACAGCACCTCCACCTTGGCCACCTGGGCCGGCGGGGCGTCGGGCGGGATGAGCTTCAGCCGCAGGAAGTCGACGAGTCCCTGCACTTCGGGCATCTCGGGCATGCACACACCCTAACCGGTGAACCGCTCGCGCAACATGGCCGTTTGCCGCCATCATGGTCCGGCGGGCCGACCACTGTTGTCAGTCGGCGAGCTCGACAACCTCGAACTCGAGCAGCTCTGAACCACTGGCCACCGGGGCCTTCGAGCCGTGATCGCGTGGGGCACGGTTGTCACGCCAGTTCTCGAAGTCCTCACGCGTGGCCCACTGGGTGTACACGAAGTAGCGGTCTTCGCCCGCGACGGGACGCAGCAACTGGAAGCCCTCAAAGCCCGGAGCAGAGTCGACGGCGTGCTTGCGTGCGGCGAAGCGCGCCTCCAATTCGGTGCCAGAGCCTTCGGGGACCTTGAGAGCGTTAATGACGACAATGGACACGATGCTGCTCCTTTCGGGTCCGAACCGCCCGGACCATCACGCGTCCACGCTATCGCGTCCGGGCCGTCTTGTTGCCGCGCATGCGTACGTTACCGCTGCTACCGACCGGGGGCAGGCTGTCAGGAAGCCGGGGAACCGCGACGTTGGATTTAGTGATTCGCTGCACATAGGCTGCGTCCAAGGGCATGACGCCGGGCCGGCGCGGCCGGTCGCCAGGACTGACCGCCTGGTTCGCGCAGTTGAGGAGCAGACGAGTGACGGAGATGAAGAAGACGGTTCTCGAGGCGACGCTGGAGATGTTCCGCGCACACGGGATGACCACGATTTTCGGCAATCCCGGGTCGAACGAGCTTCCGTTCCTCGCCGGCCTGGGCGGGGACTTCGACTTCGTCCTCGGATTGCACGAGCAGGCGGTCGTGGGCATGGCCGAGGGTTACGCGCGTGCCACCGGCCGGCCGGCGCTGGTGAACCTGCATGCCGCCTCCGGGTCGGGCAACGCCATGGGCTCCCTGACCAACGCCCACTACGGGCACATCCCGATGGTCATCCTTGCCGGCCAGCAGGTCCGCCGCACCGTCGGCCAAGAGGTGATGCTCGCCAGCGCCGACGCCGCGGCCCTGCCGGCGCCTCTGGTCAAGTACTCGCACGAGCCGCTGGCCGCCGCCGACGTGCCGCGCACCCTGTCCCAGGCCGTGTCCGAAACCTGCACCCCGCCCCGCGGCCCGGTCTACGTCTCGGTCCCCCTCGATGACTGGGCCGAGCCCGCCCTCGACGACGACGCCCTGCTCACCGACCGCTCGGTGACTACCGCCGGCGGCCTTACCGAGGACCTGGCCCGGGAACTGATCGCCGCGATCGACGGTGCCAAGAACCCGGCCCTAATCGTGGGCCCGCAGGTGGACGCGGCCGCCGTCGAGGACCCGGGCGTGTTCGATGCCGTGGTGGCCCTAGCGGAGAAGGCCGACGCCTCCGTCTACGTCGCCCCCTCCCCCTCGCGGGGCCCGTTCCCCACCACCCACCCGAACTTTGAGGCGGTCCTGGTCCCGGGCATCAAGTCCGTGCGCGACCGGCTCGCCGGCCACGACGTCGTGCTCGTCCTCGGCGCCGCCGTGTTCAGGTACCACCGCTGGGAGCCGGGCAACTATCTCGAAGCAGGAACCCGCGTCATCCACCTCACCCAGGACCCGCGCGAGGCGGCCCGGGCACCGTTCGGCCGGTCCGTCGTCGCCGACGTGGCAGGCGCGGCCAAAACCCTGGCCGACGGCGTGAGGGACCGCGGCAGGCGGCGCGGCGAACCCGGCTCCCGGCAACTGCCGGCGGCCAAGACCTCCCCGGACGGCATGACCGGCACCGAAATCCTTGAAGTCCTCAACACCCACGTCAACGACACCGTCGCCTACGTTAACGAAACCACCACCCTGGACCTGGACTACCTCGAACGCATCGCGATCGACCGGCCGGGGATGTACCATTTCCCGGCCTCCGGCGGCCTGGGCTTCGGCCTGCCCGCAGCCGTGGGCATGTCCCTAGGCGACCCGGAAAAGACGATCGTCGCGACCGTGGGCGACGGCTCCGCCAACTACGGGATCACCGCCCTCTACACCGCAGCCCGGCAGCAGACACGGACCGTGTTTGTCATCGTCAACAACTCCGGCTACGGCGCCCTCGCCGGCTTCGCCCAGCGCATGGGCGTGCCCGACGTGCCGGGCCTGAAGCTCGGCGGCATCGACTTCGTCTCCATCGCCGAGGGCTACGGCGTCCCCGCCGAACGCACCAGCACCCGCGAGGAATTCGAAGCCGCCTACCAAAAAGCGCTCACCGCCAGCGGCCCGGTCCTGATCGACGCGCACGTGGTCGGCGGCTGACCGCCCGTCGGCCGGGCTACTGTCGACTGTCTACTTCAACTCGATCTCAACGAACACAAAGTCGTCGTCGGACTCGTTGACGACGTTGTGTTCGCTGCCCGCCTCGCGTGTGTAGGAAACGCCTGCGGTCAGCTCGCTGGTCGATTTCCCCTCGGGGGACTCCAAGGTCAGGGCACCGGTGCTCATGGGGACCACGACATAGTCCACGGGATGCACATGCCAACCGGTCTCCGCACCGGGAGCAAACCGCCACTCCGTGACCGTCACTCGGTCATTGTCGATCTGCACGGTGGCCACCGCGGGCGGGCGTCCGCCTGCCGTCTGTTGGTCCACGACATCGGTCTGCACGTCGCGTTGCATCTTTCTCCTTCGGTGAGGAAATGGCTGTTCGTGGCCACCATATCCGGCGTCTGGACCATCCTGCAGCAGCGCTCCACGACGGTGCCCCTCCCCTGGCCAAAACAGGGTAGGCCGGCCTCTACCGAAGGGGCTTTTGAGCTTCTACCATTTTCTCTACTGCTCCATTGCGGGGAAGGAGGGGTGTGGAATCCATCGTCAGGAAATGCTCCCCAACGCCCCGCCCGAAGGCTGCGCGCGGATGCATCCGTCACTTGGATTTCCCGCATAACGCATCATGTGGCCCTTTCGACGAAACAGGTTTCAACAGGTCGATTTCGACGAGCTGATGGCGTCTGCCCGTCGTCCGAAGAAGAAGCTCCGGCGTCGGCGCCTCGACTTGTGGCTGGTGAGCGTTGCCGTGGCGGCCCTAGGGGCCGGGGCGATCGTCGCACCCGCGGCGGTGGGCGTGTCCGCCGTCGGCAATTCCGTCCTGGACATGTGGCAAGACCTGCCGACCGATCTGCCGGTGGAGCGGCCGCTGCCACAGCACACCGTCCTGCTGGACAAGGACGGCAAGGAATTCGCCCGACTCTACAGCGAGAACCGGATCGATGTTGAGCTGGACCAGGTGTCGGAGGCCTTTAAGGAGACCCTGATCAACACGGAGGATGCCCGCTTCTACGAGCACCGCGGGGTCGATCCCCTCGGCATCACCCGCGCGCTGATCAACAACGTCACCAGCCAAGACGTCCAGGGAGCTTCCACCATTACCCAGCAGTTGGTCCAGAACATCCTGGTCAACCATGCCCGCAATGAAGAGGAAGACAAGGTCGCCGTCGGCGATACCTATAATGCCAAGCTCCGCGAGATGAAGTATGCCGTCGCCCTGGAAAAGCAGCTGCCCAAGGACGAGATCCTCACGCGCTACCTGAACGCGGTCTATTTCGGCAACCGGGCCTACGGCGTGGAGGCCGCCGCCCGTGTTTACTTCAGCACGACGGCGGCGAAGCTCGACCACGCGCAATCCGCCCTGTTGGTCGGCCTGCTCAAGGCGCCTGTCACCTACGACCCGTTCACCCAGCCGGACGCGGCCAGCGCGCGGCGGAACACCGTGCTCCAGGTGCTGGAAAAGGAGGGAGTCCTGTCAGCCCGCGAGGCACAGGCCGTCCGCGAGGCCCCTCTTGGCGTAAAGCGCGGCTCGGTGCCGTCCAGCTGCGGCGGGTCCAAGTATCCGTTCTACTGCGAGGTGGTCCGCGAAGAAATCCTGGGCAACCCGGCCTTCGGCAAGACAGCCGACGCACGGCAGGAGCGCTTCTACCTGGGCGGCCTGACACTGACAACGGCGCTGGACCGGAAGGCCGCCGACGCGGCCCAGAAGGCAGTCAAGCGGGCGCTCGGCAACGACAACCGCGCGGCCCTGGGAACCGCGATCGTCCGGCCGGGCAAGGGTCACGTGGTCGCCATCGCGCAGAACCGTGCCTGGGGCGAGGGTGACGGCAAGACCCAGGTTGTCTACGCCAAGCACGCCTTCCAGGTCGGTTCGGCCATGAAGCCAATCGTGCTCGCCGCCGCACTTGAGCAGGGCATCCCAACCTCCCAAAAGTTCAAGGCGGACGGCCCCTACCGCTCAAAGAAACTGGACAATCCGAAGGGCGGCTACATCAACTACGACAACGAGGACTACGGAGTCATCAATGCGTACCAAGCGATCCGTGCCTCGGTGAACATCTACTTCATCAAGCTCGTCGAGCGCGTCGGGGTCGTCAAGGCCGCCGAAATGGCCAACACGCTGGGCATCACCTCCATCGACCCCAAGAAGCTTGGCGGCAGGGAAGGCTCCATTGCCCTGGGCGCCTACGAAGTGAACCCGCTGGAAATGGCCAACGCCTACGCCGCCTTCATGAACGACGGCACGGTGTGCCGCCCCGTCACGGTCATCAAGGCGGTCCGCACCGGCACCAAAGAAGAGCTGCCGGTCCCCGACCCCGGCTGCCACCGCGCCATCGATCCGAAAGTCGCGGACACCGTCGCGGACGTACTCAAGGAACCCTTCAACCCGAGGGGTACTCTGGGACCGCGCCTTGAACTCGACGGCAACCGGGAAGCCGGCGCGAAAACCGGAACCACCAACGACTTCGCGGCCAACTGGATCGTCGGCGGCACTCCCCAGCTCACCGCCGCCGTCTGGCTCGGTGATCCCCGAGGCGGCGCGGAGTACCCGCTCACCCGCCTCACGGCGTACGGCAACACCTACACCGACCTGACCGGCTCCGAAGTCGCTGCCCCGGTCTGGAAGGAAACCATGGACGGCGCACTCAAGGGCGAGAAGAAGGTCCCGCTGCCCGAGGCACACCGCTCGATGACGCGATAGGCGCTGCCTTACCCGCCTTCCTAATCGTGGAACTACTGTTGGGCGACGATGGTTACGGCATCAATGGCACGCGTTCCAACCGTGATCCTTGTTCATCCATCCACGTCAGTACCGTGTCCCAGTGCCCGGCCCGTGGATCGATGAGCTGGACATGGTCCATGCCGGGCTGAACGCATAGTTCGATCCGGGCACCGTGTGTCCGGGCCTGCCGGACGAATTCGCGGGTGTGATCCAGAGGCACGCGGACGTCGGCCTCGCCATGCACCACCAAGGTGGGGATGGGGCGTGGCCGCTGCCGCACCGGCGATGCATCGCGGTACAAATCGTGGCGCCCAGCGCCGTAGTATTCAGCGACGGCACCTTCCGCCAGGTTTTCTTCGTATGTTCGTGCCACGTCCGTCACAGGCGCCAGCGCAACCAGCGCGTCAACTGGCGCGCGGGTAAGCAGGACCAATTGCCCGCCTACCGAATGGCCGATGGCAACCCGCGGTCCGGGCAGCTCCTGCGCCCAGGCACTTTCGGTGACCGCGCGGATTGCCTCGTCGACATCCTCGTGCGGTTCGGGCCACTCGCTCTCCGCCGCTCCGCGCCGGTATTCGATGTTTGCTACCGCCCATCCACGGGAAGTCAGGTCGGCCGCCATTGGCTCCATCAGAGAGGCATCGAATTGCGCACGCCAATAGCCGCCGTGCACCAGCAAAGCTATGCCGACGGGTGTAGCGTGGCCGGCTGGATTGCAGCAAACAACCTGCTGGGAGGCATCCGGTCCGTAGTAGATGGTCTGAATTTCTTCGGCGGTTTTGCTCACTTAACCTTCCCTTTCGGCCTGCTCACGCTGCCGGAATAGCTGCGGATGGCGGCCGGCCCGGGCTGTTGCCCGGGCCGGCCGCCATCAATCACCAGTCGCCAGGCGACCTTAGCCCGCCAGTGCAGGCTCAGCCGGACGCAATGGCTTCCAGCGTAGATGCGAGTTGATCGCTGGCACGTTGTCCTCGCGCACCAGGGACAGCCGCGGGCGGACCGCATCCGTGCGCGCGCTTGGCGGTTTGCGCCGTCCGGCCCGGAATTGTGGAATCCACGCAACGCCGTCGCCCCGGTAGTTTTGCTCCGCAGCTGCGTGCAGCGTCCAGTGCGGGTCATACAGGTGTGTCCGTCCCAGAGCGATCAGGTCGGCGCGTCCGGCCAGCAGGATCGAGTTCGCGTCGTCGTAGGTGGAAATCGCCCCCACCGCGATAACAGCGATGCCCGCGGGGACTGCGACTTCCTGACGGATTCGGTCCGCGTACGGCGTCTGGTAGCTGCGACCGAACTGAGGCTTCTCCCCCTTGGCGATCTGGCCGGTGGATACATCGATTCCATCGGCGCCGTGGACCGCAAACGCCTTGGCAATCTGCACAGCTTCATTCAGCGTATTGCCGCCCTCGATCCAGTCTGTCGCGGAGATGCGTACCGTCAGCGGTTTCTCCGCCGGCCACGCAGCCCGCACCGCGTCGAAGACCTCCAGCGGGAAGCGCAGCCGGTTGTCCACACTGCCGCCGTACTCGTCCGTTCGGTGGTTGGCCACCGGAGACAGGAATGAGGAGAGGAGGTAGCCATGCGCCGCGTGTACTTCCAGGAGGTCGAATCCGGCCTCGTCTGCCCGCTGTGTGGCGGCGACAAAGTCTGCCACGACCTTATCCATCTGGGCACGATCCATTTCCCGGGGAACCTGGTTGTCCGGTCCGTAGGGCAGCGGCGATGGGCCGATGACCTCCCAGTTACCCGATTCCAGCGGCTGATCGATGCCTTCCCACATCAGCTTCGTTGACGCTTTGCGGCCGGCGTGGCCGATCTGGGCGCCGATCTTGGCGTCGGAATGCCCGTGGACGAACTCGGTGATGTCTTTCCATGCGTCGCGCTGTTCGTCCGTGTAGAGCCCGGTGTCGCCCGGGGTAATACGGCCTTCTGCCGAGACGCACACCATCTCCGTCATGACGAGGCCGGCGCCGCCCATGGCCTTACTGCCCAGGTGCACCTTGTGGAAGTCCGCCGGCATCCCATCGATGGCGGAGTACATGTCCATTGGCGAGACCACGATGCGGTTCTTCAGCTCCAGGCCGCCGATGCGGTACGGCTGGAACATAGCCGGCGCGACCGATTCCAGACCCTGCGAGCTGGCAAAGTGTTCCTCCACCTTCAGTGCGAATTCGGGGTCCCGCAACCGCAGGTTGTCCTGCGTGATGCGCCGACTGCGGGTGAGCAGGTTGAAGGTGAACTGGACCGGGTCCTGCCCGGTGTATTGGCCCACGCGTTCGAACCACTCGAGTGACGCCTGCGCGGCGCGTTGGGTAGATTCCACCACTGGCCGCCGCTCGGTTTCATAGGCTTCCAGCGCCGTCTCCAGATCCTGGTGTTCGTGGAGGCATGCCGCCAGGGCCAAGGCATCTTCCATGGCCAGTTTTGTGCCGGAGCCGATGGAGAAGTGTGCGGTGTGCGCAGCGTCGCCGAGCAGCACCACGTTGCTGTGCCGCCAACTGCTGTTGCGGACGGTGGTGAAGTTCAGCCACTTGGAATTGTTGGCCAGTACCTGATGGCCCTCGAGCTCGTCAGCGAATATCTCCCGAATCTTCGCGATCGCTTTCTCATCGGAGACGCCGGGGGCAAATACCTCGTTCTCGGTTTCATCGAAGCCGGCAGCGCGCCAGACGTCTTCGGGCATTTCCACGATGAACGTGGAGCCCTGATCGGAGAACGGGTAGCCGTGGATCTGCATGACCCCGTGCTCGGTCTCTTTGATAAAGAACTTAAAGGCTTCGAAGACTAGATCGGTACCCAACCACATGAATTTGTTCGGCCGCGGGTCCAGATTGGGGCCGAACGATTCGGCGTACTTCGAGCGGATCTGGGAGTTTACCCCGTCTGCTGCCAGCACCAGGTCATAGCCGGCTTCGAGTTCCTCCACCGGGGGTGCCAGGGTTGAGAAGCGCAGGTCCACACCGAGTTCCGCACAACGGTGCTGCAGCAGTTCGAGCAGTTCTTTACGGCTCATGGCAGCGAAACCTTGGCCGCCCACGGCGATGATTTCGCCCTGGTAGTGAATGTCGATGTCGGACCAGCGGGCGAATCGGCGGCTCATATACTCGGCCACCACCGGATCCGCGTTGCCGATCCCGCCCAGGGTTTCGTCCGAAAAAACCACGCCGAAACCGAAGGTGTCATTAGCCGCGTTGCGCTCCCAGACAGTCACCTCGTGCGCCGGGTCCAACTGCTTCATCAGGGCTGCGAAGTACAGGCCGCCGGGGCCGCCTCCCACAATTGCGATTTTCATGTCTGTTGTCCTTCCGGTCTGGTCTAAGCCGGGCTTCCGGCCAGGTCTGCCCCTTGGCCAGCCTGCTCGCGGAGTTTGAAGTGCTGAAGTTTTCCGCTGGGGTTGCGCGGCAGCTCGGTCACGAACCTGATGTCCCGCGGGTATTTGTAAGGCGCGATGGTTGCCTTGACGAAGTTCTGGATGTCCTTGCGTGTGGCGTCGTCGCCGACCACACCGTCGCGCAGCACCACGAAGGCGCAGACCACGCTGCCGCGTTCCGGATCCGGCCGACCGATCACGGCGTTCTCCACCACGTCCGGATGCTGGTCGATCGCCGCTTCCACCTCGGGGGCCCCGATGTTGTAGCCGGACGAGACAATCATGTTGTCCGACCGGGCCTGGTAGACGAAGTAGCCTTCCTCGTCGCGCAGAAACGTGTCGCCGGTTATGTTCCATCCGTTCTGCACGTAGTTTGCCTGCCGCGGGTCGTCCAGATAGCGGCAACCGGTCGGGCCGATGACGGCCAGCTTCCCGGGCTGGTTGACCGGGGCTTCGTTGCCATCGTCGTCCAACACCTTGGCACGAAAACCCGGGATCGCAATCCCCGTGGCGCCGGGGCGGATGTCGTCTCCGGCGGCGGAAATGAACACATGCAGCATCTCGGTGGAACCGATCCCGTTAACCAGGGATAGCCCGGTGGCCTCATGGACCGCCTCCCACGTCTCCCTTGGCAGATGCTCTCCTGCCGACACCGCAATGCGCAGCCCACGGAGGAGGTCCGCCCGACCTTCCTTCAGGATGGCGCGGTACGCCGTGGGGGCCGTGAAAAGCACCGTAGCGCCGGCATTGGCCGCCTGTTCCGCCAACTGCACCGGGGTGGCACGTTCGGTCAGGAGCGCGGAAGCACCAAACCGCAGCGGGAAGACCACCAATCCGCCGAGCCCGAAGGTAAACGCCAGAGGCGGAGATCCCGCGAACACATCGTCGGCGGTGGGTTGCAAGATGTACCGGGCGAACGTATCCGCGTTAGCCAGGATGTCGCGGTGGAAGTGCATGGTGATCTTGGGTGTGCCGGTGGTACCCGAGGTCGGCCCAAGCAGGGCAATGTCGTCCGCCGCTGTGGCAACGTCGTCGAATTTGCCGCTCTTAGCAGCACACCGGACTATGAGGTCATCGGGGTCGTCCGCCCCGTAGGTCATGACGGCGATGCCTTCCCCCACCGCCTCAGCAAGTCCATCAGCAAAGCGAGCATCAGTGATCGCAGCGGAGGGACGCGTCAGCTGGCAGATGGTGGCGACTTCACTGGCGCGCAGTACCGGCATCGTGGTGACGACGACGGCACCGGCCTTGAGCACGCCCAACCAGGCGGCCACCAGCCAGGGGTTATTGGGGCCGCGCAGCAGGACACGGTTACCCGGCACCACGCCGAAATCCTCGGTGAGCACCTGCGCCACTTGGTTAGCGCGCTGCTGCAGTTGGCCGTAGCTCCAGGTCTGGCCCTCCGGGGTATGCAGGGCGGGGCGCTCGCCCCCGAAGGCGGCTACGGCCTCATCGATGAGGACCGTGGCAGCGTTAAGTCGGTCGGGATACTGCAGTTCGGGAAGGGTGAATTCCAGGATCGGCCACTGCTCAGCGGGCGGCAGGTGGTCGCGCGTGAACGAGTCCACATGAGCTGACGGGGAAAGCTCCATGGCGTTCCTTTCGGAGAGAAGAATGGGCGGGGAGATGAAAGAGCGGGTTAGTCGGGCAGTGCGGAGGCATGTGGATGGCGCATATGCCTCCGCCAGGCTCAGCGCCCTGCGCGGATCATGCCTTCTTGCGCAACAGTGGCCAGCAGGCGGCCGTCGCGGTCGAAGAACCTGCCGGTGGCCAGCCCGCGGTTGCGCTGGCCGGAAACCGCTTCTTGGGAGTACAGCACCCAGTCGTCCACGCGGCCGTCGCGGTGGAACCACATGGAGTGGTCGAGGCTGGCGGTCACGAGTCCGGGTTGGGCCCAGTACTGGCCTTGCGCGCGCAGGATCGGCTCCAGGATGGTGTAGTCGCAGACGTAGGCCAGCGCGGTGCGGTGCAGGTCCCGGGTGGCGCGCTCGTCGACTTGATCAGGCAGTTGCCCGAATGCCTTCACCCATACAGCTTGCTGCGGCACCTGTTCGCCCTCGATCTCCACATACACCGGGCCGGGCACGTGCCGCATGTCGAAACTGCGTCCCCGGGACCAGTAGGCAGCGGCGTCGCCTTCGACGCCTGCCAGCACGTCGGCGGCACTCCGCAGCGAATCCGGGTCTACGGAGGCCGGCATGTCCGGCTGGAATTCCGGACCGTCCTCGGGCACGTGGAAGGAACCCATTGCGGCAAACACGGTCTTGCCGTCCTGCCAGCCTCGTACGCTGCGGGTGGAGTAGCCGCGACCGTCCCGCAGCTTCTCCACTTCGTAGCGCACCACGGCCCCAATATCCACGGGCCGCATGAAGTAGCTGTGCATCGAATGCAGCTGCCGGTCCTCGCCTACGGAGCGCATCATTGCCGCTGCGGCCTGGGCCACCATGTCGCCGCCGTAGGCCTTCGGCCACGGCACGTACTGGGTGGTCGCCTCGTAGGCTTCGTCGTGGACTTGAGGTTCAACGGCGGTCAGTTCGACTGCGCGCAGGAAGGTCTCGGCCGTCGGCGCCAGGCTTCCCTCAACGGTTACGGTGTCGGTATTCATGCCCTGCGGTATCCTTCCAACGTCTCGTCCGGAACGTCGTCCAGGTTGACCACAATGTTCTCGGGCGTGCGGGCCGTAAGCCAGACCAGCTCTTCTGTGACGGACATGTTCGCTTCCACGTGCGGCATGAACGGCGGCACGAAGACCCAGTCGCCGGCCGTCATGTCCACAAACTCGGAGTAGTCCTCGCCGAAGTAGATCCGGCCGTGGCCGCGCAGCACGTAGCCGCCGGTTTCGGCTTCGCCGTGGTGGTGGGGCAGCGAGCGGTAGCCGGGAACGTTCGAAACCTGTCCGAACCAGATCTTGGTGGCCGGCGTGTGCTGGATCGAGACGCCGGAGACGCGGACGCAATCGCCGGACTGGGCGGTGTTGGTGTCCTCGCTGCCGGATTTGGTGACGACCGGGACCACTTTCCCGTCCGCGCCGGCATACACCGAGTTGTCGCCCTCGGTGCGGTATTCGGTAGCTGCTTCAGTCATGTCGCTCCTCTGTCATAGGGGTGGGGTTGGGAAAGGCGCCTCAGCCGCGGGCGGCCGGCTCCGCCGTTGTTGTTCCGGAAAGGGCCGGTGCCCGTTCCCGCAGGCCTTCCGCGGGCTGGATGTGGATCAGGTTCGTCAGGCGGCCGATGCCGTCGATCTCGGTGGTGAGCACATCGCCGTCGGCCAGGAAGCGCGGCGGAACCATGCCCATGCCCACTCCCCCGGGTGTGCCCGTCAGGACCACGTCTCCCGGGCGCAGAGTCGTGAACTGCGAAATGTAGGACAGCAGCCTGGCCGGACCGAACACCAGAGTGCGGGTGTGGCCGCGCTGTACCAGCTCGCCGTTCACGTAGCCGCGGACCTCCACGCCTGTTCCGTCGAATTCGTCGGCGGTGACCAGCACCGGTCCCAGCGGCGTGCTCGCGTCGAAAGCCTTGCCTTGGAACCACTGCAGGGTCCGGCGCTGCCAGTCCCGCATCGAGACGTCGTTGGCCACGGTGTAGCCGGCGATGGCGGCCGCAGCCTGGTCTTCGTCGGCTCCGGTCAGGGTGGCTCCCACGACCACGGCAAGCTCGGCCTCCCAATCCACGTTCTCACTGCCGGCCACGCTGACTTGGTCCTCCGGACCGGCCAAGGTGTCCGCGAATTTTGCGAACAGCGTCGGATACTCGGGCAGCTCGCGCCCCATCTCCTGGATGTGGTCGCCGTAGTTCAGGCCGCAGCAGATCACCTTGCCCGGCCGCGGCACTACCGGCGCCAGTTCGCCGTCCCGGGGCCGGACGACGGCGGCGCTCGCGGCGGTGTGCACCGCCTCCTCGGCCTGGGCGCGCCAGTCCGGCATCGCCAGCAAGGCTCCCACATCGGACGTCGGCAACGGCACATAGGCGCCGGCCGTCGTTTGGACGGCGGCCGTGGTGCTGCCTAGTCCGGTGCGCAAGGTGGCCAGTTTCATGCGGTCTCTCCTTCGTATTTCGATGTGTCGACTTTTTTACGGCCGTCACATATGCTCAACGTACACGATCAGAACGATCCGCACCAGAGTTTTTCCAAAAACTGAAGAAACCGATCTACCAACGCCAGGAGAGAACACATGAGCAATCAGTCAGCCGTTGGCAACCGCACCATCAACCCTGCGTCGCTACCCAAGCCGTCCGGCTACGCACACGGGATTTTGGCCGGAAACACGGTCTTCCTGGGCGGCCAGACCGCCCTGGACAAGGACATGAACATCGTCCCGGGCGGGATTGTCGAGCAGTTCCGCCAGGCATTTTCCAACGTGCTGGCCACGCTGGAGGAAGCAGGCGGGCGCCCCGAAGACCTGGTCAGCGTGACCATCTACCTCACCGACGTAGACGACTACCTGGCCAACGGCCGGGAAATTGGGCGGCTCTGGCGGGAAATGGCCGGCACTGAATATCCGGCGATGGCCGGCATCGGCGTCTCCCGGTTGTGGCAGAAGGAAGCGCTGATCGAAATCCAAGGCACCGCGGTGATCCCGGAGCGCTGAGTAAAAACGCAGAGCCACGCTGTGTGGGAGGGCGGAAATTTCCGCCCTCCCACATGTTTTCAGCCGTGGCCGACCACACCCCCGGCAGCGCCGACGGTCAATGCCCCTTGAATGCCTCGGCAAGCCACCACGCACCGCCGTCGGAGGCGATCCGCGCATCTATCACCAGCGGCTCCGCCCGAGGGCCCGCAAGCCACGCCGAAACCGCCGCAACATCGTCCAAGCAGGTAACGGTCATCGCCTCGGCCCCGTAGCCCCTGGCTATCGCGGCGATGTCCACGAGCGGAAAGCGGACCACCTCAAGATCCTCGTCGTCTACGTCGAAGTGATGGACTTCGGCCCCGTAAGCGGAGTCGTTGTAGACGATGACTACCAGCGGAATCCGCTCCCGCACTGCTGTCTCCAGCTCGGCGATAGCCATCAGGAAGCCACCGTCGCCCGTGCCCAGGACCGGCAGGCGGTCCGGGCGGGCTGTTGCGGCGCCGATGGCAGTCGCGAGCCCGAGGCCAATGGATTGGAACGCCTGGGTGAAGCAGAATCCGAATTCGTCCGGCACAGACAGGTAACTGCTGGGGTAACCCATAAAGTTTCCGGAGTCGATGGACACCAGCCGATCAGCCGGGAGGATCTTGTCCAGCTCCCGGCTGATGACCCGTGGGTCGATGACCTCACCAGTGGACAGGTCTTCCGTCGCCACGGAGTTCCAGCGGGCGTGGGCGGAGATCTGCGCGGCCATCTCCTGGGTACGCAGGCCTGCGGCCCGGTAGCCCTCGGCCTGCAGCACTTCCAGTACGGCCTGGGCCGTCTCGGCGCTGTCACCCAGTACGCCCAGTTCGATGGGCCGGTTAGCGCCGAGGGCCGAATCCTCCACATCGACCTGGGCCACCAGCGTATTCGACCCGATCAAGGACCCGTGCCTCATCGTCCACATGTTTAATGCGCAGCCCCAGCCGACTATCAAGTCCGCGCTGCCAATGGTTTCCGCGGTGAAGGGGGAGGAAAATCCTCCGGATATTCCGAGATTAAAGGATTCTCCGGCGAAGAGCCCGTGTGCCACTGCGGAGGTTGCCACCAGCGCCCCGGAGGCTGCGGCAAGCGCCGAAATCTGCGGACCGGCTCCGCGAGCGCCGCGTCCGGCGACAAAGACGGGACGCTGAGCGCCGCGAATCAATTCGGCCAACCGGGAGACCGATGTGACGTCCGGACGGACGGCCTGCGGCACCGGAAAAGGTTCAATATCGGGTACGTCGGCAGACACAGCCGCCGCCTGGATATCCGTCGGCAGCGACAGCACCACCGTCCGGCGTTCGTTGATAGCGGTACGGAAGGCACGGACGGTGTCCGCTACGGCGCTCTCCGGCGAATGGATCCGTTCGGCGACGGCACCGACGCTTCGCGCCAGGGCATCTTGGTCGATTCTAAAGTTGGAACGGATGGCCGAGGCCGCCGTGTCCGCTGTCAGCACGATCATCGGAGTGCGGCTCTTAGCGGCTTCCCCGATTCCGGTGACGGCATTGGTCAGCCCGCAGCCTTGGTGGGTAGAAGCGATGCCCACCCTTCCGGACATCCGCCCGTACGCGTCCGCCATAGTCGCTGCGCCGGCTTCATGCCGGGCGGCGGTGAACGGGACGCCGTAGCGGCGCAACGCCGTGGTCGCAGTGAAGTTGCCGCTGCCCACTACTCCAAAAACGTGGCCCGCCCCCAGACGTGCCAGGGTGTAGCCTACGAGCTCTGCGACGTTGACGGGTGGCCGGGCGTCTGCTTGCGGGCGTTCCTGTCGGCGGTTGTTGGTCGTAACGGTCAAGACGTATCCCTCCATAGACGGGGCCAGTCCAGCTCGGCGATGGTCCCGCAGTAACGATGAAATGACGGAAATGCCTCGGCTCCGGCTCGGCTCCGAGGCATTTCCGCGCTCAGCAGTACGGCTAGCGGACGCTCACGTCGGCAGTTTCACCGCCTCGCTTCGTCGACGGCAGCGTTGGTGAAATGCGTTTCGGAATCAGCGCAACTGCTACCGCTGCGATAACGGCGACTCCGGCGAAAATGATGAAGTTCCACTCGAAGGGCAGTGCGGCGCTTCCGATCCATCCACCAATCAAGGGGCCGGAGATGGCTCCGATGCGAGCGAAGCTCAACGCCCAACCCGTGGCGGTGGCCCGCATATTCGCGGGATAGTAGTCGGCAATGTAGCCCGTCAGCACCAGCGAGGTAGAGATGGAGCCGATACCGGCGAACGCGACAAACAGGAGGTTGACCACCATGTTCCCGGGGAATATCAGCAAAAGAATGCCCAAACCCCCGAGGAGGTAGAAGACCACCAGAATGAGCTTCTGACCATACCTGTCTGCAGCCTTGCCCAAGGCCAGCCCTCCCGCAGCGGAGGCGAGGCTGAACACCAGCAGGAAGGTCAAAGAGGAACCGAGGTCGTAGCCGGCGGATTTCATAATGGAAGGCAGCCAGGTGTTCAGCCCGTAGACCAGGACCATGCCGCAGAAGAGGGAAATCCAGAAGAATACTGTGGAGCGCAAGTATCGGGAAGAGAACATCGTCGTAATGGTCCGCCACCAAGGGTCGGCTTTGCCTTCTTCGACTGGCTTCGTTGGCACGGTCGGAACATAAGGAGCTATTCCCAATCGGCCGGCCAAAAGCTCAGCCTGCTGCCGCTTTCCGCTGGCTTCCAGATAGTCCAGCGACTCCGGCAGCAGCTTGGCGATAACCGGCAAGAGTAGAACCGGGACGGCGCCGATTGCGACGACCCAGCGCCAACCGGCCACCGGGAGCAAGAAGAGCGCCATGAGCGCCGCGGCAACAATGCCCAGCGAGTAGCCGGAGTACATGAGTCCGTAATTGTACGAACGCTTTTTCGGAGCCGAATATTCGATAGTCAGCGCGGCGGCCACGGGAATGACGCCGCCCATGCCAAGGCCGCCGATGAGTCGGAAAAGACCGAAGATTTCCGGCGTCGGAGCGACCGCGGCACCTGCCTGTGTCAGGGTGAAGATGACCATTGAGACCAACAGCATTTTTTTGCGCCCGTACATATCGCTAAGGGTGCCGATAAACAGGGCGCCGATGAGCATTCCAACCAGGGCGTAGGCTCCGAGTCCGCCGAGCTCCAACGGCGTAAGGTCCCAGGCGCGGTACTCCGCGAGCGCCGGCAGGACAGCACCAAGGACGCCGACATCGTAGCCTTCCGCCAGGATGGCCAGCCAGCAGCAAAAAAGCACCGTCTTCGTTGCCTTGGGCGGCACCCTGAAGGCGGGTGGGGATGTAGTTTCCATTCGGGTCTCAATTCATCATTCGGGACGAAGTGGGCGAGTGCTCTACGGGACGGGCAGGACTGCCGTTGTGCGGTTCTACTGCGCCACCCAAGGCATATGCTGACATCTTTACGAGCGTCATACTGGCACAACATAGCACAAGCCTGTGACGGGCGTCACCATATTTCCACAAATGAATTGTGGGGATGAGGAGACGTCACGCCGGCGTCGGCTTGCGACCCGTCGGCGGGTCCGGCAGACGCCTAATCCCACACCGTCCCGGCGTTCTGCGGCTATTGCCGTCCGGCTTCAGGCCGCGGCGTCGTCAGCGACCAGCGACTGTGCGTGGGCCTCGGCCAGCGGGCCGATCAAGCGATGAACCCCAAAAAATGTCTGTCGCGCGTCCGGGCCGCGCCAACCTTCAGGCAGGTACTTCAGCGGGAGTCCGGGGTCCCGGTACGGCAGTCGTCGCCACAACGTCAGCATGGGCACGTAGTACCGGAAAGCGTCCCGTTTGGTTTCGGCATCCGACGCGGCCAGCGCCCGCGCGGCGTCGCCACCAACGCGTTCCGCCCACGCTGCCAGCGATCCACCGTAGTAGTCCAGGAATTCATCGATTTGGACCGCCAACGCGTCGAGGTCCCACCACTGCGCCACCTTGGCTCGCATATCCGGCCCTTCCGAGTACTCACCCGTGAAGAATTCCACGTACTCGGCCAAACCGCGGTCTTCGAGCCGCCGCCGGGCGCTCTCCCGGACTGCGGCCGGTGCGATCCAAACCCCCGCCGACATGGACCCGAAACCGAGCCGGGCCAGTTCGGCGCGCAGTTGGTGCCGGCGATCGCGCATTGACTCCGGCACCGAGAAAATCGCCAGCACCCATCGGCCTTCCGGCTCCCCGCGGTGCGGCGCGAAAATGCGCTCATCGCCTTCCTGCACTATTTCCAGCGAGCGCGGCGACAGCTCGTATCGCGCCGCTCCTCCGCTGCGAACACTGTTGAGCACGCCCTTGGCCTTCATGCGGGAGACCGCCGAACGCACCCCCGGGGCGTCGTGCCCCAGGTCGCCAAGCATATCGATCAGCACGGACACGGGCAGCGCGGATCCGCCTCGCCGCCCATACAAGCCGTAGATGGTGAGGATCAGCTGCTGGTGCTGCAGTTGCGGCGCTGGAATCTCCATCATGCCTTCATAATTCCCGCACCCGCCGGCCGAAAACCGGCACCGCAGATGGCGGCGCGCATGTGGTCGGGCCACGGCTGCGCGCCGCCGCTGTCGACCGGTACGTAAACAGTGGTGAAGGTTCCGTGGGCCGCCAGACCGCCTGGCGACTGCTCATGCGGCTGGCCGTGGACCTCGAACGCGAACGTCAGGGATGTCCGACCCAACTCCTGCACGGACAACCGGGCGGTCACCCGCTGGCCGAACCACAGCTTGGCCCGGTAGTTGATCACCTGCTGCACGCGCGGGGCGCTGGGGAAGTAATCGGGCAACTGCAGCCGGCGGAACAGTTCGGCCTCAGCAGCCTCCACCCACCGCATGATCACGGAATTGTGCTGGTGGCCCGCCGCGTCGGTATCGACCCACTCAACGGTCCGTTCGATGCTGACCTCCGGCAGGCCGCCGTCATTCCGCTCCATGGTTCTCCTTTCGCTGCAGACGACATCCATCCTATGGCGCAACGGTGACGGAGCGCCCTGCCGGGTCGATAGACGACGGCGGCCTTTCGCTGTTCAGCCGTTGAACACGAACCGCTGCTGCAGCCGATTTGCCGTGCGGTCCGGGTTGAGCATGATGACGCTCAGGATCCCGACCGCGACGAGGTAGATGCCGATTATCCAGAATGCCGAGTTCATCCCCGCGGCCAGCCGGGCGGCCATCTCGCCGGTATCGGCAGCACCCCTGGGGCCTATGACATAGCCGGCACTGTCCATCAGTCGGCCGACCATCGCCGGAGCGATCACGCCGCCGAGCGAGGCCAAACCGGTCAAGGTGGCCATCACGGCACCACGCTGCTTGGCACAGACGCTGAAGGCCAAGGCCGTCGGAGCCAGCGGAAAGACCAGCGCCAGACCTGCGCCAAGCGTCACAAAGACCACCGCTGCCGTGCCGCCAACCTGCGGCAGCACCAGGAAACACACACCCGAACACAGCAGCGATGCCCCGAACAGCGCCCCGAGGGCCCAGCGAACGGTCACACCGCGCTGCATGAGGAACCGGGAGGTGTAGCCGAGCACCAGCAGCGCCAGCGCGCCGAGGACCCAGGGGAAGGTGGAGACGAGCCCGATCATCTCGGGAGAAAGCTCGACGACCGAAGCGAGGTATTTGGGCGACCAGGTGGTCAGGAATCCCTGCGCCCAGAAGCAACCGGCTCCCGCCAAGACAGCGCACAGGAACATGCGAGTGCCGAGCACACGTCGGATCGGGACTATCTTGAGCAGGTCCGAACGGTCAGCGATACTTGCGGTCGCGGGAGCGGGCGCAGGTCGCTCCTCTGCCGCCGCCGCGGCAGCAACAGTTGGCTCCTCGCCGCCCGCCTTGCCAGACTCTGATCTGGCAGTGTGGCTATAAGGACCTTCGCGTCCTATGAAAAGCCAGGCAAGCGACCACAGCAACCCCACGATTCCCAGGAATCCGAAGGCCCAGCGCCAGCCCAGGTCCGGGTGAGCGATGATCCAGGCCAGCATCGGAGCTGCAATGATAGGCCCGAGCGTGGAGCCGATGGCGACCAAGCTGCTGGGTAGCCCCCGCTCCTTGGCCGGGAACCAGCCATGGACGTGCTGCAGGCTGATGGGAGTGGCCGGACCCTCTGCGGCGCCCAGGATGATCCGGGTAACCAGCAGGACGGCCGCGCCGCCGCCGAAGAGCATCGGGAACTGCAGCACCGCCCAGGAAATACCCATGGCCAGCAGGATCCAACGCGTCGGCACCTTGCCGGCCAGGAAGCCCACGGCCACGGCAGCTGCCGCGAAGAGAAAGAAGAACGCGCTGCCAATGAAGCCGAACTCACCGGCGCTCAGGTTGAGCTCCTGCATCACGGGCGCTGCGACCAGGCCGAGCACCGCCTTGTCCGCGAAGTTGATGATCTGAAAAACCACCAGTGCTCCCGTGACCAGCCAGGCTCGCCGATTCATCCGTCCATATCGGACCGCGGCCCGGAGGGTATGCGACGGGATCTGCTCCTCTTGCCCGGTCGCCTCCCGGGCCTGCTGCGCGCTCATACCCCGACCTCCACGGTCTCGGCTGCGGCCAGAGCCTCCGCTGCCCCGGCCACGGACGGCGCATCAACCGGGAACCCCGGTGGCAGGACGAAGACGTCATTGTCTTCGGCCACGTCCACCGGACCCCCGAAGTCGGCGGCAGCGGCCTCCTGCATTTTCTGTGTGTCAGCCGCGCCCGGCGTGTTCGGCACCACGTGGTGCAGCACCAGCCGCCCCACACCTGCACGTGCGGCCACCTTGCCCACTTCGGTGTAGGGGGTGTGCGATTCACGCAGGTGAACTTCTATGCCGTTGCGGGTGGGCCCGTCCGGGAAGGTCGCGAGGATAGCTTCCAGATCCATCACCTCGTGCAGCAGCAGCTCGGCGCCCTGCGCAAGCCGGATGCAGTTCTCCGAATAGGCTGTATCTCCGGATATCACCACCGAACCGTACGCCGAGTCGAAACGGTAGGCGAAGGCCGGGAAACACAGCCGGTGGTCCACCAGAATGGCGCTGACGGCAACTTTGTCGTCCCGGTAGATCTCGAAGGGCTCCATCTCGGGATGTCGGTTGTGGACAGGGTCTGCTGCCGCCGATGCTGGTATCTCAATATCTGCGGCAACCACCCAGTCGTTGGGGTCGGCGCGCCCTTCATCGGCCATCCGGATGCAGATATCAGACGCGAAAACCTTGTCCAGCAGCGCGCCCACCATCTCGCGGGTACCTGTCATGCCGCGGTTGCCGAACCGTGCGCTGATCTGCCCGGCATGCTCGTCATCCAGAGCGGGCACGCGCTCAGGACGGCCCGGCCCCAGAATCTGGATCTGCCGGCTAAAGGACTCCCCGGGGACCTGCCAACCCGTGACTAGGAACGACCCCAGGTCATACACGTGATCCGAGTGGTGGTGGGTCAGGAAAATCCCCCGCAGTTCGCCCCACGTAGAGCTGGAGCGGTAGTTGCGGATGCTGCCCATTCCGCAGTCCACAACGTAGACAGCGTCATCTACGCGGATGGCGGTGCTGGTTCCTGCGCGACTGCTGGAGACAATCGGACCGCCTCCAGTTCCGAGCGTGTGAACGCTCATACCCTGCGGTGCTGTAGCCATGTGCCCTCTTTCCTTCGGTAGGTGGGCGGGAAAATGAGCCGCCCGAGAAGGTGATGTGGCGGCGTCGTGACGCGCCCCGGCCTTACGGCATCGAAGCGTGACACACATCATATGGAGCTACTTTTGCGATCGCAATACCTATTGCATATTCACTCCCAGCCTGCCATGCTGACTGCACAGTTCGTTCAACGAAAGGAGCCGCCATGCAGGCGCAACAGGATCAGGAAATCGTTCTGGGAGATCTGCCCAAGGGCATCACTCTCGCGAGCGAAGCCATGGGTAACAAGACCTGGAACGTCCTCGGCCACACCTACTTGGCCAAGTCGGAAAGTGCCACAAGCTTTGCGTGGCTGTCGTTGGATCCCACCGAAACAGGTGTGCCGCCGCACGTCCACCCGACTCAGGACGAGCACATCTACGTGATGGAAGGCGTCTATACGCTGTACCTCGACGGCGAGTGGACCACCGCGGGCCCGGGCGACACCGTCCGCATGCCCCGGGACCTGCCGCACGCTTACTACAACAAGGGAGAGACCCCGGGCAAGGCTCTCTTCTGGGTCAGCCCGTCAGGCCGGCTGGCCCAGCTATTCGACCAGCTGCACAACCTCAGCGATCCGGAAGAAGTTGTACGCCGATCGGCGTTGCACGACGTAAACTTCCTGCCCGAGGGCAGCGTTCCCGGCGCGTAATCCCCGCTCTAAAGCGGCCGGGGAAAGTCCTGAACAACGACGCCGGTGCCCTGCTCACGCAGCAAGGCACCGGCGCCGGTGCTCATCGGCACACCGGATACCGTGCCAGCTCAGCGAGACGCCGCTGCCGCCAGCCTCCGTGCATGATCGGCGGCCGGAGCACGAAGGATGCGGTTCAAGGTCAGGAACACTTGTTTGGCTTCGGGTGCTTTCCAGCCTTCAGGCAAGTATTCGAAGGGCAAGTTTGGGTCCCGGTAGGGGAACCTTCGCCACTGAGTGAGCATTGGCACGTACAAGCTGAAAGCCTCGCGCGGAAGCGGCTTTTCACCTTGCGAACTCCGCCGCTGCCACTCGTCCGCCACCGGCGAGTAACAAGTCAAGAAATCCTGATACTGGCGCTCGAGCAGGGCGAGGTCCCACCACTGTTGCACCTGCTCGCCGACATTGCCGTCTTTAAGGTAGCTTCCAGCAAAGTACTCCGTGTAGCGGTCTAGACCACGCTCAGCAAGCCGGCGCATGGCCTGCTCCATCACCGTAGCTGGCGCGACCGCCACGCCTGCCGCCACGAACCCGAAGCCCAGGCTGGTCAATTCCGCGCGCAGTTCGTACCGGCGGTTGCGCTCGGCCTCGGGTACGGAAAACACCACCAAGGCCCAGGGGTCTTCCGGCCGCGAACGCTCCGGTGCGAAGATCCGCTGGTCATCGGAATGGAAAATATCCAGCACGCCTTCGGAGAGTGCGTATTCGGACACGCCGCCGGTCCGCCGACCGGACAACACGCCCTTTGACTTCAACCGGGAAATCGTCGACCGCGCTGCTTGGCCGTCCACGCCCAGATCCGCCAACATGGCCACCAACACAGAGACCGGCAACCACGCTCCAGCGCCTCCCGCGTAAAGACCGTAGAGCGTAACCAGCAATTGCTGCAGCTGCGGGCGCTGCGTCCGTGGCGCCATGGCGGGAATTGTGTCCTCCTCTTGAATGCGCACCCCTCATACTCCGTGCGTCTCCCATCCTAAGTCGGTGACACTTATCAGCTGCGCCGGGCTGCAGCGGCGGTCCGATAGGCTCGGTGGGTGCGCGCTGAAGACGAGATTATTGCCGGCCGGCTGCCGGGCTCAAAGGGACAACCACCGCATCACCGTTTCATCGTCACGGTCTTCGGCATCTATGGTCGGCAAAGCGGCGGTGCGATCCCCGTGGCCGTCGTCGTCCGGCTGCTGCAGGACTTGGGTGCGGAACCGGCCAGCGTCCGTTCCTCGATCTCACGCCTTAAGAAGAAGGGCGTACTGACCAGCGAGCGCGTCGACGGCGAGGCCGGCTACGCACTCTCTTCGGAACTTGAAGAGCATTTCCGGATTGGCGACGAGCGCATCTTTGCCCCCCATACTGCGCGTGCGGAGGACCCGTGGCTGTTGGCGGCGTATTCAGTCCCGGAGACCCAGCGCAACCAGCGGCACAAGATCCGCAGCGGACTGGCGCGGATGGGCTTTGGCACCGTCGGGCCGGGACTCTGCGTGGCGCCTGGCGACCTGATCAACGAGGCAGCCGACTTCATGGAGCGCAACGGGCTGGACGATTTCGTCGACTTCTTCCTCTCCCATCATGCAGGGCCCACCGACCTCCGGCGCAAGGTTGCCCGGTGGTGGGACCTTGCCGCTCTGGAGTCGCATTACCAGGACTTCTTGGATGCGTACGGCCCTTCGTTGGACGCATGGCGGGACCGCTCAGACCGCAGCGGCGACGTCTATCGGGAGGCGTTCTGCACGTATATTCCCATGGTGACCCAGTGGCGGCAGTTGCCGTACCTTGATCCGGGCCTGCCTGCCGAAGCGCTGCCCGAAGATTGGAAGGGCGAACCCGCCCGGGAGCTCTTTCGCGAACTGCACGCGCTGCTCGCGCCGCTCTCTGCCCGGCACGCCCAACGAGCCATCCACAGCTGACCGGCGGCCACATCGGAGGCCAGGTCGGGCCAGGGCGAGGACTCAAGGCGGACGGAGTAAGGCCCCGGGGGCGTGATGTCAGCGCACTACCCCGCTGCGAACGCTGCCAACTCGCTGATCAGCTCTCCGGACAACTGTTCAAACACATCATCGGGCGTTCCGCGGAGCATCGGCGCGTCGGCCCAGGCCGCACGGGTACCGAATTGAAACGGCAAGTCGAGGCAGTGCCCACTGAGCAGGCCCGGCAGCGGGCTGCGGTGCGCGAAGACCTTCAACGACGTGGGAATGCCGGCCGCGGCGTAGGCGGAAGCCAATTCATGCGGAAGGCGCTGGAACTGGATCCACGACGACGCCGTGACAAGCCGCTCGTACGGGTCCATTGTGGTTGCATCCCGGGGCGGCCGGTCCGCCGCGGGCAGCATGGCCATCCAGGCATCGACCTGATCGGCCGTTGCGTGGCGTTCCGGCTCGGAGTTGAAGAAGAACATGCCCGTTTCATCCGCCGTATAGCGGATGTAGGCCGCTTCCACATGGCATCGCCCGGCGGCCCATTCAGGATCGAGGAACCGCTCCGGGATGTTGGGCGCCTCCGTGGGCAGGTAACCCGAGGCTGCATGCCCGAGCGGTCTTGTGTCGGCCGTCGCCGTCAGCCCGCGCATGCCGGCGCGCAGCAGGCGGGGCAGCGGGGCCATTGACAGCAGATCCGGAGCCTGTTCGCCTGCGGCAGCGCGCCGCACGCGGGCGGCACGCTCAGCATCCCACGGCTTGCGTGTTGCCATGCTGAGGTGCGCCACGCGGCGCAGCAGGCCTTGGGCCTCGGGCAGCACGCTCAGCAGGTGCCCATACCAGCCGCCGGCCGATTGGCCGGCGACGGTGACACGGTCGGGATCCCCGCCGAGGTCCTCGACGTTGTCCCGGACCCATCTCAGCGCCGTCAGCAGGTCCTGCACCGGACGGTGCTCGCGTCCGGGCGGGGCGAGGTGGGCTATAGCGCCTAGCCTGTAGTTGACGGTGACCACCACCAGTCCTTCGCGGGCCAGCTCGGCGCCGTCGTACCATTCGTTGGATCCGCCGCCGCTCATCCAGGCCCCGCCATGAATGAAGAACAGCACTGGCAGCCGGTCGGCACCCTCGGGAGCCCATACATTCAGGTAGAACGCATCCTCCGCCTGCGGGTTTTCCGCTCCGCTTCCCATCGCGGCAGCCAGCCGGCTTGGCAGCTGCGGAAAGACCGGCACCTCGGCCAAGCGGTCGGTCTTCAGCTGGCCCGAGGCTGGGCGCGGGGCGGCGAACCGGGCGGCACCGTCGAGCTCCGCGTAGCGGATGCCGCGGTAGGCGAGGACACCGGCGTCGCGCTGGGCATACAGCCGGGTGGAGGCTGACTTGGCCGAGGTTCCCACCGTTCTCCCCTAAAGCTTGGCCGAGATGAACTCGGTCCCCGTCAGCCCGTTACCGTGCAGCTCGTAGCCCATCGGGGCGGTGATCGAGGCGTGGCGTGTCCCGGTGTTGATGTCGCGCCACATCCGGCCCAGCAGACTGTGTTCGGCGAACGCCGCCGTGCCGTGCAACCAGCAGAGATCGTTGACCGCGTCCACCAGTTCATGGCCGGCGTGGCCGATGCCTCCGCGATTGCTGGCGCGCTGCTCCAGCGGCATCGGTTGGGTGCCCGCGGCCGCTGCGTCGATCATGGCGGCCGAGCGCTCCAGCAGCACCCGGGCAGAGTCGATCCTCATGCTGGCCTGGCCGAGGTTCTGCACGAAGGCGCCGGAATCGATCTGCCGCTTGTAGTTGGTGTAGGTGACCGGCCGGGTCTGGGCCTTTTCCCGCACAAAGTCCAAGGCTGCAGCGGCTGCGCCGAGTGAGGGCGCCTGGATGGTGGTGGACATAGTCAGGTGCGGAGTCAGCCGGCGGCCGAACGTGGCCTCCGGGTCTTGCTCGTAGCCAGGTCCCATCAGCTGTTCAAAGGTAATGATTCGATTGTGCGGCAGCCACAGGTTCTCCGTCACCATGGTGTTGGAACCGGATCCGCGCATGCCGATGGTGAACCACGTGTCCTTCACCTCATACTCCCCGCGGCGCATCATGGCGAAACCGATGCGCGGAGCCGCGCCCGGTTCTTCGTTTGCTTCCTTGATGAACAGGATGCCGATGGCCCACTCGGAGTGCGAGGAATTCGAGGCGAACGGCCATACGCCCGAAACGCGCCACCCGCCGTTGTCCAGAACGGCCGTCCCCTGGGGGCTGGCGAAAATCGAGGCCATCCGCACGGGGCCATCCGCGAATACTTCGTCGAGCAGTTCGTCGCTGTAACGATTGGCGAGCATCACCGAGCCGTTCGAGATCACGGTGCACCAGGCAGCCGCCGGGTCGTAGTAACCGACGGTGCGGGCCACCTCCAGCAGCATGGACGCCCCACCCTCGTAACCGCCGTAGCGGCGCAGTGCGGCGATCCGCAGGGCACCGGCGTCCTCCAGCGCCTCCACGGTCTCCTGGGGCAGGACCCGGTTGCGGTCCGCAAGCAACGCGTTCTCCCGCAGCAGCGGGCCGATATTGTGGATGCGTTCGACGATTTCGGCCGTTACTTCAGCTGGTGGTGCTTCGATGGCTGCGATCCGGACAGGGGCGACGTCGGTGTCGGTCATGGTTCTTCCTTATTCATGGGCTTTTGCGGGTTCGGGCTCCGGTTGGGCGCCGAAGGTTCGGCGGACCTCGTGCAGGTCCATCAGCTCCCGACATCGGGTGATCCGTCCGTCCCGGACGGTCATGATCGTGACGATCTCGTTGTCGAATGTCAGCCCGGTGCGGGTCGTGGCCGTTTCGCGCAGGTGTGTGACGACGGTGGACTGGGCCGCATCTTCATACATGCCCCGGATGTCCATGACTGCGCTGCCGGCCTCGAAGGTCCGCCCGAGCGTGGCCATCAACTGTCCGAAAAACTCCTCTGCGCCGAAATACGTACGAGCCACCGGGGCATGCCGACCGGCCACCGTCCATTCGACGTCGTCGCACATCAGAGCGCGGGCGGACTCGGCGTCACCCGCTGCCTGAGCTTTCCAGAAGGCGCGCACAGTATCTGTCAGCGTCGGGGGTGCCGCCGTCACGTCAGGAAGCCTTGCCCGGACGAGTACCGGGAGGTGCCAGCAGCGTGATGTTGTGCTTCGCGCACGCGGCCTCAAGACGTTTTTCGGTGGCCTCATCCATCTCCCAGCCCCGCTGCGGGCCGGCGTATTCGGCCGGGATGGAGACGTCCCGGAAGAAATCTTCCAACCCACCGGGAGCGGTCATGACGAGCCATTTCGCTTCCAGGTCCGGGGCCACTTGGAAGATGTGCGGCACATCCTTGGGCATCAGAATGCAGTCACCTGGGCCAAGCGTCACCTCGGTATCGGCCGCCCAGAATGAGATCTTTCCTTCAAGGATGTAGAAGATCTCATCCTCGGCGTCATGCTCGTGCAGGGGCGGCTCCGAGCCGGCCTTCGAATGCGTTAGGGCCATCATGAACCGACCCTCAGTCATCTCACTGGTGATAATCGGCTGAATCAGGTCGCCGAGAAACCACAGGTTTTCACGCTCGGCCTGACGGACCACGCTTACACGGCTTCGGGTCTTCGTATCAATCTGGTGGGTCATGGTGCTCCTTCCGATGCGCCGCAGCGGTACGGCGATGTGACAGAAACTACTACGGTCGGCACGGTGCTGCAATACCAACGCGTGAACTGCGTCATATATCTAAAATCTAAACGGTCGTCACTGAATTGCTATACAGTCGGCCTCTTTTCTGGCATGCTAACTGCACACATGCGGCGACCGCCGTCACCCAAAATCCAAGGAGGACACGATCATGAACCTGAGCACCCACGCGCCCGATCCGCAGTTACTGCGGGAGACTTTCGCCCATTTCCCCTCCGGTGTTGCCGCCATGGCCGCCGAGGTGTCAGGAGAAAGCCACACTTTGGTGGCATCCTCCTTCACCGTGGGCGTCTCCCTCGAGCCCCCGCTGGTGATGTTCGCCGTCCAAAAGTCCTCGACAACGTGGCCCGTTCTGCGGCAAGCCGACCGAATCGGCGTCTCCATCCTGGGCGAAGACCAGGGCGCACTGTGCCGACAGCTGGCCGGCCGCGACAAGAAGTCCAGATTCGAGGGCGTCGAGACAGTAACCACGCAGAGCGGGGCAATCCTCTTGCCTGCGGCATCACTGTGGTTCGAGTGCAGCATCTATGCCGAACACGAGGCAGGAGATCACGACGCGGTGTTCTTCGAAATCCACGCACTGCAAGCCGACAAGGAGAGGAGCCCACTGGTCTTTCACGGCTCCCGCTTCCGCCAACTAGCCGCGTAACAAAACCGTTATCTGGCATTTCCGTGACTTCCGTCACGAAGATGTGACACAGTACTCACAGCGAAACTGCTGCTGACCAGCTTGAGGGCAAGATGCAGCCGAGCAAAGCAGGGCATGTGTCCCAAAGCCTTTTCAACACTGGAGACTCCGCTCGACCGCTGGCGCAATGATGCGCCCCGCCCTGGAGCAATGATGCGCCCCGCCCCCATCCGTCACTTCCACAAGCGAAGGCATGTTCATGACTGAAACATCCACCGCCCTGGCTGCCGGCACTCCGCTGTCGGCCCGGGAAAAACGAAAGATCATTATCGGCGTCGGCGTCGGCAACGCGCTGGAATGGTACGACTGGACCGCCTATTCGATCTTCGCCGCCTACTTCGCCGGCCAGTTCTTCCGCGCCGAAGACCCGATCACCGCACTCTTGGGAACGCTGGCGGTTTTCGCCGTTGGATTCCTCATGCGCCCTTTGGGCGGGCTCTTCTTCGGATGGTTCGCTGATCGACTCGGCCGGCGGCAGGCCATGTCCGTTTCGATGACTATCACCGCCGGCGGCAGCCTGCTCATCGGCATTTCGCCGAGCTACGACATGATCGGCGCCGCGGCCGCCGCCTTCCTGCTACTGGGCCGTGTGTTGCAGGGGCTTGGGCACGGCGGCGAAGTCGTTTCATCTTTCACTTACGTGACAGAGATGGCGCCGCGCAAATCCCGCGGCTTATGGTCCTCCAGCGTTTTCGTGTTCGTCACCGTCGGAGTCATGGCAGCCACACTTCTGGGTGCCATCCTAACCAGCACGATCGGTGCGGACGCCGTCCGTGAGTGGGCATGGCGCGTGCCGTTCATCGCTGGTGGAGTCCTCGGCATCTACGCACTCGTCTTGCGGCGCAAGCTCGACGAGACTCCCATGTTCCGCCAACGTGCCAAGGAGATCGAAGCTGCCCGTGCGGCCGGCCGAACCGAAGAGCGCACTCCGCTGTGGCCTGAAATCTGGAAGCACCGCCGGGCATGCCTGCGCATCGTCGGTTTGGCGGCAGGTGGCACTGTGATGTTCTATGTGTGGTCGATCATGGCTCCGGCTTTCGCCATGGGTCCGCTACAGATGAACCCGAGCCATGTGTTGTGGATCAGCACCGCGGCCAACGTCTTTTTCATTGTGTGCCTTATCTTCTGGGGATGGCTGTCGGACAAGATTGGCCGAAAGTTCAACTGGTACTTCTTTGCCATCGGCGCGATGGTGCTGATCATCCCCCTGACACTTGTCTTCAATGGCGGCCAGGAATCATGGCGGCTGATTGTTTATATGGGCGTGGGCATGATTCTCATTGCCGCACCGACGGCTATCATGCCGGCCTTCTTCCCGGAGCAGTTCCCGACCCGTGTTCGGGCCATCGGCATGGGCCTGCCCTACTCTGTTGCCGGAGCGCTAACCGGCGGAACCGCGCCGTACTTGCAGACCTGGCTCTACTCGGAGGGCATGCCGCGGGCCTTCGACATCTACCTGATCCTGCTCTGTGCCCTGGTGCTGGTCGCGGCGATCGCATCTCCGGAGACCAAAGGCAAGGACCTCGCCAAGGACGACGAGGCTCATCGCTCACACGAGGTCGCAGCTCCTTAGAACACCCGCCGGTGGCCCGTATGGGGTCGCCCACGCGGTGGGGCTGGGAAGAAACCGCCTTCCCAGCCCCACCGCTTTGAGGTCAGCGCAGGTTTCACTTCAGTGAGGACTACTCTGCTAGTCCACTATCGGGGTCTGGCGGCGAGGGCTTCGGCGAGCGCGCTTGCAGAGGCTTTGCTGCTGTCGATGCGCCAGTCGGTTTCCTTGTTGTAGTGGAACCAGACCAAGGCCGTGATGTCGGGCTGCTGGGACAGGTAGTAGACAAGGTCCTTGTTCCAGGCTGCCTTGGAGCCGCCCTCTTCCGCGGAGGCTGTTTCGGCGATGAGGATGGGCTTGCCCGGGGCCAGTGACCGGAGCTGTCCGAGGCCGTCGGCGAAAAGCGCCCACGGCGGGGTCCAGGTGCTCCACGCTGCGGAGGTTCCCCAGTTGTACCCGTCGAGGGCAACCGCGTCCACGTAGCCCGCGCCGGGGTAAAGCCCGTCCAGAAGCGTTGATCCGGCGTAGGGGACGTTCGGGTTCCACACCCAGGTGATGTTCCGTGCGCCGGTGGAAGAGACGACGTCGTGAACGTGCCGCCACGCGGCGGCATAGTCCCCGGCCGTGTTGCCGTTGATACCTTCAGACCAGGGGTACCAGTTGCCGTTCATCTCATGGCCGAAGCGCAGCATCACGGGGTGGCCCCACTTAGCCAGAGCCGTGCCCCAATCGCGCAGATAGGGGTCGAAGTCCCCGGCTGTGATCCGGTCCAGTGAGTAGGCGGGCTGTTCGGTGCCGCCGCCCCAGGTCCATGGCTCCCAGGTGAGCAAGGTGACCGCACCGCGGGTGCGGACCGCTTCCAGTTCTGCGATGGGCGGGGCTTGGTTGAAGTCCTTGTAGGAGAGGATGATCGATGGAGCTTCGCCGACCAGGGCAGCGGCTGTGTCAATTTCGGCGGATGCCAACGGTCCGCCCGGCGTTCCCAGGCCGAAGCGAAGCGGCGCCTTGTTGATCGTTGGCGCGGTGGGGGCGGGAGACTGCTGGGGCTGCGCCGGTTCCTCCTGCGTCACTGAGGGGCTGCTGTAGGTGAGCGTGAAGGGAGCCGATGCGCGGGTGGCCCCGGCTCTAGCCTCGATGAGGACAGTTGCCTGCTCGGCCGCAGGTATCACCAGCGTGGTACGGAAGTATCCGGAGGCACTGGAGGCGAAAGCGACAGGCTCTGCTCCGCCGGTGATGGTTCCGGACGACTTTTTGGGGAAACCCGTTCCGGTGACCGTTACCGAAGTTCCTGCCGGCCCCGACGAGGAGCTAAGCGTTATCGCGGCCGTGGCTGCCTGCGCCGGGGCAATCCCGCCTGACATCAGCGCGAGTGCGACCAGGATTGGAACCATCAAAACGTTTAACGCCAGACGCATGGGAGGACTCTCTAGTGGGAGAAGGCGAGACAGGGAAGAGCAGTGGCGGAACTATCAACGGCACGTGCGGCGCAACACTATCCGAACCAATCGAGGCGGATCAAATGCACCGCGAGGTACATAAGTCGGCACCATTCCCGCCCCCCGGAATGCACCGCTCACGGTCGTCTTATTCCCTACGAAGTGCGACGACGGTGATGTCGTCGTCGTGTCCCTTCACGCCGGCGAAGGCAACGGCCCGGTCAACCAACTCATCCGGTGGCAAGGCGACGATTCCGGCGGCAACCGCCTGCTCGACCGTTTCTTCCAAGGTCGCAAAGAAATCGAGGAAACCGTCTGACACCACCACCAAGGTCTCCCCAAACTCCAGGACCGTGCTGTGGACCTCCCACCGCTGGCCGGGTACCGCCCCCAGGGGAGGACCGGAACGGTGCAGCCGACGGTAACCTCCGTCGCTGAAGACGAAGGCCAGCCCGTGTCCGGCATCTACATAGTCAATCCGCCCGGTGGACGGTTCAAGGCGGGCCGAGAAGACAGTGCCGAAGGAGTCGGCGTCGGAAAGCAACTGCTCCGATGCGACCGCCGCCCGATGGAATGCCTGACCCTGGTCGCTGAACCGTGCAGCTCCCACCAAGGTGGCCCGAAGCGACGCCGCAATGAGCGCGGCGGGGATCCCCTTGCCCATCACATCCACCACGTGCAGCTGGAGCTTACCGTCGGGCAAGGCGTGCCAGTAAAAGAAGTCCCCGCTCAACCCTCTCGACGGCACACACCGGCCAGCCAGCTGGTAGCCGGGAAGATCCGGGACGGTACGGGGCAAAAGTACGCGTTGCACCTCGGCCGCGTGGTCCAGCTCCCGCTGCAACTCCAGCTCCTGCTCGACCCAACGCCCCATTTCGGCCAGCACCTGGGCTTCTTTGTCGCTGAGCTGCCGTGGTTTCGTGTCCAGGATGCACAGCGAGCCGACAGGTTCCCCGCCCGACGCCCTCAGTGGCTGCCCTGCATAGAAGCGAATATTAGGATCCGAGGTAACGAACGGGTAGTCACTGAACCGCTCGTCGACCGACGCGTCGGGCACAACCAGTACGTCGCCTTTCCGGACGGTATACCAGCAGATCGCTTCATCGAGCGGCGTGTTTTCCAAGCCCGGTAAACCGGCTTCTGCTTTGGTCCACTGCCGGTCCAGATCGATGAAGTTCAGGGCCACCATCGGCACATCAAAGACGGCCCGTGCTGCACGGACAATCCGGTCAAAGCGCTCCTCTCGAGGGGTATCGAGAATATCCAGGGCGTGGAGTGCGTCGGCGCGGGCAGCGTCGGTCACGGGGATTGAGCTTGTCGGCATGCCCCACATCCTAGTCATGGCACCCTGCCCTCTGAGGATCAGCTACCTCTTTGATCCCTACGTCTGCCCCACCAGGTGTCACACACCGTGCAAAGGCACGGGAATAGCCGTGCCAGCGCCCTAGGCCACAGAGCCGGGCAGAAAAGTCGCGTAAATCATCACGACGGCGATGCCCGCCTTCGTTTTGCACGGCCACTTCCGGGCACGGCTTGTCCCAGCAAAAGCGCAGCTTTTGGAAAGCAGCGACAGTCTTTCAGCAGATTAGCCGCAAGGTTGGCTTTTGCGTCGAGTGCGCTCGTTACTTTCGAAAGGTGGCTGGCGCTGGGCCAGCTATCTCATCCGAATACGGAGTAAGAATGACTGCAATTCTCAAGATCGCCGCTGGCTTCCTCGCCGCCGGCCTCCTGGTTGGTGGAAGTGCCACCGCCGCATCCGCCGCTGACCTTGTGCCCGTCACCACCGCACCGGTTGCCACTGAGTCAGCCCCCCTCACCAACGCCGACGTCGCAGCAGCAAAGGCTGCCTTCAAGGACGCGCAAATCGGAGCCCAGACTGCTGAGAAGCAGGCCCGTGCCACCGCTGCCGCCGCGCTGAAGGCCCTGTCCAAGAAGGCGAAGCTCGCCAAGGGCAAGGCTGTGAAGGCTGCGCAACTGGAGGTCAAGAACCTGCGTGCAGCCCAGGCCGCTGCGCTGAAGAAACTCCGCGCCGAGAACCGAGTGATCGTCGGCGAGGCCCGCGCCGCCTACCAGACCATCGCTGCCGCCTACGAGGCGCAGCTGGTTGCCGTACAGCCGGTTGTTGAAGACCTGATTATCGAGCAGCCTGTCGTCGAAGAGCCCGCCGCCTAACCTGCGGACAGTCATGAGGGGTGCCATCCCACCGTGGGAGGCCCCCCTCATGCTTTCAGCTTGCTGCGAAGGCGGGGCCGAGCATTTGCCCGTCCCCGCCGTCGCTGCCCGTCTACCTTCTTGCCTGCTACCCAAAGCCCATCGCTGGATGACCAGAGTGAACACCGCCAGCTTCGCTGCCTGTGCATCTCCGTCGTGCGCAGTCAGTGTTCCCCTGGCCGCCGGCATATTCTTTCGAGCCGATCGCGCAGCTCCGGAAACCTTACCGAGACCGTCACCCACAGCGCTTGCTCATCGACGCGGTCATAGTGATGCACGAAGAAATCCCTGTTCCTGCCTGCCTGCCGCCAGATCGGGTCAGTGAAGGTCTCGGGTTCCGCGGTAACGAGCCTCTTGCACAGGTCACCGACACGGTTGCACAAAGCCTCAAAGGCCAGACGGAGCGCAGGATCGGAGTTGAACGCTTCGCGGCCCCGGCTCACGAGCTCAGCCGCCAGATCCAGGTTGACCGCGAGGTCTGCCAGCCATCGTTGCGTGTGATCGGGAAAGTCTGTCACAGTGGCACAGCTTCAGCCAGGATCGTCGCGTCGCGGCCGGGATCGAGCCCACGGCGGGAGATGACATCCACCGGGCGGGCGACCAACTGCTCCATATCCTCGGCGAACTGGGCCAAATCGAACAGACTCGCGGCATCCTGTGGATCGACCAACAGATCCAGGTCGCTGTCCGGCTTTTCTTCTCCGCGGGCGGCCGACCCGAAGACAGCGACAGCCTCAATTCGGTTGAGTGTAGCCAGACGGGAAATCAACCGGCGCCGCTGCCTGAGGAGTTCGAGCAACGGCATCGATTCGCCGACCCGGCCGGCGTCCATGCTGCCGTAGAGGCGGATTGGCACAATCGCGGCATCAGCTTTTCGATGGGATCCAACCAGTACGGGGCGCGCACCCGGGACGGTTCGGAAGTGCCGCAACGTTGCCGGCAAGGCGGCGCGAGCCTCAGCTACGGTCAGGACGTTAGCGTCCGGCTGAACATTCAGTTGGTCTGCAGCAGCCTTCAGCTCATTCCGCATAAGGCCAGCCTAGTTTCGGCAGTGGAGGATGAACATAAATCTGTACATCCTTCAATGCGCGGCGCATTGTCGAGAACGTGCCGGAGAGGCTCCAGCCGCAGCTGAGCAACATCGCCTCCTGCATCACCCGCGAGCTCGACCCTCGGACCCTTAGGCAGGACTCGGATCACCGCGTCCGATGCATCTGCAGCCCCTCAAGCAGCGTATTGATGCCGAAGAGGAACGCTTCGCCGTTAGTGTCGGAATCAGGGCCCGGTTCCAGCAGGCCGGATCGGGCAAGCTCGGCCCGGGTCTGCTCCTCCGCCACCGCGCCGAGGATGTAGTGCGTCAGGCTCTTCGCCCCCCAGCGCGCGTGCAGCTCGCTCAGTCCACTTTCAACCAAGAGCGCGGTCATCCCATTCAGCGGGGTGAGGGACTCCGGCGCCAGCGCCTGCGCGAGGGAAACGACGTCCGAGCCGTCGCGCACGGCAAGGAGCGCCGCACGCAAATCCTGCGCGGACCGCCGCACGGCACCCTCCGGGTCGCCGCCGGCGTCGCCCACTTCTACTGGCTCCAGGATTCGCTCGGCCAACACCACCAGCAGTTCCTGCTTGTTCTTAATATGCCAATACAGCGCTCCGGGCTGCACGCCGAGATCGCGCGCAAGCCTGCGCATCGAGAGATCGGCCAGACCGTACGAGCGCAAAATTTCCAAGGCCGTATCGACGATCTTCTGGCGCGTCAGGGCCACGTCGGCCTCCGTCCTCTCCGTCTCCAGCCGATGTCACGTTATCGCGTCCATCATGCACCATCCTTGACAACCACTCCGGCCACACCCACTATTGAACGGTGTTCAATTCCTTCCAAGATCTGGCCGACCGGCAGCTGGCCGGCGGCACCCTGACGCGCGACGATGCGCGTGCCATCCTCGCTTCCGACGATTCACAGCTGCTGCAGCTGACGGCGGCGGCAGCGACGCTGAGGCGGGCCCACTTCGGCAATACCGTCAAGGTGAACTACCTGGTGAACCTCAAGTCGGGCCTCTGCCCGGAGGACTGCACCTACTGCTCGCAGCGCCTGGGTTCGGCCGCCGAAATCCTCAAGTACACATGGCTCAAACCGGAAGAGGCCGCCGAACAGGCCGCCAGCGGCATCCGCGCGGGCGCCTCCCGGGTCTGCCTCGTGGCCAGCGGCAAGGGCCCAACGGACCGGGACGTGGATCGAGTGGCCAACATGGTCGCCGGACTCAAGGACGAGCATCCGCAGGTGGAGGTCTGCGCCTGCCTGGGCATCCTCAAGGACGGGCAGGCAGACAAGCTCAAGGCCGCCGGAGTGGACGCCTACAACCACAACCTGAACACCAGCGAATCCAACTACGCCGACATCTGCACCACCCACGAATACGCAGACCGCGTTCGTACCGTCAACCATGCCAAGGACGCCGGCCTCTCCCCTTGCTCCGGCCTGATCGTGGGAATGGGCGAGAGCAACGAAGAGCTGATCGACGCGGTCTTTGCCCTGCGAGAGCTGGAGACCGACTCGATCCCGGTTAACTTCCTGATGCCCTTCGAGGGCACCCCCCTGGAGGGCACCTGGCTGCTCACCCCTGCACACTGCCTGCGGATCCTGGCGCTGGTGCGCTTCGCCTGCCCTCCCACCGAACTGCGGATGGCCGGCGGCCGCGAGATGCACCTGCGCTCGCTGCAGCCGCTTGCCCTGCACGTGGCCAACTCGCTCTTCCTCGGCGACTACCTGACCAGCGAGGGCCAGGCCGCGAAGGCGGACCTGGAGATGATTGCCGACGCCGGCTTCACTGTTCTGGCCCCTGCCGGCCCGGTGCCCGCTGCGGCCGCTGACGACGACGGCGCACCGACAGAGATTTCCATCCGGCGCCGCGGCGCGGGGACGGAGCTTGCCCCCAATGCCTGAGGCAGCGCTGTCCGGCGCTGCGCTGCTTGCGCGTGACCGCGGCCTGCTCTGGCACCCCTACGCCCCGCTGGACGGCCCCACGCCTTACGCGGTTGCCGCCGCGGACGGCGTGCGGCTGCAGTTGGAAGCCGCGGACGGGGCGCGCTTCGAGGCGGTCGATGCCATGAGCTCTTGGTGGTCCGCCATCCACGGCTACCGGCATCCGGCCCTCGACGACGCAGTACGCCGGCAAGTGAAGCGGTTCAGCCACGTGATGTTCGGCGGCCTCACGCACGAGCCTGCCGTCCGGCTGGCCGAGCAGCTGGCGGAGCTGGCCCCAGATCCGCTGCGGCACGTGTTCTTCGCGGACTCCGGTTCGGTCTCGGTGGAGGTCGCGCTGAAGCTGGCCATCCAGTACCAGGCCGCAGCCGGGCGGCAGGGCCGGCACGCGTTCCTGGCCCTGCGCGGCGGCTACCACGGGGACACCTTCGGTGCTATGAGCGTGTGCGATCCGGTGGACGGCATGCACTCGGCCTTCCCATCCCTGCCGGTCCAGCATTTCCTGCCCCGGCCGCCGGCCGCGCGGCTGAACGGCGGCGGCAGCCTGGTCTCCGACGGCGCAGCGGTTGCCGCCTGGACCGCGGAATTGGAGGCCGCCGTCGCCCGGCACGGGCACGAGCTGGCCGGGATCATTGTGGAACCAGTGCTGCAGGGCGCCGGCGGAATGCACGCCTACCCGCCCGAATGCCTGCAGGCCCTGCGCCGGGTGGCCGACGCGCATGGGCTACTGCTCGTCTTCGACGAAATCGCTACCGGCTTCGGCCGCACCGGCAAGCTCTTCGCCGGCGAATGGGCAGGGGTGGTCCCGGACGTCATGTGCGTGGGCAAGGCCCTCACCGGCGGCTACCTGACCCTGGCCGCGGTGTTGTGCTCCACGACGGTCGCGGACGTCATCACCGCCTCCGAATTCCGGGCCCTCCTGCACGGGCCGACCTTTATGGCCAACCCGCTGGCTTGCGCGGCGGCCTTGGCCTCGCTTCAGCTGCTGGAAAGCGCCGGTTGGCAGGAGCAGGTGCGAGGCGTCGAAGCTGGCCTGCGCGCGTCCCTGGCCTCGGCATCCGGCCTCGGGTCCGTCCGGGACGTGCGGGTGCTCGGCGCCGTCGGCGTCGTCGAACTCCACGATGCGGTGGACGTCCCGGCCATGACCCGCGCGGCCCTGGCGCACGGGGTCTGGGTGCGCCCGTTCCGCAACCTCGTCTACACCATGCCGCCATATATCTGCACGCCGGCTGACGTGGCGGCGATCGGCGCCGGCATTAGCGCCGCCGTTAAAGAGGTGCATGGCTGATGGGCTCCATGCAGGACTGGCTCGCCGCCCAGGCCCGAGTGCGCGTCCGGCGCGGTATCATCCGGCACACGGTACCGCGGACCGGCACCGTGCTCGACCTGGCCTCCAACGATTATCTGGGCCTGGCCGCGGACCCCCGGCTGCAGGCCGCCGCCGTCGCCGCCGTCGAACGTTACGGCACCGGCGCCCGCGCTTCCCGCGTGGTCACCGGCACGCACGCTGTGCACGAGGAGCTCGAGGCCGAGTTGTGCGCGCTCACCGGCCGCCCCGCGGCGCTGGCCTTCTCCAGCGGCTACGCCGCGAACCTGGGCATCCTCACCGCTCTCGGCGGCCCCGGAACCCTGCTTCTGACCGACGAGCACATCCACGCCTCGCTGATCGACGCCGCCCGGCTCTCCCGCTCCCCGGTCGAGGTCTTCCCGCACGACGACCTGGATGCCTTGGAGCAGCGGCTGGCCGCGCGCAGCCAGCCGCGCGCCGTCGTCGTGATCGAATCGATCTACTCGGTGCTCGGGGACGCCGCCGACGTGTCCGCCGTTGCGCAACTGTGCGCCGACCACGACGCGCTGCTGGTGGTGGACGAGGCGCACGGGATCGGCGTTGCCGGCCACGGCCGCGGCGCCGTGTACGCCGCGGGGCTGGCCGGAGCGGAGCATGTGGCGGTTACCGCCACGCTGTCCAAGGCCCTGGGCAGCCAGGGCGGGGCGGTACTCGGCTCCCCCGCTCTGCGCGAGCATCTGGTCAATACCGCGCGGAGCTTCATTTTCGACACCGGGCTGGCCCCGGCCGCGGCCGCTGCCGCCGCGCAGGCCTGCCGCATCATTGCCGACGAGCCGGAGCGCGTGGCCGCCGTCGGCCGCAACGCGGCGCTGATCGCCGCCGGTTTGGGCATCGAGCAGGCTGATGGCGCGGTGCAGTCCGTGCCCGCCGGCTCACCGCGGTGCGCCGCGGACCTGGCCGCCAGGCTGGAGGACGCCGGCGTGCTGGTCGGCTGCTTCCGTCCGCCGAGTGTGCCGGACGGGATCTCGCGGCTGAGGCTGACCGCCCGCGCGGACCTGGCCCCGGCGCAGTTGCGAAACGTCACCGACCTTATTAATACGCTGCTATCCCACATGGAGGTGCCCGCGTGAGCGAGGGCACGAGCTATCAGGTCATCAGGGACCCCGAGCAGGTCCGCCAGGTGCTGCGCCGAGTGGATGATTTCCTGCCCACCAACGCCTTAACCTCGGTGGTGCCGCTGAGCCCGGCGGCACTGCGGATCCTGAGCCGCAGCCGGTTCGCCCTGCCGCCGGTGCTGGCCTCGGCCACCGGGGAGCTGCACCGGACGGTGCGTTCGGTGGTAGCAGGGTTCTTCACCCCCGCCAAGGTCGCCGCCATCGGCCCGCGGGTGCGCGAACTAACGCGCAAACATGCCGAAGCTGCCGCCGCGGAGATCGCGCACGGCCCGGTGGACCTTGCCAGGGCTGTTGGAGCCCACATCCCGCCGGTGATCATGCAGGAACTGACCGGCTTCCCACTGCCGGACTCGGAAGTGGTCAAGCGCTGGAGCCGGGATTCACTGGAACTTTTCTGGGGCTGGCCGGATCCGCAGCGTCAGGTGGAACTCGCCGAAACCGCCGCCGAGTTCTACGCCTGGCTGCGGGCCGAGGTCGTCGCCAGCCATGGGCACGACAACCTCTTCGGCGCACTGCACGCGGCCGGGCTCCGGACCGCAGAGGTCTGCTCGCTGGGCTACTTCCTGCTCATCGCCGGGCAGGAAACCACCGCACTGCTGATCGGCACAGCCTTGTACCGGGCGCTGCAGGATCCCGCTTGCTGGCAATCGCTGGCCTCCGGCGGCACTGGATCAACGCTGGTGCGCAGGGTGCTGGCCGAGGAACCGTCCGTGCACACCTGGCGCCGGGTCGTCCCGCGCGATACCGTCCTGGACGGCACGGCGCTGCCCGCCGGATCCGAAATCCTTCTGGAACTGGCCGGCCACCACCCGCCCGATGCTGGCCCCACGGCCTACTCGCTGTCCTTCGGCTACGGGCTGCACCGCTGTCTGGGGGCGAGGCTGGCCGAACTCGAAACCGTCCTGGCCCTGGAGGAAACAGCCCGCGCCCTGCCTGATATACGGCTGATTGGGCCGGAACCTGACTGGCTGCGGCTGTTGTCCTTCCAGGCGCCCCTGTCCGTCACGGTGGAAGCCGCGTCACCGGAAAGGAGCAACCGGTGAGGCACCCTGACGCGGGCCTGCCCGCCCTGCCCCGGATCCTGTTCGTGACCGGCACGGATACCGGCGTGGGCAAAACGATGACGACGGCGGCGCTTGCGGCGGCGTTGTCTGCCGGTTCCCGCGCGGCTTCCGCGCGCAGCGGCCGCCCCTCGGTCGCGGTCTATAAACCCGTCCAAACGGGCGTTCTGGAGGAGGAGGCCGGGGACATCGAGGAAGTCCGCCGGCTGGCCGGGATCGACCACGTCTTAGAAGGTGCCCGGCTCCGGTTACCGATGGCGCCGGTCGCCGCAGCCGCCCGGGAGGGCGCTTCCCTCCCCAGACGTGTGCAGCACACCGAGACCATCCGGGGGCTAGCCGAGGATTTCGATCACGTGCTGGTGGAGGGGGCCGGCGGACTGCTCGTCGAACTCGAACCGGGTTTTTGCCTCGCGGATCTGGCTGCTGGCTTCATCGACGGGACATCGACGGCCGGCGCCGGCGACAGCCAGCGAACGGCGGGCATCGTCGTCGTGTGCCGCAGCGGGCTCGGGACGTTGAACCACACCCTGCTTACGCTCGAGGCACTGCAGCGCCGGTCGCTTCCGGTCGCGGGGTTAGTGATCGGTGCCTGGCCGCAGGAGCCCACCGACATTGAGTTGGACAACCAGCGGTACCTGAGCGATCTTCCCGTCCCGTTCCTGGGGATGATCCCTGCGGGAGCCTCGGCGCTGCATACGCAAGAATTCCACGCCCGAGCTTCCGGATGGTTCGGCGGGCCGGACGAGTACTGAACGTCGCGGCCAGGAACGGCTTCTCCAGGGGTCGGAAAATGAAGTGACCGGCACGCATACCGTCGTCTCCACGTTGAAGTTATCCGCCCGTACGCCGATCGGTTCCAGTGGCTCCGCAACCGCACCGCCATTAAGGCCAATCCCCGCAAAGGCACGCAGAAGCCACTGAATACTTCCAGTCAATGAAGAGTGGCACTCAAGGCGCTCAACCACGATGCACCCGCAACAGGGGTTCGAGAACTAAACACGCGGCCCAACTCCAAACCCGATAACCGCGCATATTGCCGACCGGCAAGGTTATCTATCAGGTCTTCGGCAAGGACGACCGGCCACCTTCAAGTTCGACGTGGAAGTCGATTTGAGCCTTCAGAGCCGGAAGAGAGGCTCGATTTGTACGCGCAGGCGTTCGTGGAGTTTTCCCCAGAGGTCCTCGGGCTGGAATCCCCGGGCTGGCGTACGCAGAACTTCGTGGATGTATGTTCCGTTGCAGTTCTGCGCGACTGTCCGTGAGTCTACTTCGGCAGTCAGGTGACCGGCGTCGCGTGCGCTGTCGAGGATAGATGCTGTTAGCGCGATGATCCTGTCGCCTTGGGAGATGCTTTGCGCGCCGAGCTGGCTTCCGGCCTTGAATCCGTAGTGCAGATAGCTGGTGACGTTCTCCGGGTCGGTTGCGTAGAACTGGGCGCGAGCCTGAAAGATGGCGTAGATCCGCTCGACGTAGTCCCGGGCGGTGGAAGTATTGGCAACCTGTTCCTTGTCAGCGTCCTCGATCGCTTGGAGCGCCATGTCCATGCGTTCTCCGATAACCAACAGGAGCAGCTCGTGTTTGTTCGTGACGTAACGGAAGAGAGTTGCTTCCCCGACGCCGGCACGTTCGGCTACTTCCTTGGTCGTTGTTTGCTCGTAACCTCGTTCGTTGAAGAGCTGTTCGGCCGCGGCGCGGATGTTTTGGTAGCGCTCAATTCGCGCTCGCTCCCGCAGCCCGACAGGGGCGCCCGGTGTTGTGGCCACCGAAGTCGTTGTTTTCATTTCCTGTTAACGCCCCTATCAGCGTCGGCACCTGGGCGGCCCAGTGATGGGCCGCCCGGGCTGCTACTTCCTGGTGCAGATGACATTTAATTGAACATCACGATCTGGCGAATGGCCTTGCCGTCGGCAAGTTCATCCATCGCCTCGTTGATCCCGTCGAGGGGGATCACTGAGGAGGCAAGCTTTTCGACCGGGAGCCTTCCTTCGCGCCACATCTGCGCGTAGACCGGGATGTCGCGGGCGGGCAACGCGGAGCCGAGGTAGGAACCGATGATGGTCCGCGCCTCCGCTGTGATGCCCAGTGGTTCGATCGATGACACGGCTCCGGGAGCCGGCAGGCCCACTGTCACGGTGGTACCTCCCGGTGCCGTTGAGCGTACGGCGGTTTCGAAGGCCTTAGGGTGACCCGCGGCCTCGATGACGAGGTGTGCGCGGATGCCTAGTTCCTCGGCTTCCGCTGGAGAGTAGGTTTCTGTGGCGCCAAGGTCACGCCCCGCGGTCAGTTTGTCCGGGTTGGCGTCGACGCCGATGATCCGGGGCGGTGCGGCCCAGGGTGAGGAGACCGCGACGGCGGTCAGCAGCGCGGCCATGCCGACTCCGCCAAGGCCGATGATCATGATGTCCTGGCCCGCTTCCGGTTTGCCCGCATTGATAACCGCCCCACCGCCGGTGAGCACCGCGCAGCCAAGAACCGCTGCGACCGCGGGCGGGATGTCGCTGCCGACGGGAACTACCGAGCGCCGGTTAAGGACAGCATGAGTAGCGAATCCGGAGACTCCGAGGTGATGAAGGATCGGCTCGCCGCTGCGGCTGAGGCGGGTGACGCCGCCGGGCAATGACCCCGCCCCGTTGGATTCTGTTCCGACGCTGCATGGAAGCTTGCCTCCGGTGCGGCAGTTGGCGCACTCCTCGCAGCGGGGCAGGAACACAGTGACGACCCGCTGGCCCGGTTGAAGATCATCAACTTGGGCGCCGACAGCGACGACAATTCCGGCGGCTTCATGGCCGAGCAGCATAGGCAGAGGCCGGGGACGGTCACCGTTGACGACGGAGAGGTCGGAGTGGCATACGCCAGCGGCCTCCACCCTGATCAGAACTTCCTGCGGTCCGGGGTCGGCGAGGTCAAGTTCCGCAACGGCCAGCGGCCGGGACTGCGCGTAGGGACGGGGGGCGCCGACAGTTTCGAGAACCGCGCCGGTGATCTTCATATGAACCCTTTCAGGATTGTGCTTGGCATCACTCATATGCTTTTATGAGAGTCTAATCCGCACGGAGTGTACTTTCAATATCAGGCAGTTTGCCCTAGTCCTCCGCCACGCGGATCCCCTCCTGACCATTAACACCGGCACTCACAAAACGTTGAAGGGATTGGAATTGAAGATTCATCCAGATGCACAAGAGGGACTGGTCCACATCGGCTCCCTGTCGGTTCCGTTCCATGACACGCATGCTGCGGATGACTCCCGGGACACCATTGTCCTGGTGCACGGAACCGGCGGAAGCAGCAAGACCCACTTCCACACACTGTTTCCAATGCTCGCAGCCCGGTACCGCGTGCTTTCCGTCGATCTGCAGACCCCCGACGGAGAACTGACCCTGGAGGCGCTGTCTAAACAGGTCGCCGGCGTTATTGATGCCCGCATTCCTGTCCGGCCGGTTCATGTCGTGGGCTACTCCCTGGGCGCCCTGGTGGCTGCCGACATGGCCGCGTCACGGCCGGAAGGCGTGGCAAGCCTGACCCTGGTGGCCGGCTGGATCAAGGCCGATAATCAGCAACGGCTCCGCAACCGGATCTGGACCCGGCTCTTCGAGTCGGACCAGAACCTCCTGCGCGAATTTGTTACCTGGACCGCTTATGGGCACCCGTTCCTTGCCGGCCGCGCCGAGGCAGATATCCAAACCTTGGTTGAGTCCCGCACCTTTCCGGAAGGCATTGCAGCGCAGATGCGGCTCAACGTCACCGCCGACCTGAGCGGGAAACTGGCCGCCATCAGCGCGCCGTCCCTTGTCGTCGCCGGTGGGCATGACCAGATGGTGCCCGCCCGGCAAACCAAGCTTCTCTTCGGAGGCCTCCCCAACGCCCGGTACGCCGTCATCGACAGCGGACATGCCATCCCCCACGAGCGTCCGGCCCAGCTCTTCCAGCTCATCAACGAGTTCGTCAGCGATCCTGCCGCCGCCCCTGCCGGCGAGATTAAGGAGCCGATCCTTGTCTAGCCCGTCGGGACCAGCACACACCACGACACAATTTGGAGGAATAGTGGAAAGCACCAGTCTGAAACATCCCGCGCCCGGTTCACCGGTCGATGTAATCATTGTTGGTGCCGGCTTCGGGGGCCTTGGCATGGGCACGAAGCTGGCCCGCGAGGGCCAGCGCTCATTCATCATTCTTGAGCGGGCGGACGAAGTAGGTGGCACCTGGCGTGACAATCACTACCCCGGAGCCGCCTGTGACGTCCCGTCGCATCTGTACTCGTTTTCCTTCCGCCCCAACCCGGAGTGGTCCCGCATGTTCGCGCCCCAGCGGGAAATTTTTGACTACCTGCGCAACGTCGCCCGTGACGAGAACCTGCTTGAGCGGATCGTGTTCGGCGCCGAAGTGAACGCCGCCAAGTGGGACGAGGCAGCTGCACTGTGGAGGGTCACCACCCCCAAGGGGGAGTTCTCCTCCCGCACCCTGGTGAGCGCCGTCGGGCATCTGTCCGAGCCAAAGGTGCCCGACATCGAGGGATTGAACGACTTTTCCGGCGAACTGTTCCACTCGGCCCAGTGGAATGACGGCATCGATCTGACGGGCAAGCGGATCGGGATCATCGGCTCGGGAGCCACAGCCGTCCAGGTGCTGCCCGAAGTGGCCAAGATCGCCGCCCAAGTCGTCGTGTTCCAGCGCTCGGCCCCGTACGTGACCCCGCGTCCCGACCGGTCCTACACCAACCAGGAAAAGGGCCTGTTCCGCAAGATGCCCGAGGCGATGCAGGAACTGCGCCAAGAGATGTTCTGGTCCAACGAGGAGCGCTACGCCCAACGTCGCGGCACCCCGACCTTGGTCTCCGCCGCCACCCAGGTTGCCCTGGACCACCTGCACCGGCAGATTGAGGATCCGGAACTGCGCCGGAAACTGACCCCGGACTACACGTTCGGCTGCAAGCGCGTCCTGAAATCCAGTGACTACTACCCAACCTTCACTCAGGATCACGTCCATCTGGAAACCGGCGGCATCAAGCGCGTCGAAGGCAACCGCGTGTTCGGCGGGGACGGAGGCAGCCATGAACTGGACGTCATCATTGCCTGCACGGGTTTCGAGGCCACGGATCTGCCGATCGCCTACCGCGTCTTCGGCCGCGACGGCCTGCCGCTCAGTGAACGCTGGGCCAACGGCATGCAGGCTTACGCCACCACCGCCGTGCACGGTTTTCCGAATCTGTGGATCATCAACGGGCCCAACACCGGTCTGGGGCACAACTCTGCCGTGTACATCGCCGAGGCCCAGATCGACTACATCATGGCTGCGGTGAACTTCCGCGATGCGGCCGGGCTGCCTGCCCTCGAGGTGAGCAGGGAAGCAGAAGATGACTTCATGGACCGCGTGGACAGCCTCGCCCAAGGTACCGTCTGGCTCGAGGGCGGCTGCAGCAGCTGGTACGTGGACCACCGCAACGGGCGGCTTACCACCCTGTGGCCGGAACCGGCCTATACCTTCCGCGAGGTCAATGCACCGTTCGACCCCGAACCGTACCTGGCTACCTGCGCGGACAAAGCCTCCGAACATGTGTTGGCCGCGGCGCACTAACGGACCACGGGAGGCTGCCTGAAGGAAGGCAGCCTCCCTATCACCCAGGAACGGAAAAAAGCATGAGCATTACCGAACAGCAGCACCGAACAGTCGTCGTCACCGGCGCAGCCGGCGGGATCGGACGCGGCATTGTGGAATCATTCCTGGCCAGCGGAGACCGGGTCATCGCTGTTGACACTTCCGGTTCGGCCCTGGACGGCCTGCAGGCGGACCTGAATCAGCATGCCGGACTCCTGCAGACCATGTCCAGCGACGTAACAGATCCACTGGACTGGAAGCGGATTGCCGAGGCCGTCGAGGCCTCCCCCGAACCCTCGGTGGTCTTGGTCAACAACGCCGGCGTCTCCCCGAAACGGGACGGACAGAAAATCGACGGTGATGAAATCCCCCTCGATGAATGGACCAGCGTCCTGGCTGTGAACCTCACAGGACCCTTCTTAGGTATCCAAGCGCTGGCGCCGCACATGAAAAGCACCGGCTTCGGCCGGATCGTCAACATGTCCTCTCTGGCCGCGCGTGACGGCGGCCGGCTGGGCGGTGTCCACTATGCGGCGACCAAGACCGGGCTCCTCGGCCTGACCCGCTCCTTCGCCCGGGAACTGGCGCCATTCGGAATCACCGTCAACGCCATCGCCCCCGGACGGATCGACGCCGGCATGGCTTCAGGTGTCTCCGACGAAGTCAACCGGAACTATCTCGGCCGCATCCCGGTGGGCCGGCTGGGCTATGCCAGTGACGTGGCCCAGGCCGTCCAGTACCTGGCCGCCGCCGACAACGGTTTCGTCACCGGTGTTACCGTCGACGTCAACGGCGGGTCGTACATGGGATGAAAGCCCCACCCCTGACTCCCCCCACGGCGGACCGGACAGGAACGGGCCGTGCTGCGGATCCCGGCAGGCTGCGTGGCCGGGTCGTGCTGATCACCGGCGGAGCCGGAGGCATCGCCGCGGCCACCGCAGAGCGACTCGCCGCCGCCGGCGCGCACGTGTCGCTCATCGACCGTGACCAGGAGACCCTAGACCGGTTCCTCTCCCGACTGGGCGGCGGACACCTGGCTACGGCAGCTGACGTGACCGACTACAAGTCGCTGCAGGCCGCTACCCGCCGAACGGTGCACCACTTCGGACGGCTGGATGTGGTCTTCGCCTGCGCCGGCGTGGGCAGCGCTTCCACGGTCGCCGTTTCGCGCACCGAGGACCTGCTGCGGATCGTGGACATCAACCTCGGCGGGGTCATCCGGACCGTCAAGGCCACCCTCGAGGAGGTCACCCAGAACCGGGGCTACTACCTGCTGATGAGTTCGGCTGCTGCGCTGAAAAACGTGCCGCGCGCCAACGCGTATGCCGCGTCCAAAGCCGGCGTGGAGGCGTTCGGCGGGGCACTGCGGCTCGAACTGGCGCACAAGGGTGTCGACGTTGGCGTCGCGCACCCGGCCTGGGTGCGTACCGGCATGATCGCCGGGGCCGGCACCCGGGCCGGAGACAGCCGTTCCCTGCCCTGGCCCTTCAATGTCGTTTCCAGTACGGACACCTGCGCCGATCTGCTGGTTGCGGCGATGGCCGCACGCCAGCGCAAGGTTTTCGTCCCGCGCAGCCTTGCCTTGATGGACCCCCTGCGCTGGCTCTCGACAGGACCGTTATGGGACGTCTTCATGAAACCGCGCGCAGCGCTGAGCGTGCCCCTGCTCGAATCGGCCGTAACCGAATAATCACATTTGACGGAGCAGTTGTGCCGTCGATCACAATCATGTATTACTGAGAGGGCACTCCTTACGGAGTGAACTCTCAACTTCAGACCAAGTATCAGAGGTTACCTTGAACAACACTCGCCTGATCTCCGCTGCCGCCGCTGTCGCCGGCCTGTCCCTAACCGTTACCGCATGCTCGGGTGCTTCCGAGGCGTCCGAGGCGTCCGAGAGCTATCCGGCCAAGGCCGTGACGCTCGTGATGCCCTATGCCGCCGGCGGCCCCTCCGACACCACGGCGCGCGCCTACGGTGCTTGCCTGTCAAAGCAACTGGACGGCACCTTCGTGGTGGAAAACCTCGACAGCGGCGCCGGGGCAGTGGCCATGCAGAAGCTGGCCGGCGCCAAGCCCGACGGTTACACCCTGGGCTTGAGCACCAACGGCCCGCTGGTGTTGAATCCGATGACCAACGAGCTGCCCTACTCCCAGGACGATTTCCAGGCTCTGGGCACCATGGCCGAGATCCCCACGCTGTTCGCCGTGCCGAAGGATTCGCCCTACAAAAGCCTGCAGGATCTCTTCGATGCCGCCAAGGCCGAACCCGGAAAGGTCTCCATCGGGGTCCCGGGAGCCACCAGTTCACTGGCCGTCGAACTCAAGCGCCTGCAGGAGACCGCAGGTATTGAATTCGCCATGGTGCCCACCTCCGGCAGCGCCGAACTCATCACCAACCTTCTCGGCCGCCATATCGACGCTGGCTTCGTCAACGACTACGTCGATGTCGAGTCCCAGGTGAAGGACGGCGCCATCGTCCCGCTGGCCGCCGCGGGCGAAGTCCGCTCTGAAGCCTTCCCCGAGGTCCCCACGACCGAGGAGGCAGGCTACGACGTGAAGACGGCCTCGGTCTACGGCCTCTTCGCGCCGAAGGGCCTGCCGCAGGACATCGCCGGGAAGCTGGAAAACGGCATCGAGACCTGCAGCCAGGACGCGGACGTCATCGCCCAGATCGGCGACCGTTTTGTCCCTGACGGCTTCTCGGACGCGGAAGCGACACAGCAGATCTTCAATGACATGCGCACCCGTTACGAGCCCCTCCTGGCGAAGTAACACCCGACTACTGACCCGCCGGCCGGTACGGCCGGCCCGAAGAAGGGGCAACCCCATGGTTACTTCTCCCGTGGAAGCGGCCGCCGACACCCGCGTACCGGCGACACCGGACACCGGCGCCACGCGCTGGCAGCGCCGAATTCCTCCGCTCGTCCTGCTCGCCCTGGGCCTGGGTGCAGCCTGGGGATCATGGCAGTTGAAGCTGGGCACCCTGCACCACCCTGCCCCGGGCCTCTGGCCGTTCGTCATCTCCTGGGCCATCATCCTCAGTGCAGGCGCACTGACGATCTGGCCCGGAGAGGAACCGCTGGAGGCCTGGGGCCGCAAAAGCCTGTCGGTGGCAGCCGGCGTCGCCAGTCTCGGCGCCTTCGTCGTTCTTTTTGAACTGATCGGCTTCTTCGTCCCGGCCGTGCTGATGCTCCTGCTGTGGCTGCGCGTCTTCGGCAGAGAGTCCTGGCGCTGGACCGTCGTGTTCGCGGTAGCGGGCCCGGCCGTGCTGTATGTCATCTTCGACCGGCTCCTGGGCGTGCCCTTCCCCGCCGACCTGGCCCTTGGCGCCTTCGTCTAGAACGGACCTGACATGGAAACCCTAAGCAACCTCGGTGAAGGCTTTTCCGTTGCCTTCGACCCCATCAACCTGCTGTTCGTGCTGATCGGCGTGGTCATTGGAACCGCGATCGGGGTCCTGCCCGGCCTCGGGCCCACTGCAACGATCGCGCTCCTGCTGCCCATCACATACACGATGGACCCCACAGCCTCGATCATCATGCTGGCCGGAATCTACTACGGATCAATGTACGGAGGCACCATCACCTCCGTGCTGCTGCGCCTGCCGGGCGAGGCAGCCTCGGTCGTCACCACCTTCGACGGCTACCAGATGACCAAGCAAGGGCGGGCCGGCACGGCACTGGGCATCTCCGCCATCGGATCCTTCATCGGCGGCACCGTGGCCGTGATCGGCCTGACCTTCCTGGCCCCGGCCCTCGCCAAGATCGCGCTGTCCATGGGCCCAGCCGCCTATGTTGCCCTGATGGTCCTGGGCCTGTTCCTGGTCACGTCCCTGGGCACCGGATCCACCATCAAGAGCCTGTGCATGGCCGCGGCCGGACTGCTGCTGTCCACCGTCGGCCAGGATCCCGTCGACGGGACAGCCCGCTTCACCTTCGGTCAGATGCCGCTGCTGGGCGGCCTGGACTTCGTGGCGGTGGCGATGGGCCTCTTCGGCGTCGCTGAACTCCTGCGTACCCTGGAGCAGACCGAAAAAGCCCAGATCATCAAAACAAAGATCAAGAACATCTGGCCCTCCCGCCGGGACATCAAGGACTCGGCCGGCGCCATCGGCCGCGGCTCGATTCTCGGTTTCCTCATCGGCATCCTCCCCGGCGGCGGCGGGGTCATCTCCTCCCTGGCCTCCTACGCGACGGAGAAACGCCGCGCCAAAGACCCCAGCCGGTTCGGCAAGGGCGCCATCGAAGGCGTCGCAGGTCCGGAAACGGCGAACAACGCATCCTCGACCACCGCGTTCATCCCGCTGCTGGTCCTCGGCATCCCCTCCAATGTAGTGCTGGCAATGATCTTCGGCGCCCTGCTGATGCACGGCATCACCCCGGGTCCGCAGCTGATGACCGACCACTCAGGACTCTTCTGGGGCGTCATCGCCTCCATGTACATCGGCAACCTAATGCTGCTGATCCTCAACATTCCGCTCGTGGGAATCTTCGTCCAAATGCTGCGCGTACGCCAAAGCATCCTGGTCTCCTTCTCCCTGCTGATTGTGCTGATCGGCGTTTACTCGATCAACAACAGCTCCTTCGACATGTGGGTGGTCCTGGCCTTCGGCGTTCTGGGCTGGATCATGTCCAAGACCGGTTTCGACCCCGGCCCGCTGGTGCTGGCGTTCGTCCTCGGACCAATCCTGGAAAAATCCTTCCGCCAGTCCATGCTGATCTCCGGCGGCAGCCTGGACATCTTCGTCACCGATCCGGCCGCCGCAATCATCTTCACCCTGATCCTGGCCATCATCGCCGCCAAGGTCATCACCGGAATGCGAAAGCGCGTCGCCGGCGCCAAGGCCACCGCAGAATCCCAGGTGATGGAAGAAGCAAATACTCAGGACCCGGACAGTTCCGACCGCGAGGTAGTCCCCGCCTCTAGCAGCACGTCAGCTCATCCGGACGAAGACCGCCCTATCCCGCCGGCGGAGAAGCAGCACAGCTCAAGCAACTAACGGCAGCACCTGCTCCGAATACCCGGGACAAAACACCCTAAAACGCAGAAGCTCCAGCTGCTCCCCCACTGTGCCGCTGATTCACCGACGAGCGGAATCAGCGGCACAGTTGCGCTCCGACAAAAAGGCGGCCACAAGAATGCTCCCCCGCTGCAAGGGCACAGCGTCCAAACCGAGCACTACCAGCAAACTCCTTCTGCCGGTGCTCTGCCTGTGCGGAACAACCGTCACCCTCCAGCAGACCATGGTCGTTCCCCTGCTGCCCGACCTGCCCCGCCTGCTCGGGATCTCCGTCGAGGACGCGTCCTGGATCCTTACTGCCACCCTGCTCGCCAGTGCCGTCGCCACCCCGGTGCTCAGCCGTCTGGCGGACATGTTCGGCAAACGCCGAATCATGCTTGTCTGCCTGGTCATGATGTCCCTCGGCTCGGCGCTGGTAGCGATCGACGTGAATTTCGCGGCCATGCTGGCCGGCCGATCACTCCAGGGATTCGCCGCTGCCCTGGTCCCCGTGGGCATCAGCGTCCTGCGCGAGGAAATCCCCGGCCCCAAGCTGGGCCCGGCCGTTGCAATGATCAGCGCGACACTCGGTTTCGGAAGTGCGCTGGGCCTTCCCCTGGCCGGTGCTCTCTACGAACTTCTCGGCTGGCAAGCAATCTTCTGGAGCACCGCAGCGACAGGCATCCTGCTGATCGCGACCCTGCCCTTGGTCGTTTCGAAATCCAGAATCCGCACGCCAGCAAAATTTGATTACGCCGGCGCCATCCTGCTGACCATTGCCCTGACCGCAGGGCTTCTTGCATTATCCAAGGGCGGCACCTGGGGCTGGACCAGTACAACTACCCTTTTAGCGGCTGCTGCCGCAATCGCCGCCCTGGCCCTCTGGGTCCCGATCGAGCTCAAAATCAGCCAGCCAATGCTGGACCTGCGAACGTCAGCCCGAAAACCAGTGCTCTTGACAAACCTGGTTTCGGTCCTCCTGGGCTACTCGATGTACTCCAATCTGCTCTCCACTACTCAGCAGCTGCAAATGCCCGAAGCCGCCGGCTACGGCTTCGGGCTCAGCGTGATGGCGGCCGGCCTCTGCATGGTTCCCACCGGCCTGGCCATGGTGCTGTTCACTCCCCTCTCTGCAATGAACAGCCGCCGCCGCGGAGCGAAAACCACACTCATGACCGGCGCCCTCATCTCTGCCGCAGGCTTCATCTGCCGTCTCTTCCTGACGGAAGAGGTCTGGATGGTTATGGTGGGAGCCGCCGTGATAGGCATCGGAAACGCGATCGCATACGCGGCCATGCCAACTCTCATCATGGAAGCAGTCCCCGTCACAATTACCGCCGCTGCCAACGGCCTCAACACCGTCCTGCGCGTCATCGGAACCACCATCGGCAGCGCCGCGGTAGCCGCGCTTCTGGCCTCAACCACTCTGATCCTCAACGGAGTCGAATACCCGTCCTTCCAGGCCTTTCAACTCATCTTCTGGATCGCAGCTTTCGCTACCCTGACCGCAGCCGTACTTGCCGGCTTTCTCCCCCGTCGACCCCGCACACCAAATCGAGATTGGAAACCAGTCGGCCACGGCACCAAGGAAACTACATTGGTTTCCTACGCGGAGGGGCCGCCCGCTGGGACACCCAGCGCTGCTCCTACTACTCCAAGGTCTACTCGTTCGTCTGCGGCGGGCCGGTGACCCGGCAGCTCTCGGCCAACCCGAACTCACCGACCCCGGCGTCGCATTCGGTGGCCCGGCGCCCCCGGGCGCGAGCGGGCGTTGTTGCACAGTGACACGCTCTCACGCAAAGCGCCCGGTCTGCTGGTGCAGACCGGGCGCCGTTGCGTAGGTGCGAGCCTCGGGTTACCCGGCCGCCGGGGCGAGGGACGGGGATGCCGCGGCGATCGGGGTCTCCGGCTGCCGGCCCTGCAGGCAGGCGATGATGTTCCGGGCCGGCAGCGCCACGTATTCGCGCAGCGAGGCGTTGCTGCGGTACGCGGCGTGGGGCGTGACGATCGCCGACGGGTGGACCACCAGCGGATGGTCGGCCGGGGCCGGTTCCTCCGAGAGCACGTCCAGCATGGCCCCGGCGATGTGGCCGGAGTCCAGGGCGGCGCAGAGCGCCTGTTCGTCGACGAGGGCGCCGCGCGACACGTTCACCACATAGCTGCCCGCCGGCAGGACGGCGAGATTCTCGGCGTCGAGCAGGTTCCGGGTTTCCTCGGTCAGCGGAGTATGCAGGCTGACCACGTTCGACGCCGCCAGGACCTCGGCGAGCTCGCCCCGGCGCACGGCGGCCGGCCACGCCTCGTTGGGGACGAAGGGGTCGTAGGCGATGACGGACCCGAAGACCGGGGCCGCCAGGCCGGCCAGGTATTGGGCTATGCGCCCGAACCCGACCAGCCCCAGGGTCAGCTCGCTGATCCGCGGGGGCACCGGGATCCCCTCCCCCGTCCAGTCCCCGCGCCGGGTGGCCGCCTGGGAGCGCGGGAGCTCGCGGATGAGCGAGAGCATGCCCGCGAAGGCGTGCGTGGCCACGTCGCGGGTGGCCACCGAGGGCACGTTGCAGACCGTGATGTTCCGGGCGGCCGCCGCCTCCAGGTCGACCATGTCGAAGCCCGCGGACATGGTTGCCACGGCCTTCAGGTTCGGCATGGCGGCGATCATCTCGGCGTCCAGGCTGGCGTAGCCGAGGATGATCCCCTCGCACCCCGCCGCGGCGTCGAGAATGACGCCGCGGTCCCGGGTGTTGAGGTAGCTCGCCTCGATGCCGGCCTCGGCCAGCAACTCCAGGGCAACGGAGTAGTCGAGGTCCTCGGCGTCGGTAATAATGACCCGCGGGTTTCCCGTCATGCCTGGCCATCCTGCGCGAACAGCTGCGCGGGGACGTGGATCAGCTGGACTCCGCCGTCGGCCAGCGCCTGGCGGATGGCCGGGGCCAGTTCGGCGGCGGCGTGGATCCGCCGGCCGGTGCCGCCGAAGGCGGTGGCCAGGGCGGCCCAGTCGGGCTGCACGAGCTCCACGCCCACGGGCTCGATGCCGCGGTCCAGCTCGTTCTGCCGGATCTCGCCGTAGCCGCCGTTGTCGGCGCACACCACCACCAGGTCCAGGCGCTGTTCGACGGCGGTGACGAGTTCCTGCACCGCGAACATCAGCGCGCCGTCGCCCACCACGCAGACCACCGGCCGGTCCGGCGCGCCGATGCGGGCGCCGATCGAGGCCGGCAGCCCGTACCCGAGCGTGGCGTAGGCCGGGGTGTAGAGCAGCGAATGCGGCCGGTCTTGCGGCACGAAGCTCGCCGTGCCCAGGTAGGTGGCCTGGGAGGAGTCGCCGCCGATGATGGTCGACTCCGGCACGGCGGCCGCCACCTGTTCGGCCAGCGCGGCGAACTCCGGGGACAGCGCCCGGGCGGCGTCGCGCATCCCCGGACGCAGCCGGGCCGCGCGGTCGGCGCCGCTTACCGCCCGCGGCGGGACACCGCCGTCGTTGTTGAGTGCCGCGAGCAGTTGGGGCACGACGGCGGCGCTGTCACCGACCAGCGGAACGTCGGCCGCGATGTTCTTGGCCATCTGGCCGGGCAGGATGTCCACGCGGATCACCGTGCCGCTCGGCTGCAGCTGGTTGAACCACAGTTCGGCCTCGCCGACCTTGGAGCCGATGACCAGCAGGACGTCGGCCTCCTCGCAGAGCTGCTGCGCGGCGGGCAGCCGGATGTCCGAGCCCAGCGAGAGCGGATGCGATTCGGGGATGGCGCCCTTGCCGTTGAGCGTGGTGACCACGGGGGTGTCCAGCGCTTCGGCCAGCTGCAGCAGGTGCTCGCCGGCCCGCAGCGAGCCGCCGCCGGCCAGCAGCACCGGCCGGCGCGACTCGGCCAGCAACTGGGCGGCCTGCCGGATGGCCTGCTCGGACGCGCCGGCCGGCTCACGCTGTGGCGCAGCCTGCAGCAGCTCCGCCGGAGCGTCGCTCGGTCCCTCGAGCACGTTGAGCGGTACCTCGATGTGCACCGGCCGCGGGCGCCCGTAGCGGAAGAGCTCGAAGGCGTCGTGGATGCCCTGGACCGCCTCGGTGGCGGAGGTGACACGGCGCGACCACTCGACGATCGCGCCGACGGCGGCCGTGGCGTCCTTCGTCTCGTGCAGCGAGCCGATGTCCGCGAACTCTTCGCCCTCGGGCACGCCCGGGGAGAGGATGATCAGCGGCCGGGACTCGCAATAGGCGGTGCCCGCGGCGGAGAGCGCATTGAGCAGGCCGGGCCCCGACGTCGTGATGACGACGCCGGGCAGGCCTGTCTGCTGTGCCCAGCCGTCGGCCGCGTAGCCGGCGCCCTGTTCGTGCCGGGTGGTCACCGGGCGGATGCCCAGCGGTGCCAGGTGGCGGTAGAACTCCAGGTTGTGCGTCCCGGGGATGCCGAAGATGGTGTCGATGCCGTAGTTCCGCAGGACCGTCATGACGGCCAGGCCGGTGTTATCGGCGACGACTCCCTCGGGCAGCGTGACGGTGGGGGTGGCCGCCGGGGTGTGCTCAGACATGCTGGACCTCTTCCGTGCGGAGTACCGGCCGGTCGGCCGTGAAGCGCTGGATGCCGTCCACCCAGGTTTCCAAAACCGGGATGTCCGAGATCTCGGCGGCGTCCACGGCCAGCGGGTCGCCGGCCAAGACCACGAAGTCGGCCCGCTTGCCCGCCGTCAGCGAGCCGAGGTCGTCCTCGCGCCCCAGGGTGTAGGCCGCGTTGATCGTGTGGGCCGCCAGCGCCTGGCGCGCGGTGATGAGCAGCGAGTCCGACCCGAGCTTGACGCCGGAGCGGGTGATCCGGTTGGTGGCGGCCTGGATGGCTTCCAGCGGCTTCGGCTCCGCAACGGGGGCGTCGGAGCTGATGGTCACCCGCACGCCGGCCGCCGCGAATTCGCCCAGCGGGTTAAAGCGCTCGCCCGGGGTGCCGACGGCTTCCTTCACGCCCTCGCCCCAGTTGTAGTAGTGCTGCGGCTGGTTGACCGGGTGGATGCCGGCGGCGGCCATCCGGTCGATCTGCTCCAGCGTGGGCAGCCCGCAGTGTTCGATCCGGTGCCGGGCATCGGTGTCAGCGCGTTCGGCCTGCGCGGCCTCGATGGCGGAGATGACCATCTCCAGCGCCGTCGGGGACTGGGCGTGGGTGGCGGTCTGCAGGCCCAGCCGGTGCGCCTTGGAGATCAGCGCGGCGTAGTCGGCCGGGTCGTGGTAGAGCTGCCCGGTCCGGCAGGGGTCCCCCACGTAGCCGTCCGGGAAGTACGCGGTCCAGCCGCCCAGGGTGCCGTCGGCGTAGAACTTGAAGCCGGCGAAGCTGAGCCGCGCGTTGCCGAACTGGCCGTGCAGGCCCATCTCGGCGGCCTCGTCCAGCAGGTGCGAGAGCAGGTACATGCTGACCCGGACCTTGAGCTGGTTTTCCTCGGCCATGCGCAGGTACATGTCGAACTCGCGGCGGGACACCTGGGCGTCGCCGATGGTGGTGACGCCGCCGGCCAGGAAGTTCTCCTGGGCGATCTGCAGCTGGCGCAGGTGCTCCTCGGGCGCGTCGGCCAGGTGGAAGTTCGGGCCGTGGTGGCCAATCTTCACGCCCTCGAGCCCGGTGAGAATATTGCAGGCCGCGTCCGAGAGCTCGCCGGTCAGCTCACCGGAGGCGTCGTGGAAGAATTCGCCGCCGGCGGGGTTGGGGGTGTCCTTGGTGACGCCGTGCAGTTCAAAGGTGTAGGAGTTCACCACGCCGCCGTGGCCGGAGGCGTTCATCAGGTACACCTCTCGGTCGGTGGCGACCTCGTCGAGCTCCTGCCGGGTGGGGTGGCGGCCCTCCACCAGGTTGGTGTGCTCGTAGCCGAAGCCGCGCACGGGCAGGCCGTTGGGGGTCTCGGCTGCCCGTTCCTTCAGCAGCGCGACGATCTCGGGGATGCTGCCGGCGCGTTCCGGCCCGCAGTCCACCCAGGTCTTCAGCTGCCCGTACATCAGCGGGTGCGCGTGCGCGTCGATGAAGCCCGGCACGATGGTGGCCCCGCCGGCGTTGTGTTCCTTCGGGTCCGGCAGGCCGAGGTTGACGGCGGCGGCGCGGCACTGTGCCTCGGTGCCCACGGCGAGCAGGTAGCCGTCGTGCACGAGCATGGCCTCCGCCGTCGGGCGCTCCTCATCCATGGTGTGGATGGTCGCGGCCGTGATCAGCTGTGGGATGAAGCTGGTCGCGGGGGCGTCGAAAGTCTTGAGTTTCCTCACCCGAAGGCCTCCAAATTGGTGTTGCTGTTGTTCGTGCGTTCGGCATCGTCGGCCAAGTCGGCGTCGTCGTCCTCGTCGCGGTGCTGGGGAGCGATCGCCAGGCAGATGATGCTCAGCACGCCCATGGCGCCGAACATGATCAGGACGGGCCAGATGCTGCCGGTGCTGCTGTACAGGAAGGTCGCGGTCAGCGGTGAGAGGGCCGCCCAGATGGCGTTGGCCATCCCGTAGGCCAGCGAGATGCTGGTGTAGCGGGCCTGCGCCCGGAACAGCTGGGACAGGATGGTCGCGGTCGGCGCGTAGGTGGCGGTCATGACCAGGCGCATCGCGGCGAACGCCAGGAAGATCAGCCATTCCGGACCGGTGGACATCAGCAGGAACTGCGGGACGATGAGCACGATCGAGCCCACCAGGCCCACGAACATGACCCGCTTGCGGCCCCACCGGTCACCCAGCCAGGCGACGCCCAGGGTGCAGATGAGCTCGACCAGGGCGGCCACGGACAGCGCGTTGAGGATCATGGTTTCGCTCAAGCCCACCGACGGGTCGGTGCCGTACGCGGTGGCGAAGGTGGTGGCCAGGTAGTAGCCGCCGGTGGAGATGGGCAGCAGGCCGATGCCGATCAGGATCGGCTTCCAGTTGGTGACCAGCGCGTGCTTCAGCGGCAGGGTCTGGACCTTGCCTTCGACCTTCTCCTCGAACACCGGGGATTCCTCCACCCGGTAGCGGACCCAGAAGCCCACGCCGATCAGCACCACGGAGAGCAGGAACGGGATGCGCCAGCCGCCGTCCACCAGGAACGTGTCGCTGATCCCGGACAGGTAAGCAAAAATCAGGGTGGCGCCCAGCGCGCCGGCCGGGTTGCCCAGCTGTGCGAAGCCGCCGTAGAAGGTCTTGTGCTTCTCCGGCGCGTGCTCCACCGCCATCAACACGGCCCCGCCCCACTCGCCGCCCACGGCCAGGCCCTGCAGGGCGCGCAGCACCACCAGCAGGACTGCGGCCCAGGAGCCGATGTTCTCGTGGGTGGGCAGCAGGCCCACAAACACGGTGGACAAACCCATGATCAGCAGCGTGATCACCAGCGAGGGGCGCCGGCCGAACTTGTCGCCGATGTGGCCGAAGATGATGCCGCCCAGCGGGCGCATGAAGAACCCGACCGCGTAGGTGGCGAAGGCGGCGGCGATGCCGGTCATCCGGTCCGCTTCCGGGAAGAAGAGCGGGCCGAACACCAGGGCCGCGGCCGTGGCGTAGATGTAGAAGTCGTACCACTCAATGGCGGTGCCGACGAAGGCCGCGAATCCGGCGCGGCGGGCCCGGGCGTGGCTGAACTGCGGCCGGGCTGCTGATGTATGAGACATGGTCTTCCACCTTAAGGTGTGGGCATGAGTGCCGTTGTGATCTCTGCGACTGTAGGGCCTAAATCACAATCCAACAAGAGCACAAATGTTGCGTTACGGACCCCTGAATTCACTTCTGCTCGGGTTGCCGCGCATGTTTTTTGCGGAAGCGCTTGCGTGTGCGCTGAATCACTGGATAATTGACGACGGCGGTGCTCACTTGGGAGGTTAAGGAAACTTTGGCGGACCACATCGAAATGATCGACACAAAACTCGTCCGTGCACTTCAGAAGGAGGGCCGGGCGAGCTACCAGGAGCTGGCGCGCGAGCTCGGCCTGCCGCGCGCCACGGTTTCGGCCCGGCTGCGGGAGCTGTTGGACAGCCACACGGTCCGGGTAGTGGCGGCGGTGGATCCGGCGTTCTTGGGCCAGCACGTGATCTCCCACGTCTCGGTGGTGGCGTCCGGGCCGGTGCGGCATATTGCCCAGCGGCTGGCGGAGTGGTCGGAGGCCGTGTTGGTCTCCGCGGTCGGCGGCACCCATGACCTGATCGCCGAGATCCGCGTCGCCACCCACGACGAACTGCACGCCGTGCTCACCCAACTGCGCGGGCACCCGAATGTCGCCTACATCGACACGCTGGTCTACACCCGCGTGGTCAAGGGCCTCTTCATTTCGCAGTACGCCGGCGAGGTCACCATCGACGGCGTGGACACCCAGCTCATCGAGATCCTGCAGCAGGACGGCCGGACCAGCTACCGCGACTTGGCCGCCGCCGTGGGGCTTACCCCCACCGCCGTCCGCTCCCGGGTGCAGCGGCTGCTCGATGCCCGGATCATCCGGATCAGCGCGGTGGAGTCCCGCGGCGCAGGCGGCCGGCAGCTCTCCATGGGCGTGGGCCTGAACCTCTCCGGCGACAACGACGCCGTCCTCGAACTCCTGCGCAACTCATCGCACGTGGAGTTCGTCGCCCAGACCGTCGGCCGCTTCGACGCCATCGCCACTCTCGCCGCCCAGTCCCCCCGCGATCTCCTCGCCCAGCTCGAAGAAATCCGCAGCCTCCCCGGCGTGAGCCGCACCGACTCCTGGCTCCACCTCGAAGTCGTCAAGGAAGATTATGCGCGGAGGATTTCCTAATCCCTAGACGGATCGCTGCTGGAATACACTTATCCACGTCATCCGGGCTTCGTGAGGATATGCATGTCCTCGTAAGCCGAGAGTGGCTCCAGATATGCACCCCAGACTCTTGGAGTGCCAGCAACACCGCCCCACTCTCCTACTTGGGGAGGCCAGCCCATCACTTGGGGAGGCTAACACACCACCGAAGCCCCCGAGCCCTCTAGGTCCCTGACAGCACCTGCCGAATCAAACCGCCGACTCATCGACCAAAACGCAGCGTGCTAGTAAAAATACTCTGTAGACCAGCGTTTCTCGGTTCAGTTGCAGCTGTTTTGGACTAAGAGGAAGAACTCTTTTTCAGACTCCTCAAACCAAATCAAGGTTGACTAGACAGAAGGTCCAAGTAAAGACAGCATGCTTTGCATCTCACTACCGTTGTCTGCAAGACGTACTTTTATACCCCTTGGCGACCCGCAACCCCCCATGTTATTTGGAAGAACCGCATAGTCTAGAACTCCTTCGTACACAGGTGGGGGTTCGCTGGCGCCTCTCGGAGGAGTGTTTCCGAACAACTATCCGGAAATCCGGGAGTTCGGCGGAAGCAAGGTGTTTGCCGAGGAATGGGAAGCTATCTACAATGGAGAACGGCCTCGCGGATCCCTAAATGTCACGACACTGAAACGTTATAGGGAAATCTGGGCGCATCAAATCGATTGCTATCACAAGCTGCACTGCTACAGGATTCACCCAGGAGCAGCGCCAAAATTGGGGGAATCAGGTGGCAGAAGTGACTACCGGCTGGCAAGCCGACGAAACGTTGGCGCGGGAGATAAACGAGCAGTTCGCCAGCGCGATAGCCGCTTATAGAGCGAAACCGACATTGATTGCTGAGCATGCTAACCACGAGGAGTCCATCCGAACGGGTGGGTATGCAAATCGCACACTTCTCGAACTGGTTCAGAATGCAGCCGACGCAATGGCTGGCGCAGATGACGCCGGACTGAACGATATCGGAAGAGTCGAGATCGTGCTCGACTCCGCTTCGCGGACTCTCTACTGCGCAAACTCGGGACGTCCTTTCTCGAAGTCCGGGCTGATCGCCATCACACACGCGCACCTCAGCGGGAAGCGTGGCGATGAGATCGGGCGTTTCGGACTCGGGTTCAAATCGGTTCTTGCAGTGACTGACTCGCCGCAAGTGCTTAGCCGCTCCATCGCGTTTGAGTTCAACTCATCCCACGCCCGTCAGGCGCTCGCAGATGTAGCGGCACCGCAGCGTTTTCCTGTCTTGCGTACTGCAACTCTCTTGGATGCGGCAAAAGAGATCGAAGAAGATCCAACCCTTGCCGAGCTGGCGGTGTGGGCGACAACGATCGTGAAGCTCCCAGGGGCGTCCAACCTCGAGCATCTTCGCGACGAGATTGAGAACTTCAGCTCGGAGTTCCTCCTCTTCGTAGGCGCTGTTCGCGAAGTCAAGCTTCGCGTGGTTGGTCCCGATCCCTTCGAGACGAGCCACATCTCTCGAGACTTGGGTGATGGAGTCTTGCGGATCGAAGGCCCTGATGGTGAAGGTATTGAATGGATCGTCGAAAGCCAGATGCACGCCCCGTCCGCGGAGTCAAGAAAACTCGTCGGAGAGGCGGTGTCGCGGACGGAAGTTAAGGTGACGGTTGCGTTACCAGCTCAGCAGAATCGGCTGAAGATTGGCCAGTTCTGGTCGTACTTCCAGCTACAGGACACGACGTCAGCATCGGCTCTGTTCAATGCGCCATGGAGCGTGAACGATGACCGGACGACTTTGCTCAGAAACGAGTACAACCGTGAGATCCTCCGAACGCTCGCCGAGATCTTCGTAGGTCTTTTGCCGCGCATCCAGACCGAGGCCGACCCGGCAGCACATCTGGACTATATGCCAGCGCGCGGCCGTGGGCAGGAAAGCCATGGGTTTGGTGACGAAAATTTAGGAACACACGTCCTGGGGCTGGCGGGAGCGGGGGCATTCATCCCGAATGCAAAGGGCGTGCTCTCCAACGGCGCTGCACTGCGGCCACTCGATCCATCAGTCCGCTTCGAGGCACTCGTGCATCAGGGATGGATTGCGTCCCCTAACACTGGCGATGACGTACCGCACTGGCGCTGCTACGCGAATGCCACCCGCGCAACTCGCCTCCGGGATCTCCTCCTGACCGCAACGAGCTCCGACCTCGATCCGAGCGCACGGGACATCAAGCTCGCATTGGAGCAAATGCCGAAGAGAGGCCTTCTCACGTGGCTTCGAGAGTGGGCCGAGGGCGAAGATCCCACTTCGGCCGCCAACGCGTTTCGTACAGTCACCAAGAACCTTGCTCTTGACGACATTGCGACCGCTAGGGTAATCCCCACGTCGGCAGGCATGCGAGCACTCGTGGATAAGGACATTGTGTTCCTCCACGGTGAGGAAGACCTTGAGGTCGAGAGTGCGGCTTTCATCGACCCAGCCTTCCTAGCCGAGGAAGGCGTAGAGAAGCTCTTGCGGCTGCAGGGGTTCCGCGACCTCAACCCTGAGGCGATCCTTAACGCCCGGTTAGCGACGCTTCCTGTGAACCCAAACGGTGAAGACCTCACCAAGCTATGGGACGCGGTACTGTCGGTCGCGTCCACGGCCGCTGCGAGGGTGATGGGCTCCTCAAGGGCGTCGATTAAGGTGCCGACCCGTGACGGAGGCTGGGCATGGCCGCAGCAGGTTATTGACCTTGACGTTGCTCTACCTGAGGAAGCCGCATCGAGGCTTCTGGACCGTCGGCGCTGCGTACCTGACGTCGCGCACACGCTTGGTGTGGTACAGCAGCCGGTGAAGGACTTTGCGCTGGAAGACGAGCTGGCGTACGAGGCGTTCGTGGAGGCTACGCTCACCGAGCTCAACGCCGCGCTAGGGCCGGGTGAGCGGCCGATAAGGTCGATCGAGTTGAGTCCCGGTGAAGGCCCGGGACCGTTCTCGGTGCTTTTCATGCTCCGTGATGCAGGTGCGTCACCTCAGGTTCGCGAGAACTGGACGACGTCCCTTCTTTCGTTCGCCGAAGGGGAATGGGTCTTCGAGGACGCAGAGACTGGACGCACGTATGCGGTTAAATCACCGGCTCGTTGGGCAATCGAGCAGGCGGGCCTGTTAAACACTACTCGCGGTTACCGTCCGCCCAGAGATGTCATTGCGCCCTCGATGGTGCGGTTCGCTGGCCTGTTGCCGCTCTACAAGGGGCCGCATCAGGCGTTGAACGTACTGGACCTGCCTGACGAGCTCGATGCCGTCCCCCCTCATGTCCTGCGCGAAATGCTTGAAGGACAGCTTTTCCCGCGGGTGGACGACGGAACCCTCGTTGAGTTCGTGCTCACAGCAAGCAGGATCGGTCTCGCGGGCACCAAGCCTGCCTCTGTCCCGGCTCGAGTAAATCAGACGATTGAGGCGCATGCGCCTTCTACCGTTTATCTCGCCACAAGCGACGAGCAGGAAGACTTCCTCCGCACCCGCCAGCGCCCGTATCTGCGCGTTGCAATGGAACAGGTTGACGAGATTGTCGAGGTCGTCGGGTGTCGTCGGTTCGAAGACAGCTTTTCGTTCTCCATGGTCCTCGAGGGGCAGCAGGACGCTCAGAGGATCCTGGATATTTACACAGGGCTGCGCAATGAGTTCGGAGTACGGTTGGGCTCTTCCAAGGTCTCCCGTGCCCTCCTGATTGCCAAGCGCGTTACGACAGAGGACGGTGTCGAGGATCAACCGTTGGACTGGCATCTAGATGGCTCTGAGTTAGTAGTTAGGAACGATGCCGACGAGCGACGGATCCTAAATTTCGTGAACGAGGCATTCGGCCTACGTCTCGACAACTCACGCCTCTCCGCAGTGCTTAAGGCCGGTTTGAACCATAGGCTGGAGCTCCTTCGCCAACAGGCGCATGCAATCGCATCCGACGCTGATCGTCTGGATTTGTACATAGGACCCGACGATCTGCGGGACGCGCTGCCGACTGGTCTTTGGACTGCCTTGGAGGTCCAGGGACTCGTTGACGACAACACGTCCGTCGCCGAACTGTTCCTGACTGTCTACGGCTCCGACTCGCTGCGGATCCTTGCTGACCGCTTTCGGGAGGAAGGGTTTTCCGACGTCCCGTCGGCGTGGGCCGGAACTTCGGCAGCTATCTCTTGGGTGCGCAAGATGGGTTTCGGCCCGGAGTTCGCAGGCCAACGAAACCAGCCCCGCCCCGAAGAGTTCGTTGTTGCGGGTGCTGTCCACCTTAACAAGTTTCACAGCTACCAGAAAAAAATCAGCGAGGACCTGCGGACCGTTCTGACCCAGCCGTCGGCGGAAGGGCCGGCGCAGAAGGGCATGGTCGAGTTGCCGACCGGTGCAGGCAAGACCCGTGTGGCGACGGAGACGGCGCTCAAGTTGTTCGTCGACGAGGTACTGTCCGGCACGATTTTGTGGATAGCCCAGTCCGCAGAGCTGTGCGAGCAGGCAGTGCAGACCTTCCAGTCGGTCTGGCGGCACCTAGGCGACGAGCGCCCTTTGACTATCGGTCGGCTTTGGGACAGTAATACTGTCCACGAGCCTGACACCGACCTCTCCGTCGTCGTCGCCACCGACGCCAAGATTGAGGCCATAATGGGTCGTCCCGAGTACGAGTGGCTTAGCCAGCCAACTGCCGTCTTTATCGACGAGGCCCACCGTGCTGGCGGCTCGACACGCTACACGACGATCTTGAGATGGCTGGGAGTAGACGGACGCAGCTGGGAACGTCCACTGGTGGGCTTATCTGCGACCCCGTTCAAAGGGCGGGCGGGTGACCAAAGCGGTACCAAGGAGTTGGTAGCGAGGTTCGGCACGAAACGGCTCACCGCTTTCGAGTCCGACGCGTACCGGCAGCTCGTCAAGCTTGGCGTCCTCGCAAGCGTCCGGCATGAGGTGCTCCCCTCAGGCGTTGAAGTTGATCTCAGCAATACGGAACGCAGCACACTCCAGTCGAGCCGCCTCATCGACCGCAACGTCTACGAGCGAATCGGCCGCAACGAGCAGCGCATGCGGATCTTGGTGGAGCACATCCTGCAGCAGGATCCGGAGTGGCCCATACTCGTGTTTACGCCAAGCGTCCTTTCCGCACAGGTACTCGCTGCGTCGTTGCGTTATCGCGGCGTAAAAGCGGCCTCGGTGAGTGGCCAGACCGGCCATCAGGAACGCCGGAGCATTATCAAGGAATTCCAGGACGGCGAGATTAAGGTGCTGGCTAACTGCGACCTGCTGGTTCAGGGTTTTGACGCACCGGGCGTCCGCGCCCTGTACATCGCGCGTCCCACCTTCAGCCCTGGCGCCTACATCCAGATGGCGGGTCGAGGGCTGCGCGGCAAGGAGAACGGCGGCAAGGAGGAATGCCTGATTGTCGACGTGGCCGATAACTGGGGAGCAATGAACGACTTCCTCGGGTATCACGACTACGAAGAGCTCTGGAAGGAGCAGCGGGGATGATTTTGGTTCCAGCCCTGGCAGACATCGAAAAGCTGTCCGTGAGCGCTGGCGAGCGATCCTTTGCCCGCCTGCTACGTGATGTCGACGCAGACCCTAGCGCCGTGGCCTTCTACTCTGTGAACCTGCGCTCGCACCGGTACAAGCAGCAGGCCGAGGCAGACTTCGTGATCTTGTGGCGTGGGACAGTCATCGTGATCGAGGTCAAGGGCGGCGGCGTCCGAAAGCATGACGGTGTTTGGTACACGGTCGACCGCCGCGGGGACTGGCACAAGCTTGCGACCTCTCCAATCGAGCAGGCACAATCTGCTGCCTTCGCCCTCAGAGATATCCTCAAGGAGCAGGGTATCGGATGGTTCGCTCACGAGGCCGTCGTAATGACCCCAGACATCGATTCGCCGCCGGACGCGGTCGGCTGGCTACCCACGCATTGGCTCGCTCGAGACCAAATGACCTCTGCTGGCCTCACTGCAGCGCTCGAGGCGGTTGTGGCGGGGACGCGCCAGGCGCCAACGGGACAGAAGCTTGCACGCTTGGACGATTTACGCACGCGTTTGTTCGGCGAGTTCACTCGAATGCCGGTCGTCGACGCACAGCGGGGCGCGGTCATCGAAGAGCAGAACCGTGCAACCGCTGGGCAGTCTCGTGTTCTTGGTGCGCTCGCAAGGAATCAGCGCATGGTCGTCTACGGTGGCGCCGGCACGGGTAAATCCATGGTCCTGGTTGAGGCCGCCAAACAAGAGGCAGACCAAGGACGTTCCGTGCTGGTCACGTTCCGATCTCCCGCGCTTGCACGGTACTTCGCACCTCATCTGGACAGCCTTCCCGTGGACGTGATTCCGTTTGAGAACCTTGGCGTCGCGGGGCGCTACGACGTGGTGCTGATCGACGAGGCGCAAGACATGATGTCCGCCGAGGCTATGGACCAAATAGATGCTGTGATAGTCGGAGGTCGAGCCAACGGGCGTTGGCGCATGTTCCTTGACCCCAACAACCAAGCGCATGTCGATGGTGACTACGACGAGGACGTTGCTGCGCTCGTCGCAGACGAAGCCATTGCCGTCGACCTCGATCTCAACGTGCGGAACACCAGGGCGATCGTGCACGTGGTCCAAGAGTACCTCGGCGCTGATGTCGGTGATCCAGGTATCGTGCACGGCGAAAGAGTTCAGTGGCACACAAGCGAGAATCAGGCCACCGTCGCAGATGGTGCGGCCGTCGCTGCAAAGCTCGTAAGTGACGGCGTCCGCAGGAGCGAGATCTGGGTCATCGACCCGACATCGGACGAGGCACCCATGAAGGGTGACGATGGAATCACGATAACCACTCCTAGGTTCGCTAAGGGCCTCGAAGCCGAGCACGTTGTCGTGTGCGGTTTGCCCGATTCGCTCGATGATGCCGGAATTGCGGCGTTCTACGTGGCGGTCACGCGGGCAAGGGTTTCGCTCCACGTCCTTGTGTCTAAAGCGGACCGAAGACGACTCCAACAGCTTGTACGACAGCGGATGGCAGCAAGATGACCCTCACCCCTGCACAACAACTCGTGCTACAGCACCTTCGATCTGCATACGTGGGGCCAGATGGAGGCGATGATGAGGTCATCGAGAACCTCCCGAACAGGCAATATGCCGTCGGCATGCTCTTCCCACAGGAGATCGCCGTGCCAGTCGCAGATGAGGGCACTGCTGCCCTGGATATCGACGAGGTCGACATCGACGGGGCTGTCGCTTCCTCCGGAGAAGTAGAAGAGGCAGGTGCAGGCGTTCCGATCGCGGAGGATTGGCGGCCGTCATCCGCTGCCATCTCCTTCGTCACTAATCGGCCGGCGATCCGGTGTGATCTCACTGGCGCGACATATGTCGCAGTGGGTGGAGACGGCCCGCCGCGCTGGCGGCGCGTACCCTTCCGCTTCGAGAACCTGGAGCTCTCTCGCGAACAGCCGCACCATGAATACGCAGCAGGGGACGTACCGATTCAGATGGGCTCTCGGTGGAGGGCATTCGGCGATGGGTTCCTAGTGACCGTGCACGTCCGCGTCCTGGCCACCTCGACAAAAGACGACCGCCTCGACGCGGCGAACATGCTCTACCAGATCTCGCTGGCGGTCAAGCCGGAGGGGGGCGGATCGATCCTGGAGTACGACACGACCAGGACGTTGGACCTCGACGATGAGTCGGCCGAACTTAGACTTCGGTACCGGAACCGAAAGGTTTACGCCGTTGGCCACGGCATGTCAGCCGATTGGGAGCTGTCCGAGAGCCGCTGCACTCGGGTGTGGCTCGACCCCGTGCCTTCATTCGTGGTCCCGGCTATCGAGACCACAGCGTTCGATGAGTTGACGGCTGAGGCGCAGGCCCTGTGTCTCGACCATCTTTCCCGTCTTGACTCTTCGCCGGTCGAGGTCCTCGCGTCTTTGGACGCCTTCGTCGACGCCTTTGCCTCGTGGGTTGCCTCGGAAGAAGTCCGGGTCAACTCGTTCGGCGCCGACGCCTCGGTCGCTCGACGGATCGTCGATCGCTCCGAGGTGGCACTTCGCCGCATGCGTGAGACTATCGCTCTTTTGCGGCAAGACGATCGGTCCGATCTCCGCACCGCGTTCGCCCTCGCGATGGCCGCCATGCGCTTGCAAATGCGGCAGGCGGCCACTAATCGGCATGATGTGCCGTCAGAACCTCGTTGGCGACCGTTTCAGCTCGGGTTTTTGCTGGTCTCTCTTGCCTCGACCGTCGACGAGACCCACGCCGAGCGCGAGCTCGTCGACTTGATCTGGTTCCCGACCGGTGGTGGCAAGACAGAGGCTTATCTTGGGCTCGCCGCCATCGAGATCTTCCGTCGTAGAATTGCCGACGGACCCGCAGGTAGCGGCACCGCGGTTTTGACCCGGTACACGCTGCGCCTGCTGACCTCCCAGCAGTTCCAGCGTGCGGCCTCACTCGTCTGCGCGATGGAGATCCTCCGTCGACCGGATCGGCTCGGTGATCCGCGAGTCAATGGGATGGCGGCTTTCTCGATCGGCCTGTGGGTGGGTAATGAGGTCACCCCAGGATCGCGGCGTGACGCCAAAGCGGCTCTGGAAAGGTTATTTAAGGCAGCTCGTCCAGAGGAGGCGAACCAGTTCCAGATAGAGAGCTGCCCTTGGTGTGCAACCGCGCTTTTGCCCGAGTTGCATTCTTCGAGGTTGACCGAGTACGGCTTTAAGCTTGTCGGCCGCGACGTTGTAATCCACTGCACGAACAGCTCATGTGAGTTCAGCGACGAGCTTCCCGTCGCGGTTGTGGACGAGGCGCTGTACGAGAATCCGCCGACCATCCTGTTGGCGACCGTTGACAAGTTCGCACGCCTGCAGTTCCTCCCTAAAGCGGGGAGGTTGCTCGGCCTGAATACCGCGTTCCGACAGCCTTCGATGATCATCCAGGACGAGCTACACCTGCTGTCGGGGCCTCTAGGAACTACGGTTGCGGTCTTCGACGCCGTAATTCAGCTGCTGCTCTCCGTTGGCGGGTCCATGCCAAAGATCGTTGCGTCCACCGCGACGATTAGATCCTCCGACGAGCAGGTTCAGGGGCTTTACGGGCGGCCCGTGGCTTTGTACCCCCCGTCAGGTTTAGATGACGACAGAACTTTCTTCTCCAGACCTGTCAGCAGCGGCGAGGGGCGCCTATACCTCGGACTAATGCCGCAAGCGCTGTCTCAAATGTCGGCGACTGTCTCAGCAGCCTCGCCGCTGATCGAGATTCCCGCCATGCTCGATAGGTCCGGCAGTTCGGGTGCCAGCCGCGATGCATACTGGACCGCAGTGATGTACCACAACAGCTTGCGCGAGCTTGGCCGCACTGGCACCCTCGTCGTCGACGACGTAAACGGGCGTCTTGAGCCCCGAGCTGAGCGGCTCAAGCACGCCCTCCGCATTGTCAGAGCCGAAAGGGTCCTCGAACTCACCAGCCGGCGCGGGCCCGAGGAGCTCCCAAATGATTTGCGTGAGCTCAAGCGAAGCGCGGACGACTCCGATCAGGCGATAGACGTCGTGCTGTCGTCGAACATGCTCTCGGTGGGAATCGATATCCCTCGTCTAGCTCTGATGCTGATGGTCGGGCAACCCAAGACGACCTCCGAATACATCCAAGCCACTAGCCGCGTCGGACGAGGCAAGGTCCAAGGTGTCGTCACGACGTTGTTCCGGTCCAACCGCGCGAGGGACCGCTCGCACTTCGAGACTTTCCGTGGATACCACGAAGTGCTTTACCGCAACGTCGAACCAACAAGCGTGACCCCCTGGTCCCTGGCATCACGCGCTCGCTCGCTGGCTGGTGCCCTGGCCGCCCTCGTACGCCATCTGATACCCGAACTCGCTGAGAACGACGCCGCTGCTCGGCTCGACCTGGACGATGCGGTACAGAGGGATACAGTTGACGGACTCGTCGACAGATTCGTCGGCCTCGTGCGGCGTGCCGACGAGCTCGAATCGGACGACACTCACGAGAGGGTCTGGACGCTACTCAACGAGTGGGACCGACGGGCCAAGTATGCCCGAGAGTCTGGCTCTCGGCTGCTATACGAACACCAAAACCAGGCCGACGCTGCACTGTTTAAGCGCTTCGGGGAATCGGGCGAGGGGTGGCTTGTCGCCGACTCTATGCGGTCGGTTGAACCCAACGTGGCCGTGGACGTGCGCGAGCCTTTCGAGGAAGGAACCAGTGGAACGCATCAAGCATGACTTACGGTTGTCGGAAACAGTTTCGCCCTTCGGCGTCGGCGCAATTGTTGACGTCCGTGGGGAATCCCTCATCGCTCCCGACACCTCGTGGTGGGACAAGCGCTTCGCTCCCGAGATTCACTGCGAACGTCTCGTGGAGCGACTCGGACCGAGCCTCCTGCGCGAGGCCCCGGCTCACTCCGATCGTGCAGGAAAGAATACGGTCGGCCTGCTGTACTGGCGGTTCCCAGCCTGGAGGTTCTGCGAACGGTGCTCTCGCCTGTCGCAGCAGACAGGTAAAAAAAAGGGAAAGTGGACGAACAAGTGTTCCTGCGAAGGCTCGCTCGTACCGATGCGTTACGTCGCCGTCTGCGAGAAGGGCAGCCATATCCAGGACATCCCTTGGTTCATGTGGGCCCATCGCGGCCACGATGCTGGCGTCACCGAATCCGTACGCTTCTGCCGCTCTTACAAGGAGCTTCGGTTCGTCCGTTCCGCAAAGCACGGCGAAGGCCTGAAGTCGCTGCGCGTCGAGTGCGGTGGGTGTAAGCGGTCACGGCCCCTGTCTGACTTGGTCACCCGGGACGCACTCATCCGCGACGGGATCCGCTGCCAAGGCACCCAGCCCTGGCAGGACCCGATGCCGGGCGATGCCTGCGATCACACGCTCTTTGCGGTGCAGCGGGGAGCGACCGGCAATTACATCGCCGAACGGATCTCAGCACTCGACATCCCAGAAGAGCGGCCTCGCTCGGTGGAAGCGAGTGACGCCATCCGCAATCACATGTTCTTTGAGAAGATCGTCGCCGACAACGGCGGCCCGCAGGCGGAGATCGTCGCTGGATGGATCGCCGACGAGCTCGGCATCAGCGCCGAAGAGGTTCTGCGCGTCGCAGCCGAAGGTGACGAACCCGCTGACGACATCCTGCTCGACTTAAAGGATGGCGAATGGGCAGCCTTCCTGAAGAAGCTGGAGACACCCGGACGAGACCGAAGCGAAGGCGACTTCGTCGTGGACGGTTGGACAGCTAGCACCCATTCTGGCGTGTTCTCAGCACTGACCGCTCGTCTGACGGCCGTCGGACAAGTCAGGAGGGTGCGGGAGGTCCGTGCACTTAAAGGGTTTCGCCGCTACTCCGCCGACGCGGAAATGATAAGCGCAGACCTTTCCATTGATGGCAAGCGAAAGCCCGTTTTCCCCGCAATCGAGATGTACGGGGAGGGCTTATTTCTTCAATTCGACGAGCAGTTCCTCACAGAGTGGGAGAGCCAGCCAGAAGTGCAAGCGCGTGCGGGCATCCTCTTGGACAGGCGCAGGGAGACGCCATGGGCACATCGCCTCGATGTCCCGGAGCCACGCTATATCGCTCTACACACCATCGCGCACCTCCTGATTCGCCGTCTCGCCTACGCGAGTGGGTATTCCTCGGCGTCTCTCCAAGAGCGAATTTATGCGCAAACCGACCGACGGGACCGCACTGCTGGCATCCTGATCTATACAGCAGCTGGTGATGCTCAAGGCACACTTGGGGGTCTCGTAAGACTCGGCGATCCAGACAAATTGATGCCGTTACTCTTAGAAGCGCTCGACGACGCGGATGTCTGTTCCAACGATCCTGTATGCATCGAGAGCGATCGACAAGGTGCATCGAGCCTAAACCTGTCGGCCTGCCACGGTTGTTCTCTCCTCAGTGAGACGTCGTGTGAGACTGGAAACCGGCTGCTCGACCGACAGCTCGTGCTTGGCGGAAGCGATGTACCGGGACTGCTGGACGGTGTGCTGGACGAAATCCGGTCGGCGGGAACGTTCTGAACTCGGTCGGTGAACCACCGGGAACTGCTGTCTGGAGCGGCTGCGAGATCAGGCCGGCTGCTAGCGGTGCTGCCTGAACGTTAGACTAGATCAATGGCAGAGGAGAACGCAGTCGAGGAACCGATCACAGTCCTCGACCTTTTCTCGGGTTGTGGGGGACTTTCAGAAGGCTTTCACCAGTTCCGACCATACGGAACGAGCACCCCGGTCTTCCGTACCATAGGTGCGGTCGAGTGGGAGCCCGCCGCCGCGGCTTCCTACGCAATGAACTTCGGAGCCGAGTCGGAGCGGGCCCGTCATTTTGATCCCCCTGAAATCTATTGTGGGGACATTGTTGGCTGGAAGCCTAAATGGCAACCTGGCGAAGTCGACGTCGTCGTCGGAGGTCCTCCGTGTCAGGGATTCTCTGCGCTGAATCGGCACAAGGTGAGGGCGGACCGCAACAAACTCTGGCAGGAGTTTGTGCGTGTTGTCATAGACCTCCAACCCAAGCTTTTCGTTATCGAGAACGTCGACCGATTCATCCGCTCAGTTGAGTTCAAGGACCTCCAAGACCGAATGGGAAGCGGAGACCTCACTAACTACCAACTTGTCGCGGCACCCGGAGCGCTAGAAGATGACACGGAACAGGAACGCGCCAAGCGATACCTGCTTAATGCGGCCGACTATGGCGCGAGTCAGGCGCGCAGACGAGCGATCGTCATGGGCGTTCGCACTGATGCCGGATTACCCGTTGGTCGCATGCAGTACCCCGAGCCGACTCACTCCAAGGGTGTTCGACTGACCGGCGCAGGCAATAGGAAAGGAGACGCTTCTGCTGGCAGTGCCCCCTGGCGAATTGTTGACGATCTGTTCGCTGAGACGGCCCTAATGAATCTCGAAACAACGGAGCTTCCAAGTGGTCGAGTGACTACTGTCAAAGGCATTGCGGCGAGCATTGCCGGACCGTTTGTGACAACGGAGCTTCACTTCACTAGGCGCCCTGAGTCGATATCGCTTGCCCGCTACAGAGCGATTCCGGAAAATGGAAATCGTAAGAATCTGCGTGGGCGATACCTCTGTCGCTTCGAAGGGGCTCCGGAAATCATCCTCGAAAAGGTTGGAAATCCTAGGGACGATCTGGGAAATCTTAATTTACTTGGTGCGCACAAGGTAGTAGTCAGTGGTGCTCCAACTTCCAGGACGCTTTATATCCGGTCGTATGCCGTTGAAGCCGCTCCCAGTGGCCGAAGCAGAAACGCCGTGTATCGAGTTGATGTTTGGGACGGTAAGTCATCTCATAGTGCCACCCTTGAATACCTGTCGACTCAGTCCTGGGACGAACACGTCTCGGGGACTGGAGACGTTATGGGCCGGGCGCGACTCGGACACCCCTCAGTTACCATAAGAACCGAATTTTTTAAGCCGGAGAAGGGGCGCTACTTACACCCGACCGAGAACCGGCCAATTACGCACTTTGAGGCAGCGAAGCTGCAAGGCTTCCCTGATGATTTCCGGTGGTGCGGATCCAAGACTGATATCGCCAAGCAAATCGGAAACGCAGTACCAGTCCCTCTTGGACGTAAAATCGCAGAGTCTATCTACAGCTATCTGCGGCCGAAGCCGCGCGTCGACGAGTCAGAAGGGGCGGCCAGCGTGATGGCTGATGTAGGCAGCCGCCCCGCCGGTTTCACTAGACGCAAGCAACTCCCAAGCCGGCAGCGCAGTGCACCACGGCCGCTGGCCCCACTTCACGGAGAACAACAGTACCGAGCAGACTCTGCCGCAAGAACACCCATGCACGGCCATTGATCCCCGACCCCGAACTGATATAGCAACCGATATTGCTCTACCAGTGGGACAGTCCTTCGGGAACGTAGGAAAGAACGCAACCGGAGCCTTAAGCTGGCGGTGCCATTCACGTTTGGCATGCACCGCCCAAAGCGAGTACACCTCGGTCTCGCCTACACCGGAAATACCCCGGCGGAGGGCTCCGAACAGGTGGGAGTTAGCATGGGCGCATTGCCGGGCCCCCAGGCTGGCGAGGTCAGGGGGCCGGCTGCGGCACTGCGAACACTGCCCGTGAAGTCCCGGTCGCGGCCGGGAGCTTCTCTCTCCCAGAGTGGCTCACATGACGCCGTGTGCTCCCGATCGTCGGTCTCAACGGTAAGCGGTCAGGAGAGTTGTAGTGCGAAGTTACACAGCGAGCTCTCCGCCTCGGATCGGTGCCTCTGAAAGGAGTTGGATCAGCAGCGTCTTCATCTTTTCTATGGATTCCGGCGGTGTTTCTCCGTCGTCCGGGCCCTCCGGCAGTTGGTCGAAGTAGATCAGGGGATCGTAGTCTGCCCTTACGTTCTCCCACTGGGCACGAGCGCTGACGTCGAGCGGGACGTCAGGGCCAATTAGGTCGAGCAGCAGCGTCGAGGCCGCAGCATTAGTGGCTTTCGCCAAGGCGTTGGCGCGTCGTCCATCAAGGAGCGACATGCCGTCCTCGCTCGACGGAAGAGCGCCAAGCGCTGCGAGCGCTGTGGGGCGGTGATTCGAAATGCTCATGCGAAACAGGTTGTTCACGATGTCCTGGTTGGAAAGGGCAAGCGCGGCCGTGCTGTAGCTCTTACCATCGCGGAAAACCTCTGCCATCCACCAGAGCCGTGCCAAGGCGTTTTTGCTATCGGGACCCACGAAACGCTCGGCCTTGGCAGCCTTATCGGGGTCCTCCTCGCCTGCGGGTGGGCCGAAGCGCCAGCGGACGTAGTCAGCGGACCAAATACCGAGGAACCGCCACACATCCCTGTTACCCGCCTCCCTGCGTGAAAGCCGAAGAGCCGCGTGGAGGCGGGGCCCGAGCCAAGAGTCGGAAGCAGCGGCATCCACTTGGGAAAAACGGCTCATTGTCTCGTCAAGTAGTACCTGAACAGGTTCGAGCTGGTGCTCGCGCAAGCCCTTCACCTCAATCAAGTGGTCAGTGGCATCGAGATCGGTGGTACCAAGCCGAAAGGCCGGCGTGAGCCGGATCGTGGCGCCGACGCCACCGAGAAACTTTCTCCCGTCCAGCGGTATTGCGAGTCCAGTCACAATGACATCTCCTTGTTCTCAGCATCTTTCACGAGCAATGTGATGCCTCGGCGCAGGAGCGACGCAGTGCCTACCTGCATAGCTGCAGCTGGAAGCAGACGCTCCAGCAGTTCGCTGGAGCCCTCCCCCGAACCTCGGGCTTGAACTGCTTCAACCAGAGCGTCGTCCGGTCCGAGGTGTGGGTAGATGCGCGGGAAAAGCGTCTTCAGCACCACGACCCGCCACTCCTGTGTGGGCCACTCTGGCATACCTGTCTCCGGGTCGATCTCCACAGCGTCCAAGGAAGCGACGAACATCGCCTGCCACGCATCCCCAGCAATGTTCGCTCGGGTACTGTCATGCATGGCTTGCTCAGCTCGTGGACGACGCTTGCGGTCACCAAGCAAGGCCTCTAAGCCTTCGAAACCGCTGTTGAGATAAAGCACAGGCGCTTCGGGGTCGAGGCGCAGGTGGTGCGGATCATCCTTGAAGGGCTTGAGACCCAGCTCGCCGTCGTTGACGAAGTCCACCCACTGAACCGCGATGCTGCCGTGCACGGGCGACGGCGGCAGGTCATCGAAGGACAACGCCCACGTTTCACTGGATCCAATGACGCGATGGGGCACATCCTCCACAGTGGCAGCCACGACAGCCTGCATGGTCGCGCGTCCATACCATTCGTTCCGAGAAAGGACGACGGTGCCGTGCCAGCGGGCCGGGGAGTATGGATCTTCGGTAACCGGGACCATACGACGAGTATTGCTGTGCGAGCAGAGCATCTGGACAACAGCCTGAGGGTCCTCCCATGTAGGGTTCCCGGACAACTCGCCGGCGGGCGCGGTTACAGTGACGTCGATCACCGCTTCCTCCCAGTGGTCGGCGTCAAGGTCTCGGAAGGCGATCTCAGGCATGTCGGGGTTGACGTAATTAGCTGAAAGAGGTTTTCCGTCGATGACCACTCTACTTACAGATATGCGGATGTCTCCGACCAGGGTGTCGTACGGGTAGATAGCGATCACGAGTTGCTCCCCTTGTAGACTCGGACGTCGACGAGCGCGGTGGCGCGGGTAGCGCCTACGGGGTGAGTATCTGCCTTAGTGGTGCCGCTAAAACGAACCTCCCGAGCGCGCGGATCAGCTGTAATGACATCGCCCGAGACAGAGCACTTGCTCTCAGGGACGAGCTCCTCCCAGACCACCGGAATTGGGGCGCCAGATTCCGTGCCGAAGCGCAAGACAGGGCTGAATCTCCAAGGAGAAGCGCGGTCCGGCAAGCTAACACGGACGTTCACGGACCAGCGACCAGCGGCGTCCGGCTTGCCCACGGCACTCTTGACTCTGGGACGTTTCGCCGTGTCAACGGTTGGGGGGCTGATGCGCAACAGCTCTTTGAGTGAGTCTGGCCCATCGGAGAGGTCGCGGGTAGGGCGACCGACGACCTCTCGGATCGCCTTGCGAACTTCGGTCTTAAAGTCGCCAAGGGCCTTACCATATCCGCGAGCGTAAGAGCTTGAGACATCCGGGGTGACCTCCCAGTTGTCGTGTTCAGGGGGCTCGGCGGCGCGAAGGAAACGGTCGGCCGCCTTGTCCGCGGGGTCGTCACCAGCGGCGAGGCCGGCTAGGACGACGGCGTGAAAGGTCCGGCTACCCATCGGGAGTCCGGCGACAGGCTCCTCGCGGATGATCATGTGGCTTCCACGCATGTATGCGACCCGATTGGTGTCTGTTTCGTCATCCCCGGCCTCAGTAACAAGGAGGATGGCCTCGTGTTGCTGCGGGCCGTGAGCGCCGTCGCTAAGTCGGCGAGGGATATTCAACGCGACCCGACGACGAACAACGTCCCCAGGGTTCTCCAGTGTCTCAACCGTCAGGTCGTCTCGGTGCACCTGCAGCATTCGAGCCTTCGCCGGAGAGTAGGAGTGCGGGTCCACGAGGTCAGACTTGAGCGTGACGCCGTTGCGCTCAGAACGCACGAATGCGGTCATCATTCCCGGGTCGCCCCCGTCGCGATCGACCATCGCCGGCCAGAAACTCTTTGCTAGTGCCCTGACAAGCTGGTCGTGCATGTCCTCGACAGCCTCGATCTTGTCGTCGGGATCAAATGCGCCGACGATGAGGAAGGACGTGCCCGACTCATCGCCGTCCCGCGCCAAATACGTATCTGCAGCGAGGGCATCGTTGCCCCAGTAGGATTTTGTGACCTTCCCGCGTTTGGCGTCCCTCTGACCGAACCACGCGGGACCCGCAAACGGTTCGGGGCTGGCGCTGTCAGCGACGGGCAGGCGGTGCCATGGAAGATCAAGCCGTCCGATGAACCGACCTTCGCGGTTGCCATCTTGCGCCACCGACAGGGTGCTATTGATCAGCACCAGCCCGAACTGCGAGCAGGCCCACATGACAGACTTCCCCAAACCATAGGAGCCGCCAGCGTTGTCGCCCTTGTACGAGTCCAGAATATTGCGGACGACCGCCATGTAGTTGCCGTCTTCATACTCCGGACCGACCAGGCCCTTGGCTCCGTAGTCCTCGACGCGCAGCAGGATCAATCTGCGGTTATCCCGTAACGATGCCAACCCTCGCTGAATCACCTTGGCGACCTTCTGGCGGCTGTCGGCCGCCGCCTCCAAGTGCGGCAACAGGTCATCGAACTGGATCGTCTCCAGGAAGGACTCGAGGCGCGTTCCAGACAGCTCGATTATGGTGTAACGAGCCTCGACTGTGGGCTGTCCAGCCTTGGCCTCGTCGAGGATGTTCTGGCTTGTTTCGCGGGCCAAGGTAGAGAGACCGCCATGAAAAGCGAATCCCGCCGCATTCCCGAGCTCCCGCCCCTCGTCCTGAGGCGCCGGGCGATAGTACCACTGGCAATCGCGCCGGTAGGCGTCGCGCTGCTTTGGGTCTACAGGCCTGCTGACCGCGTCCAGCTCGCCGAAAGTCAGCCACGATGCCTGGACCCCGAGGTACTTCGCGATCTTAAAAAGGTTCGCGGCGCTCGGCTTCTTCGTTCCAGCACGCCACTGCGACACCGTTGCCGCGGAGACGCCGACGGCCTCTGCCAGTGCAACCTGGGTCTTGCCCTGTTTGTTCAACTCTCGATCAAGCCGCTCGTGCAACTTCATGCATCCTCCTAGGATCTTTACTAAAGGCTAAACGATTCAACGAGCACACACAAACAATCGTCAGAATATTTACCGAAAGCTAACTTTGCCCGCAGCCCAGCCGGTCGGCCAATAACAATGATGCAGCGGTCACCTTGGCTCACGATGGCTCCTGAATGGTGTGGGGCGGTCCATACAATGCGGCTCGACTATCCGCTGTACCAGCAGGCTACGGCCACTTCCAGGCGGATCCAGGTTTGATCTATCTATTTTGCGCTGGTACGGGCGATTGGGCTTTATCTGGATCCCCCGGCTGCGGAACCGCTGCTCAGGTACCCGACCCCAGGTGCCCGCGCTACGAAGACGATCGGTCTGCTCCGGATGGCCGTGCTACTGCGGAAGTTTGCTTCATGGTCCGGCAAGCGCAGAGCGGTCGAACGGCTTAGGGTCTTAAGTGAGCGGACAATAAGTGGCCCGGCGCTACGGGCATCAACTTGTTACCGCTGACCGCGCAACTAAAGCAACTGCGCACTTCCCCGCGCCCCAAGTCACAGCCACCGTCAGAGTCAGGAGACCGCCCACCTACTTCACCTCGCCCAAATCCCGATCATTGGCCATCTACGAGCTCAGGGATGTTGTCTGGGCAGCGCTTAGGCAACGCGAGAGCAATGAATGCGCTACGTCCATCATCCGCATTCAGGCCGGGGCAGGAGAGGCGAGCACTCCAGCCACCTAACGCCCCGCTCGTGCCTGCAGAAACGAATACACTTCCGTCTCGTCGACTCCAGGAAAGGCACCGGGCGGCAGGGCCGCGAGGAGGTGGGAGTTAGCGCGGGCGCTGGGCCAGGCGTGGCCGGCCCATTGGGCTGCGAGGTCGGCGGGTGGGCGGCGGCAGCAGGTTTCATCGGGGCAGTTGGAGACGGAGCGTTCGGTGGTGTCGCGGCCGCGGAACCACTTCACCTCTTTGTAGGGGATGCCGATGCTCAGCGAGTACTCCCCCGACGAGTGGCGCTCAGTGATGGCTGTGCACCAGAAGGTTCCGGCTTTGGTGTCCGTGTACTGGTTGAAGGCGCGGAACTTGTCCGGAACGTCGAACACTGCCCGTGAGGTCCAGTTGCGGCAGACGGGCTGGCCTTCGATGGCGCCGGTGTGGTCGGCCGGGAAGTTCACGCCGTCGTTTTCGTAGGCCTTGTGGATGATGCCGGAGACGTGCACCTTCTGGAAGTGGCAGGTGATGCCCAGGTGGTGGGTGGCCAGGTTGGTGAAGCGGTGCGCAGCGGTCTCATAGGAGACGCTGAAGGCATCCCGCAGATCCTCGATGGCCAGTTCCTTGGCGGTCTTGGCCTTTTGCAGGAAGTCCACCGTGGCGTGCTCCGGCATCAGCAGGGCGGCGGCGAAGTAGTTCGTGTAGACGCGCTGGCGGAGGAAGTCCGCGTAGTCGGTGGGCGCCTGGTGCCCCAGGACGTAGTGGCCGACGGCCTGCAGCAGCACCGACCGGGGGTCGTGTTCGGACCGGTGGCCCTGGGTCAGGTAAATTCTGTTGTTCTTCAAATCCGTCACGGACCGGGTGGAATGCGGCAGGTCGCTGACGTACTGCAGGCTGAAACCGAGGTGTTCGGCGATGTCTGCGGCCACGTGGTGGGACAGCGGACCGCCCTTGAAACCTACCGCTTTCAGCAGTTCCTGGGCCTGGGCCTCGAGGTCCTCGTAGTGGTTGTTCCGGGCGCGCATTTCCTTGCGCAGCTCGGTGTTGGCCCGGCGGGCTTCCTCGGGCGTGGCGGCCTGTTCGTCCAGCCTGCGCTCCAGCTCGTGCTGAAGCCCCACTAGTGACTCGAGCACGTCCATGGGAAGCCGCGAGCTGACGCGGACTTTGGGCAGCCCCAGCGACTCGTACAGCGGGCCGCGCTGGTAGCGTTCTAGCTCGATCTCCAGCGCGGCCCGGCGGCTGGGCGGCTCGGCCCCGAGCAGCTGGTCGATGCCCACGCCCAGTGCCTTGCCGAGGGCCTGCAGCATGCCGAGCTTGGGCTCGCGCTTGCCGTTCTCGATCAGCGAGAGCTGCGACGGCGCGGAGCCGACGGCGGCACCGAGATCGTCCAGGGTCATGCCCTGGGCCTTCCGCAGGTGCCGCACCCGCCGGCCCAGGCTGATGACGTCGATTTCGGACTCGGAGGAGGCACCGCCGTCGTGCTTGGCGGGACGATTCCAGCTGGTGGATGTCATTTCTTGAGAATACGAGAAGAACTGCAAATCTTTCCAGCACCAACTCTGGTTTGGGTGTTGCAGAGTGCGGAATAGTCGGTTTCACGAAGGATTTGGCCCGGACCGATCACCGAGGATCGGAACCTGCCGGACCCGACACCGAACAGGAGACAGCAATGACTGCATCATTTGAGCCGGCCCCGTTGAACGCTGAGGAAGCGGCCAAGGAACTGGAGCTCGAGTGGGCCGCGGATTCCCGCTGGGAGGGCATCACTCGCGACTACACCGCAGCGGATGTCGTCCGCCTCCGCGGCCGGGTCCAGGAAGAGCACACGCTGGCCAAGCGCGGCGCGCAGAAGCTGTGGAAGCAGCTGACCGAGGAGGCCGCCGAGGGCCGCTATACCAACGCGCTCGGCGCGCTGACCGGCAACCAGGCGGTGCAGCAGGTCAAGGCCGGGCTGCGCGCCATCTACCTCTCCGGCTGGCAGGTGGCCGCCGACGCCAACCTCTCCGGCCACACCTACCCGGACCAGTCGCTGTACCCGGCGAACTCGGTGCCGCAGGTGGTCCGCCGGATCAACAACGCGCTGATGCGGGCCGACCAGATCGAGTTCTCCGAGGGCATCCAGACCGTTGAGGACTGGCTGGTGCCGATCGTGGCCGACGCCGAGGCCGGCTTCGGCGGGCCGCTGAACGCCTACGAGCTGATGAAGTCCATGATTGCCGCCGGCGCCTCGGGCGTGCACTGGGAGGACCAGCTGGCCTCGGAGAAGAAGTGCGGCCACCTGGGCGGCAAGGTGCTGATCCCCACCGGCCAGCACATCCGCACCCTGAACGCGGCCCGCCTGGCCGCCGACGTCGCCGGCACCCCTTCCGTGATCATCGCCCGGACCGACGCCGAGGCCGCCACGCTGCTCACCTCCGACGTGGACGAGCGCGACGCCGAGTTCATCACCGGCGAGCGCACCCCCGAGGGCTTCTACAAGGTCCGCAACGGGATTGAGCCGTGCATCGCCCGGGCCAAGGCCTACGCCCCGTACTCGGACCTGATCTGGATGGAGACCGGCACCCCGGACCTGGAGCTGGCCCGCAAGTTCGCCGAGGCGGTCAAGGCCGAGTTCCCGGACCAGATGCTCTCCTACAACTGCTCGCCGTCCTTCAACTGGAAGAAGCACCTGGACGACGCGACGATCGCCAAGTTCCAGCGCGAGCTCGGGGCGATGGGCTTCACCTTCCAGTTCATCACCCTGGCCGGCTTCCACGCCCTGAACTACTCGATGTTCGACCTGGCCCACGGCTACGCCCGCAACGGCATGAGCGCCTACGTGGACCTGCAGGAGCGCGAATTCGGCGCCGAAGACCGCGGCTACACCGCAACCAAGCACCAGCGCGAAGTGGGCACCGGCTACTTCGACACCATCTCCACTGCCCTCAACCCCAACGGCAGCACCCTGGCACTGGTCGGCTCCACCGAAGAGGGCCAGTTCCACTAACCACGGGATGGGCGGGCCCTTTCGTGTCGACTTCGTCGCCACGTAGGGACCCTGCCGCCCCTCCCTTATCACGACGGCGGTGCTCGCCTCCTAGGGCACCTCACCACAAGCGCCACTTTGGGCGCTCAAGTGAGCACCGCCGTCGTACTTGGAATCTTGAGGAGTGAATGAGCGATGAATGATCCGATTACCTTGAACGGGATTACGTTGACCGCCGCGCCGGTGCGCCGGCAGGAGGAAGTGCTGACGCCGCAGGCACTGGAGTTCGTGGCCCGGCTGCACCAGGCCACCGCGGCCCGGCGGCGGGAGCTGCTGGTCCAGCGGGAGAACCGGCGCCGGTCGATCGGCCGCGGCCACGACCCGAAGTTCCTGCCCGGCACCCGGCACATCCGCGAGAATGACAGCTGGCGGGTCGCTCCCCCGGCGCCCGGGCTGGAGGACCGCCGGGTGGAGATCACCGGGCCGGTGGAGAAGAAGATGACCATCAACGCGCTGAACTCCGGGGCGAAGGTGTGGCTGGCGGACATGGAGGACTCCTCCACGCCCAGCTGGTCCAACGTGGTCAACGGGCAGCTGAACCTGACCGACGTGCTGGAGCGGCGGATCGACTTCGTCTCCGACACCGGCAAGGAATACAAGCTGACCGGGCAGACGCTGACCGACCTGCCCACCATCGTGGTCCGGCCGCGCGGCTGGCACCTGCCGGAGAAGCACATGCTGATCGGCGGCGAACCGGTGGCCGGCGGCATTGTGGACTTCGGGCTGTACTTCTTCCACAACGCCCAGCGGCTGATCGCTCAGGGCCGCGGGCCGTACTTCTACCTGCCCAAGATCGAGTCGCATCTGGAAGCCCGGCTGTGGAACGACGTGTTCATCCTGGCGCAGGACCTGCTGGGCATCCCGCAGGGCACCATCCGCGCCACCGTGCTGATCGAGACCATCACGGCCGCGTTCGAGATGGAGGAGATCCTGTACGAGTTGCGCGACCACGCCTCCGGGCTGAACGCCGGCCGCTGGGACTACATCTTCTCGGTGATCAAGAACTTCCGGGCCCGCGGGCCGCGGTTCGTGCTGCCGGATAGGACGCAGGTGACCATGACGGCGCCGTTCATGCGCTCCTACACCGAGCAGCTGGTCCGCGCCTGCCACCGCCGCGGCGCCATGGCGATCGGCGGGATGGCCGCGTTCATCCCCAGCCGCCGCGACCCGGAGGCCAACGCCATCGCCATGGAGAAGGTGCACGCGGACAAGACCCGCGAGGCCTCCGACGGGTTCGACGGCTCCTGGGTGGCGCACCCGGACCTGGTGCCGGTCTGCCGCGAGGTGTTCGACGGCGTGCTGGGTGACCGGCCGAACCAGCTGGACCGCCAGCGCGAGGACGTCATCCCCGACGACGCCGCCCTGCTGAACGTCGCCGGCACCGAGGGCTCCATCACCGAGACCGGCATCCGCACAAACCTGGAAGTCGGCATCCAGTACATCGAGTCCTGGCTGCGCGGCAACGGCGCTGTGGCCATCCACAACCTGATGGAGGACGCCGCGACGGCGGAGATCTCCCGCTCGCAGATCTGGCAGTGGATCCACGCCCATGCCGTGACCGACGACGGCGAGATCATCACCCGGGAATGGGTCCGCGAACTGCTGGAGGAAGAGTTCGCCGGCCTGCCGCGGTTCGACGGCGACCGGTTCGACGACGCCCGCGAGATCTTCGAAGAGGTCGCGCTCGGCGAAGAGTTCCCGGCCTTCCTGACGATCCCCGCGTACCAGAACTACCTGCTGGAGAAGTCGCCTCTGAAGGTGGTTGCTGCAGCCTAGGTCTCCTCGCTCCTCCGCTCCCGGGCCACTGGCAATGGTGGCCCGGATCGGAGGGCGGGTGTGGGGGACGGGGGATGCTGCCCGCGCGATGTTCTGGTTATGCGTCGCGATTGATCACAGCGTCTCGGGCCATCACATCCTCACCCGAGGCATCGCCCTCGGCTGAACCCTTTATAACTGTCCGGCGGCTGACCGGGGTCCTATAGCCAGCCTCTGGTCAACTGCCGGGTTCACGTGCAGGTGCCATCACCGCACTCCCGGTCTCCGTTCATTGAACGGGGACCGACCAACTCCGCGGGACCGGCCGGTCCACGCCGTTCGCCACAGGCAGCCCGAAATCCGGGCGGACCCGGCCGGTCCTGCGGAAACGTCCAAGCCCACCGACTGATGCTCTAAGTACCTCATTTGCCACGGTCCGATTATTTAGATTCGTAAGTGCGCCAAAGGCATGCCGCGATGATGCAGGATTTCGTTAGACGCACGGTGCTCGCATTTTAGGCTGCGGCGGGGGGTCACCAACTAACTGGGACAAAGTGGAATAGCGCAATCACCAACACTCACCTAATCATCCTTTATATGTCAGTCTTGGCCCATAGACTCACTGTATGAATGAACTCTCGGCCTATGAGCTAGATGCATGGCGTAACATCCAACGGTTCGAGGGCCGGCCACTCTCACGAATGGTGAGGAATGCCGGTGAGCAAGTTGCTACCGGTGCTGCGGGGATCGGCAAGCGCGCAACGCAGTATCTGGAGAGGCGGCCAGGAGCCCAAGCGGCGGTATCTCGGGGTCAGAAGTTCGCTGCCAAGGGCGCCCAAGCAGTGGGCGCCGGAGCCCGTATGGCAGCGGATGCCCTCCCAGACTGGAGTGAAGTTGCTTTTGGGTCGATGCGGCGGTCCGTGGGACGTGTATCTCGGGTGGGGCTCTCACCCAAGCGAGTGGTTGCGAGCCACCAGAAGCGCGGCCACGACGTTGCGAGACTGCTCGACCTGCGCAACCTCGACCTTGAGCAAATCGACGCTGTCCGGGGACGAGGAGCGACCTGGTATTACCCTGCTATCGCGGCAGCTTCTGGAGCGGGCGCCGGCCTGATCATCTCCGGAGGAGAACTTGCCGTTCCAGTCACTGGTGGCGTTGCGGCGGCACCTTCGGCAGCGGCGATCGCCGGCGCTTTCGTCGGTGACGCTGCCTTTGTGCTTGGTCTGGCGTCCCGCTCCGTCGGCCACATCTCGTTGCTCTACGGCTACGATCCCGAAGAGCCAGCCGAGAAGCTTTTCGTGATGTCCGTTGTCAACGCCGGGACTGCGATGTCCGCGAGTGCGAAGGCCGCCGCGATGGCCGACATTTCGAAGCTCGTTCAGAATCTCGTCCGCGGGAGTACCTGGGCGGTCTTGGATCATTCGATCGTCGCCCAGGTATCCAAAAAGTTTGCGGAGAAATTTGCCGTTCGCCTTACCAAGCAGGGGCTCGGAAAGGTCGTACCCGCAGCCGGGATCGTCCTTGGCGGTGCCTTCAACTGGACGACTCTGGAGTCGATCGTTGACGTCGCAAACATTGAGTACCGGAAGCGTTTCCTCCTTGAGAAGTACCCGCACCTCGGTGACGAGGAAGCGGAAATGTCGTCTTCTGATGTTGCTCAGGAGAACCCAGACGATGGCGATGCAGACGAGGCGATCACCGTGCTCGGTGAACTGGCCGAGGCCGGTGGACCCGACGTCCACTGACTCTTATAGGTGTTTCCCAAACGTCATCACGGCCGCGGAGCGCCCCAACCCGGAAACGTGCGTCAGATTCTGTGCAAACGATCTCCTTCCTCCCAAAACGCTGTCACGATGCAATACTTCGATATAAGAGAAGAACGTCCAGACCGGAGGCCTATAATGCCACAAATCAATACCTCTGCACTTGTGGAAAAGGCGCGACGAGAACTGGACTTATCGCCGAGAACTTCACGATGGGGCCATTTGTCTCTTTGTTTGCTCGCTGCGACGTTCTCCATTGGCGCACGCTACAACGCCGCTGTTGTGCCAACGGTCAAACGCTACGCCGAATACGCCGGCTTGCAGGACGCCTTGATCTACCCCGAAAACTACAACAGCATCAGTCCCCGCAACGGGGAACAAACGCTGAGTCAGTTTTTGAAATCGGTAGCCGAAATTGATGATGAAGTCTTTGCGGCCGACGTTCTCAAGAACCGACAGCTGACCTCAACACGAGGCGGCATTCTCAAAGCGGCCGCCGTCCGACAGTTGGCCGAGACTCTCGTCGCTTTCGATGTCGAGGTGTTGGCGGACGTCCCTCAGCTGCTCGTCGAGACAGACAGGCTGAAGGACATTGAAACCGCCATGCGGCGGGTCAAAGGCAGCGGTCTTAGCGGCATCCGGACTGGCTACATATGGATGACGGCAGGAGACGACAATACTGTAAAACCGGATCGTCACATCCTTCGATGGATTTCTTCCGCTTTGGGCCGTAAGCCCTCCATCGACGAGGCACGTCGCTTGCTGGCCACGGCTGCAGATGAACTAGGCACCTCACCCTGGGTACTGGATCACGCAATTTGGCGCCAGATGGCCCGTCGATCGACACTCCCTTCTACCTAAAGAGCTCCGCTTGGCCAGAAGCAGACGATGCCCGGTGGTTGCACTGTGGCATCGTCAGGCATGCTTCGTACTAGTCGCTTGAGAGTGCGCATACCGGATCTCGAGATGATCAGATCGGCCCTCATTTTCCGCAGGGCCGCCAGGTCCACGGTACTTTCGCCACAAGCAGCCCGACGGTCGGGCGGACCGGCGGCCCCTGCGGAAGCACAGTGAATGAAAACGCCGGGTGCGGCTCTACGTACAGAGCCGCACCCGGCGTTCTTCGTTGTGATATCGATCTTGAGCCCAGGGACGAGGATCACCCAGCCGGGACCTAGCTGGCGGGGTCATATTGGAAAGCCCGCACCTCCTGCGCGCAACGGCAAGCGACCGCGATCTTCGCGGCCCACTCCAAGGCCGCATCATACGTAGGCAGCTCCAGCACCGAGTAGCCGCCTTCAAGCTGCGCCGTCTGCGGGTAGGTGCCCTCACTCACGGTCCCATCGCCGTCGACCAGGACGGGAGGGATGCTCTCATCGATGCCGCCGCCGAACACCCAGACGCCGGCGTCCTTCGCCTCCTGAACGACCGCGTGCGCTGCGTCCGAAACGGCCGGCAGGTCTTCTTCCGGGAAGACCATGGCGGCACTCGGAAACGAGATCAGATACTTTGTCATGGCGTCGGCTCCTTCTTCGCAGCACGGGGACCACCTGCATCCTTGCCGATGCCGGCGCCCCGCACAAGGATCTCGGCCGTCCCGCAAATTCATGTGCGAAGAGTTCCCGGCATTCCTGACGATCCCCGCGTACCAGAACTACCTGCTGGAGAAGCTGTCGTCGGTCAGGGAATCGCCGCCGCCTGATCTGTCCGGCGGCGGGCCGAGGTCAATAGCCAGCCCCTCATTCCGCCGCCGGCACCAAAGACTTTCCGCAGGGACGTTTGGTTCACGCTACTTCGCCACAAGCACACGAGGGTCGGGCGGGCCCGCGGTCCTGCGGAAGCACTGCCAAACGGAACGCCGCGTGTGGCTCTCCGATGGTGCTGCACCTGCGTAACGGCAAACAAGATAGAGCGTGGCTGGCAGACCCCGCTCTATCTTCCTTGCAATCCAGCCGTTCAGAAGCTATGCGTCCTTAAGGTACTCACTGAAGAAAGGCCAGCGGTCAACCGCCCATGAAGCAATGGCCCTAGACCTCGCCTGAATGGTTTCAGCGTTCCATTCCTCGTGAGTCGTGTAGACCTGCTTGGTGGAAGAGAACACAGTCTCTGTCTGCAGCAGTTCACGGGCTTCGGCCCAACTCTTCGCGTTCTTGGCTGAGTTAGCCGGACCCGAGAGTGGAACAAGGTTCCCCCACGTATCGACCAGGCGCTCGAAGTCACTGTTACTCATGACTTCTGCCCAGTCGCCCTTACGCGATTGCGGCATGAGGTGGTCGACGGTGATTTCCGGCAAGGACTTCATGACATCCACGACGGAGACTTCCCGCTCATATTCAGCCATTGCGTACGGCAGTATTTTGCGGGAATACATGGGCCACTCCATGATGGCTTCTTGAATCTGTTCATCGCTCGGGTACACAATAGTCTTCGACACGATTGCCTTGCGCACCGCTGACGGATCGGCCCCGGCCGAATCCCACATTCCCTTGAAGATCGCGTGCAAGCCCGTAGGCTCGATGCCGCGCAATGCCCGTCTCACCAGGAACGATTCGATAATTCTCAAGCATTCCTCGACCTGGGGTGCCTCCACCTTGCCAAGGGAATGAGCCGTGAGCAACTGCATAACGTACGGATACACAGAACTTGGCCGGTTCATGTCGTTTAGCTTCAGAACATACTTGACGACGTCTTCATCCAGCTGATCCGTTTTCCCACGCGCTATGGCGTTGTAGGAAACAACGTGACTCTTGAGGCCCTCCATTATCTTCTTCAGCTGCTGCTCTGGAGCCAAGCCGGTGTCTTTGAACTGAGCGTTCCACTGTTTCGACAGCATCGCAAAGACTTTCGCCTTCGTTATCTTGCTGTCCACGGTCAACGCATACGGGTAGAAGTAGGAATCTAATCCTGTTGTCGAGTCACCAAATGCCTTTTCAAAAGGCAACCATTCCTGAGAATGCAACTGCAGCGCCTGCTTGGGATCGTCGCTTAGTCTTTTAAGAACTTCATTGCGCACAAGATCGACTATGCCGAGTCGAACGCCTTCCTTGTTCAAGCGATCGAAGACTTCATTCGGGTCATGCTCTTCACCAAGAAGAATTTCAACGAACTCAAGCCGGTCGAGCACCGTATCCATAAGACGCAGGATGCTCTGACGGACAGAAGCCTCTTTGTCCGCCGCATCCGGGTCTGCCTGCGTCCGGTTGATGACCTTCTTCCGCAGCAACCCGTAGGACTTAGTCATAGTGCCCTGTGCTGGGCCAACTTCCTTGGATTCATTGATGTCCAGCGCGAACAAGTCGCCGAAAGCCTGCCGAAGAATCTCGTTGAACTGACGTGTATCGATAAGCGTAGGCGCCAACTTCGGCTGGTTCTTAGTGTTCGCTTTACGGCTGACGATGTACTGCTCGAACAGATCCTTGGCTAGCTCTAGCCCTTCTTCTCCCTGTTCAGCTGCTCGTTCCGCGAGAGCGATAACAGACAGGACTAGTGTGGTCATTCGCTGTTGCCCATCGATCACTAGATACTTACCAGCGCTCGTCGATGAGGAATTCTCCTGGTCAGCGAACACCAGTGCGCCGAGAAACCGGCGTTCTGCCGTGCCGTCTAGGACTGAATCTATGTCCTCCCAAAGCTGATCAATCTCTTTCGCCGTCCAGACGTACTTTCTTTGGAACAGCGGGCACAGAAGTTGGACATCATCTTTGAGGCGCTCCTGCAGCGTTACTGGGTCTGCAGCAAGACTACGTTCTTTTGCCAAGGTCACCTTCCAGGTTGCACAACCACTCAGCAACGACGGTTACCGCTGCTCACAAACTAGATGCCACTTTAGTGGCAATGAGCATGCACTGAGGTGAGGCTGGCGCACGAATAATTTCGTACTGTGTCTCAGTCGCCATCGGGAAGCTCGAAGCCTGCTGCAACACCACACGATAATCAGCATCGGGAAGAAATGAACACCGCGTTTAGCTCAGCGAGTCCTTCGAAGCTTTCGCCCTAGCGGGGACGGAATACTTGACTGAGGCGAATGGGCAGCGGCGCTTACGCCGCTCGCAGACCTCTTTGTGTTCATCCCTTCGAAAGCATCCCCGAACCTGAGCGTATCGTCCTCTTGTCGAGTTGCGCACGAATCTGAAGTTTGGCATTTTAGACAGCCTGATGAATCGCGATGAGAAGCAAAAGAGCCGGCGGGAGGTGGGCTTCTATCGCTCGACAGACACGCTTCACGGTGTCCATCCGCGACTTACCACGGCACGAACGAAAGAATCCGCAGGGTTTCAGTACGCGAGTTGAAGATGGCACCTACACGAGAACACAAACCTCTCGCGAGGGCAATGCAGACTCGGAGTGCCCTAAACGCCGTCCTCGTGAGCCGCTCCGCCTTCGCCTTCCCAGGTTTCCAGGCGCTGGATCTTGGTGGCGTTGAACTTGCGGCGCACACCGTAGCCGCCGTGGTCGTCGTCAGCTATGAAGTCGACGCCGAACCTTTCCAGGGCAAGACGCAGCTGCTCATTCTGCTCGGGAGTCAACGCTTGGTTGCCCTTTTCGAAGTCTCGAACCTGCTTCTTGTCCAGGTTCGCTGCCTTGGCGATCACCTTGGACGAGACCTGCGTCAAAGCGCGGGCCGCGCGGGCCAAGTCGGAAGGGATAAACGTCACTGGAATGGTCATACCCTGATCATCCCAGTCTTCGGGCAAAGGTCCAGTCGTCCAGTCCGGTTGCCGTCGCGCAGGCGCAGCATCTTGGTAGTAGCGCGGCGTGGGACTTGCGGTCAGACGGGATTTCACCGGAGGCATGCCCTAGGTTGGAGCCATGATCGTGCAGCAGGTTCCGGAACCGGTCGAGGTGGTTGTGCGGGCCGATGACCCTATCGTGTGGGACGTCCTCGCTTCTCTCGGTCCGCTGGCCATCCTCTTGGCTGCCCTCATCGCCGCTTACATAGGCTGGCGCAGCATGCGGGCTCAGGCCGAGGCCGATCGTCGTTCCCAGTGGTGGGCGAGAGCGGAGTGGGCGCTGGATGCTTCGATGTCCTCCAGCCTGGATCGGAAAGTCATCGGGCTCGGCGTGTTGGCGCTCCTCGCCGAAAGTAGCCTGGCCGGCCAAGAAGAGGCCAGAATCCTTCAGGTCGCTTCAACAGACGTCTTGGCGCAAAAGGTCTCGGCTCTTGAGGATGTGGAGGTCGAGCCGCGCTCCCGTGCAGCTACTGAGAATTCCCAGCAGGAGCACATTAAAGTGCAAGCGGCCAAGCTGCGTGTAGTCACGGACAAGAAGCAAGGGCACCAGACACCCGAGTGGATCGTAAAGCTGGCTCAAACTGTGACCTAGTCCGCGGCCATGGCACAATGACGGCAGACTAAGCCCGAAGGAAATGCATGACAACCCACGATCAAACGACTTCAGAAACTCAGCAGAAGCCGAAAAGCTACCTGGAGTGGAAATTCTCCAGCGGCGGCAAAGTCTTTCGCGATGTGCTCGGCATTGCCTTCATCTTTCTGTTTATCACCCTTTTCAATGTGGCCGGCAACGGGTTTTGGACGAACCTTGGCGGTGCCGTCCTCATTGGCCTTGCCATCGATGCCGTTGAGTACCAGCACGAGGTACACCGGAGGCCCGCCGGCCGGAAAACCGTGGTGCTGTGGCAGGTGCTGGCTGCGCTTGCCGTGACCGTTCTGTACATCAGCCTGATCCAACTGGCCCGCTAGCGCTCCCCAGCTGGCCGAAAGACCCGCTGAACGGCGGCGCTCAGGCGAGCGCCGCCCTCGTTGTTTGTTAGCTCCGGAAGAGGCCGCTGTAGGCGTTGAGGGCCGGCTGGCCGCCGAGGTGGGCGTAGAGCACGGTGCTCTCGGCCGGGATCTGCTTGCTGCTGACCAGGTCGATCAGGGCGGCCATGGATTTTCCTTCGTAGACCGGGTCGGTGATCATGGCTTCGAGCGAGGCGCTCAGCCGCATGGCTTCCAGCGTGGAGTCGACCGGAATGCCGTAGAGGTCGCCGGCCCAGCCCTCCAGCACGGTGATCTCGTCGTCGTGCAGTTCGCGCTCGAGCCCGATCAGCTGCGCTGTGTTGCGGGCGATGCGGACGACCTGTTCGCGGGTCTTGGACAGGGTGGCGGAGGCGTCGATGCCGATCACACGGCGCGGCCGGCCGCCGGCGTCCTGCAGGGCGGCGAACCCGGCGATCATGCCGGCGTGGGTGGAGCCGGTGACGGTGCAGACCACGATGGTGTCGAAGAAGACGCCGAGTTCCTTCTCCTGCTCCTGTACCTCGTAGGCCCAGTTGGCGAATCCCAGCCCGCCGAGCCTGTGCTCGGAGGCTCCGGCCGGGATGGCGTAGGGCTTGCCGCCGGCCGCCTCGACCTCGGCGATGGCGTTCTGCCAAGAGTCGCGGATGCCGATGTCGAAGCCGGCCGGGTCGAGCCGCACGTCAGCTCCCATGAGCCGGGAGAGCAGGATGTTGCCGACGCGGTCGGTGAGCGGATCCGGCCAGTCCACCCAGTTCTCCTGCACCAGCAGGGCCTTCAGGCCGAGTGTCGCGGCCACTGCTGCCACCTGCCGGGTGTGGTTGGACTGGAAGCCGCCGATGGACACGATGGTGTCCGCGCCCTCGGCGAGGATGTCCGGGACGATGTACTCAAGCTTGCGGGTCTTATTGCCGCCGTAGGCCAGGCCGGAATTCACGTCCTCCCGCTTGGCCCAGAGCTGCGCGCCGCCCAAATGTTTGCTGAGCCGGGGCAGGCGGTGGACCGGGCTGGGGCCGAAGGTGAGCGGGTAACGGTCGAAATCCGTGATGGCCATGTAGTCCCCGTTCTGCCGGCTGCCGCTTACCGTGCTACGTCGGCGTTTTCGGGACCGGTGATGTTGACCATCCAGCTCACGCCGAACTTGTCCGTGAGCTGTCCGTAGTAGTCACCCCACGGCGCCTTCTCCAGCGGCATGTCGACGGTCGCGCCGTCGCTCAGGCGCTCCCAATAGGTCCGCAACTTGGTCTCGTCGGCCGGGTCCTCTCCGCTGGAGCTAAGACAGATGGAGCCGTTTCCGGTCGCGGGCATCTCGGGCGGCGCGTCCGCGGCCATCAGCAGGAAGCCGCGGTCCACGAACACCGACGAGTGCATGATGTTCGCGCCGGTCTCGGGGTTCTCGTCGCCCATTCCCTCCGCGTAGGTCATCTTTTGCACCTCACCGCCGAACACGGAGTGATAGAACTCGATCGCCTCCGCGGCGTTGCCGCTGAACTGCAGGTAGGGGTTAAGGTCCAGTGCCATGGGTCTGCCTTCCGTAGTGGATGCGGCGCGTTCCGTGCCGCGTTCATTCTTGCGCCTTGGACCGCGCGCGGGAAGGGGTGGCGAGCCACGGCTGCACCTGACCGTGAAGTGGAACGTCCAACCTCGGGTTGTCCTACCGCTCTCCGAACTATTTGCCGCGAAGTAAGGGTCGGACCCGGACTTCCCTCGGCCGTGAGCACCGCCGTCGTCATCAGAGAATGGTCCTTGGCGGCATGCACACTCGGCACGCACCTGAGGGAATGCCCGCGCCCTCGCCTGGCCGGGCATCCGTCAGGTGAAGCACGAGGATCTTGCCGGTGGCTCAATTGACTGCTATTGAACCTGCCCCGCAAGGGCCGAGGACTCGTCCCATGCACCTGGACGTTCGATGCCCAGATGCTCCCGCAGCGTTGTCCCCTCGTATTCCTCGCGGAAGTAGCCGCGGTCCTGAAGTTCAGGGATGAGCAGCTCGCAGATATCGTCGAGACCGCCCGGAATGTACGGCGAGTTAAGGGAGAACCCGTCGCAGGCGCCCGATTCAAACCATTCGACCATGCGGTCTGCCGCTTGAGAGGCAGAACCGACAATCCACCCGTGGCCGTGGCCCCGCGCGTTCTCCACGATCAGATCCCTGAGTGTGTAGCCCTGTTCAACGCTCAGCCGCATGAAGATTTCAGTGCGGGCACGGCTGGTGCGGGCCGATTCCAGGTTGAAGCGTTCGGCTGGGATGCTCTCGTCCAGATCGATGTCATCGAGCTTGGTGTCCAGCCGCTGCTCCATCGTGCGGCGGCCGTTCTCCATGTTGACCAGGCTCCCCAGTTCGGCGGCGAGCTCCTGCCCTTCCTTTTCCGTTCGGCCAATGATGGGCACGATGCCGGGCAGGATCTTGACGTGATCAGGGTTCCGTCCGTTGCTCTTCACAACCGACTTGAACTCGGTGTAGAACTGCTCGGCTTTCGATCGGTCCGGCTGGGCGGTGTAGATTGCGTCCCCCACCGCCGCGCCAAGCCGCATGCCGTCCACCGATGATCCCGCCTGGACGAGTACAGGCCTACCCTGCGGTGACCGCCGCATGTTGATAGGCCCTGCGACGGAGTAGTACTTCCCTTGGTGGTCGATGGCCCGGATACGTTCCGGATCCCCCCAGGAACCGCGTTCACGGTCGACGACAACAGCGTCGTCAGCCCAAGAGTCCCAAAGCTCTGTGACGACGTCGACGAATTCTGTTGCCATCTCGTAACGCTCCGACGGTGACGGCATTTCTTCCATGCCGTAGTTCTCGTTGCCCAACGACGACGTGACGATATTCCATCCTGCACGCCCTCCGGAGAGCGAATCCAGGCCGGAGAATTGACGGGCCACGTTGTATGGAGCGCTGAAGGTAGTGGAAGCCGTGCCGATCAATCCGATCCGCTTGGTCACCGCCGCAAGTGCGGACAGCGTAGTCAGCGGTTCGTAGTGGCCGGCCACCGTCGGGTCCATGCCGGGTACGGCACCGGCCGTCACGGTGTCACCAAAGAAGATACCGTCGAGTTTCGCTGCCTCGGCTTTCTTGGCCATATCGACAACGAGGTCAAGGTAACCCAGTTCTTCGGCACGGCTATCTTGCCTGCGCCAGCTGTCGTAGTGGTAACCGCCGGTAATCATGAAGACGGTCAGCGCGAGGTGTCTCTTCGAAGCCATAATCAGTTACTTTCTCTGCTTAGTGATGGTCTTGCTGCCAACTGCTTGGTCGCGGGGTTGCGTAATCTGCTTGTCACTTGCCCACGAAGATCACTTCGTCGGCGGCCGGGAGGCGTCACGGTCTGCGTTGAGGATCTTGCCCTGCTCAAGGAACACCTCGGTGAATTTGCGGAATGCCTCGTGGCCGGCTACATCTCTGTGGAGATCAGGCGTGCATCATCGGCCTGATCTTCCTCTTCGCCCATGATCAGCTCAGCTCGGTCGAGCAGCCGGTCCAGGAGCTCGCCAAAAAGGGCTTGCTCGGCCGGTGACAGCGCGGAAAACAACCGCACAGCCTGCTGTTCCGAACTTGGATACAGCTCGGCGAACAGCCTTTCGCCTTCGTCCGTCAGAGACAACATTTTCCGGCGATGGTTTTGCGCGTCCGGCACAGCCGTCACCCGCCCGGCGTCTTTCAGAGTACTGATCGCGCGGCTGACGTTCATGGGGTGGACGCCAGTGAACCGGCTCACGTCCTGCGCAGCCGTACCGGGACGCGCATGCAGGACCACAATTACGCGCCACTCGTTGAGGGTCAGCGAAAAATTTTGGGCGTAAGTCTGGAAGAACGGTCGGGCCAACTGGCCTCCGAGCCGGGTTAGCTTCATGACGTTTTGAAATACCGGCGGCATTGTTTCGGCCAGGGCCTTTTCGATGCTCGCCTCACTGTCGCCTGACATTGGATCTTCACCTTCCGGTGCCGCATGGAACTTTCGTGATCAAAGATTGCCGCATCCTACCAAGAACGGGGGCAGCGCCCGCACGGCCGCTGCCCCCCAATGGAGGCGGGCGTGGGCTATTTCTTGATCATGTCGGGCAGCTTCGACTCGTGCTCGGCCCAGGAGTCGTACAGCTCGGCGATCTGCTGCAGCTGATCGACTTCGTAGCTGCCCATTTCTGCGACCCGAACGTTCTGCTGCACCTGTTCCGGAGTCTGCATTCCCACCAAGACGGTGGAGAGGTCGCGGTTGGACAAGGCGAAGCGAAGCGCCGCATCGGCCTTGGATGTCACGGGACCCTCAACGAGAAAATCAAACGCCCGGGCCTGGTCCAAGCGGCGCAGGAAGTCGTCACGGTGCCAGTGCCGCCGGGTGTCGTTCTCCGCAAACACTGTGTCCTCGTCGTAGGCTCCGGTCAGCAGCCCCATGGCCAGCGGGCCGCGCGAAATCACGCCCACTCCCCGGTCCTTCATGAAGGGGAAGGCCACGCGCGCCGGGTTCTGGCTGAGCAGGTGGTAGGCGATCATCACTGAGCCACACTCCGGATGCTTGGCGGCCTCGATGGCGTCTGGAGTTCCGAAATCGCCGGGCCCTACGGTGACGCCCACGGAACGGATCTTGCCTTCCTCCACGAGCCGGCCCATCTCGGCCCACCACTCTTCGGACGCCAGTACTTCCGGCGGACAGTTGTGCGCCTGGTACAGGTCGATGTAGTCGGTGTTGAGCCGGCGCAAACTGCCTTCGATGGCGTCACGGACGAACTGGCCAGAATAGATCCGTGGCTGGCGTCCGCATTCTTCGCCGTATTCCTGCCACTGGTAGCCAAACTTGGTGGCGATGTAGACCTTGTCCCGCTGCCCCTTGACGGCTTCTCCCACCATTTCCTCGGCGTGGCCGAAGCCGTACATATCGGCTGTGTCGAAGAAATTGATGCCGGCGTCCAGCGCGGCGTGGAGGGTGCGAACGGAATCCTTGTCGTCCTGGTCGCCCCAATCACCGCCAAACTGCATGGTGCCCATCATCAAGGACGAGACTTTCCAGCCCGTCCGTCCGAATTCACGGTATTCCATGGTGCGCTGCCTTTCCGTCGTGCGAGAGAAGCTAGAACTTGAACGTGATGTTTTTGGTGTTCGTGAAGGAATAAAGCTCGTCGAGATGCCCCTCGCGGCCAAGGCCGCTGTTCTTGATACCGCCATAGGGGGTGCCCGGCAACAGCCGCGAGACGGTGTTGACCCAGACGTAGCCTGCCTCGACATCGCGGGCAAAGCGCTGCGCTGTTCCGTAGTCGTTGGTGAAGACGCTGGCCGTCAACCCGTATTCGATGCCGTTGGCGATACGGACCGCGTCGTTATAGTCCTTGAACTTGATGGCTACCAGGACCGGGCCGAAGATCTCTTCCTGGGCGATGCGCGCCCCGGGTTCGATCCCGTCGAACATGGTGGGACGGACGAAGAGACCGCGTTCGAGTGTTTCCACTGTCGCCCTGCCTCCGCCTGCGACAAGGCGTCCTTCCTGCTTGCCGAGCTCGATGTAGCTGAGCACCTTGTCGAACTGCGGACGGCTCGCGATGGCTCCGGTGTCGACGGTCTCGTCCAGAGGATCGCCGGGGCGCAGGGCGTCGATCTTCGCGGCCACCCGGGCTACGAACTCGTCGTGGATCGATTCGTGGACCATCAGGCGTGACGTCGAGGCGCACGACTCGCCCTGCCAGCCGAAATTCATCCCGGTGACTGCTGCGTCCGCAGCGACGTCGAGGTCGGCGTCGGGGAACACCACGAGCGGGTTCTTGCCGCCAAGCTCCAGCGAAACGTTCTTGACCCCGGCCCTGGCGGCGCGCTCCTGGATTGCCCGGCCCCCGGCGGCTCCGCCAATGAAGGCGATGCGGCGCACCTGCGGGTGGTCGATGATCGCGTTTCCGGCCTCGTTCGCGTAGCCGGTGATCACATTGACCACGCCCGGCGGGAAAATTTCGTTGAAGTCTTTGGCCAACTCCAGGGTGGACAGCGACGTGTGCTCCGAAGGTTTGAGCAGCACCGTGTTGCCCGTGACGATGGCCGGAACGATAAACCTCACCGGTGGAGGGGCTGATGGAATCGATGTACTGACCGCTCCGCGCGGTAACGAACTCGCCGCCAATGAGCGTGGGAATGGTTTCCATGGTGATCCTTCGATGTTGCTAGTGGGCTTCGGGCAGTGCCGTGACGGAGTCCTGCTGCTCGGGCCGCCGGATCAGCCGGTATAGCCGTGAGCGGAGGCCGGCGAACTCGTGGCGTTCTTTGGTGGTGATCTGGTCGCGGTTGTTTCCAAGATCTACCTCTACGATGTCGGCCACCCGGGCCGGACGCCCTGACAATGCCAACACGCGGTCGGAAAGGTAAACGGCTTCGTCGATGTCGTGCGTGACGAGTATGACCGTGATCCCCCGGTGTTTTTTGATCCGGAGCGTCAGGTCTTCGAGATCCGCGCGGGTCTGGGCGTCGACCGAGGCGAACGGCTCATCCATGATGACGAGTGCCGGCTCATAGGCCAGGGCGCGGGCGATCGCGACACGCTGCTGCATTCCGCCCGAAAGCTCCCAGGGATACAAGTCCGCGGCGGCGGCGAGGCCGACCTCTTCGAGCGCGGCCAAAGCTTTGGCCTCGCGTTCCTTCTTCCCGATTCCTGCGCTCTTCAGCGGCAGGGCGATGTTCTCCTTGGCGCTAAGCCACGGCATCAGCGAACGCGAATAATCCTGGAAGACGACCGCCAACTCCGCCGGCGGACCGGTGATTTCGACACCATTGAGTTTGATTTGCCCCGACGTCGGCCGGCGCAGGCCCGCGAGGCACTGCAGCAGCGTGGTCTTGCCTGCTCCCGAAGGACCAACAATGCAGACGAACTCGCCGGCGGCCGCCGCGAAGTTGATGTCCTGCAGGATGTGCGCTTCCCCATAGGAGAAGGAGAATCCGTCGATCTCTAGGATCGGCTGGTCGCTGCGGGCTGCGGTGTGCGGGGTGCTGGTCATGACTCTCCTTGAACGTGCTTCACCATGCGCTTGTGCCAGCGCAGGACGCGGCCCTCCAGCAGGCGGAAGACAACGTTGAGTAGGTATCCGAACAGGCCAAGGATGACCAGGCCGGTCCACATGTCGACGATCCGGAACGTCTGTTGCGCGTTGCGGATGAAGTAACCGATGCCGCCGGGAGTGCCGTACATCTCGACGGCCACCAGGACCGCTACAGCGATGGCCAAGGCGATGCGCGCCCCGGAGAAGATCTGGGGCATAGCCGCGGGAAGGTACACACTGCGGAACCTGTCCATCGGCGTGATCCGGAAGGAGGCCATGACGCTGCGCAAGGCAGGGTCGACGGACCTGACGCCTTCGATGGTGTTGAGCACGATCGGCCACATCGAGATGAAGACGATCATGACGAGTTTCATCGATTCTCCGGTGCCGAAGAACATCATCGCGATGGGAAGGAGCGCGACACCGGGGATGGCCCGAGCTGTTTCCGTCAGGGGCCGGACCGCTACTTCCGCCGGCCTCACCAAACCCAGCAGGACACCGAGAAGGATGCCCAGCACGACTGCAATTCCGAAGCCCAGGGAGAGCCGCGCCAGGCTCGGCAGCAGTTCGGTCATCAGGGCATCCGGGAACCAGACCTGTGACGTCTTCCGGAACACGTCTTCGGCCGGCGGGAAGTAGAACGAAGTGCTTTGCGCGCTGACCACCCAGACGACGGCGAGGGCGAGCATGGGAAGCCACGCCTGCCACAGGAACGCTTGCCATCTGGGACGGCGCCGGAAACGTCGAGGCGTGACGGTCGGCGGTGTTTGAAGAGCCACGCTTCACTGCTCCTTTCGGATGGAGGGGTGCCACCACAGCAGCTTGCACTGCAGGAGCATCAGGGTGGCGTTGATGGCGAGACCGATCATCGCCGCGGCGATCACATACGCAAACATGGTGACTTGCTGGTTGACCAGCAGGGAGTCTTGGATGGCCCGCCCAATGCCCGGAGCACCTCCGATCAATTCGGCACCGACTGTCACGAGCAACGAGGCCGTGACGGCCATCCGCACTCCCGGCCAAAAGAATGCCAAAAATTCCGGTGCCAATACGTAGCGGATCCTATCCGCCAGGGTGAGGCGGAAGGACCGCGCTACGCGTGACAAGACGGGATCGGAGTGCTCTGCGGAGTACATGGCCTGAATGAGCACTGGCCATACGGCCGTGAAAGTGGCCACCATGACGACCATGGCGCTTGTTGGCCCCAGCAGGAGCAGTGCCAGCGGGATGATGGCCAGGGACGGGATGGTCCGCAGGAAATCAATCAGGAACTTCCCGCTGTCCGCCGCCCTCCGGGACCGGCCAATCATCATCCCCACCGGAATTCCCACGATCAGGCTCAGCAGCAGCGCAACCGACCAGCTGAACAGCGTCGAGCCGATGGTCGTCCAGAACGACGCCGTGACGAGCAGCTCGGCGAAACGAACGAAGCTCTCCAGCGGTGCCGGCATGGCCGCCTTCTGCGCGATTCCCGTCAGTGAGAAAACGTGCCAGAGAACCAGTGCCGCAGTCACGGCCCCGACCTGCGAGGCCAGTTCCCGGCCCCAGGTCCTGCGGGCCGGCCGCGCCCGCGCAGGGGCGACAACCTGCCGCCCCGGTGCAGCCAGGGGCGTTGCTTGGTGGGTCATATCAGTTTCCTCCGAGTAGGCCGCGGGGTTACTTCACGGGGAAGAGCGCCTCGAGGTCCGGATTACTGTCCTGGGGCAGGATGCCGTTCTTCTTCAACCGCTCGATGACAGGCTCGGTCTTGGCCGCCTCAAACGGCACCTCGGAGAAACCGGGCAGGACGGTCTCCTTGATAATCGCTTCCGGGAGATCCATGAAGGACGCCAGAGTCTCCTCGACGGCGGCACGGTCGTTATTGGCCAGGGTGTTCGCCTCGATCATCGCCTCCTGGAATCGTTGGGCGCGTTCGGGGTCTTCCGCCAGGTACGATTCCTGGGCGACGAGCACGAACATGGGAGACCCGGGCATGGCGGCGTCTGCGGAACCGAGCATTTCCACCCCGCCTCCATGCATGGCCGCGGTGCCGCCGGGTTCGGCGATGGTGATGGCGTCGTACTGGCCCTGCTTGAGACCGGCGACCGCCTGCTGGGTTGGAACGGCGATCCACTCGATGCCGGAGGTGTCCACGCCCTTGGATTCGAGGTACGTCATGTTGTCCAGCTGAGCCTGGCCGTTGATGCTGTTGGTGCCGATCTTCTTGCCCTCGAGGTCCTTCAACTCGTCGATGCCGGAGTCCTCGGCGACCATGAGGTTTGCGAAGCCCTTGCCTTCCGGCTCCTTCTCCGAGTTAATGCCGTTCGGCGCGCCGACGGCGATCGGCATGCCCTCTTCCTTCGCGATGATGGTGTTGTGCAGGTCGGCGAAGATGTACTGCGCTTGACCGTTCATCAGCAACGGCATCATCTCAGCCATGGACGTGCCCGGCTGGAGCGTGACATCAAACCCGTGCTTCTCGAAGATACCTTCCTCGACACCCAGATACATGGGCGTGGCAAAGGACGACGGCGGAATGCTGATTGTGACGGCGATCGTTTCTCCTTCGGGCGCCGCGGCAGCACTTCCGGAGGATGAGGGTGCGCCTCCACCGCACCCAGCCAGCGCGAGGGCGGCAAGGGCGGCGGGAACGGCGATGAAACGGGACTTTTTGCGATGCATGGTGGACCTTCCTGGAAAACCCGCTTCGTTGCGGGAGTTGATGATGATGAGTTAGGCGGCGGAGTGCGCGGGCGGAACCTCGAGGTCCACCAGCGGTGCGAACTGCTGGCCGCCGAAGAGATCGGTGTCCTCCGGATGGCCGTTGGGTCGAAACCTCGGGAAGCTGATCTTGATGGCTTTGGCCGGGGCATAGTGGTAAATCTCCACCTTGCTGGCCTCGATGCCGAAGAGCCTGCTGATGGTGTCCTGGTCGATCACCCCGGAGGCCAGGACCCGTTCGTAGGTTTCAGTGTCGGGAAGCATCACGTCAACGGTTAGCTTCCACGGCCCGGCATTCTTGCTCCGGATCAGTTGCGCCAGGGAACCGAGAGTCGCCACGGTCAGACCTCCTTGAATTCGATGTCGTAAAACTCCAGCGGGTCGTCCAGCTCCACGACGTGGTTCAACACGAAGGAATAGGAGGGGCCGAGTTCAATTTCGTGCGGTGCCTCGGGGAACGCCAAGTTGGACACGAGCCCGTGCCACTGCGGCACCGCGAAGTGCAAAATGGTGTGGCTGATGGTGGCCATGGCGCTGTTCGCCAGTTCCTGCGTTGGTGCGACCGTCACCATGAAAATACCGATCTCGTGGTCGTTGTCGAATTTACGGGTTTCCCTGTCCCCGAGGACCGCGTTGCGTCCGTAAATGCGGAAGGTTGTCGTGCACTGATCCGCGCGATCGTTTCCAAGAGCACGGCGCATGGTGTAGTCGGCTCCGGCCTTGGCGCGCTCGAACCACTCGTCGAAATTGCGCAGGACAACCGGGTCGGTCACCCCACCCAGAACGGCGGAACGGTAGCCTTGCAGCGCGGCCCCCTCTAGCTTGACGGTGTAGACCTCTGCCCGTTCGAAGCGGCTGCCGCTGACTTTGACGGTGCGGTCGGTGTGGGCCTCGTACGTAACAGCGTCCAGCAGCATCGTGCCACCGGGCTCCTGCATCTCCACGGGGTTCGACGTTTCGTACAGTGCGTGGGAGGCGACGCTCGTCGGAGTGCACTGCTGCTCGGGGCTGACCGGCTCCAGGATGAAGTAGTCGTCCTCGAAGGTGCAGATCATCCCTTCGGGCTTTGTCATCTGGGTTACGGCCGCGCCGCCGCATTCGGCGATCTTGGCGGCGTGCCAGGCCAGCCCCGCATCAACGCCCTTCATCAGAGGGACCGCAGCCATCAGGGCAGCGTCGCTGGCACGGCCGGCCAGGACTACGTCGGCGCCACCTTCCAACGCCTTCTGAAATGGCTCCACTCCCATCATCGCCACGATGCGATGGGTGTCACGCAGCGTATCCTCAGTGATCGCCGGGGCAGGATCGAGTGGCCGGATGCGGCCCTCGCGCAGTTTGCTGATCAGAACGTCGCGGTCAGGTTCCGCAGGAATCAGGGCGGTGGTGAAGCTCAACCCTTCTTCACGCGCGATCTCCTGCACAATCTCCCACATCCAGTTGAGATTCCAGTTACCGCCGGATCCGCCGCAGGACCCCACGAGGAGCGGAATATCCTTCCGCCGTGTCTCGATCAAGAGCAGCCTCATGTCTCGCTTGACTGCGTCGCGGGAGAAGAAGAACTTGTCTTCGCCCAGGTTGTTAGCGCCGCCATCCGTGGAGCCGGAATCGACCGCCACGAAATCCAAGGGGCGCTCCCTGACGGCGGTTTCGAAATGCTCGGGCGTGAAGCCGCCTCCGAGCATCCCCACCGGAGAGAGGTAACTGACTGTCATTGCTGTACCGACCTTACGAGCAGAGAGAACTTGGGGAGTCAGCGGCCCGTCGACCGCGTCACTAACAACTGTTACATTACGGATCGAATGTGACGTAGGCAATAGTTTCTCATTAACAAATGTTTGTGACCTTGCTACTGTCGTCCCCATGGGGCGCTCGCGCCGAACCCGTTAGCTCAGGAGAACCACGATGAAAACCACCGACCCCCAAGCTGGTGAAAGCCCTCGACAGCTGGTTGACCAGACCGTGTTCCGGGATGTGGCCGGGCACTTTGCCACTGGCGTGACTGTCATTACGACGGCGAACGATGGGCTCCCTGCCGGAACCACGGCATCGGCGGTTGCTTCCCTTTCCATGGACCCGCCGATGATGCTGGTATGCCTCAACCGCTCCAGTGCCACGCACGACCGGATCGCGGCATCGGGAATTTTCGGCGTGAACATTCTGGCTCAGGATCAGGGAGAAACTGCCTCGGCATTCGCCCGCAAAGGCACCGACAAGTTCGCCGGCATCTCCTGGTCCCCTGCCCCGAATGGGGTCCCGCTGATCGATGGCTCATTGGCCACCATCGCCTGCCGGGTGGTCGAAACGACTGCCGGCGGGACCCACACGGTTTTTCTGGGGGAGGTCATCGATGCCGCCGCCTTCCCGGGGGAACCCCTGACCTACTACCGGGGGACTTTCGGCCGCTTCGAGCACGACGCGGTGGAGAAAAGCTATAAGGCCCTTCGCCGGCATGTCCTGCAGCGACGCACTCCTGTATCGGCCCCGCTGGACCCCCACGTCCTCGCCGAGGAATTGGGCAGCAGGCCGGAGTACGTTCGCCAGGGAATCGTGCGGCTCGAATCGGAGGGACTCGTCACCCGTGCCACTGACGGTTCGGCGGCGGCCGCACCCATCACAGCGGAGCTGGCCCAGGCTTTCTTCGCGGCGCAGGCAGCCATCGAGGCTGGAGTAATCGACACGCATCTGCCGCACGCCCGCGAGGAGCAGATCGAGGAGCTCCGTTTGGCGAGGGAGACTCTCACATATGTTATTAAAACTGCGGGGTCCGCGGACCTCGACAAGTACGTGGATGCCGCGCGGCTCTTCCACCGCAAACTGATTAGCCTCTCTCCCTCGGAGCAACTGCTGGGCGCATACGAGGAACTGTCGACCGCCGCACTGTGGTCTGGCATCCTCCCCGAGGGGGCGCGGACGGAGATGCTGGACCATGCGAATCTGCTGGAGCTTGCGGACGCGGTCGTCGCGCGCGACTCCGCGGCCGCCCGGGCAGCCGTCCGGCGCCACCTGGACGTCGTTGCCACCATTGCAGCGAAGGCGATCGCGGCCCGCGGCGGGGCTGTCTAGGTCCCCCACCACTGATTGAGGAATTGTCACATGACTACTGTTTCCGAAGCCGTCGCAACCGCCGTGGCCGATCATGCCACCGAAGTCTTTGCTCTCATGGGCAACGGCAACGCTTACTTTACCGACGCCCTGGCGCGGGACGGCCGTGTCCGCTTGACCGGCTTGCGCCATGAGGCCGCTACCGTTGCGTCGGCCGATGCCTATCAGCGCGTCAGTCGCCGCACGGCGGTGGCCACAACCACGTACGGTCCCGGTTACACCAACGCGCTGACGCCTCTGGCCGAAGCAGCCTGCTCCCGCACCCCGCTGGTCTTCGTCGTCGGAGGGGAACCCACCACCGGGCCCCGCCCCTGGGACGTCGACCAGGTCGCTCTCGCGCGCGGCGTCGGCGCACACACCCTGACCGTTGACACCGCCACTCCGGCAGCCACAACGTGCGAAGCCTTCCGCCTAGCAGAGGCCGAACGCCTACCCGTGGTCCTCTTTATCCCTTATGACACCGCCACGGCCCCCGCAGCCAACGAGCCGCCCCCTTCCCCGCAACCGCCGGTTGACCACTTAAATGGACTGGACCAGCGGGTTCTCGAGCAGGCCGCCGAACTACTGGCCGGCGCCAAACGCCCTTTGATCCTGGCCGGCCGGGGTGCGCGCGACGCCGCGGTGCCCCTCTGCGATCTGGCCGACCGCTTGGGTGCGCTCACCGCCACCTCTGCCCCGGCCAGGGGCACCTTCGCGGACCGGGAATTCGACCTCGGTGTTTGCGGCGGCTTCGCCTCTGAGGACACCTCCAAACTCATCAGGCAGGCAGACGTCATCCTCGCCGCCGGGATCGGGCTCAACCAGTTCACCACTGCCTTCGGCACGCAGTTTGCCCCCGAGGCCACCATCGTACAAATCGATGTCCTCCCCGAAAGAACCAATGCCTGCGTCGATTTGTATCTTCAGGGCGATTCCATGGAAACCGCTGCCGCGCTGCTTGAACAGCTCGGCTCGGTTAAGGCGCCGGCAAGTCCGTGGGAAGGTACCGCCGATCATGCCCGGGATTCTCGCTTGAACTTCAGCCGCGATGCCGGCACGGGACAGGCTCCCGACGGCCTGCTCGACCCGCGGACGGCGATGGTCCGCCTGAACGACATCTTGCCCGCCAACCGGCAGGTCGTCTCCGACGGCGGACACTTCATCGGCTGGTCGAGCTACTACTTCGACCTGCCTGCACCGGACAGCCTCACTATGGTCGGCACTCAATACCAATCCATCGGCCTCGGGCTGCCCTCCGCACCTGGTGCCGCGCTCGCCCGGCCCGATGCCACCACCATCGTGGCCGTCGGGGACGGCGGCGGGCTGATGGGCCTTCCAGACCTGGATTCCCTCGTCCGCACGGCTGCCAGCGCTGTGGTCCTCGTCTTCAACGACGCCTGCTACGGGGCCGAGATCCACCAATACGGGTCCCAAGGGTTGGACGAAAGGATTATGGAAATTGAGCAGGTCGACTTCGCCAAGATCGGGGAGGGTCTTGGTGCCACCGGCCTGGTCGTCAACACCATGGATGATCTCGATGCCGTGCAGCAGTGGGTGGCTGAAGGAGCCCGCGGCACCCTCGTCGTCGACCTTCGCATCTCCCGCAACGTCATCGCACCGTACATCCTTGAAATCATCGAACTGACCCTCAAGAAGAAATAACGCAAGGTGGCCTGGGCGGACGTGGGCGCAGCCCCCGGCGTCTGAGGCGGTTGCCCAGGCCGGGGGTCGTCCCGGGCACTCCCCTAGTTCCCGGCAGGCGAGTGATAAGTGCGCTCGACGGCAAAGCTCAGCGGGGGCAGCGCGGCCCGCCGCCGGACCAGGTCCTGCGCGTGGGCTGCCAGCCGCCGGTCTTCGTCTGAACGCAGCACGAGCTGCGGAACCTTGGCGGCGTGGCCCGCGTCGTCCCGGGTGACGAAGACGGTCATGCACTGAGTGGTGTCCCGCCAGTCGGCACCGCGCGGGTCCCGTGCCCGAACGTGGACGGCGATGTGCATGGAGTGTGGTCCGGTGTGGATCATCCGTGCGGAGAGTTCCACCAGGTCCCCGATGTGGACCGGGTTCAGGAAGTGAATGCCGCCGGAGTAGACCGCCACGGCGTCGGCGCCGCACCAGCCCATGGCGCATGCCCTGGCTACCTCGTCGATCCAGCGCATCACGATCCCGCCGTGGGCGTGGCCGCCCCAATTCACGTCCGTGGGGGCGGCGAGGAAACGGAAGCGTTCGGAGGGCGTGGTGCCCGCATCCGTGTAAGCCTGGGCGCTCATCACCTCCCGAATCTCGCGCCGGGCCTCCAGCCGACCCGCCACACCGCGCGCCAGCCGCTCCGACGCGTCGTCGGTCGGCGCCCACGGCGGAACTTCCCGAGGCCGCCGATGCCCGTCCATGGCGACGAACACCAAGATACAGTCCATGGCCGGCCGGAACTGCCGCGAGCGCACGTCCGCGGCGTCGACGGTCACGACCACCTGCATGCTGGAACGTCCGGTGTGCGCGATGCGGGCGCTGACCTCGATCAGGTCGCCGTTATGGATCGGCCGGGTGAAGTGCACATTGCCGACGTACGCGGTGACGCAGTAGCCGCCCGAGTACCCGACGGCGCACGCGTACCCGGCCTTGTCGATCCACTCCAGGACCCTCCCGGCCTGCACCGTAGTCCCGTCGGCCGCGACGTCGGTGGGCGCCGCAAGGAAACGCAGCGTGATCGAATCTTCCATGGCGCCATCGTAGCCGCGCGTGCAGGTGGCCGCCGATGCCGGATTGCGGCATGGCGGGCACTGAGGACAGGGGCTGGCTGCCGGGGGGACGCGAAACAGAAACGTCCGCTCCCCGGAGACCCGGGAAGCGGACGTTTTTGTGCAGCTGGCTGCCGGCTTCGCTAGCGCTGGCCGGTCAGGGCGTCCTTGCGGCCGGCAAGTGCCGCCTTTTCCTCGGCGACCTTGGCGTCGTGGGCGGCGCGGATGGCGGTGTGCTCCGGGTTGCGGCGCAGCCACAGGTAGCCGATGCCGAGCGCGACGAACCAGACCGGGGTGAACAGCAGGGCGGCCAACGTGTCCGGCTGGGTGGTCAGCGCCCACAGGATGAAGGCGAAGAAGGCCATGACCACGTAGGGCATGAACGTGCCGCCCGGCATCTTGAACTTGCTGGCCTCGTGCAGCTGCGGCCGGCGGCGGCGGTAGACGATGTAGCTCACCAGGATGATGGTCCAGACGAACATGAAGCAGAGCGCCGAGACCGTGGTGACCATGGTGAACGCCTCGGAAACGCTGCCCTCCGCGTAAAGCAGGACCACGCCGGCGAGCAGGAACATGCAGGAAAACAGCAGCGCGCTGCGCGGCACGCCGCGCCCGGAGAGCTTGCCGAAGCGCTTCGGGGCATCGCCCTCCAGCGAGAGACCGTAAATCATGCGCGACGTCGAGTAGATCCCCGAGTTCGCCGACGACGTCGCCGAGGTGAGCACCACGAAGTTCACGACGCCGGCCGCGCCGACGAGGCCGGCGAGGGCGAACATGCCCACGAACGGCGATTCGTCGGCGTTGAAATTGGTCCACGGCTGGACCGCCATGAGGATGATGAGGGCGCCCACGTAGAAGATCAGGATGCGGATCGGGATGGAGTTCACCGCGCGCGGCAGGTTCTTTTCCGGGTCTTTGGTCTCGGCGGCGGTGGTGCCGACCAGTTCGATCCCGACGAACGCGAACACGGCGATCTGGAAGCCGGCCACGAAGCCCATGAAGCCGGTGGGGAACATTCCGCCGTGCTCCCACAGGTTCCCGAAGGAAGCGCGGGCGCCGTCGTGCTCGAAGCCGGTGATGATCATGACCAGCCCGACGACGATCAGGGCCATGATGGCTACGATCTTGATCAGCGCGAACCAGAATTCGGTTTCGCCGAAGGCCCGCACGGTGGGCAGGTTCAGCGCGAGCAGCAGCAGGATGCAGGCGAGCGCCGGGATCCACAGCGGCAGGTCCGGCCACCAGAACGCCACGTAGTGGGCGATCGCGACGACGTCGGCGATGCCGGTGACCACCCAGCAGAACCAATACGTCCAGCCGGTGAAGAACGCCGCCCACGGCCCCAGGATGTCGCCGGCGAAGTCGCCGAAGTTCTTGTACTCGGTGTTGCTCAGCAGCAGCTCGCCCATCGCCCGCATGACGAAGAAGAGCATGAAGCCGATGATCATGTACACGAAGATGACCGAGGGGCCGGCGACGGAAATCGTCTTGCCCGAGCCCATGAAAAGCCCGGTGCCGATCGCGCCGCCGATGGCGATCAACTGGATGTGACGGTTGGACAAGGACCGCTGGAGGTGCGGTTCGTTGGTGGTGCTCGCGGTGCTCATGTGTTCCTTAGGGTGGGACTGCGCATCTGCGGAAGTTTCCGTTTGGACGGCCGGGCAATGGCTCCATCGCCATCCCGTCAGGCCGATTGCACGCTCCCCTCGCCCGTAAGGGCTGTTTGGTGAGCTACGCCACGAAAACCTATCCGGCGCGCCTCCCGTGGGTCAAATCGAGCACAACGTATTGCGGGTCCACTCCGGTGCAGGCATTTTCCAGTCCGGCCGGTTCACCAGGCCGAGGCGAGAATCAGCGGCTGCTCAGCCAGCGAACAAGTCAGGGTCAGGGCGGTGCCCGGCCGTTCGCCGACTTCCGGTGTGCGGTAGAGGGTCAGCGTCAGCGGGCTTGCGTCGATGGTGGTGACGCTGCCCTCGGTAGTGGGCACCGCCGTCGTCGTGGTGGGGACGATGCCGCTGGGAGCGCCGCTGCCGCGCACCGGGAGGGCGCCGGTTGCCGGCTCGAGCTTCCCGTCCACGTCGCGGAACACCTCCGCACCCGAACCACCCTGGATGATGACCGTGGCCAGCGCGGCGGCATAGACCGGGTCGGCGCAGGCGTCGTAGATCCAGCGGTCGCCGAGCACCGAATGTTCCATGGTCCCGGCGAGGAACTGTTCGGCGCCGGGCAGGGGCGCGCCGCGGTAGGTCAACGGGACGTGCAGCACCGGACCGTCGCCGGCCCGGACCAGGTGGGTTTCCATGCCGACTTCCCCGACCGGATCGTCGAAGCGGAAGGCGCCAAGGTGTTCCAGCTCGGCGGCGTCTGCCCCGAGTTCCCGGAACCACGGCTGCCCCGGCAACCACGCGGCCAGAAGCTCGAGCTTGGTGGGTTTCAGCACTGCGTCGTAGATGATGGCCATGTTCGTAGCCTACGACGCCGGGGCGTCGCCCGGATGGAGCCACCGTCGGCGCGCAGAACGGAGGGCCGGGTGCGGCTCCCGGAGCAGGAGCCACACCCGGCGTTGCCTCTTGTCGGACTAGGAGGCGGTGACCTGCCAGAGGTGGTCGTCGGGGTCGGCGAAGACGGCCGAGTAACCCCACGGCTGCCTGCCAGGTTCCATGACGACTTTCGCCCCGGCCTGGCGTGCCGCGTCGATTGTCGAGTCCACCTCCTCTGGCGAGGAGACAGGCAGGCCCAGCAGGCATTCCGTCTGGTCGCCGGTGGCCATGGGCCGGTTGGCGGTGACCCAGCCGAAGCCTCCGTGCGGAACAAACATCAGCCGCAGGCCGGCGTTCACCTCGAACTGCAGGGGCTCGGGGATGCCGTCGTCGGCGGGTTCACCGACGGCAGCCAGGCCGAGAGCCCGGTAGAAATCGAACGATGTTCGGCGGTCCGCCGTCGGCAACGCCAGGATGGCGGGCTGGTTGGCTGGCACGAGTGACACGGGTGCTCCTTCCGTTCGTGGAATGTACGGGCTCAGGCGGGCGCGGGTTCGGCAAGGATGGCGTCGATCTGGCCCATGGCCCCCTGCATGCCTTCGACCATCCCCATCTCCAGCATCTTCTCCAGCTGCTCGGCCGACTCGAACCTGGACTCGGTGGTCATCCGGGTGCGGCCGTCGATGGATTCCAGCGTCACCGTGGCGTAGGTGGTGCCCATGTCCGCCACCGGCTCGCCGTCGTCGTCGGCAAAACCGTCCTCGAAGGCCAGCCGGTGCGGGGCCTCGATCGCGGTGATTTTCCACCAGCCGCCGGCCGTCTCGCCGTCCGGACCGGTCATGTAGTAGCTGGCCCTACCGCCGGGGGTGAACTCGTGCTTGTCGAAGGTTGCGGGCCACTCCGGCGGTCCCCACCAGCGTTCCAACTGGCGGGGATCTGCCCAGAGCTGCCAGACGCGCTCGACGGGTGCGTCGAACTCGGCCACGATGGTGAACTGCAGGCCCTCGACGTCCTGCTTGGTGTCGGTAATCGGCATGACGGTGTCCTTCCTATCCCTTGGCGAGAATGTCCTGGATCCGGTCAACGCGTTGGCGCCAGAGCATCTCGTATTCGTCGAGCAGGCGACGCGCTCTCCGCACTCCTTCAGGATGAGGCCGCACCATCTGCTCCCTTCCGCGCTTCTCCTTAACCACCAGGGAAGCCCGTTCCAAGACCGCGACGTGTTTCTGTACCGCGGCGAAACTCATCCTGTACCCCGCCGCCAGACCCGACACCGAGAACTCGCCGGTGAGCACCCGGGCGACGATGTCGCGGCGGGTGGCGTCGGCGAGCGCCTGGAAGAGGCGGTCCAACTCGAGGTCACTGACTTGATCTACAACCATTTGGTTGCAGGTTAGTCCTGCTTTGGACATAGGGTCAAGGGTTTGGCGTAGATTCTCTCGCGGACGTCGGAGCACGGCTCGCCGAGTCCGGCTCAACGCCCGACTCGGCGAGCCCACCGCGGACTGGAGCAGCCTCTCCCCTATGCAGCTTCAGGTCCCCGGCTGCCCTGCCGTTTCAGGCGCGGGCGCTTCGGCTGTCGTCGCGGATCTGTCCGACGAGCTCTTCCAGCATGTCTTCGAGCGTCACGATGCCGTAAGGGCGGCCGGAGCCGTCGATGGCGAGCGCCAGGTGTGCCCCTTCGCGCTGCATGCGGTGCAACGAGGACCGCAGCGCGGCGTTCAGGTTCACCTGCGGCAGGACGCGCACCAGGCTGGCCGGCAACGGCCGGTTCCTGGCCGTGGCGTCGAGTTTGAGCAGGTCCTTGACATGGACGTATCCGTCCAGTTCCCCGGTGGCGGACTGAACCGGGAAGCGGGAGAAGCCGTTGGCGGCAACCTGTTCGATCTGCTCCGGGGTGCATCCGGACGGCAGGGTGGTGACCTTGCTGAGCGGGATCACGATGCTCTCGACCGAGCGTTCTTCGAAAGTCAGGGCGCCGAGCAGGAGCCGTTCATCCTGCTTGTCGAGCAGCCCGCCTTCGCGTGACTCCTCGACCAGGCCTGCCACCTCGTCCCGGGTGAAGGTGCTGGCGACCTCGTTCTTGGGTTCCACCTTGAACAGGCGCAGAATCCCGTTGCCGATGGCATTCATGCACCACAGCAGCGGTTGCAGGATGCGTACGACGACGACCAGCACCGGACCCAGGACGAAGGCCATCCGCTCGGGTCCGGCCAAGGCGATGTTCTTCGGGACCATCTCGGCGAGGACCACGTGCAGGAACGTCACGACGCTCAAGGCAATGGCGTAGGCGATCGGGTCGATCAAGGCGGCCGGGACTCCCCAGGCGCTGAAAGGTCCCTCAAGGGCGTAAACCACCATGGGTTTGGTGACGTAGCCCAGCGCCAGGGAGCAGACGGTGATGCCCAGCTGCGCGCCGGCCATCATGAGCGAGACGTTCTCGATGGCCCACAGGGTCATTTTGGCGGCCCGTCCGCCTTGCTCTGCCCGGGGTTCGACAATGCTTCGGCGTGCGGCGATGAGGGAGAATTCGGCGCCGACGAAGAAGAAGTTCGCGGCGAGCAGGACGATGGTCAGAATGATTCCGGTGGCATCCACTTAGCGGCCCCCTTCTTCGGTTCCAAGGGGCGTGGCGGTGGCCAGGATCTTCGAAATCCTTGCACCGTCCATCTCCTCGACGCACAGCTCGATTTTGGCTGCCGCGTGGCCATGGGACTGCTCCGTCACCAGCTCGACGGTGTTTCCGGGCTCGGCGATACGGCCCAGATGGAGGGTGAACAGGCCGGCGATGGTGTCGTACTCGGTGCCGTCCGGAATGGCGTGACCCAGGATCTCTGTCGCCTCATCGGGGCGCAGCGCGCCGTCGAGACGCCACACACCGAAGGGCAGGCGTTCACTACTGCCGTCGTCGGGGTCGTGTTCGTCCAAGACTTCACCCACGAGCTCCTCGACGAGGTCCTCGAGGGTGATCAGACCAGCAACGTCACCGGTCTCATCGATCAGAATCGCCATCTGGAGGCCGCCGGCCCGCAGCGTGTCCATCAGGTCGTCGAGTTCAACGGTGTCCGGGATGAGCGTAGGGGCGTCCATGATTTCGGTGACGGTGCGGCGGCCGCGGTCGGGAAAGGGAACGGCCAGGCCGCGCCGGATATGCACGATACCCAGCACCTGATGCGAACCGGGCTCCATCACGGGGAAGCGTGAGTGGCCGCTGGCAGCCGCGATGTCGAGCATCTCCTGAACGCTCTGATCGGGGGCGACTGAAATTATCCGGGTACGGGTAGTCATGGCGTCGTGGCCACGACGGGCCCCGAACGCGAACGACCGGCGGACCAGTTCGGCGGTCTCCTCCGGCAGCACGCCCTGGCGGGCCGAATGGCGCACCAGAACGGTCAGCTCCTCGGCGGAACGGGCGGACGCCAGTTCTTCCTGCGGCTCAATGCCCATTGCCCGGACCAGTTTGTTGGCCGTGCCATTAAAGAACACGAGCAGTGGTTTGGTCGCGGCGCTGAATCCGCGCTGAAAGCCTGAAACGGCGCGTGCGGTGGCCAGTGGTTTGGCGATCGCCAGGTTCTTCGGAATTAACTCGCCGAAGACCATGGTCAAGACCGTTGCCAAGACCAAGGCGATAGTGATGGAAACGGAGCGGGCTGCCGGCTCCGCCAGCCCTGCATCCATGAGCGGGCCCAATACGAGGACGGCAATCGCCGGTTCGGCGAGGAAGCCGATGCCCAGGTTGGTCAGCGTGATGCCCAGTTGGGCGCCGGACAGCTGGGTGGACAGCGTGTTCATCGCCTTCAAGACACCGACGGACTTTTTGTCGCCGGCAGCTGCGGCGTCCCTGACCGAGTTGCGGTTGACCGTGATCAGGGAGAATTCTGCCGCAACGAACAAGCCACAGCCGGCGACCAGAAGGAGGCCGCCGAGGATCGACACTAGTTCCACTTACAAACACCCCCCTGCTGCGTTTCTCGGTGTATTTTCGAGGGTCAGCAGGGGGCATGGACTATGCCCCGGACTGTCACCGGGAGTGGACATCAGATCCTCTCAAGATCAAAGACAGAAAAAGCCCGCGACCTGAGGGTCGAGGACAGCATAATTCTGCCATCGCCGACCCGTCCACTGCAAAGGACCGCGCTGCCGACCATCGAACCGGGGTGCGGGTGGAAGCGGCAGTGGCCGCGGAGGTTGCGGGCGGGGCGTAGAATTGATTGGCCGCATTTTCTGACCGGCCGTCTCCCTCCAGCAAGGTAGTTTCTCCCATGCCGCAATTCGCGTCCGCGCTCGCGCGTGGCCTGACTGTCCGCCACATCCGCTTCATGGCCCTCGGCTCCGCGATTGGCACCGGGCTGTTCTACGGCTCGGCCGCCGCGATCCAGGCCGCCGGCCCGGCCGTGCTGCTGGCCTACGCCATCGGCGGCGCCGCGGTGTTCCTGGTCATGCGGGCGCTGGGCGAGATGGCCGTGCGGCACCCGGTCTCCGGGTCGTTTGGCCAGTACGCCAGCCGCTACCTGGGACCGTTCGCGGGCTTCATCACCGGCTGGACCTTCGCATTCGAGATGGCCATTGTGGCGATCGCGGACGTGACGGCGTTCGGCATCTACATGGGCTTCTGGTTCCCCGACGTGCCGCGCTGGATCTGGATCCTCGCCGTCGTGTTCTTCATCGCCGCCCTAAACCTCGTCAGGGTCAGGGTGTTCGGCGAGACCGAGTTCTGGCTGTCCCTGGTCAAGGTCGCGGCGATCATCGCCATGATTGCCGGCGGCGCCGCGATCATCATCTTCGGCTTCGGGCTGCCGGACGGCGCTAACCCGGGGCTGGAGACCATGCTGGGGTCCGGCGGCTTCTTCGCCAACGGGTTCTGGGGGCTGCTGGCCTCCTTCTCCATTGTGATGTTCGCCTTCGGCGGAATTGAGACCATCGGCATCACGGCCGGCGAGGCAAAGAACCCGAAGAAGGCGATCCCGGGCGCGATCAACACGGTGCCGGTGCGGATCCTGCTCTTCTACGTCTGCACGCTGGCTGTGCTGATGATGATCTCGCCGTGGGACCGGATCGACGGTTCCACCAGCCCCTTCGTGCAGATCTTCGACATGCTGGGCATCCCTGCGGCCGCGCACATCCTCAACGCCGTGGTGATTACCGCGGCCATTTCAGCGATCAACTCCGACACGTTCGGAGCCGGGCGGATGATGTACGGGTTGGCCGAGCAAGGCCACGCGCCGAAGGCCTTCGCGAAGATCTCCCGCCACGGGGTGCCGTGGATGACGGTGGCGACGATGGCCGCGGTGCTGCTGGCCGGCGTCGTGCTCAATGCGCTCCTGCCGGAGTCCCTGTTCCTGATTGTTGCGTCGATCGCGACCTTCGCCACCGTGTGGGTCTGGCTGATGATCCTGCTCTCCCACATCGCGATGAAGCGCGAGATTGCGCGGAAGGGTCTGCAGGCGTCGGAATTCCCCGTGCCGTTCTGGCCCGTCGCGTCCTACCTGGCGCTGGCGTTCATGGTGTTCATCGTGGTGCTGCTGGGCATCATGCCGGACACGCGGGTGGCGCTGCTGGTGGGCTGCGCCTGGATCGCCCTGCTGTTCGTGGCCTACCGCTTCGGCATCAAGGGCGCCGGACGGTGCCGCGCGGAGTTGGTGGACGAGACCGGTGTGGACGTGGCCGCGGAACCGTCGCGGACGTCGGCGGAGCAGTAGCTCAGGCGCCGATCACCAGGGAACGAGGGGCGGCCTGCTCGGGGAACAGGTAGGCGCTGATGGCGTGTGCGATTTTGCGGCCGCCTTGGACGGAGGGCTCGATCGGGTTCGCGTAGTCGTCGTCTTCGGGACAGATGAGCCTCAGGTCCACCAGCGCCAGCCCCCGGGCGAAGACGGCCCGCGTGATGTGGTCGTTGAACAGGGCGGCAGCCGACCTGATGATCCGCTGGTCCGGGCCGGATGGCGGGGTGTCGTAGATGGTGCAGGCTGCCGTCGGCAGCCCCGTTGCCGCCACCGCATCTAGCATCGCGGCATAACCGGCGCCGAACTTTTCCTGGGCATCGGCGAACATGGCCAGGGCCTCGGCCGCCCACACGGCCGGTTCGTTGAGCAGGTAGGCGAATCCCAGGGCGTCGTTCCCGCCGACGCTGATCACCAGGTGCGTGGCGTCCCGCGGGAGGGAGCGGAGTTGGCCGGAGACCCCGCTGATGACGGCGCCGTCGAGAGCCAGGAGCGTGGCCTGCCACCCGCGCGGCAGCAGCCCCCGAAGCTGCGTCACGACGTCGGGGCCCCCGGCCACATAGGCTGCGTTGTCGAACACCGAATCGCCGAGCAGCACCACGTGGCCGGTGCTGCCTGGTGCGTCAGATGCCATGTCGCCCTCCTGATCCAGGGTCGGTGGGCAGGTATTTGGCCGGCGAGCAGGCACTCGGCCGGTGAGCACACTTTATCCCCCGTCCGGCCTCAGCCGAAGGGCCGCAACTTCCTTCCGCTCCCGGGATCAGCCGCGAGCTGGACCGCGCGGAATAGCCGGCCCGCACTCTTTGTTGACGTGTCCATGAAGATTGAGATCTGGTCCGACATTGCCTGCCCCTGGTGCTTCATCGGCAAGCGCCGCTTCGAGACGGCCCTGGAGGGCTTCGAACACAAGGACCAGATCGACGTCGAATGGCGCAGCTACCAGCTCGACCCCACCCTGCCGGAGCACTATGACGGCACCGAGACCGAGTACTTGTCCCGGATCAAGGGCATGCCCCAGGACCAGGTCAAGCAGATGTTCGGCCACGTCACCGCGCAGGCGGCCGGCGAGGGCCTGAACTACGACTTCGACTCCGTGGTGGTGGCCAACAGCTTCACCGCCCACCGCTTCCTGCACCTGGCCAAGGAGCACGGTGTGATGGACGCAGCCAAGGAGGCTCTGCTATCCGGCCATTTCGAGCAGGGCAAAGACATTGGCGACGCCGAGTATCTGGTGAGCATCGGCGTCGAACTGGGTCTTCCCGAGACGGAGATCCGCGAAACGCTGGCGGGCGACCGCTTTGCCGCGGACGTCCGCGCCGACATCGCCGAGGCGCGCGAGCTCGGCGTGAACGGGGTGCCGTTCTTCGTGCTGGACCGCAAGTACGGGATCTCCGGGGCGCAGCCGGCCGAGGCGTTCGCGCAGGCGATCCGGCAGGCGTGGAACGAGCGCAGCCCGTTGACCGTGCTGCCGCAGTCGAAGACCGACGACGGCGCCGTGTGCGGCCCGGACGGCTGCAACTGACCTGACCGACCGGAACCGGCGGGCCGCTTCCCGGAGCGGCCCGCCGGTTTTCTTGTGTCCTACGACGGAGGGTTGCCGGGCGGGCCGTCGAGCACGGTGGGGACGTACTCGAGCAGCTGGAGCCGGCCGTCGAAGATCTTACTGTCCACCATCTCGAGCGAGACGTCGGGGTAGCCGTCGTAAATCCGCTCCCGGCCGGTGCGGCCCGTGATGACCGGGAAGACGACCAGCCGGAACCTGTCCACGAGGCCCGCGGTCAGCAGCGACCGGCACAGGCTGAGGCTGCCGAGGGTGCTGAGCGGCCCGGTCCCGGTGCGTTTCATCTCCGCCACGGCCTCGACTGCGTCCCCGGTGACCAGCTCCGAGTTTGGCCAGGCCAGCGGCGCCTGCAGGGTGGAGGAGAAGACGACCTTGGGCACGGCGGCGAGGCCGGTCAGGCTGGCGCCCTCATCCTCGGAGAATTTCGAGCCCCCGGCGGCGGCCTCCTCGGACATGCCGAACATCAGCCGGTAGGTGTTCGCGCCCATGAGGAAGGTGTAGTCCTTCTCCCCCTCCTGCTCGAGCCACGCCAGATACTCCGGGCCCTCCAGCCCCCACCAGCCGGGCCAGCCCTCGGCCGAGGCGTACCCGTCCAGGGAGATGATCAGGTCGATCATCAGTTCTGCCGACGGCTGCGCTGTTGCCTCGCCCATCGCCTGCTCCTCGCTCTGCTCCCCGACCGCCCCGGGGTCCGTTGACTGAGTTGACTGACCGGGCCTCCCACGGCGGCTGGTCCCTTGGCGGCGCTTGGCCGACATGCTACTCCCGAAGCGATACGTTGCTGAAGGGTGCGCCGGGTGCCCAAGCCCGGAGTTCCCCGTGTCGAAGCTCATATCGCTGCCCACCAGCGTGAAACAGGGACCCGCAGTAGAGTGAAAAGGCTTGGCACCTCGTCGCCGAGGATTCTGCCACGGACCCTTTTGCATCGCCTGGCGGCACACTGCCGTCCCGCGATGGTCCGCTTCCCTTAACTGTGGCGACCGCGTCCCCTGGACGACCGCGGCGAAGCACCCCTGGCTGCGCACTGCGGTTCCATCCGCGTGCGCAGGTGCATGTACTGGCAATGGCTGGCCGAGGCTTCGGCCCGATTGAGAGAGGACTGATAGCGGGATGGATCAGCAACCGACGAGGCTCTGGACCAAGAACTTTATTCTGGCCATCGTCGTCAACCTGTTCATCTCCCTGGTCTTCTACATGCTGATGACCACCATGGCGCTCTACGCCGTGGACCGGTTCCAGGCCTCCGACACCGCCGCCGGCTTCACGTCCAGCGCGTTCGTGCTCGGTTCGGTCATCGCGCGGATCTTCGCCGGCCGGTTGCTGGACGTCGTGGGCCGCCGGAAGATGATCCTGGTGACCATGACGGTGTTCGTGGCCGCCTCGCTGCTGTACATTCCCACCGGTTCGCTGGCCTGGCTGCTGGTGCTCCGCATCGTGCACGGCATGGCCTTCGGTGCGGGCACCACCGCGGTGGCGGCCTCGGCCCAGACCCTCATCCCCCACACCCGGCGCGGCGAGGGAACCGGGTACTTTGGCCTGTCCACCACGCTCTCGACGGCGGTGGGCCCGTTCGTGGGCGTGCTGCTGGCGGGGCTGGGCAACTACGACGCCATGTTCTACTTCTGCGCCGCCGCCTCCGTGGTTGCCCTGGTGGTGGCCCTGTTCCTGCGGGTGCCGGAGCTGCCCGCGGCGAAGCGGTCCGGCCGGTTCCGGATGAGCCTGAGCGATATTTTCGAGACGGCGGCCCTGCCCATCTCCTGCATCATCCTGCTGGCCGGGGCCTCCTACTCCGGCATCCTGATCTTCCTGACCTCCTACGCGGAGTCGCGGGGCTCCACCGCCGCGGCCAGCGTCTTCTTCCTGGTCTACGCCGGGGCGGTGCTCGTCTCCCGCCTGTTCGCCGGCCGGATCCAGGACCGCCGCGGCGACAACAGCGTCATGTACCCCACCCTGATTTCCTTCGTGCTGGGGTTGGCGCTGCTGATCCCGGACCCCACCCTCCTGACCATCATCGGCTCGGCGATCTTCAGCGGCATCGGCTTCGGCACCGTCATGTCCGGCGCGCAGGCGATTGCGGTGAAGGTGTCGCCGTCCATACGCATCGGCACGGCCACCTCCACCTTCTTCCTGATGCTCGACGTCGGCTCCGGGCTCGGGCCCATCATCCTGGGCACGCTGGTTCCGGTTCTCGACTATCCGGGCATGTACGCCCTGCTGGCCGTGGTGATGGTGCTGACCACCGTGCTCTACTACTTCGTGCACGGCCGCCGGAAGGGTGCCGCCGGCGCCGTCGGCGCCTAAACGGCCCCTCGCGGCGGTGAGGCGGGCGCCCCGGCCAGGCACCGCCGTCGTGCGTGAAGCGCTACTCCTGCTCCGCCGGTTCGCTGGGGGTGGGCGACAGCCGCGGGCAGCTCAGCGTCCCCGGTGTCTGGTCCACCCGGTTGGCCGGCACGAGTTCCTTGTAGCCGGCGCCGACCACCACGTCCACGCTGTCATCGGTGCGGTCGTCGGCCACGTATTCCGAGTCAGGGATGTTCCGCTGCAGATTGAAGGCGTTGGCTTCGCCGGCCTTGCCTGAGACGACGACGGCGCTCATCCCGTAGACGCTCAAGGTCTTGTTGCCGACGGAGCCGATGTCGTAGCCGCGGTCGGACAACGCGGCGGCCACCTTGCTGCCCAGCCCCTCCAGCTGCGTTCCGTTGTAGACGTTGAGCCGGAACGAACCGTTGTCCGGGTAGTCGTAGGTGCCGGTCGGGCAGGTGACCGCTTCCGGGGGCGGCGGCGGACCCCAGCCGGGAACCTTCACGTCCCCGCGGGCGACGGCCAGGGCCGCGAGCACCGCGGCGATGACCAGGCCGACCAGCAGCACCAACACCACCCCGTGCAGGATCCGCCGGTGGTAGACGTGCGGCCTCTCCACATTGCCGTCGTCGACGAAGACGCGGTCCAGATCCTCTTCGGTGATGACGCGCTGGCCCTGCCAGCTCAGTATCTGCTTGGGCTTGCGTCGGGGTGGCGGCGGAACGCTGGGTTCAGTCATCGACCACCAGGACCCGGGCATGCAGCACGGCCCTCTGGTGGAGCGCCGTGCGGACCGCGCGGTGCAGTCCGTCTTCCAGATAAAGGTTCCCCTGCCACTGCACCACGTGCGGGAACAGGTCCCCAAAGAACGTGGAGTCCTCGGCCAGCAGGGCATCGAGGTTGAGGGTTGACTTGGTGGTGATCAGCTCGTCCAGGCGCACTTGGCGCGGCGGCACCTCGGCCCAGTCCTTGGGGCTGACGTGGCCATGTTCGGGGTAGGGGCGGCTGTCGCCCACGGCTTTGAAGATCACCAACCCAGCCTAAGGAAGTCGGCCCACGAAGGAAACGTGCGCCCCAGCGTGCCGCGGACCCGTAGCCAAAAGGTTACGGACCGCGTGCTGCACGTGTTGGGTGTCTGGCGTTTTCGGGCTGGCACGCCGCTGTGTCTGGCGTCTACCGCCTCGGACGCCGCGGTGTCTGGCCACCGGCCGCCGGTCAGGCTGCGGTGATGGGCACTTCGCGGACGCTCACGATCTCGCCGGTGATCCAGTCCTCCCACTCGACCCGCAGCCGGTACTCCCCCCGCTCCGGCGGGTGCAGCATCACGTCGTACCGCTCGGCCGCCCCGAAGGCCAGCACGTCGGTCATGAGCGGGTATCCGGCCTCCCGGCAGGTCGGTGACGGCGCACCGGGGACGGAGGTGTCACGGAACGGCCGGCCGTCGTGGGCGATGAGCTCGGCCATCCGCACGGGCTCCCCGTCCACGGTCGTAAAGTACATGCGGTTGGGCAGGTAGTTGGCGTTCAGGATGCGCAGCAGCGTCGGCTTCTTCCCACCGCCGGCCACGTTGGCCCTCAGCGCCGACAGGCTCCACACCCGGTTGTCGCCCGAGCGCCGGCGGATCAGCTCCCCGCCCATCAGGTAGAAGTGCCTGGGCTCGTACCGGTTCAGCCCCACGTCTTCCCCGGACAGCCCGGCCGCGTGGTGCATTTCGTGCCAGCGTGGATCCACCGAATACGGGATCAGCATGGACTCGGTGTCGATGTCGTACTCCGGCCCGTCCACGAACGCGCGCCGCGCCCCCGGCGTCACCGGATAGTCGGGGTGCACCACCGGGTCCACGATCACCGGGCCGAACATCCCCATTTGCGCGTGCAGCACGGTGTTGACGTGGCAGTGGTAGAAGTAGGTGCCGGCCGCGCCGTAGTTGGGATCTCCGGGCCGGCCCGGTTCCGGCGCCCACTGGTACGTGTACGTGCCGCCGATCTCGAAGGAGGTGTGGCCGACGCCGTCGTTGCGCGGGTCGGGTTCCAGCCCGTGCCAGTGTATGGTGTGCGGCCCCATCGAGGGATGCACGGTGGCGTGGAAAATCTGCCCCTCCAACGGCCGGATCAACGGGCCGGGAAAGCCGCGGCCCGATTCCCGCGAGTCAAAGCTCCACATCTCGAACTGCGCGCCGTCGTCGAACCGCAGGTCCCGGTTAAAAACCTCCAGGTAGACGGACGAATGCGGCGTCTGCCGGAACTCTGTGACCGGGCGGTCCAGATCCAACTGGTCCGAGCTGAAGTCCACCTGGCTGCGGAAGCGGTGGCGCGGGCGGTCGTCGTCGCTGGTGGGACGCGGGCTCGGCGTCGGCTGCCCGGTGGGCTGGGTCGGTTCCCCGGTGGGGGACGACGTCGGCGCCTCCGTGGGCTCGTTCGTGGGCTTTGGCGTCGGTGCGGCGGTGGGATTGCCCGTGGGCGAGGCGGTCGGTTCAACCGTGGGCGCCGCCGTCGCCGTGGGACGGGGAGTCGCCGACGGCCTGGGCTTTGCGGTGGGCCTTGGGGACGCGGTCGGTTTCGGCGTCGCGGTCGGTTTCGGTTTCGGCGTCGCGGTGGGTGTGGACGTGCCGCCGCCTTTGCGGTTGTCCTCCGTCTTCTTGTTCCGTTGTTCGGCTTCCCGCTTCTTCCGGTCCTCCTCGCGCCGACGGGCAGCTTCGTCCTGCTTTCGCTCGGCCTCGGCCCGCTTGCGCTGCTCTTCTGCCCGTTTCGCGGCTTGGCTCTCGGCGCGCAAAGGGACTCTCAGGTTGCTCATCATCCCTCCCCGGGAATCGGTGCCTTCAGGTTCCAGTGCGCCACCAGCCCGCCCGGATACATGCCGCCCGCGGCGGTTTGCGAGGGCTCGGCGTGGCAGTGCATCGGGTACTCCCAGTCCGTGGTCCGGGCATACCAGACCGGATCAAGGGCATCCGGCGGCCGCTTGACCGGCATGATGCAGTCCTTGCGGTCCATCGGTTGCAGCTCCACCACGTCCTCCCACTGCTGCAGCACCACGTGGCCCTGCTGGTCCACGTACCCCTCGCGCCGCGGCCAGTGGTAGTTGTTCCGCCGCACGGTCCACAGGTGGTTCCCGTGGAAGTGGATCTGGTGGTACACGATTCCGGGGTTGATCAGCCGCACCAGTTGGCCGCCGCGGAGGGTGCCGGCGGTGGTGCCTTCGCCGAACTGGCGCACATCGAGCTGCCGCGGATACCCGGAGACCAGGGTTTCCTCGTCGCTGGCCAGGTTGAGCGCCTCGTTCCGGGTCATCGCCAGCGACTCGTAGCCGCTGCGCCCGTTGAGCGTGAAGTACCGCGGCACCGCCTTGGTTTTCAACGGGTCAACGGTGCCGCCGGCGGCCTCGGTGGCGGCCCAGTTCGACTCCACCGCGTGGCACATCCACACCCACTGCCGTTCGAAGCTGGCCCTGCCGGGCGTGATGTCCCACTGGTGCGCGGGATCCATCACCACGAGCGCGCCGAAGAGCCCGAGGGTCCGCTCGACCGGCGCGTTGGTCGGATCGCTGTAAATGTACGATCCGGCCGGCGGGCAGGGCAGTTCCAGCAGTGCGCTCCCACCCGGCGCAATCGGACCGGTCCGGGCGTCCGCGTGGCCTGGTCCGACGTCGTGCAGAACAAACTCATGGTCCTTGGCCAGCCGATTGTGCACCCGGAAGCGCAGCGTCGAACCGACCTCGGCGATGATGCTGCGCGCGGGGAAGTAGCTGGCCCAGTAGTTGCGGCGGATGAAGTACTGCCCGGGGTTCGCCGGGTCCGGGCCGTACGGCTGCGGGGTGCCGCGCGGCGGCAGCGCCGCGCCCAGCGGATAGCTCCGCGACTCCACCAGCCGCCCGTCGGCGGTGAACACCCTGGGCGCCACGGCCAGGCTCGGCGAGGCGTCCCGCAGGCCGGTGGGCCGATCGCCGAAACCGCGGTGGTAGACCAGCGAGTCGTCCACCATCTTCAGGTAGCCCTCGTTGATGTACAGGTCGAGCACGCCGGGGATGGGCACGACGGCGGAGCGCCGGGTTGGCGCGCGCCGCACCCCTGCCAGCGGCGCAGCGGCGGCGGCTGCCGGCGCCGGTGCCGCGGCGGCACTCGCGGCCGGTGCCGCAGCGGCGGCATTGCCCGTCCCGCCGAGGGCAAGCGCGCCGAGTCCGGCTGCTGCCCCGTATTTCAGGAAATCCCAGCGCTCGACGTGCACTTTCCCCGCGCTGTCCCGGCCCACGCTGTCCCGGCCCACGCTGTCCCGGCCCACGCTGTCCCGGCCCACGCTGTCCCGGCCCTCGCTGTCCTGGCCCAAGGCGCCGCGGTCCGGCTCCGGCACGTGCTCAGTCATGATGGCCGCCCTCGTTCAGCCACCCGGGCCTAAGCGCCACCCGCGGCAGGTCAAGCTGCAACGGCGCCGCGTGCAGCCACGGATCCGTAAACTCCGCGGAGAAGCGCTGCGCGTCCGCCGGCACCAGGAAGCTGATCCAGAAGCGCTCGGCGCTGAGGGGCGCCAGCGCCACGGCGTCCCCCGAGTCCCGGTTGGTCACCGTCGGGCCGCCGTCGCCGACCCTCAGCCGCAGCTGTCCAGGGGCGAACAGCACCTCGTCCTCCGAGGCGTTCTGCACCTCCAGCTCCACCAGCAGGTGGTCGCCCCACGTCATGTTTGCCGGCTGCGGGGCCGCCGCCACGATGGCACCGTGGCCGGCGTGTCCGGATCCAGCCGGGGCAGTGTCCCGACCTGCTGTGGCGCCAGCCGCTGCCGGCCCCGCCGCAGCGGGGGACTCCGCACCCGTGGCGGGGACACCGCCGTCGTACGCCAACCGATGCTGGCGCTCCGCGGACACCAGCCGCACGCTCCCGAAGGACGTCTCCACGCCTCCCGAACCCAGGTTGCCGGCCCGCAGGTGGCTGGCCGAGAGCAGGCCTGCGCCCCCCGCCACGCCGGCGACGCCGACTCCAACAAGTACCCCAAAAACACGGCGCGAAAGGCCGGACGGCAGGTTCGCGCTGCTGTCCGGCCCCGGCACGACCGCGCTATCCCCATAGAGCGTCGTCATTGCTTTACCGCTTCCCGTCCCCCATGCCTGTAGGCACTCATCCTTGCCGCGCGGGCTTGGGAAAAACTGGTGGGATGCAAACGGCCCTGCCGCCCCGTCATACTGGGACCATGAGCCTCACAGCCGGTCTCCCTGCCCGCCCGGACCAGCCGCCCATCGGACTGCTGCTGGACGTCGACGGCCCGGTTTCCTCGCCGGTGACCCGCACGGTGCCGTCGGAGATCATCCACTCGCTGCTGGTGATGGCCAAACGCGGCTGGCCGATTGTGTTCAACACCGGACGGTCGGACCTGTTCATCCGGGAGCAGGTGATGGAGCCGATGCTGGCCGCCGGGATGCCTCCGGGGGTGCGCTGCTATGCGGTGTGCGAAAAGGGCGCCGTCTGGTTCAGCTTCACCGCGGCCGGCCCGGGCACCGTCCATGTGGACCATTCGCTGGCCCCGCCGCAGGAGTTCGCCGCCGAGGTTCGCAAGCTGGTCAGCTCCGGCTACTCCAGCCACATGTTCTTCGACGAAACCAAGCGGGCCATGGTCTCCGTGGAGCAGGTGGTGGGAACGGAAAACCGGGAGTACCGCCGGGTGCAGGAAAAGTTCGACGCCGAGGTCCTGGCTCTGATGGGCAGGTTCGGCATGGGCGCCACCCGCCTGGACCAGCACCTGCCGGACAGCGACGACCGGATTGACTACCGGGTGGACCCGAACATCATCGCCACCGACATCGAATCGGTGCAGCTGGGCAAGGACCTGGGCGCCGAGCGGGCGCTGGAAATGCTGGCCGCGGACGGCGTGGTGCCGCACGCCTGGCGGACGATGGGCGATTCGCGCACCGACTACGCGATGTCCGACCTGCTGCACCACAACGGGCACGCGGTGCTGCACGTGGATGTCCGCCCGGACGACGGGGTCCCGCAGAAGCCGTACCCGGTGCTGACCGCAGCGCACTTGGGCTTCCCGAAGGCCGTGCACGAGGAGGCCGGCGCGGCGTTCCTGCGGACGTGGGCGGCGATCGCGCAGACGCTGTAGGGGCGTAACACGGCGAAATACGGGGCGCATTCCACGCCGATTTCCCTCGCGAGTCAAGCGAAACTTCGCGGCTGCAGCAAAACGTAACGTCCGTAACAATTGACTCCGGGCCCGGTGCTAGTCTGCCTTCCATGAACGCACTTCAGGGGAGCATTCCAGTACTCGACATGAGCACCGCCCGGTTGGCGGACGGCAGCTTCAACCCGGACTTCATCGACCAGCTGCGCGACGCCGCGCACCGCGTCGGGTTCTTCCAGATCACCGGCTACGGCGCTGCCGAGGGCCAGGTGGCGGAGCTCTTCGACGCGATCAAGCGCTTCTTCGACCTGCCGCTGGAAGAGCGGCTGAAGCTGGACAACCGAAACTCTCCGCATTTCCGCGGCTACACCCGCATGGGCACCGAGCGGACCCAGGGCCGCGCCGACGCCCGCGAGCAGCTGGACTACTCGCCCGAGAGCGAGCCGGTGGCCGACTACCCCGAGGACCAGAAGTACTGGCTGCTCCGCGGCCCGAACCAGTGGCCGGATGCCGTGCAGCCGGACCTGCGCGAGAAGGCCATGGCCTGGGCCGAGCTGATGTCCACGGTGGGCCATGACCTGCTCTCGGCCATCGGCGTCGGACTGGGCCTGCCGGAAGACTACTTCGACGAACCGTTCGCCGGAACCCCGCACTGGATGGGCAAGCTGGTGCACTACGTGGGCGGCGTGGTGGAGGAAGCCGGCGACCAGGGCGTGGGCGTGCATGCCGACTACGGCTTCGTCACCCTGCTGCTGCAGGACATGGTCGGAGGGCTTGAAGTGCGCCCGCCGGAGTCCGACGAGTGGCTGCCGGTCGAGCCGATCGAGGGTGCCCTGGTGGTGAACCTGGGCGAAATGCTGGAGGTGGCCACCGACGGCTACATCACCGCCACCGTCCACCGCGTGCAGGCTCCGCCGCCTGGCGTGGACCGCTACTCGGTGCCGTTCTTCTGGTCGCCGCGCCTTGATGCCGTGATCGACCCGGTCCCGCTGCCGGACGAGCTCAAGGCCAGCTCCCGCGGCCGCACCGACGACCCCACCAACCCGATGCTCTCCAGCTTCGGTGCCAACATGCTCAAGGGCCGGCTCCGCGCCCACCCGGACGTGACCGAGAAGTACTATCCGGAGCTGCTCGCCAACAAGTAAGCGCGCGAGCTCGCCGGGGGGCCGGGCTTACGGGTCCGAGGGTGCGGGGTCCGGGCCTTCGGGCCTTCTGGGCTTCGGGGCTTCTGGGCTGATGTTCCCTTTCGAGGATGGTGTGTGCGAAGTCGACTTCGCACACACCATTCTTCTGCGTGCAGGCTCTCCCCACCCCCGGTGCGCTGCCGTTCCCGCTCACCCATAATGGGCTGTGTGGGCAACATCCTGACCCGCTGGCGCCGCGAACTGCGCGGCACATTTTCCGGACAGAGCGACACGGTCCCGCAGTGGGAGCTGGATCTGGAGAACGGCGACGACGCGGGCTACTTCGCGCCCGATTCGGCCGTCTGGGCTGTCCACGGCTCGATGCCCACGCTGGTTGCCGGGATCCGTTCCCTGCTCACCCAGACGCTGCATCCCGGCGCGTTGGCCGGCGTGCATGACTTCTCCGCCTACCGCGAGGATCCGCTGGGGCGCCTAGCTAACACCATCCGGTGGATTTTCACAGTCACCTATGGGGACACCGCGGCGGCGCGCTCCGCCTGCGACCTGGTGCTGCGCCTGCATGAACGCGTCCGCGGCACCTACACCGACTCCACCGGCGAGCAGCAGCCGTACAACGCCAACGACCCCCATCTGCTGCGCTGGGTGCACCTGACCTTCACGGACGCCTTTGTCACCGCGCACCTGGCCTACGGCCGAAGGCTGCCGGGTGGCCCGGACCGCTATGTGGCCGAATGGGCGAAGGCCGGCGAACTCATGCACGTCACGGATCCGCCCCGAACTTACGCGGAACTGCGCGCCCAACTGGCCGGCTTCGCCCCGGAGCTCGCCGCGTCGCCCACTATGAAAGAGACGGTGGAATTCGTCCGGCGGCCACCACTACCCCGCTCTCAACGGCTGGGTTACCGCATCCTGTTCGCCGCCGCCGTCGAAACGCTGCCCGAGGAGTACCGCCGCCTGCTGGGGCTGCGGCCGACCACCCCCCTGCCGCTGCGGATCCTCATCAAGCCCGCCACCCAGATTGTCCTCGGCGTCGTCCGGCTGGGCCTGAGCAAGACCGGTCCCAGCGAATCCGCCGCGCGCCGCCGCCTCGCCCGGCTCCGGCAGCAGGCCTGACGGCGCGACTCACGGGACGCAACTGTCCACGTTTAAAACGGCCCTCGAATAAACCCGCAGGCCAGGGGCTTGTCTTTTCTCCAAAACGTGGACAGTTGGGCCTAAACATGGACAAATGCTGACTGATGTAGCCACCCCAACGCATCGCACGGCTCCGGCGCTTGCTCCATCCGTGCACTCAACCACGCCGCGCATTCCTTGCCGGAGCGGAAAGTCATTCTGTAGACTTTCCGTTATGGAAAATAACTTTGACGGGCACCCGTCGGTCGAGGAGGCCGCTGCCAGCCTCCGCAACCTCGCTTCCGACCGTCAGGCATTGGCCGACGGCGTGCGCGTTCCCAAAACACTGCTGGCCGCACTCGGGGGCGTGGCGGCCTGGTGGGTGGCAGGAGCCGCGACAGCCACCCCCGGGGAGAACTACGAGCCCCCGGCTTCCGGCTGGTTGGGCCTGGTCGCCGTTCTAGTGATTGTTCACCTGATCCGCCGCGAAACCGGAATCCGATTCCGTAAGATGGGCCCACGCGCCGTAATGGCTGGGATCGCGGTCCTCTTGGTTTGCCTAACTCTTTTCTCGGTCTCACTTGGTCTGGTTTCCTTGGGCGTCGGCTGGGCCGTGGCGCTGGCCAGCCTGTGCGCCTTTGGCCTGGTTACGTGGCTCGCAGGAATTGCCTACCGCTCGGCGCTGGATCAGCTGCGTCATGATTAGGGCCCGGTTCGACGACGTCATCCACGCGCCGCTACGGTTACGGATCTGCGGAGTACTGCGGCCGGTGGAGCAGATGGACTTCGCTGTGCTGCGTGACACGCTGGACGTCTCGGACGCCACCCTATCGAAGCACCTGAAGACCCTCGTCGAAGCCGGATACGTCAGCCTGACCAAGGCCGCATCGGCGGCGCGCAAGGATGCCCGCCGCCTGACTTGGGTGACTCTCACCCCAGTCGGGCGGAACGCCTTCGACGGGCACGTGCGTGCACTGAAGGAGATAGTAGGCACTGCCGACTAAACGCCGATCCGACTCGCGAGCCCACTCCTATCAGGGGTCCGGGAGTTCCTGCGAGGCAAAACAAAAGCGGCCCTGCCTAGGTTTTCCCTAGTCAGAGCCGCTTTCTTGCTGGCGGAGGATGGGGGATTTGAACCCCCGAGGGCGTGAACCCAACACGCGTTCCAGGCGTGCGCCATAGGCCGCTAGGCGAATCCTCCAGATGTTTGCTCACAAGAGCAGATACCAGAGTACCCGAAACCGGACCGATGTGCCGAATCGGGCGGGAGCCCAAGGGGCTGAGCCTAGGAGTTCAAGGAGCTGGAGCCCGGGAGTCCACGGGGCTGCGGCGCGGGAGTCCGAAGAGCTCGGTCGCGCGATGCCAAGGGGCTGGGCAGGGGAATCCAAGGGGCTGGGGCACAGAAGTCTGGGGAGCCGGGGCGCGAGCCTCCCGGGGGCCGAGGGGCAGGCCTCCCGGGGGCTGAGGCGGGGCGATCAAAGCTCCCCGGCGACTGCCGCCTCCGCTCCGGAACGGGCCCAAAAATTGAATCTGAGACCCGGCGGGTACCACCGCCCTGTAGCTCTGGAAGGCTGCGACCGGCAGTGGCAAACTTACGCCATGGGTGAGGTGAGGGGCTGGGGGCAGCCCCTTTTCTAAGGGGACTAAACAACATGGCCACCGGTACAGAGTCAGCGGTAGGCAGCGTGCCACCGGCACGCATCTTGGACTGGCTGCTGGCCGGGGATGCGTCAATCCGGTTCCAGACCCTGCGCGATCTCTGCGACGCGCCGGAAGGCGAAGTGGCGGCCGCGCAAGCCCAAATTGCCGGCTCCGGCTGGGGAGCGCTGCTGCTCCAGGCGCAAGACCCGGACGGCAGCTGGGGCGGCGGCCTCTACAACCCCAAGTGGACCTCCACCATGTTCACCTTGCTGCTGCTGCACTGGCTCGGGCTGGCGCCGGGGCACCCGCAGGCCGTGGCCGGCTGCCGGAGGCTGCTGGACGGGGCAGAGTATTTCGACGGCGGGCTGACCTTCGGCCGGCATCAGGACCGGGCCGAGAACTGCATCACTGCCATGGCCGTGCTGGTCGGCTCCGAGCTGGGCCAGCGGCTCGACGGCGATCAACGGCTCGACAAGGCCGTGTCGTGGTTACTCGCCGAGGAACTGAACGACGGCGGCTGGAACTGCGAGGCCCACAGCTCACCGACCAAGCACGCCTCCTTCCACACCACCATCAGCACGCTGGAGGCGCTGGCTGCCTACCGGCACAGCGGCGGCTCGATCAAGGTGGACGTCGCCGAGGCACGCGGCCGCGAATTCCTGCTGATGCATTCGCTCTACCGGTCACACCGGACCGGGGCCGTGGCGCATCCTTCGCTGTCCCAGTTCCGGTTCCCGCCGCAGTGGCACTACGACATCCTGCGCGGCCTCGAGTACTTCCGGACCGAGGGCTGCCCGCACGATGACCGGATGACGCCCGCCATCAAAGTAGTGGCCCACGGACGGCGCAGCCCGGGCAACTGGGGCGGGTACCGCCCGTATCCGGGGCGGATGTGGTTCCGCTGGACCGCCGAGGACATCGGCCGCTGGGCCACGCTGCGGTGCTCCCGCGTGCTGCGCTGGTGGGATGCTCCCGACGCCGCTCCCGACGCCGCCGCCGGCTCCCCGACGGGCCCCGGCAGTGATTTCGGGCCGCCGCCCGAAGTCGGGTAGACTGTTCGTCGGCCCCTCATGCGGTGTCATCCTGTGAACTCCCCCAGGACCGGAAGGTAGCAAGGGTAAGCGGGCTCTGTCAGGTGCATGAGGGGTCTTTACTTACCCCCATGCTGCCTATCCCCAGCCCGGCCGCTTCGGCGTGCACGGGCCCAGTTTCAACCGATAGGGTTTGATCGTGAGTACAGCCCTTTACCGTCGCTACCGCCCGGACACTTTCGCGGACGTTATCGGGCAGGAACACGTAACCCACCCGCTGATGGCGGCGCTGCAGAAGAACCGCGTCAATCACGCGTACCTGTTCTCCGGCCCGCGCGGCTGCGGCAAGACCACCTCGGCCCGCATCCTGGCCCGCTGCCTGAACTGCGCCGAGGGCCCCACGCCCACCCCCTGCGGCACCTGCGACTCCTGCGTTGAACTCGGCCGCGGCGGACCCGGCAGCCTTGACGTCATCGAGATCGACGCCGCGTCCCACGGCGGCGTGGACGACGCCCGCGACCTGCGCGAGCGGGCCACTTTCGCCCCGGTGCGCGACCGCTACAAGATCTTCATCATCGACGAGGCCCACATGGTCACGTCGGCCGGCTTTAACGCCCTGCTCAAGATCGTCGAAGAGCCGCCGGAACACATCAAGTTCATCTTCGCCACCACGGAGCCGGACAAGGTCATCGGCACCATCCGCTCCCGGACGCACCACTATCCTTTCCGGCTGGTCCCGCCAGAACCGCTGATGCAGTACCTGGAACTGCTGTGCCGGCAGGAGAACGTTCCGGTGGCCCCGGGCGTCCTCTCGCTGGTGATCCGGGCCGGCGGCGGCTCGGTCCGCGACTCGCTCTCCGTGCTGGACCAGCTGATGGCCGGCGCCGGACCGGACGGGCTGGATTACGAACTGGCCGTTTCGCTGCTCGGCTACACCCACGCCTCCCTGCTGGACGACGTCGTCGACGCCTTCGCCGCGGGTGACGCCTCCACCGTGTTCAGCGCGGTGGACCGCGTGGTGCAGACGGGCCACGATCCGCGCCGCTTCGTCGAGGACCTGCTTGAGCGCTTCCGCGACCTGATCATCGTGCGCGCCATGCCGGAAAGCGCCCACGCGATCCTGCGCGGCGTCCCGGAGGACCAGATCGCCCGGATGCAGACCCAGGCCAACCAGCTGGGCGCGTCCGAACTCTCCCGGGCCGCGGACATCACCAACCAGGCGCTGACCGAGATGACGGGCGCTACCTCCCCCCGCCTGCACCTTGAACTGCTGTGCGCACGAATCCTGCTGCCTGCCGCCGACCAGGGCGAGCAGGGCGTCGCGGCACGGGTGGACCGGATCGAGCGCCGGCTCAGCTACGGCGGGGGCCCGGCTCCCTCCCCGGCAGTTGGCCAGGGGCAGGCGCCCCCCGTGCATGCCGCCGCGGAGCCCCCGCTCTCCGGGCCCGAAGCTGCGCGCGCCGCGCTCCGGGGAGCCAACGCCCACAAGGCCGAGCCCGCCCGACCGGACGCGGAGCGCGTCACTCCCCCGCGGGTGAGCACCACCGACTGGCCACGGGAAGACCAGCAGGGTCCCGCTGCTCCCGCCGCCAACAACTCCCAGCCCGCAGGCCAGCCTGCCCAACAGCACGACGGCGGAGCTCCCGCTGGCTCCGGGGGTACGGCACCTGCGGCGGCCGGAAGCTCCGGATCTCCGGATGCGTCCGGCGCTGCGGCCGGCTCCGAGGCCCAAGCGTCTTCCGCCCAGCCGCCTTCCGCCTCGGCATCTGCCGCCGATTCCAACCGTCCGACCGTCCCGTCGTCGGTGTTCGGGAACCCGCGCGACGGCAGCAGGCAGGACGCCGGCGTGCAGGTTACGTCCGACGTGGCCGTTCCGCAGGAAGCTGCTGCAGGATCCTCCGGCGAAAGCTCGGCCGACTGGGGTGGCACTTGGGGCGCCATGCCGGAGCCGGCTCCGGCGCCCGAAGCCCCGCGCCCCGCTCAGCCGGCTGGAAGCCAGGCTCCTGCATCGGGCCAGCCGACTCAATCTCCCCGGAACACAGCAGCGCCGACGGCGGCATCCGACCAGCGGCCCCAGGCACAGGGCCAGTCCCCGGCGCAGCAGCCCGAAACGCAGCGGCAGACGCAGGGAGCACCGCAGGCTCCGGCGAGCCCGGAACCAGCCGCACCCCGGGCGCAGGCCCCGGCCCAGCAGCAGCCACCGGCACGGCCGGAACCGGTTGCACCACACGGGCAGGATCCTGCCCAACAGTCTCCGGCGCGCCCCGAACAGGCCGCGCCACCGGCACAGGCTCCGCGCCAGGGCCAATCCGGCCCCCAGGCGTCCGGGCAGATCGAGATGATCCGCCGCGCCTGGCCGGAGATCCTGAACACGCTCAGCGGCATCCGCAAGGTGACGTGGATGAACGTCAGCACCAATGCCTCGCCGCTCAGCTTCGACGGCACGGCGCTGACGCTCGGTTTCAAGAACCAAGGTTCTGCCACCAACTTCAACAACGGCGACCACGCGGACAACGTGCGTCAGGCCATCCAGCAAGTGCTCGGGATTGACCTGCAGATCCAAACCGTCGAAGACGCGTCGGTGACAGCGGGTGAGTCAAACCCAAAAGTACCTACTAGCCGGCCGCAGCCGGCAGACGGAGGTTGGTCCGCCAACGCCGCGCCGGTAGGTGCGCCCGCGCCGGTTTCGGAACCGGTTGGGCAGGCTGTCCATCAGCAGCCCGGACCGGCCGCTGCCGGGATGGCCGGCTCCACGGCCGGCCCCCGCTCGGCGCCTTCTGTGCCTTCGGCTGAACCGGCGATGCCGGGTGCCCCGGCCACGCCGGTTGGCTCGGCGATGTCGGCCGTCTCCGCGACCGGCTTCTCGGGTGGTTCTGCGTTGTCGGGGGGATCCGGCGTATCCCCGGCTTCGGCTGTTTCCGGTCCGGCTGCCCCCAGCGGGGTCCCCGCGCCTACGGGCCTTTCAGCAGCAAGCGGGATGTCGGCGTCCACCGCCGCTTCGGCTCCCAGTGGCATGTCAGCAGGCTCAAGCTTGTCGGCGACCACCGCAGCTTCAGCCCCCAGCGCTACCTCCGCCGCGTCAGGGGCATCAGCACCCAGCACCGCTTCAGCCCCCAGCGCCATGTCCGCGGACTCAAGCTTGTCGGCGCCCACCGCCGCTTCAGCCCCCAGCAGCATGTCCGGGGTCTCCGCCGCGTCAGGGGCATCAGCACCCAGCGGCATGTCCGCAGCCACCGCCGCGTCAGCGCCGTCGGCCGAGTCACCGAACAGCGCCTCCGGCAACGGCCAGCGACCGCCGGCTCTGCCCGGGGAGAAGCCGGTGTTTGCGAAGTTGGCCGAGCGGATGGCAGCCCCGGGGGCTCCCGCCGCTGTCCCCGTGGCAGCCGGTGCACCATCGGCCTCGAACCACTCCGGCCCGGCGCTGGCAGGCTTCCCCGCCCCCGCAGTCCCAGCATCTTCCGCAGTCCCAGCAGCGGCGGTGCCCGGGGCTGCCGCCCAAACGAACACGCACCCCACCGGCCCCCTGTCGGCGCAACCAAGCCCGTCCGCCCCCTCCGCTCCGGTACAGCCGTCTCCGTACGACGACATCCCGTATGCCAACGACGAACCGCCGGCCGAGGAATGGGAAACGACGCCGGACCGGCACATGGCCGGGCAAAAGCGCAGCCGCTACCAGCAGTTGCTGGACCAGGCGAAGGCCACGCAGGCGACATCGGCCGCCGCGGCGCCGTCCCCGGCAGCCCGTGACCTAAACTTGAAGTACGTCGAGGACATCCCCAGCGAAGACGACGAGGCCATCGAAGATTCCGGACTGGTGGGCCGCGCTGCCATTGAAAGGCTCCTCGGCGGACGCCTGATCGAAGAACGAAGCCTCGACGGTTCCTAACCGCCCGCGGAGATTGAAGGTTCAGTGTACGAAGGTGCTGTCCAGGAGCTGATCGACGAGCTCGGCCGCTTGCCTGGAATAGGCCCGAAGTCCGCCCAGCGAATCGCGTTCCACATTCTGGAGTCCGATCCGGCCGACATGAAGCGGCTCGTTGACGCCGTGACACACGTCAAGGAGCGGGTGAAGTTCTGCTCCATCTGCGGGAACGTCTCCGAACAGGACACCTGCAACATCTGCCGCGACCCGCGCCGGGACCCGACCGCCATCTGCGTGGTGGAAGAGTCCAAGGACGTCATCGCGATCGAGCGGACCCGGTCCTTCAAGGGCCGCTACCACGTGCTTGGCGGCGCCATCAATCCGATCGGTGGCGTTGGCCCGGAGCAACTGCGCATCCGTGAGCTGCTCAGCCGCCTCTCGGACGGGCAGATCGAGGAAATCATCATCGCCACCGACCCGAACCTCGAAGGCGAGGCGACGGCGACCTATCTTGGCCGGATGCTCAAGACCATCGGCATCCCCGTCAGCCGCCTGGCGTCCGGCCTGCCGGTCGGAGGCGACCTCGAGTACGCGGACGAGGTTACCCTGGGCCGCGCGTTCGAAGGCCGCCGCGCCCTCACCTGACACCGACGCCGGCACCGTCGTCGTTATTACCCTGGCCAGTCATACTGCCCGTCCGCATTCTCTGCCGCACGCACTCCGGCGCTAGAATGGCGGTTGCCGCGCGGTGCGCAGCCGGGACCCGCGGCAGCAATCCATGAGCCCGGCGGCGCGCCCCGAGCGGCCGCCGTCCGGGCCCCAACCCAGGAGTTGTTTAGAGAACACATGAGCCTGATAGTGCAGAAGTTTGGCGGTTCCTCAGTATCGGACGCGGAGGGGATCAAACGCGTGGCACAACGCGTCGTCGACACCCAGGCCGCCGGCAACCAAGTTGTCGTCGTCGTGTCCGCCATGGGAGATACCACCGACGAACTGCTTGACCTGGCCGACCAAGTCTCCTCCAACAGCAGCGCCCGCGAAATGGACATGCTGCTGTCCGCCGGCGAACGCATCTCCATGTCGCTGCTGGCCATGGCCATCCAGGAGTTCGGCTCCAAGGCCCAGTCCTTCACCGGCAGCCAGGCCGGCATGGTCACCGACGCCATCCACGGCCGGGCACGGATTATCGACGTGTCGCCGCACCGGGTGATGACGACCATCGAAAAGGGCGAGATCGCCATCGTGGCCGGCTTCCAGGGCATCAGCCGGGAGAGCAACGACATCACCACGCTCGGCCGCGGCGGTTCCGACACCACCGCGGTGGCGCTGGCGGCCGCTCTGGGCGCCGACGTCTGCGAAATCTACACGGACGTCGACGGCATCTATACCGCCGATCCGCGGGTAGTGCACAGCGCCCGGAAGATCGATACCATCTCCAGCGAGGAGATGCTGGAAATGGCGGCCTCCGGCTCCAAGATCCTGCACCTGCGCTGCGTCGAGTATGCGCGCCGCTTCGGCGTGAAGCTGCACGTGCGCTCGTCCTTCAGCACGAACGAGGGAACCTGGGTACTGCCCGACCCCGACGACAAGATCAAGATTCAAGAGGGAGAACCCTTGGAACAGCCCATCATCTCCGGCGTTGCCCACGACCGCTCCGAAGCCAAGGTGACCATCCTGGGCGTGCCCGACATTCCCGGCAAGGCCGCGGAAATCTTTGGCATCGTGGCCGGCGCGCACTCGAACATCGACATGATCGTGCAGAACATCTCCACCCGCGGTACCGGCAAGACGGATATCTCCTTCACGCTGCCCATGGTGGAGGGCAAGGAAGCGCTGGAAGCGCTCAACGCGGCCCAGGACGTAGTGGGCTTCGAGGGCATTCTCTACAACGAGAACGTCGGCAAGCTCTCGCTGATCGGCGCGGGCATGCGCTCCAACCCCGGCGTCTCCTACAAGTTCTTCGAAGCCCTGCACAAGGCCGGCGTGAACGTGGACATGATCTCCACCTCCGAGATCCGCATCTCGATTGTCACGCACGCCGATCTGCTGGACACCGCGGTCCGCGCGGTGCACGCGGCCTTCGACCTGGACACCGATGAGGAAGCCACGGTCTACGGCGGCACCGGCCGCTGACGGCGTACCGGCGGAATCGTGAAGGGGCTGTCAGCAGTTGGCTGACGGCCCCTTCGTCGTGTGTCAGGCCTTGCGCGGCCTGCGGTATGCGTAGGCGTGGCCGGGCCCGCGCTCCACTTCGATCTCTGCCAGTTGCTCCTCCGACGCCTTCTCGGCCGCGTCGTGCCGGTGCACTACCGGAGAGTCAGACTCGATCCGATCGGCAGGGCCCCAGACCTTCGCCGCCTTCTCCGTGGCGCGCATGAAGCGGTCCATGAAACGCCCATTTCCAGCCATCTGAATCACCTTCTTGCTCAGAAGAATCCGTGGCATCAGTTTAACGAGGACCGGTACGCAAGAATAGAGCGCGCCTAGGCCGGCTTCTTCGGCACGATGTAGGTGCTGCCGTCCGCCCGCGTGACCGTTTCCCACTGCGACGCTTCTGCCTCGCGCTGCTTGAGCAGGGTTTTGTTCTCCTCGGTCATGGGATGGTCCACGCCGCTCTTCTGGGCCGGGCCGAAGACGATGCGGAACTTTCCGGTCGCCCGCATGAACGCGTTGACGCGGGACTTCTTCTCGGCCATGTGCGTGATCCTTCTTCCGGTGCCCGGTGGACTCTGCGGGCGCTTAACCCCAGAATAGAGCATGAACAATTAGCGCATGAACTTATGGAGAGTGATGGCCGTGACAGCGACGGCGGGGACTACGGACGACCTGCTGCTGGAGCACCAGCTGTGCTTCGCGCTGTCGGTGGCATCGCGCAGCGTGGTGGCCTCCTACAAGCCGGTGCTGGAGAAGCTGGGCCTCACGCATCCTCAATACCTGATGATGCTGGCCCTGTGGGAGCAGAGCCCGCAGATGGTCAAGGATCTGTCCGAGGCGCTGCAGCAGGAACCCGCCACCCTGTCCCCCATGCTCAAACGGCTGGAGCAGGCCGGGCTGGTGACCCGGGAGCGCGTGGAAGGCAACGAGCGGGCGCTGGCCGTTGGCCTGACCGACGCCGGAGAGGCGCTGCGGGAGGAGGCCCTGGCCGTGCCCGGCACCATGCTGGCGCGTTTAGGGCTCGAACGGGAGCAGTTGCGCGAGCTGAACGCCTCGATGCATGCGCTGATCAAGGCCGCGCGGGCGGCCAAAGACTAGCGCCGAGGCACGGTCCTGCCGGTAGATGCGGCGGGAGGGTGGCCGGTGGACGTTTCCACCGGCCACCCTCCCGTTTGTTCAGGTGTTGTCAGCGGCCAGGACCGCGTGTGCCGCTAGCGACCCGAGCGCTGCCCGGGCTGGGGCGAGGCGCTGCCGTCGACTATCACGGCGGCACCTTCAGCTGCCGGCGCCTGCGCGGCGGCCCCGTTGCCGGAGACGTTGACAGTCACCGCCGTGGAGGAGCCGTCGCCGAACTTCACCAGGCCAACCCAGCTGCCGGTGGTCAGGCCGGACCAGGTGGCGGTCACCGTGCCGGTCTCGCCGTTGGCCAGCTCCAGCGGATCCGGGCTGACCGCCAGGTTGCCGGCGTCACCGCTCAGCGCCACCGTGTCGATGGTCCCCTTGCTCGCCTTGCCGTCCGGGCTGCTGTACAGGTGCGCGATGGCGTAGTAGGTGCCCGGTGCCGGATTGTTGATGACCAAGGACTCGCTGGCCGAGGCCGTGGCCGCAGAGATCACGGTGCCCGCGGGGGTGAAGACGTACAGATCCCAGTCTGCCCCCGGGTCGGCCGCGGTGATGGAGAACTGCGCCAGCGTGGCACCTGCCGGCACCGCCTGCGGGGCATATCCGGTGCTGCCGTTGGAACCGATCACGGCGGGCTGTCCGGGGACCTTCTCCACTTCGGTGGCGTTGGCCTTGGCCAGGCCCTCGACCGCCAGGTCGATCGGCGAGTTGGTGCCCGAGGTGACCTCGATCGAACCGGTGCCGTCACCGCCGTCGGAAGCGAACGCCACGCTGGCGGGCGCAACCGCGGTGACCGGCCGGACGGCGATGGGTGAGGCAACCACGTGCTGCCCGCCGCCCCGGGCGCCGGGCTTGCCGGCCTTGCCCTCTTCTCTCCAGACCAGCTCGCCCATGGTGAACTGATCCAGCGGCGCGTCCGCGTTCTCGAAGGTGACCTTGAACGTGCGTTCCTGGCCGGCCTTCTTGAAGATCAGCTTCGCGGGCGAGACCTTCACGTTCACACCCGGCAGGTCCACGTCCGCCGTGTAGGTGCCGGGCTCCAGGGCGGTGAGCGTGCGCTCTACGGTGACCTTGCCGGCCAGCTTCCCGAGGGCGAACGACGGAACGTTGATGTCCTTGGATTCGACGGTGTCCCGCTTCTTCAGGCCCAGGTCCACGCCGGTGCCCTGGATGAAGCCCAGCCAGTCGTTGACATCGGCGTCGTAGGCCAGGCCGGGATCGCCCATGCGGGCGGTATCCACATGGCCGGCGCCGGTGGCGAAGCGGTCTTCGTTCACCGAGCCGTCCTCGGTGACCAGGTCGCCGGCGGTGGTCATCATCGCCGACTTCACGGTGGCCGGGGACCACTTCGGGTTCTTGGCCAGCAGCAGCGCCCCGAGGCCGGCCACGTGCGGTGCGGCCATCGAGGTACCGGACATGAAGCCGCTGGTCTCGCCGCCAACCACCGGGGAAACTCCGGCGAGCACGTTCACGCCGGGGGCCGCAACGTCCGGCTTCAGCAGGTTCGAGTCCACCGCGGTGGACGGACCGCGGGAGGAGAACTCGGCGACCTGCGGGACCGGGCTCTGGGGCAGTCCCGTGGTGTCACGGTCGCGCAGCGCCGCGGTCAGCGACGGATCTGCCGCAACCTTCTCCTTGATGGACGGGTCGTCGATGTGCACGGTGGGGACGGCGTGCAGGTCCAGGTCGAGCGACCCGGGCGTCACGTTGACCAGCACCATGCCGACACCGCCGGCCTGCTCGACGGCCACCGACTTGTCCGCGCGGGCGATCACGCCGCGGTCGCAGATGACGATCTTGCCTTCGACCTTGGCCGGATCTAGCTTGCCGGGGTAGCACAACCGTGCCTCGTCCCCGGTGGCACCGGCCGCACCCGCCTGGGCGGAAAGGATCAGCGCCGTCTGCGGAACCTCTCGGTTCATGATGGACGTGCCGCGGTATTTGGTGCCGTCAGAGAGTTCAACGGTGCCCTGCAGTTCGTTGGAGAACGTGCTGGCGGCCACCGTAGTCACCCAGGGCGCGCTGTGGTTGACGGTGGCGGGAGCCGGGCCCGAGTTGCCGGCGGAGGCGGAGACGAAGACGCCCACTTCGGCCGCGCTCAGGAACGCCACCGACACCGGGTCCAGCACGGAGTTGTTGTTGCCGGAGATGGAGTAGTTCAGCACGTCCACGCCGTCGAGAATGGCCTGCTCGATCGCGGACACGGAGGCCGAGGTGTAGCAGCCGCCGGTGGCGTCGTCGTTGTCCTCCCAGCAAATCTTGTAGACGGCAACCTTGGCGGCCGGGGCCACGCCGTTGCCGGTGCCGAAGTCGCGGCCGTCAACCGTCTGCGTCACGCCGCTGTTGCCGGCGGCCGTGGTGGCGGTATGGGTGCCGTGGCTGGCGATGTCCAGCGGGGAGATGGACTCCTGCGGGTGCCTGTCTCCCGGCGGGACGTAGGCCAGGAAGTCGTCGGCGTAGTAGCGGGCGCTGAGCACCTTGGAGTTGCATTCGGTGCCGTCGAAGCCGGAGCCTTCCTGGCCCGGCTGGCATTCGCCCAGGAACGTGCTGCCGTCCGCCTTGAGCATGGCGATCTTGCCGTCCGGCGTCAGGTAGGGTTCGCCGACCTTGGCCTTGCCGCTCAGCGGCTTGACCTCCTCGCCGGCCAGGAAATCGCTCTCCGGGTAGTAGCCGGTGTCGATCACGCCGACCACGGTTCCCTTGCCGGCGTTCTGCGCGCCGCCATACTGTTCGGCCCAGACGCCGTTGCCGCCGGGCAGGTCCAGGAAATCGGTGCTGGAGTAGTCCGGGTGGTGCTGCTCGTCCGGAGCTACCGCCGCCACGCCCGTCTTCTTGGCCAGCTCGGCTGCCTGCAGCCCGGTCAGCTCCGCCGCGAAGCCGTTCACCGCCGTCGTAAAGCTCTTCCCGATCTTCACGCCCTCGGAGGCAGCGACGTCGTTCTGCTGCTCCTGCAGGTGTGCCCGGTACTTCTTGGCGTTGGCGCTGTTTGCGTTCAGCTTCTCGCCGGGCGCGGGCTTCGTTGCCGCGATGCCGGACACGCCGCCCTCATAGGTGGCCAGCGGATCGCCCGAAAGCATCACGATGTAGCGGCCGTCCTCGTAGACGGCCTGCTGCCCGTCCGGATTCGAGGTGATGGTGCGCGCAATGTCGGCGGGTGCGGCCGCCGCCGGGCCGGCAAGCCCGGAGAGGATCAGCGGTATCCCCAGTGCGAGTGCTGCGGCAGAGCGCAATCCCTGCCGGTGCACAAAGCTGCTGCTTTGCTGTGTCATGAGAAGGAAATGCCTTTCATCCGGTGGACCGACCGCTTTGGCCGGCCCGCAGACGCAACCGAATGCCTATCCTGTGGGCCGTACGGCCCACAGGGTATTGGATTTCCCCGGCGTGCGAGGCCGGCCCCATCCCCAACTGTGACAACAGCCACATTGGTGCGTCTGTGGGATCAAAGTACCGCACCGGGAGGTCTGAAAGAACCGTTTCACCCTAGTTTTCGGTGCCGCGGCGGAAATCTCCTGCGGGTACTTCCCTGCCGAAGCCGGCGGTGCTATAAGCCGGGTGCCAATCTGCCCCGGCGGCTGGAACAATGGAACCATGGCGCCGCAGGTCCTCCTCGACCGTCTCCGGGTGCTCGAACCGGAGCAGTGGCTGCCGCGCGCCCGGGCCCACCGCGAGCGCGCCCGGCGCTTCACCCAGCCGTATCTGCAACGCCGCTCGGCCGGGCTGAAACACCCGGTGGAAGACTTCCTCTTCACCTATTACAGCCTCAAGCCGGGCCAGCTGTTGCGCTGGCATCCCGGCGCGGGCGTGGTGCTGACCGGCGCCGACGCCGGCGAGCGCCGCGGGTGGAAGTTCTACCGGGCGCTCACCGCCGCGGAGTGCCGCACGGCGGGTGTGGAGCACGACGCCGGTGCCGTCACCTTCGACGCGGAAGCTTTCCTTGCGGCGCGGGGAACCGCGGTGGCGTGCACGCGGGAAATCCTGGCCGGTGCGGCGTCGCGGCCGGCCCGGTTCGGCTGCTTCGGGCTGCACGAATGGGCGATGGCCTACAAGTCGCGGCTCAACGGCGTCCGGCACGACTACCTGGACCTGCGGCTCGGCGCCGATGGGACGGACCGCGTGGTGGACAGCAGCCGGATCAACTGCTCGCACTTTGATGCTTTCCGGTTCTACACGCCGCAGGCCGTACCGCTGAACACGCTGCGGCCCACCCGCGAGAACCAGCGGCAGATGGAGCAGCCCGGCTGCCTCCACGCCAACATGGACCTGTACAAGTGGGCGTACAAGCTGGCCCCGGCGCTGCCCAGCGAACTGGTGATGGACTGCTTCGAGCTGTCCTGGCGGATCCGCGAGCTGGACATGCGGGCCTCGCCCTACGACCTCTCGGGCTGGGGCTACGAACCGGTCAGGATCGAGACCACCGAGGGCCGCGCGCAGTACGTGGCGGCCCAGCGGGCGTTTGCCGACGAGGCCCAGGTGCTGCGCCTGCGGCTCCTGGAAGCGCTTGATGCGCTGGAGGCGCTGGAGGCGCTGGAGGCGCTTGACGTGACCGTGGGACGGAGGGGGACTCGTCGTCGCACCGTGCCGGCGCGCTGCACACCGCTCCGGGAATTATCCGAACGGAGGACTGATCATGGCGGTTGAGGCGAAGCGTCCGGGGCCCCAGCGGGCACCCCGTCAAGCGGCCGTGCTCCTGTCCTGCCTGCTCTTCCTGCCCTGGCTGGCGGCCTGTGCCCAGGACGGCCAGCCGCAACCTTCCCCCGGCATCGCGGTTCCCGCGTCCCCCGGCGACGGCGGCACCTCTTCCCCCTCGGAACCCGCACCCTCGAAGCCTGCCCCGTCGGAACCGGCACCCTCGAAGCCCGCCCCGACAGACGATCAGAAAGGAGTGGCCGTGGACGCCGAACTATCCATCATGCTGACCTCCGCGGACAGCGCCGCCCGGTTTGAGCAACTGCTGGTGTGCCGGGATTCCCGTCCCGCCGCAGGTTCCACGGTCAGCGACGCGGAGGCGGCGTGCGCGGCGCTGGCCAAGCACGGGGACAAGGTCTTCTTCGAGTTGCCCGATCCCAACCGCCTCTGCACCCAGCAATACGGCGGTCCGCAGCAGGCCCACGTCACCGGCACCTTCAACGGCCGCGAGGTGAACAAGCATTTCTCCCTCACCGACGGGTGCAAGATCTCCGAGTGGAACGCCATGGCCGCCCTGCTGGGCAGCCGCGCCGGCGAAGCCTGAGCCCGGCAGCGGCACCCGGCTGCCCGCCCAAGGCCGGCTCGGCGTACGGATGTTCGACGGGGGCAGTGTCGGCCAGCGCAGCCTCGACCAGGTCAGCGTCGGCCGTCGCGCATGATGTCGCTCACCCGGCGGTCAAGATCCTGGCTTGCGGCGCGGGCGGTCCGCCGGTCTTCGCGCTTCTTTTGGATGACCATCCGCCCAACGCCGCCCAGCACGACGGCGGCCAGGATGGGCAGCAGCATGGATTGCGGCTTTTCAGTCATAAAGCCATGCTACGAGCCCCGCTTGTCAACGGCACGGTTTTGCCGGGTTCCGCCGTCGTCGTCCCGTAAAATCAGCACCCCGGGTTGCCGGTAGAATGGTGCTGCAAGCTCGCGGAGCGCTGGGTCAGCGTGAGACGGCACCAATTGTTGGATTGACACTGCACTGAGTTCCGCGCGCCTCGCTTCGTTTGAAGAGCACAATCCAAGCACAGGAGTGGCCGGATGCCCCGGATCGTTGTTGATGTCATGCCCAAGCCCGAAATCCTTGATCCGCAGGGCAAAGCCATTGCCGGCGCACTGAACCGCCTGGGCCTGACCGGCTTCAGCGAAGTCCGCCAGGGCAAGCGCTTCGAACTGACGGTTGACGGCGAGGTGACCGAGGAACTTCTGGAACAGGCCCGGCATGCTGCCGCCACGCTGCTCTCCAACCCCGTGATCGAAGACGTTACCCGGGTGGAGGTCATCACCGAGGCGACCATCGGGGCCGGCGAATAATGACTGAGACTCCCCTGATCGGCGACTTCTCGCCCGCCCCCGACGCCGGCCTCTCGGGCGCGCGCATCGGCGTCGTCACCTTCCCCGGCACGCTGGACGACCGCGACGCGGCCCGTGCCGTGCGGATTGCCGGCGGCACGCCGGTCAGCCTGTGGCACGGCGACCACGACCTGCAGGGCGTGGACGGCGTGATCATCCCCGGCGGCTTCTCCTACGGCGACTACCTGCGCGCGGGGGCGATCTCCCGCTTTGCCCCGCTGATGGAGCAGATCGCCGATGCCGCCAACGCGCAGCACGATCCGCTGCCGGTGCTGGGCATCTGCAACGGCTTCCAGGTGCTGACCGAAGCACACCTGCTGCCCGGCTCGATGATCAAGAACAACCACCTGCACTTCCTCTGCCGCGACCAAAGGCTGCGCGTGGAGAACAACACCACCGCCTGGACCAGCCAGTATGAAGCAGGCGCCGAGATTGTGGTGCCGCTGAAGAACCAGGACGGGCAGTACGTCGCGGACGAGAAGACCCTGGACGAGCTGGAAGCAGAGAATCGCGTGGTGTTCCGCTATGCGGACGGGAACCCGAACGGGTCGCGCCGCGACATCGCCGGCATCAGCAACGCCGCGGGCAATGTGGTGGGCCTGATGCCGCACCCCGAACACGCCGTGGAAGCCGGCTTCGGCCCGGACTCCTCCGCCTTCGGCGACGTCGCGCTGCGCGGCGGCACCGACGGCCTGGGAATGTTCACCTCCGTATTGACGAAGATTGTGGCAGGTGCCAAGTAAATGACCGAGACCAATCCGACCAGCGCATCAGTGGACACCCGGCTGGAAACCGAGGCCGAGGCACGCAATGAGCACGTGCAGAGCTACGGCGGGGCGGCCGACGCCGTCGAACGCGTCGAGGGGCGCCAGTTCAACATCGACACCGTGGAGCATGCCGCGCAGACCCCGGACACGGAATTGCCCTGGGCCGAGCTGGGGTTGAAGCGCAACGAGTTCGACGAGGTCGTCAAGGTGCTGGGCCGCCGCCCGACCGCCGCCGAGCTGGCCATGTATTCGGTGATGTGGTCCGAGCACTGCTCCTACAAGTCTTCCAAGGTCCACTTGCGCCAGTTTGGCGACAAGGTCACCGAGGACATGAAGAAGCACATGCTGGTGGGCATCGGCGAGAACGCCGGCGTGACGGACCTGGGTGACGGCTGGGCCGTAACCTTCAAGATCGAGTCGCACAACTCGCCGACCATGGTGGAGCCGTACCAGGGCGCCGCGACCGGCATCGGCGGCATCGTGCGCGACATCATTTCCATGGGCGCGCGCCCGGTGGCCGTGATGGACCCGCTGCGCTTCGGCGCGATCGACCACCCGGACACCGCCCGCGTGGTCCACGGTGCGGTCGCCGGCATCGGCGGCTACGGCAACTCACTGGGCCTGCCGAACATCGGCGGCGAGGTCGTCTTCGACTCCGTCTACCAGGGCAACCCGCTGGTGAACGCACTGGCCGTGGGCGTCATGCGCCACGAGGACATCCGGCTGGCCAACGCCTCCGGCAAGGGCAACAAGGTGGTGCTGTTCGGCGCGCGCACCGGCGGCGACGGCATCGGCGGCGCCTCCATCCTGTCCTCGGAATCCTTCGACGACACCAAGCCCTCCAAGCGCCCCGCGGTCCAGGTCGGCGACCCGTTCGCCGAGAAGGTGCTTATCGAGTGCTGCCTGGAACTGTTCAAGGGCTCGCTGGTCGAGGGCATCCAGGACCTGGGGGCCGCCGGCATCTCCTGCGCCACGTCGGAACTGGCATCCAACGGCGACGGCGGCATGGACGTTGAGCTGACGTCGGTGCTGCTGCGCGATCCGACCTTGACGCCGGGCGAAATCCTGATGTCCGAGTCGCAGGAGCGCATGATGGCGGTCGTCTCCCCCGAAAACGTCGAGGCGTTTGAGGCCGTCATGGCCAAGTGGGCCGTGGAATACTCCTGGCTGGGTGAAGTCACCGACACCGGCCGCCTGGTGATCAAGTGGGACGGCGAGACCATCGTCGACGTCGATCCGCGCACCGTCGCCCACGACGGCCCGGTCTACAACCGCCCCTACGCCCGTCCGGAATGGCAGGACCGGGTCCAGGCCGACAGCTTCCGCGCCTCCGCGGCCGGCGCCAACCCCCCGGCCAGCGCCGAGGACCTCAAGGCAGCCGTGCTGGAACTGATGGCGTCCCCGAACATGTGCTCGAAGGACTGGGTGACCAACCAGTACGACCGCTACGTGGGCGGCAATACCGCACTGGCCATGCCCGACGATGCCGGGGTGGTCCGGGTGGACGAGGAAACCGGCCTCGGCGTTGCCCTGGCCACCGACGCCAACGGCCGCTACACCTACCTGGATCCCTACCAGGGGGCGCAACTGGCTCTGGCCGAGGCCTATCGGAACGTCGCCACCGTGGGTGCCGTGCCGATGGCCGTGTCCGACTGCCTGAACTTCGGCTCCCCGGAAGACCCGGACGTCATGTGGCAGCTGGCCGAAGCGATCCGCGGCCTCTCCGACGGCTGCATGGAACTGGGCGTCCCGGTCACCGGCGGCAACGTCTCGCTGTACAACCAGACCGGCAACACCCCGATCCACCCGACTCCCGTCGTGGCGATGCTCGGCAAGCTCGACGACGTCGGCCGCCGCACCCCGTCGGGCTGGCGCGAGGACGGCCAGGCGATTTACCTGATGGGCACCACCCGCGACGAGCTGGACGGCTCCGAATGGGCCAACCTGCGCGGACACCTGGGCGGCAAGCCCCCGGTCTTGGACCTGGCCGCCGAGAAGCTGCTCGGCGAGCTGCTGATCAACGCCTCCCGGGACGGCATGATCGACGCCGCCCACGACCTCTCCGAAGGCGGCCTGGCCGCCGCCCTGTCCGAGATGGCGCTGCGCTTCGGCGTCGGTGCCCGGATCGGCCTGGGCGAGGTCTGCGAGCGTGACGGCGTGGACCTGTTCACGCTGCTGTTCAGCGAATCCCAGGCACGCGCCGTCGTGTCCGTGGCGCGCAGCGAAGAGGTCCGTTTCAAGGACATGTGCGGCGCGCGGGGCTTCCCGTTCATGCGCATCGGCGTGGTGGACACCGAGAACGGCGCGCTGGACTTCCAGAGCGAGTTCTCCGTGCCGCTGGCCGAACTGAAGGACGCCCACGAGGGCACCCTGCCGAAGTACTTCGGATAGATTCCGCCCTGCCCAGGGGCGGGCGCAAGAGGGATGTTCCCAGCACCGCGGTGCAGGGAACATCCCTCTTCGTCTTCCCCTCGAGGACCGGCACCGCAGCACTGCCGGATATCCGTATCTGTATGCTGTGCCCATGACGGCACCGCAGATCTATATCAGTTTCCCCGGCACTGCCCGCGAAGCACTGGGTTTCTATGCAGAGATCTTTGGCGGCGAGCTTTCCCTGCACACCAATGAGGACTTCGGTAACAGTACGGGACCGCCGGGGCACATAGCCCACGGAATGCTGAACGGCGTGGTCGCCCTGGCCGGATCGGATGCGGCACCCGGCGAGAAGAGCGTCCGGCTCGAGGGCGTCATGCTCTCGTTGCTCGGGACGGCCGAGCCCGAGGTGCTGCACGAGTGGTTCGACAAGCTCGCCGTTGGCGGCCGGGTGGTCGATCCCCTTGCCCCGAAGCCGTGGGGCGCCTCCGATGGCCAGGTGATCGATCGTCACGGGCTTCACTGGCTCGTCGGCTACGAACAGTAGGCCCATAGGGAAAGCAGCAGGCGCCCACCGCCGGTGGCCGCCTGCTGTCGACTACGAACAGGTCACTTCAGTATTTTCTCGCTCTCGAGGTTGGCATCGAGCTGTTCCGGGTAGAGGTTTTCCGTCTTGCATTCGAAGTCCGCGTACATCTGCAGTTGATCAGCGTAGTGCGCGGACTTGGTGCCGTCGGGAGCGATGAAGCCGCTTTGGCCGGGCGGGGCGACGGTGCACATCTCGGCCTGCGAACCGAAGAGCGAGACGATGTCGTTCTGGGTGCCGCGGTTCATGTAGTCCGGCCCGGTCAGGTTCTCGTTCGGGTTCGCCTGGGGGACGCCGATAAAGTTCTTGTAGGAGAACTCATGCTGGGGCGCGGGCGCGGTCCAGTTGTTGCGGTCGGTGCCCTGTTCGGCCTCGAGCTTCTCCAGCGCCTGCTGGTAGGTGTCCAGCAAGACTTGCTTCTTGTCCACGCCATTGAAGAAGTCGACGTGCTGTAAGACGCCGGCGTCTTTGCCCAACAGGGCGTTGTAGACGAGCTTGCTGCCGTTTGCGGGACGGGCGAGACCGGTGCCCTGCGAGTAGCTGGCAAAAACGGAGGCCGGCAGGTCGTCCTTGAGCACCGCCTCGAACAGGATCGGCAGCCAGGCGTTCATGATCGCTGCCTCGGGGCCGTCGAGCTTGCCGTCGCCGTCACTGTCACGGCGCTGGCCATCCCATCCTGTCAGGAGCCGGACATCCTGGACCACCGGGTCCCTGGCGGGCAGCGTTTTGACGGCTTCCTCGAGGAACGGGCGGAAGTAGCGGATGTTCAGGTCCGCGAACGAGGTTTCTTCGTTGATGTTCCAGATCTCGTCGGTCGTGAACTTGTGCTGGTCCTCAAGCCGCTCAATGATCTCGTTGACGCGGTCCACTGGCGACCAGTTTCCTGAGCCTGCGTTGAAGCCGGCACCGGACTGGTTGTTCCAGTTCACGATATAGCCCTGCTTGGGGTTGTAGACCTTGGGGTTTTCGGAGAAGTCCCTGATTCCCTCCCACTCCATGGACCCGTCGCCGACGGCGGGGAGCCGCGGGTCGTGCCCTTCGGCACGGATCGGCAGCTTGCCTGGGGAGACGTAGCCGATGTTGCCTTTTTTGTCGGCGTAGTACCAGTTGATCGTAATGCCCACCTTCTCCGCCTGGGCCAGGTACTCCTCCCAGTTCTGGGCCTTCATGATCTTGATCCAAGCCATGAAGGACTGGATTTCGGTGCCGGCCCAGCTGCGTTTCTTTGAGTAGGCCGTGTTGTTCGCTTCGTCAAAGCTGGTCACGAAACCGTGGATCGTGGAGTAAACCTGCTGTTCGATCGGTTCCTGCCCGGCGACCTCGATCTTTTCGGTGCGGACCTCCATCGGCACCCAATCGCCGTCGTACTTGTATTCGTAAGGGTTTTCCGGGTTCAACTGCTCCTGGTAGACGTCGTTGACGTCCAGCGGTCCGGCGGTGGATCCCCAGCTGATGTCCTTGTTGGTGCCGAAGAGGATCGTCGGGTGGGCGAACGGCGTGTTGCCGGTAACGTCGTAGCCAGCCCCGTGCAGGCCGATGCCGTAGACGTAGGAGGGGTTGAACCAGGAGAACTGGGGCCCGTTGAGCAGCACCGAGCCTTTCTCCTTGCTCTTCTTGCCGCCGACGATCCAGAGATTGCTGGCCTCGGGCTGGAGGTTCGGCCAGTCGCCGCCGCCGAACTGCTTCATCCGCTCCAGGCCGTCATCCTTCAGATCATGGGAAACTTTGTTGAGCTTGGCCATCTGCGAGGGGCTGTCCGAGGCCAGCTGGTTCGGGCGCTTTTTATCCACGCGCGGCACGGTGGTGGGGGCGGTAGGATCTTCGATCCACTGCAGCTGATCGAAGAGGAGCTGGCCCTGCTCCGCGCCGTGTTCGGCGGTGAGCTGCTGGAGGACCTGCAGGCTGGAGAGCTCCCCGGCGCTGTCCGAGAAGCGGTTGGCCATGGTGCCGACCCAGATCATCGCCACGTCGTACCCTGACCAGCGGGAGGGCTCGAAGCCGTAATCGGTGAACTGCTTCGGCAGCAGGGCGCCGGGGTTGTCCATGACCTCTGAGATGCGCTTGTTGAAACCGGCCGCGTAACCGTCGAGGATGTCCCGGTCGTCGGCGGGCAGGGCCGAAATCTGCTCCCTGATGGCTTCCGGGTCGAAGGAGGCCCGGGAGCGCTTGTCGATCTCGACGTAGTCCGGGCCCAGGACTTCGGCAGAGGTGCCCAGAACGGCGCGTTTGGCCATTTCCAGTTGGAACATCCGGTCCTCAGCAACGGAATAGCCGTAGCCGTAGAACAGATCGCGGGTCGTGTCCGCGTAGACGTGCGGGACGCCGTAGGTGTCCCGCTTGACGGTGATAGCACCCGATCTGAGGACCTTTTCACTGTTTTGCTGCACGGTCTCCGTGGTGTCGGCCGCCGTAGCACCGGGGGCGGCAAGACCTGCCGCCAACCCGGCCGAAAGGACCAATGAGAGTGCCATGAGCGCTGGTTTCGTCTTTTTCACCTGACTCCTCGTCGAATCAATTTCCATGGAACTGCATGCGAATGCCGTCGGCAGCCCCTACCTGAACGGCACTGGTTGCATGGCGGCAACTTAGTGTCACAACGCCGCCAGGGGGCTGGCAATGGTTGCTGGTCTTAATTCCCGTCCAAACGTTCATTTTGTATTGACGTGGGAATCGGGCGCCTTCGCGCCCGTGGTTCTGCCGGGATTGCTGCAGCCATAGACTTATAATCGCCGTCGTGTGCACCGGCGCGGACGGCCTTGTCTGCCCTCGCACTTGCAGGAGCCCGAGGTGGTTTCCTACACCTCGCGCCAGTCGTGGCTGCCGACGGCGGCGACCTCGCGGGATTCGCCGGGTCTGGCCAGTGGGATGCCGGGCGGTCGATGCGGTGTGTGCCCTCATCCTCGTTGCAGGTCACGGTGGTGGCGATCTCCCCCCGCGACGGCGTTCATCGTGATGCCGTGCCGGCCCGGCTTGCTCTCACCAAGGACGACGGCGCGGCGCACCTTCCGGTGCACCGCGCCGTTCGTTTGTACGTCGCGTTAGGTCTCTGGACGTCAGGCGCCAGCCCGCAGGCGCTCCACGTCTGCCAGTCGCGGATACGCGGCCTGGGTTCCCTTTTTCGTGGCGGCCAGGGCAGCAGCGACCGAAGCGAACGCCGCCGCCTCGGCCAGGGTCTCCCCTGCGGCAAGCCGTGCCGCGAGGGACCCGGTGAAGGCATCACCGGCGCCGGTGGTGTCCACGGCGTCAACCTTGGTGGGGGCGATCCGGGTGAAACGGCGCCCCTCCTCGACATGCGCATCCAGCACGATGGAGCCGTCGGCACCCAGGGTCACCACGACGCGGTCCAGCCCCTGCGCCGCAAACTTCAAGCGCACCTGCTCCCAGTCGGCAACGGCGGCATTGGCGCAGGGCATCTCGGCGCCGCCGAGGAACTGCGAAGCCTCGTGCGCGTTGACCAGCAGGACGTCGGTGAGTTTGGCCAGGCTTTGCGACACGGGCGCGTAAGGCGAGAGGTTAAGCAGCACTGTTGCTCCGGCGTCGTGCCCTGATCTTGCTGCCGCCTCCACGACGTCCCGGCCGACCTCGAGGCAGAGGCAAACCACGGCGGCGCCATCGAAAACGTCCCTGGCTGCGACTACGTCATCCGGAACAACGGTGCCGTTGGCGCCGGGGGAGATGACGATGCTGTTCTCCCCCGCGGCGTCAACGGTAATCACGGCGACGCCGGTCTCGACGTCAGCGGCGCGGCGCACGCGGGAAACGTCCACGCCGGCCCCTGCAACGGAGGCCAGCAGCATGTCTCCATTGGAGTCCTCGCCCACCGCGCCGATCATGGCGACGTTGCCGCCGAGCCGGCCAGCGGCCACGGCTTGGTTGGCGCTCTTGCCGCCCGGGTTCACGGCGAAGCCTTCGCCGCGGAGGGTTTCGCCGGGGTTGGGCAGCCGCTCGGTGTAGATGGTCAGGTCCGCGTTCAGTGAACCAACGACGACGATGCGTCCGGCCTGCGGACTCACTGTTCCACCTCGGCATCGACGGGCTTGGGGATCAGCAGCGAGGCGGCGAAGGCCGCGACCGTGATGACCAGGCCGACCACCACCGTGGTGAGGTAAGAGCCGCGGTCGCCCAGCGCCGAGGTGCCCACGAGCACGGCCGGCAGCACCAGGAAGCTCAGCCCGGCGCCCAGGTTAAAGGCGCCCGCGTTCATGCCCGGCAGGAAGCCGGGGTTGCCCGGGGGCGAGAGCACCACGCCGAGCCCGTTGAGCATGATGTTCGCGGTGCCGGCGTACATGATGCCGAGCAGCGCAGTGGCGGCGACCATCACCGGCAGGCTGTTCAGGCCGAACAGCACAATGATCACCAGGGAGACGATGCTGCCGATCATGCCGATGCGCAGCACCTTGGTGTAGCCCAGTACCGGGGCGAGCCGTCCGCTGATCGGGCCGAAGACCCAGCCCAGCAGCGCGTAGGGGGTCAGGATGAGCAGCGCCGTTTCGGTGGGGCCGAGGCCGAACCCGGGTGCGGCGGCCTGTACGTAGGCGGGGACGATTCCGTTGATGACGGCGAAGATGCCGGTCATGGTCAGGACCGTGGTCAGCAGCGGTGCCCACGTGGAGCGCTGGCGCAGATGGACAATCTCGACCATCGGCTGCTTCGTGCGCTTTTCGGTGGCCCAGAAGGCGGCGAACGCGGCGGCGGCCACGGCGATCAACACCAGCGAGAGGACCAGGGTTTCCCCGGAGAACCCGCCGACCAGCTTGGCGGCCTCGTTCAGCGCGGTGAGCAGGGCACCGACCGCGACAACTATAAAGACGACGCCGGTCCAGTCCATCCGCGTCCCGGCCTGCGGTTTGCTCTCGGGCGTCAGGACGGCGACGAGAACCGCGGCGATCACGGCGAGGACCACCATGAACCAGAAAATGCTGCGGAAGCCGTAGTGCTCGGCCATGTAGCCGCCGAGGAAGGCATCGACGCCGGCCACGCCGCCATTGACCGCGAGGATGACGCCCATCAGCGTGCCGTAGGTGCGCGGGTTGGACACGGCGGTGCGCAGCATGATGAGGCACAGCGGCACGGTGGGGCCGCTGGCGCCCTGGATGATCCGGCCCACGAAGAGCCACGTAACGTCCGGGGCCAGCGCTGCGATCACGGAGCCAACGGCCGTCAGCAGCATCATCCCGACGAGGATCCGCTTGCGGCCGACAATATCGCTCAGCCGGGGCAGGAACAGGGAGAACAGAGCGGCGGTGGTGAAGAACCACGTCTGGGACAGGCCGATTGAGGCCTGGTCTGTCTGCAGTTCCTCCCCCATGGTGACCAGGGCGGGGCTGAGCATGGAGGCATTGAGCTGGAAGGCCACGCAGGCCGTCAGCAGGGCGACCATCAGGGCGGTGGTGCCGCCACGGGTTGCCTTGGCTTCGTGGAGAACGGCGCTCATTTCGCTGCCATCCTGGCGGTCTCGGGCGCCGCGGAGGCGGGCGCCGCCGTCGTCGTTGTGGTGGCGGCGGTTCCGATCTCTACCTCGCCGATCCGGACCAGCGCATCGGTCACCAGGTTCCAGAACTTGGTGCGGTCAAGGTCCACGGCCACCGAGGTGTGGCAGTCGTCCGGTGCGGGGGCGCGGAAGTCAGCGACGGTCATGCCGAGGGTCAGCTTGCCCTGCAGTTCGATGTCGACCGGGACCTTGCGGGTGGTCATCACCGTGGGGTCGATGACGTAGGCGACGGCGCAGGGATCGTGGACCGGCGGATAGTCGAAGCCCTGCGCGTCCTTGTAGGTTTGGGCGAAAAAGTCCATCAGTTCGCGGACAAAGCGGGCCGGACCGGTGCCGACGGCTTCGATCTGCTCGACGACGTCGGGGGTGGCCAGCGCCTGGTGGGTGAGGTCCAGTCCCACCATGACCACCGGCCACTTCTCGTTGAAGACGATGTGGGCGGCCTCGGGGTCGATCATGATGTTGAATTCGGCCACGGCGGACCAGTTGCCCACGTGGTAGCCGCCGCCCATCAGCACGACTTCCTTGACCCGCTCGACGATGCGCGGCTCCTTGCGGGCGGCCATCGCGATGTTGGTCAGGCCGCCGGTCGGGACCAGGGTTACGGTGCCGGGTTCGTGCCCCATGATCGTGTCGATGATGAGATCAACGGCGTGGCGCGGGTCGAGTTCAATGCTGGACTCCGGCTGCGCGGGGCCGTCCATGCCGGAATCGCCGTGGATGTCCGGCGCGGTTTCGATGGTGCGCACCAGCGGGCGGTCGCAGCCGGCGGCGAACGGGACACCGGTGATGCCGGCGATCGTCCCCACGGCCAGAGCATTCTTGGTGACCTTTGCCAGGGTCTGGTTGCCGACAACGGTGGTCACGGCGAGCAGTTCGATGTCCGGGTTGCCGTGGGCCAGGAGCAGCGCCACGGCGTCGTCGTGCCCCGGATCGCAATCCAAGATGATCTTTTTCGGTCCGGGCGTCGCGGAAGTGGCGTCCATGTTTTCTCTCCACGTCATCGGGGCCCGCCGCAGCGGGAATTTGGTCACAGGAAGTGTGACACCCCCTCCCCGTTCACGTCAAACGCTTGACGTAAACCTGGGTCAAGCGCTTGATGCCTTATGGTGCCTGATCACGCCTATCATGGGCTCATGGATTCCGCCCGCCCTCCCCAGCACCCGCCGCGCGTCGGTCGGCGAGTGACCGCGGCGATGGTGGCCGCCCGCGCCGGCGTATCCACGGCGACGGTTTCTCTGGTGGCCAACGGCAAGACGCGCGGGCGGGTGTCTGCGGACAACATCTCGCGGGTCAGCCGGGCGATCGCCGAACTCGGATACGTGGTGGACAGCGTGGGCAGTTCGCTGGCCAAGGGGGTCAGCTCCATTGTGGTTCTGGTGGCGCCGGACATTTCCAACCCGTTCTTCGCCAAGGTCGTTGCCGGCGTCCGGGAATCCCTCGGCGCGGACTTCCAGCTGCTGCTCTCCGTCACCGAAGCCGGTGAATTCCCCCGCGCGGATGACATCCGCCGGATCCTCGCCCTGCGCCCGGCGGGCCTGTTGGTGGATGCCCCCGATGCCGCGTTCCTCGAGGACCTCTCCGCCACGGGCCCCTTGGTGCTGCTCGACGCGCCCGGGCTTGAGGCTTATGCGCCGTCCGTCAACCTCGATGTGGCCCACGGCGCCCGCGAACTCGCGGCGCATCTGGCCGCCTCCGGCCACCAGCGGGTGGCGTACCTGGACAGCGTGACCGGCACAGCCACCTTCACCATTCGCAGGACGGCCTTCCTGGCGGAGGCGGCCGCGCGCGGGATGACGGTGGATCCGGCTCACCTGATCAGCACCACGATCGACATCGGCGCCTCGGCCGAGGCGTTTGCCGCCGCCTGGCCCCGGTGGCAGCAATCCGGTGTCACCGCCGTCGTCTGCGCCACCGATACCCACGCGTACGGCGTGCTGCAGCAAGCGCGCGTCGCCGGCGTGCGGATCCCGGACGAACTCGCCGTCGCCGGCTTCGACGACCTGCCCTACTCCGCCACTAGCAACCCCGGCCTCACCAGCGTCCACCTTCCCGCCGCCCGCCTGGGCCTCAAGGCCGGCGAACAGCTGCGCGGCCTGATCGAAGGCCGCGACCTTGAGCAGCCGCAGCTCACCTTGGAGGCCTCGCTGATTGTGCGCGGCTCCACGGAGCGGATCGCCGCCAACTAACCAGCGACGGACGCGGTCCGGGCCGTTGTACTGCTACTGCTACACCTTGCGCCAGTCGTGGCCGGTCACGGCCGCCCCGGCCTGCGGTCCCATCTGCAGCATGCCGCCGTCCACAACCCACGACGCCCCGGTGACGTAGCCGGCTCCCGGGGACGCCAGGAAGGCGATCACGGCGGCGACCTCGCGGGCGTCGCCGGGCCGGGCCAGCGGGATGCCGGGGCGGTCGATGGCCGACGGGTCCTGGTCCTCGTTGCCGGTCATGGCGGTCGCGATCTCCCCGGGCGCGACGGAGTTGACCGTGATGCCGTGCCGGCCGAGTTCCAGCGCCATGTTCTTCACCAGCCCGCCGAGGCCGTGCTTGGCGGCGTCGTAGGGGGCGGCCCCGATCATCGGCTGGTGCTCGTGCACGCTGGTGACCGCGATGATCCGGCCGCCGCGGCCGGCATCCGCCATCCGCCGGGCCGCGCGCTGCATGCAGACAAACGCGCCGTCCAGATCGGTGGCCACCACCTTGCGCCAGGTCTCGTAGTCCAGGTCCAGGAACGGCACCGACGCCCCGGTACCGGAGTTGTTGACGAACACGTCCAGCCCGCCGAGCTGCTCCGCGAGCGCGTCGACTACGTCCCCGCAGCCGGGCAGGTTCGTGGTGTCCAATTGGACGACGGCGGCGCTGCGGCCGAGCGCGCGGACCTCCTTCGCCGTGTCCTCGGCTCCGTCCCGGTCCGAATGCCAGGTGATCCCGACATCCATGCCGGCACGGGCCAAGGCGACGGCGGTGGCCCGGCCGATGCCGGAGTCGGAACCGGTGACAATGGCTGTGCGGGGCGTGAACTGTTCCATGCGCCCTATTGTGGCGAAGAACCGGCCGCTTGCCAGCCCCTCCGGCGGCCGCGGCGCTACGCGACGGTCATTTCACCCATCAGGTCCCAGTCGTCGCCCTCGACCTGGCGGCTGATGATCCGCGGCGTTTCCTGCAGGTACTGCGGCTGCTCCTGCATGGCCTTCTGGAAGTGGTCGCTCTTTACGTGTGCTTCGGCCGCGTCGTCCCGGAAGGCCTCCACCAGCACGTAGGTGTTGGCGTCGTCCACGCTGCGTGACCAGTCGAACCACAGGTTGCCCGGCTCGGCACGCGTTGCCTCGGTGAATTCGCGCACGAGTTCGGGGAAGCTGTCGGCGTACTCGTCCTTGACCTTGAACTTGACCACAATGAAAATCACGCGGCATCAGCCTTTCTTGTTGGGGGTGTCTTTTCATCCTGTCATGCACCGCGCGGTCCGTCAGGTCAGGTGCGGCAGTCAGGATTGGCCCAGCGTCAGTTGGCGTCGCCGCCCGGCCTGTCCGCCAGCCCGCCGGTGCGTGTCGACGGCCAGTCAGTTAGCGGCGCTGCCCAGGCCGGCCCGCCTGCCCGGCCTGCCCGCCTGCGAGCGCCCTGGCTGCCGCAATGTAGCGCCGCGTGACCAACCGCTGGGCGGCTTCCGCCACCGGCGCGCCCGTCCGGTAGAACCAGTTGGAATGCCGGCTAAACGCGAACACCTCGAAGACCACCCGCCCGCTCCCCTCCAGCACAGCCACAAAACCTTCTTCCCCCGACTCCGGATGCCCGGGCAGCGTGCCGTAGCCGAAGCCCGTCCGCGTTGGCATCCGTTCCGTCCACACGACGCGGCACGGGATGGCGAGCCGCAACGGCCCGACTCCGAACCCGCACACCACCTCCACGCCTTCGGCGGCCACCGGCCCCGTGGCATCCACCCGCAGCCCGGCCAGCCGATGCACTTCCCACCCCAACAGCCCCTCGGCCAGCCGATGAAAAGCTTCTTCCCCCTCACCGACACCGACCCGCTCGTCGACGACCCTGTATCCCGGCGGCGAGGTGCGTTCCCGGCTCAGCCCCACGCCGTCGTACGTCAACCGCGCTCCGCCCAGGTCCTTGGCCTTCATCCTTAGCCCTGCCGCGCATCTTCGCCCCTGGCCAGGCCCATCCAGCCCAGCATCTCGCGGTCGCGGCGCGGCAGTGATGCCACCACCAGATCGTAGGAGTCCTCGATCATGTCGCGCAGCATGTCGTCGGGCAGCTCGCCGTCGCAGCGCACGCCGTTCCAGTGCGTTTTGTTCATGTGATAGGCACCCGTGATCTCCGGATGCGCCGCGCGCAGCTGCTGCGCCAGCACCGGTTCACATTTGAGGCTGATGCTCAGCTGCGGCGCCTGCAGGTCGGAGAGCGCGAACATCTTGCCGGCCCGTCCCGCCGCCCTGACCTTGAACACCGACGCCTCGGGGCCAAACGGGAAATCCTCGAACGCCTCGGGCAGGGACAGGCAGAATGCGCGCAGCGCGGTTGCGTCCATAGGCACGAGCCTACTGCGCCCCGCCCGCGCCGGTCACGGTTCTGGGGAACCACGTGGCGGCCCGCGCCCATGCCCCGCGGCCGCCCGAGTTCGCCCAATGCGCGGCGGCAACTTCGGTGGCAGGATGGATTCACAGTTGTTTCACGGGGAACGACGGCGGGGCTTCCGTGCCGCCGGCGGGTTTCGGAATGGGCCACGGCTTTGGAGAGGAGACCCATGGCAGACACCGGCAGGGAAGCGAAGCGGGCAGCCGGCAGGGCGAAAGACAAGACCGAGGACGCCGCCAATTCCAAGGTTTTCGAGCGGGTAGCGCGGTTCGGATACGTGGCCAGCGGCCTGCTGCACGTGCTGATTGGCGCAATCGCGCTCCGACTGGCGTTCGGCGGAGGTGGCGAGGCGGACCAGACCGGGGCCGCCTCAAGCCTGGCGCAGCGCCCGGGAGGATTGTTCCTGCTCTGGGCGGGCATGCTTGCCGCCGCGGCCTTGGCCCTGTGGCAGATCAGCGAAGCGGTGTTCGGGGGCCGCGGCCGCCAGGCTAAGAAGAAGTGGGGCTACCGGGCTAAGTGCGTGGGACTGGCCATCGCGTACACGGTGGTGGCGGTGTCGTTCGGCAGCTTCGCGTTGGGCTCCGGCGCCGACAGCAGCCAGAGTTCCCAGGACGCGAGCACCAGGCTGATGCAATGGCCCGGCGGTGTCGTTGTCCTGTTCCTGATTGGCGCTGTCATCATGGGCGCCGGCGTCTTCTACGTGTTCAAGGGACTGAAGAAGAAGTTCCTGAGCGACCTTAAGAGGCCCCCCCGGGGCAACACCGGCACCGCCGTGACGTGGCTCGGCGTCGTGGGTTATGTGGGCAAGGGGCTGGCGCTGTTCGTGTTGGGGCTGCTGTTGGCGGTGGCCGCGGTGCAGCACGACCCGCAGGAGGTCAAGGGGCTGGACGGGGCGCTCAAGGCACTGCGCGACCAGGCTTTCGGCCCCGCCGCACTCGCCCTCGTCGCCGTCGGCCTGATTTGTTACGGCCTGTACATGGGCGCCCGGGCACGCTACGCCAAGATGTAGCGCGCCCGGGGCCTCTCGCGTGTCGGCCCTACTCCGTGGAGACCGGCGTCAGCACGTCCTTGACCAGCGGATCCTCCGTGGTGTGCAGGTACTCCTCCAGCCGCGGATCCGAGAAGATCTCGATCAGCTTCTTGCTCTCCGCGCTGTCCTTGAACTGGGTGCCGATCACCAGGCGGGAGGCGAATGTCTTCGGCGCCGCAGGGAACAGGATGCCCTTGTCGCGGCCGATCTTGCCGGCGTCGAACTGGGAGACGTAGCCGATCGCGGCATCGACTGAGTCGAGCATCCGCGGCATCGCCAGCAGGTCGGCTTCCTTCAGCTCGAAACCGCGCGGGTTGCCGGTGACGTCGCGGATCTTTGCTGTTCGCGGCTCCACCGCGGGATCCAGCTCCAGCAGTCCCTCGCGCTGCAGCAGCCACAGCGCCTGGCCTTGGTTGGCGGCGTCGTTGGGCAGCAGCAGCACGGCTCCGCGCGGCAGGTCTTCCACCGAGCCGTAGCGGGTTGAGTAGAGGCCGAAACCCCACTGGTACAGCTCCACCGTGGGCGTCAGTTCCAACCCGTTGGCGTCGGCGGACTGCTGCATGTACCACTGGTGTTCGAAGATGGTGGCGTGGAACTGCCCATCGGCCACCGCGCGGTTGGCCTGGACCGGATCCTGCAGGCCCACTGCCTCGATCTCCACGCCGTAGTCGGGGGCGATTTCCTCGGCGACGAACTTCAGGATCTTCTCCTCCCCCGCCATCGCCGGTTCGAAGTGGACTTTCAGCGGCGAGGTGACCTCGCTGCCGGATGCCGCGACGGCCGGCCCTGACTGCTGCTGCACCAGCAGCAGCCCCAGGACCAGTGCGACGACGGCGGCAAGGGCGGCAATGCTCCACGGCAGGGCGGTGGTCTGTTTGCGCAGGGTGAAGCCGTGGTCGTGGCCGGACCCGGCGGAAGGGGTGCTCATGATGTGATGCTCCTGTTGGTCGGTGGCTAGGGGCGCAGCAGCGCGCGGGAGATCCGGTCGCCGGCAAACTGCACCAGCTGCACCGTGATGATCAGGACAACGATGGTGGCCGCCATGACGTGGGTGTCGAACCGTTGGTAGCCGTAGGTGACGGCCAGGTAGCCGATGCCGCCGGCGCCGATGGTCCCGGCGATCGCCGAGTATTCGATCATCGAAATGGTGTTGAGCGTGACCGCTGACGTAAGACCTGGCAGGGCTTCGCGCAGCTGCGTCTGCCGGATGATCTGCCCGGTGGAACTGCCCGTGACCAGCCCGACGGCCATGTTCTCGCGCGGCAGGTCGTTGAGTGCGTTCTGCACCAGCCGGGCGAAGAACGGAATGCCGGCCAGTGTCATCGGGACCACGGCCGCCGCAATGCCGATGGTCGTTCCGGTGACCCACTTGGTCAGCGGGATGATGGCGGCCATCAGCACCAGGAACGGGAGCGAGCGGCCCATGTTGACGAGCCAGCTGAGCGTTCCGTGCAGGCGGGGCCGGGGGAACAGGCCGCGGCCGTCCGTGTTGTACAGCAGCACGCCGGTTGCGCCGCCGACCAGGATCACCATGACCATCACGATGCCGACCATCGCCCAGGTTTCGCCGTAGGCCGGCAGCAGCAGCGCGGGCAGGTCCGCCCAGGGCGTGTCCAGCCCGACGGCGGCGGTTTCTGCGGGCCTCATGCGTGCACCTCGATTTTCTCGTTCCTTGCATGATCCTTTGCGTCCGACGGCGGCGTTTCCGCCGCGTCCACGGCACGGTGGCGTGCCTCTGCGGTAAGGCCCAGGCCGGCCAAGTAGGCGCGGACCTCGGCCTCCGGGCGGCCGGCGACACCGATGTCGGCGCGGCCCAGCACCGCTTCACCATGGGCTTCCACCGAGCCGCCGAGCAGCGCCACGCGCACGCCCAAGCCGGTGGACAGGCGGGTCATCCACTCCGGGTCCACCGGCCCGTGCCGGTACGAGACGGACAGGGCGTAGTCGAAGCCGGCCGGCAGCGGGAGGGCGCGGATTGGCAGCAGTTGGCGGCCGGCGGCGGAGGCCGGATCGGCCACCAGGGCGCCGATCGGCCCGTATTCCGCGACGCGGCCGCCGGAGAGCACGGCCACCTGGTCGGCGACATGGCGCACCACGTCCATCTCATGGGTGATCAGGATGACCGACAACCCCAGTTCGGTGCGCACGTCGTCCAGCAGGTCCAGGATCTGCTGGGTGGACTCCGGATCCAGGCCCGACGTCGATTCGTCGGAGAGCAAAATCCGGGGACGAAGTGCCAGCGCCCGGGCGATGCCGACCCGTTGCTTTTGGCCGCCGGACAGCTGGCCGGGGTAGGCGTTGGCCTTGTGCAGCAGGCCCACCCGGTCCAGCAGTTCGGCCACGCGGTCCTCCATCTGAGCGTGCACCACGCCGAGGTTTCGCAGCGGCAGCGCCACGTTCTCCGCCACCGTCATCCGGCGCAGCAGGGCCGAGTGTTGGAAGATCGTGCCGATGGCGCGGCGTTCGCCGCGCAATGCCTGTCCGGACAGTGCTGACAGGTCGCGGCCGTCCACCAGCACCTGGCCGGAGGTCGGTTTTTCCAACAAGGAGATGCAGTGGGAGAGGGTCGTCTTGCCGGCGCCGGAAGGGCCGACGACGGCGGTGATCGACCCCTGCTCGATGGTCAGGTCGATGCCCTTGAGCACCTCGACCGTCCCGTGGCGCGTGTCGTAGCTCTTGTGCAGATTGCGGATTTCTATCATTGCGGGCCGCCCGCGGCATACCTTTTCATGCTGCTCCTGAAGGTCAGGGAGCCCCGGGCACAGCCGATCACGGCGCGCAGGCATGGCGCGGCCGGTTCCGGGCCGGCCCGGGTTCTCCATCGGTTCTGGCGTTAGCACCGTGCGGCAGTTGCCGGGGTTGCTGCGGCGTCATCGAGCCAGATCTCTCGGCCGCTCTGGATGGTTCTTGCCGACAGCGGTGCCCGCCCCCTGAAGGGGCGGCGCACCGGCGTCGTTGTTTAGCTGGTTCTGCTGCTGCCGACGCTTAGTCGACCAGCGCGTTCTGCAGGCGGAAGCCGGCGGCGCGGTGGTTCTCCGGCAGCTTGTCGCCGCGGCCAAAGAGCTTGTTGCGCAGGGTCCCCGGCGCGTATTCCGTGGGGTAGGCGCCCAGCTTCTGCAGCTCCGGCACGACGTATTCCACGATGTCCTCGAAGGTGCCCGGGGTGATGGCGTAGGCCAGGTTGAACCCGTCCACGTCGGTCTCGTCGACCCACTCCACCAGCTTGGCGGCCACCTCCGCGCCGGAGCCGACGGTGATCGGGCCGAAGCCGCCGACGCCGACCCATTCGGCCAGCTGGCGGATGGTCCACGGCTTGCCGCTGTCGCCGGAAGCCTTCTGGAAGGTTTCCACCGAGGACTGGATGGCATTGGACTTCACGTTCCCGCCGATCACGTCGTCCGGGCCGTAGGTGGAGAGGTCAACGCCCATCCAGCCGGAGATCAGGGCAAGAGCGCCGTTAATGTCCGCGTAGGACTTGTAGTCCTCGAATTTGGCCTGCGCGGTGGCGGTGTCCGGTCCGGTCACCACGGTCTGCATCGCGTAGATGCGTACGTCGTAGCGGTCGCGCCCCGCCGCTTCCACGGCGTCGCGGATCTTCTTCACCGACGCCGCGAGCATCTCCTTGGTCGGGCAGGTCACGAACACCGCCTCGGCGTTCCCGGCGGCGAACTCGGTGCCGCGCTTGGAGGCCCCGGCCTGGAAGATGACCGGGGTGCGCTGCGGGCTCGGCTCGGTGATCGCGATGCCGGGGACCTTGAAGTACTTGCCCTCGTGCCGGATCTCGTGGACCTTGGCCGGGTCGGTGAAGACGCCGGTCTCGACGTCCTTGACCACGGCGTCGTCCTCCCACGAGCCCTCGAGCAGCTTGTAGATGACCTCGAGGTATTCGTCCGCGTGGTTGTAGCGCTCGTCGTGCTCCAGTTGGTCTTCCTGGCCCATGTTGCGCGCCGCCGAGGGCAGGTAACCGGTGACCACGTTCCAGCCGACCCGTCCGTTGGTCAGGTGGTCCAGCGTGGCCAGGCGGCGGGCGAACGGGTACGGGTGCTCGTAGGCGGTGCCGGCGGTGACGCCGAAGCCGAGGTTTTCGGTCACCGCGGCCATCGCCGAGACCAGCATGAACGGATCATTCACCGGAACCTGTGTGCCGGCGCGCAGCGTGGTCTCGTTGGAGGACCCGAAGACGTCGTAGGTGCCGAGCACGTCGGCAATGAACAGGCCGTCGAACAGGCCCTTTTCCAGCACCTTGGCCAGGTGGGTCCAGTAGCCGATGGTGTTGTAGTTGGCGGACTTGTCCTGCGGGTGGCGCCACAGTCCGGGCGACTGGTGGCCCACGCAGTTCATGTCGAAGGCGTTGAAACGAATCTGGCGCCGGGAGTTGGGGTTCGGGTTGTTCAGGGTCATGTCAGGCTCCTTTTCTGATGAGAAGAGCCCGCGCCGGCCCTCCGTTGGGCATGCGGCTGCCAACGGAAGACCAACGAGAGATCGAGCTTCTCCATCGGTCCTGGCGGTAGCACCTTCCTCAAAGGAGGGGGTTGCTGCGGCGTCAACAAGCCAGGTCTCTCGGCCGCTCTGGATGGGTACCCCTCCATTGGACACCCGGGGACGTCCCGGAGGGAAATGTGTGCCGTCACGCGAGGTAACTCAGGACACAGGCTGCCTCCGCTGGGCGCGGACCACGGCTCCGGCCGCAAAGCACAGCAGGATCAGGACGACGACGGCGACCGCCAGCGGGACGCTGTTGCCAACCAGGGTCGGGAGGTTCTGCAGGATCAGCGCCAGAATTCCGAGCAGCCCGATCAGTCCGAGTGCAGGGGCGACGGTGCGTTTCCAGTCCCGAAGGGGCGCACCGTTCCGGCGGAAAAAGACCAGGACGGCTGCGCTGGTCAGCGTCATAAGCACCACGATTCCCAGCGACGCGAAGCCGGCGAACCAGGTGTAGAACTGCATGATCGGATCCCAGCCGGCCACGACGGCGGCCAGCAGGAACAGGGCCACCACCGTGTTGGCCGCCGCGGAGGCCAGATGCGGGGAGTGGTGCCGGGCGTGGGTGCTGGCCAGCTTGGCCGGGAAGATGCCCTGCCCGGCGACTTGGAAAAAGTAGCGGGAACCGATGTTGTGCAGGGACAGGATGCAGGCGAAGAGGCTGGTCGCCAGCAGCAGTTGGATGATGTGGCTGCCGGCCGTGCCCAGATAGAGCGTTGTGGTCTCCGAGAGCATGGTGCCCGGCGCGTCCGTGGCCTTTTGGACGATTCCGTCGTCGCCCCAGACGCTGATCAGCAGCCAGCTGGAGAGGGCGTAGAAGGTGCCCACCACGATGAGGGCTACATAGGTGGCGCGCGGGATGGTCTTGTCCGGGTCGCGGGCTTCGTCGCGGAAGACTGCGGTGGCCTCGAAGCCGATGAAACTCAGGATGGCGAACAGCAACGCGATGCCGGGCGCCCCGGACAGGACGGTGGACGGCGTGGCGAACCCGGTGGACAGGCCGCCGGCACCCCCTCCGTCAAAGATGATGAAGGCGTCCAGGACCAGCACGATCAGCACCTCGGCCACGAGCAGCACGGCCAACACCTTGCCGGAGAGTTCGATGTTGCGGTGTCCCAGCCAAGCGACGGCCGCCAGCGCGGCCGCGGCCCACACCCACCAGGGCAGTTCGGGGCCGCCGTAGGCGCGGACCACCTCGTCGACCGCCGGGGCGAAGAGGCCGTAGACGCCCGCTTCCAGGGCGAGGTAGGAGAGCAGAGCCACGAAGGCCGCCCCCAGGCCTGCCCTGCGGCCGAGGCCTTTGTCGACGTAGCTGTAGAACGCGCCGGCGGTTGGCACATGCGGTGTCATGGTGGTGAAGCCGACGGCAAACAACAGCAGAATTGCCATGGCCAGCAGGTAGATGAAGGGAAGGCCGGCGCCGTTGCCGCTGACGATGGCCAGCGGGACGGTTCCGCCGATGACGCCCAGCGGCGACGCTGCGGCCAGCACGATGAGCACGATGCTGGCGACACCCAGCCGGCCGGAGAGCCGCGGAGCGCCGGCGGCGCCGGCCGCGGCTTCGGGTGCCGCGAGGGTTGGATTACTGGTGGATACAGACATGGTGTGCGTTCTTCCTAGACGGCCGCGGAACGGACGGCGGGGCTGACTGGCGGACGGTCGGCGTCGGCATTGGCCTCGCCGATGGTCCACACGAAGGGGGGTTCCGTGGCGTTGACTTCCCACTCGCCGACGATTCGGGATTTGTAGATGAACGGGTTGTGCGTCGCCACGGTGCGGGCGTTGCGCCAGTGCCGGTCCAGCGCCTTGTCGGTGCTGGTGGAGGAAGCACCGAGCGCGTTGAAGAGGGCGCCCGCGGCGTCCGGGACCAGGGTGCTGAGCACTATCTGCGCCCGGCCCGATTCCAGTTCGACGGCGATGTTGGCCGACTTTTCGGCGTCGGCATCCAGGCGCCGAGCCTCGAAAGCCCTGTCCAGGCTGCGGGCCACACTCAGGGTCGTCGCCGTCGCGGCGTAGGATGTGGCGCTGATTTCGCCGACCACTTGCAGGACTTGCGCGTCGTGCCGGACCAGCGGGCCGTTTCCGTGGCCGAACACCCGCTTACGGTCCCGCACGTTGTCTGCGGCTTCGGCGGTGACGGCCCGGGCGATACCGGCCAGGGTGACCAACAGGATGTGCTGGTAGAGCGCCGTCTGGTACGGGAAGCGGTCGGCGAAGGCTGACACGTTGGCCGGATCCACAACCGCGTCGGTAAACACGGTGGTGCCGCTGCCCGTCAGCCGCTGGCCGAAACCGTCCCAATCGTCGAAGGTTTCCACGCCCGGCGTCTTGGTTGAGATGATCACCGAGACATCGGAGCCGTCCGGGCGCTTGGCGGTGACATCGATCCAGTCCACGAAAATGGTGCCGGTGGTGTAGGACTTGCGGCCGTTCAGCAGCAGCCTGCCGCCGGACTCGGACAGCACGGTGGCGGTTCCCCCGGCACCCGGTTCGGTCCAGGCGTTGCCGGCCAGCTCGCCGGAGGCGAAGCGCCGCAGCCAGGCGCTGCGGTCCGAGGTACGGCCGTGGTGGTACAGGTTCTCCTCCACCAAGGCGATGTGCGAACGCAGCGCCTGCGGAATATTGCTGTCTGCGGCGCCCAGCTCGATCAGGAGTTGGGTGAACTCTTCCCAGTCCAGCCCGTCGCCTCCGAACTCGGCCGGAATCCGGGCGGCGCCGAAGCCGGCGTCCTTCAGCCAGCCGATCTGTTCAAACGGCAGCTCGCGGGTGAGCTCGCGGCTCAGCGCCCCGGCTGCGATGCGCGCGAAGATCGGACGGTACTTGGCGGCTGCGGCGCCGAAGGCCGTGGCGATGTCGTCAATGGTTTCGGTCATGCTGGTTCTCCTGGAGGTTCTGCCGCGAGGGCGGGGTGATGGGGCCCGCGGTCGGCGGGCAGTCGTGATGGGGCCCGTGGTCGGCGAGCAGTCGTGATGGGGTCCGCGGGCACGGGGAATATCGCCTGCGCTAGGCGCGGCTCAGGTGTAGAGCGAAATCGGCTGGACGTCCCCGAGCAGGTAGTTGGCGCCGACCTCGACCTTCTTGTAGTCGACCGGGTCGTGCAGCGTGTGCGTGCGGATGTTACGCCAGAAAATGTCCAGCCCGACGTCGGTTTTCGCGGAGGACGAGCCGGTGGTCTCGAAGATACGGTTCGCCACGTCCACACCCACCTCGGTGGACACGACCTTGAGCCGCGCGATCTCGATCGCGATGTTCGCCCGAGCTTCCGCGGTCAGCTGCGCGCCGGCGGCGATGACCGCGTCGAACCTTGCGTTCGTCCGGTCGGCCAGGGCTTCCACCGCGGCAACCCGCGAAGCCAGCTCGCCGTAAACCCGCTGGGTGAGCGGATCCTGGGCGTAGGTCTCCTGCGTGCTGAGGAACCAGGAGTTCCGGCGCGCCAGCGTGATCCGGCGTCCGCGGTCCAGCGCCCCCTGCGCGATGCCCAGGTAGAGGTTGCCGAAGGCCAGCTGGATGTACGGGGTGACCAGTGTGGAGAAAGGCTCCTCCCCTACCTCGCCGATGATGTCCGCGGCGCTGACCTGCACGCCGTCGTACTTCACCGAACCACTGGCCGAGAGGCGCTGGCCCAGCGCGTCCCAGTCCCCGAGGTAGTCGATGCCCGTTCTGTCATGCTCCAGCGCGAGGGCCAGGAACGTGCCCTGCGCCGGCCCGGCCGTGATCACGGCATTGACCAGGATGGCGTCGCCGACGGAAGCGCCGGTGGAGAAGTGCTTGATGCCATTCAGCCGGTAGCCGTCGCCGTCGGGAACCAGTTCCAGATTCGGGTCCACGGGGTTCACGGAGTCGCCCCAGGACCAGCGGCCGAGCGCGGAGCGGCGGAGCAGGCGTTCCTGGACCTGCGCATCACCGTAGAAGACGACGGCGCCCAGATTGGCGTAGTGGTAGCCGAGAATTTGCGCGATCGACGCGTCGGTGCGGGCCAGGATGCGCACGGCGTGCAGCGCGCTTTCCCAGTGCCCGCCCTCGCCGCCCCATTCGGCCGGGATTATCAGGTTGAGCAGCCCGGAGTTGCGCAGCAGCTCCACCTCGGCGTGCGGGTCGGCGTTGCGGCGGTCGCGCTCCAGCACGTCCGGCGCCAGCGCCGCGGCAACGCCTTCGGCTATCTGCTGCCAGTGGGCCAGTTCTTCGGCGGCGGCCTGTCCGGCCCACGGGGATCGGCCGGTCTGCGGGTTGATTTCGGTCACGACGGCGGTCATGTTGGCTCCTCAAGGCGGGGCTCCCGCCTGCCTGCGGCGCAGCAACCATCACGGTTGGGGGCGCAGCCTGGCGGGGGCCGTACTTGCCGGGCACGGTCTTGTGCGCGGCCGGATCCTCATCTGGGGCACCCCGCTACGGGAGAGGGTTGCCGCCCAACCAGCCAGAGCTTGTCGTTGGGACTCTTGATCTCGGAGTTGAGTATGCCGGGGCCGATCCGGCGCCGGGAAGCACGTGACAGGCCGTGACGTCCCGGGGCGTAATGTTACGGGCGCCGGGGCTAGAGGCCGAAGTGCGGGGCCTCGATCGCCGGGCAAGTGTCCATGACTACGTCCAGGCCGGCCGCCTTGGCCCGGTCCGCGGCGGCTTCATCGACGACGCCCAGCTGGAGCCACACCGCCTTGGCACCGACTTCGATGGCCTGGTCCACCACCGGTCCGACCTTCTGCGAGTTCACGAAGCAGTCCACCACGTCGATCTCGCCGGGAATGTCCGCGAGCTTTTGGTATCCGGTCAGGCCGAGGACGTCGTCGCCTTTCAGGTTGACGGGGACGACTTCCATGTCCAGTTGGTCCATCAGGTACCGGGAAATGCGCATGGCCACCCGGTGCGGGTTCGTGGACAGGCCGACGACGGCCCAGCGGCCCGGGGTTTCCAGCAGCCGCCGGACGACTTTGGGGTCATTCTGGTGTGCCATGGCTCGACCCTACCCGCGACTCTTCTGCACCGGAACCGCCCGCGCCCTGCCGCCTCACCGAGAGGCAGATACCCAATCTCGGGCGGCTCCAATGCCATGCGGCAGCTCTGGGGGCCCTCCGTGCGCTCAGTGACTAGCGAGCCAGCTGCCCGGGGGCAGAAGTTCCAGCCGCACCGGACGTTCCGGAGGCAGTGCCGGCCTGCTCGGAGATCCAACGCCCCACCAGTTCGAGCAGTTCAGCGTCCACGGGCTCGCGGATCTGGCGCTTGTAGTCGGCGAGGGTCGGAGCGTTCGGGTCCCGGCGCAGCAAATGCGACAGGTCCTCGATCTTCCGCGTCGTGACCGGACCGGGAACGGTGGCCGCGATGATGTCCAGGTCGGCCGGGTCCACCTGCACGTCCTTGGCGCCCGTGATGGCCAGCACCGGCATCTGTAGGCGCCCCAGGTACGGAACGGGGTCGAAGTCAAGGAACTCCCGATGCCAGAGGGCGTTGATTTTACGGCCCTGCATGCGCACCACGTCCTGGGTGGTGATCCGAAGTTTTTCCACCGACTTCGCCTGCATCTTGACCAGATCCTGGCGGAAGAGCTTCAGCAGCAAGCGCGGAAAGGCGGGCAGCGAGTCGCTGATCTGGGCTGTCTGCCATCTGCCTGTCTCAAAGCCTGTCTGTGCCGAGGCTGAAAGCAGCACTGCGCCATCCACCCGCGTGCCGGGATCCGCCGCCACGGCCGCTGCATGGTAGCTGCCTTCGCTGTGGCCGACCAGGAACACCGGCAGGTCCCCTGCCTTTTGCGTGCCCATCCACCGCAGGGCGGCCGCGGCGTCGTCGGTGTTCTGACGAAAACCGGCCGCCCAAAAGCTTTCCTTCGAGTCGCCCGTGCCGCGCTTGTCGTAGCGCAGTGAAGCGATCCCGTGGCCGGCCAGCGCGTTTGCCAAGTCACGGCTGATGCCCAACGGCATCCGTTTATGGTCGGCATTGCGGTCGATCGGTCCGGACCCGGGCAGGATCAGCGCCACGGCACGCATCTGGCCGGTCGGCTCGGCCCATGTTCCGGCCAGCTGCACGGTCCCGGAGGAGAAGCGGACCTCTTCTTCCGTGACCGATTGCCCGGCGGGCAGGCCGGCGGCGGCACGGATCCGGGCCGCAACATCCTCCGCATCGGGAAGCGACGCAACTACCCGGGCGTACTTTTGCCCGTTCAGGTCAAGCTGCACTGCCGGGGTACCGCGGCGGGCGACGGCGATGGTCCTGCCGCGGCCGCGCCATGTTCCCACCCGAGTCCGTCCCGGGATCGCAAGCCCGGGCGCCCGCAGGCCGTGGACGCCGTCGAACGCGTCCGCGAGCACCCGGACGGAGGTCACCGCAGACAGCGGGAAACGTTGGTCGCCGAGCAGCCCCGCAACTTTCTCAAACCGGTCCAACTCCAGCAGGACGTCCTTGTTCCCCACCACTAGCGCCGCCACTGCGCCTCCCTTCGGGTCGTTTATTGCTCGCGTCTTGGTCGTTCGAGCCCGGTTCCCGTGCCGGACAGTACGATTATTATCAGTTGTGGGAACAATGTCAACCGTGAGAATGTAGAGCCATGTCCTCCTCGCCGAGCGCCGACCTGATCCTGCACCCGGTGCGCCTGCGGATTGTCCAGACGCTGCTGGGCAACCGCGAGCTGACCACGGCGGAGATCTCCGCCGAACTCCCCGACATTCCCACGGCAACGCTTTACCGGCACATCGGCACGCTCTCTAAGGCCGGCGTGCTGGCGGTGGCCCAGGAAAGGCCGGTCCGCGGCACCACCGAACGCACCTTCCGGCTGGACGTTGCCAAGAGTTCAGTGGCCGAAGACGATTTGGCCTCCATGACCGCCGAGGACCACCGTCGCGGCTTCATGGCCTTCGCGGCCGGACTGCTGGCGGCCTTCGACCAGTACACCGCCAGGGAGAATCCGGATTTCCTGCGCGACGGCGCCGGCTACCGGCAGACCGCTCTCTGGATGACGGACGAAGAGTTCGAGGAATTCACCTCCGCCATCAGGGCGGCCGCGCAGAAGGTGGCGGCCAACGGCCCGGAAGAGGGGCGGCACCGCCGCTTGTTCTCCACAATCCTCATCCCGGCGGATCCGCCCGCCTGACTGCCAGACCCGCTTGTCCGCCACGCGGGCACCGGGAGCAGCGGCGACATCGGCGGCTCATGGGCGGGAGGAGGAGGCGGCCGACGTCGGCGGCTCATGGGCGGGAGGAGGAGGCGGCCGACGTCGGCGGCTCATGGGCGGGAGGAGGCATTGCCGTCGTTATGACCCGGGAGGGCGCTGACGCGGGCCCGAAGGGGTATACCCCCGGTCGCCGGCATCGCAGTGGATACCCGTACGCTTCCATGAGCGTCATGTACGGGCGGGCCCGGGTGCGCCCGTACGCGGGGCTACCCCCAGCTGCATCAAGATAGATTCAGTCCATGTCCCGATGAATACAGGAGGAACAGTGCGCACATCCCTTTGGATTCTCGCCACAGTCGCCGGGGTCGTCCTTGTGTTGTCTCTAATCCTCGCAGTCCAGGGCAGCGTGGGGTCATGGTTTACAGCGGTTGGCATGATCTGTCTCTTGTTCGTGATTGGTCGTGGGGCTCGCAAGAAGGGGGAGTAAAGCCTTCAATCAGGGGGGCAGAAGAGGGGTGTACATGGGCCGCCGTTACGCGTCCCAGCAGAGGCAGAAGGGGTGTCCGGCGGGGTCGGCATACACCTGGAACCCCGAGGCGGCCGCCGGGTCGTTGGCCGGCTTGAGCAGCTTGGCGCCCAATGACGTCGCCTGTTCATGCGCGGCCGCGAGATCGTCGATGTAGAGGTCCAGGTGGATCTGCTGCGGCGTCCCGTCCGGCCAGTCAGGCGGAATGTGGTTGGGTGCAAGCTGGAATCCCAGCCGAGGCTCGCCGTTCACCATCACCGTGTGCCAGTCGTCTTCGGCCTCGACCGTCCCGTCCAGGAGGCTGGCCCAGAAGGTGCTCTCCGCCGCGAGGTCGGCGGCGTCGAACACGATGATCTGTCTGCTGATTTTCATGCGGTCATCCTGCCATTGCCCCGAAGGTGCGTCCATGGATAGCGGGGAAGTGGTTGTTTCCCGGTAGGTTCCCCCACGAGCGGATCGCCGCGTTTGTTACGGCAGACTTTCGTCGCGTGTTTGTTACGGCTCATTATTACGGGCAGTTTGCCGGGAGTGCCGCGGGTGCCGTTTAGTTGATGGTGACCATCCCGAGCGGCCGAGAGACCTGGATCGACGACGCCGCAGCAACCCTGGTCACCGGAAGCCCACCCAGACTGCCGGTGATAACGAGGTGACAAGCCACGGGTACGGCCGGCGGAAGCCGGGCCGCACGGCTTGATCCGTAGGGTGCTACTGCCAGGATCGATGGAGTGATCCCATGACTGCAGTACTGTCGTCGTCCCGCCACGCGGCTCCCCCTTCCGCTGCACCCGCGGCCCGTTCCGACTCCGCCCTGGCCGTTTCCTTCCGCGGCCTGAACCGGACGTTCGGCACGGGAGCCCAGGCCCACACCGTGCTACGCGACGTAAACTTCGATGTCCGTCCCGGCGAGGTGCTGGCCATCCTGGGCCCGTCCGGCTGTGGCAAGTCCACCTTGCTGCGCGCCACCGCCGGCCTCGACTCGCCCAGCGCCGGCACCGTGGAGATCGACGGCACGCCGGTCCAGGGCATCGACTCCCGCTGCGCCGTCGCGTTCCAGGAACCGCGGCTGCTGCCGTGGCACACCCTGCAGGCCAACGTGGCCATCGGCCTGCCCAAGAGCTCCAGTGCCAAGCAGGGCAAGACCAAGGTCGCCCGGCTGCTGGAACTGGTCGGCCTGGCCACCTTCGCCAAGCACCGGCCGCGCGAGGTCTCCGGCGGCATGGCCCAGCGGGCATCCCTGGCCCGGGCGTTGGCCCGCAACCCCGGCGTGCTGCTGCTGGACGAACCGTTTGGCGCGCTGGACGCGCTGACCCGGATCAAGATGCAGGATTTGCTGCTCGATATCCACGCGGCGGAACCCACCACCGTGCTGCTGGTGACCCACGACGTGGATGAAGCCCTGCAACTGGCGGACAGAATCATCGTGCTCGGCAAGGAAGAAGGCTGCGAGGACGACGGCGCCACGATCGTTCGCACCGTCGATGTTCCCGGCGACCGTCCGCGGGACCGCGGTTCGGTCGAGCTGGCCCGAATGCGCCGCTCGCTGCTCGAAAGCCTCGGCGTCGACGGCCATTAGGGCCGCCGTCACCACTCATCAAGTCAAGCGCAATTCCCGGGCCGTTCGCGCCCAAAATCATCCGTCGCGGAATCTCTCCTGTTCCGCACACCGTTCAAAGGAACCACCATGTCGCTTGCCAGCCGTTTTTCCCGCCGCCCGCTCCTGGGCGCCGCCGCCGTTGCCGCCACCGCCTCGCTGGCCCTTACCGGCTGCGTTGCCGGTGAGGATTCCGAAGCCACCGCCGCCCAGGGCACCGGCGACGGCGTGCTCAACATCGACTTCGCCACCTACAACCCGCTGAGCCTGGTCATCAAGGAAAAGGGCTGGCTGGAGGCCACCTTGGCCGACGACGGTGTCGAGGTGAACTGGGTGCAGTCGGCCGGTTCCAACAAGGCCAACGAGGCGCTGCGCTCCGGGGCGGTCGACGTCGGATCCACCGCCGGTTCCGCGGCGCTGCTTGCCCGCGCCAACGGCTCGCCGATCAAGACCATCAGCCTCTTCTCGCAGCCGGAATGGGCGGCCCTCGTGGCGCTGCCCGACTCCGGCATCGAGTCCGTCCAGGACCTCAAGGGCAAGTCGGTGGCCGCCACCAAGGGCACCGACCCCTACTTCTTCCTGCTGCAGTCCCTGGAAGAGGCCGGCCTCTCCGCCGACGACGTGACCGTGCAGAACCTGCAGCACGCCGACGGCCTGACCGCCCTGCAGCAGGGCTCCGTCGACGCCTGGTCTGGCCTGGATCCGATCATGGCCGGAGCCGAGCAGGACGGCGCCGAACTGTTCTACCGGAACTTGGACTTCAATACGTACGGTTTCCTGAACGCCACGGAGTCCTTCCTGGAGGAGGAACCAGAGCTGGCGCAGGCCGTGGTGAACGCCTACGAGAAGGCCCGCGCCTGGGCCGCCGAGAACCCCGCGGAAACCGCGCAGATCCTGGCCGATGTTGCCGCCCTGGACCTCGAGGTCGCCACCAAGGTGATCAGCGAGCGCAGCAACCTGGACGTGGAGGCCGCCCCGGGCGAGAAGCAGCGCGCGGTGCTGGAGAAGGTCGGTCCGGCGTTCGTCGAGACCGGCGACGTGAAGAGCCAGGCCGACATCGACGAGGCCCTCGCCACCCTGCTCGACGACTCGCTGGTGAAGAAGGCCGACCCGTCGGCCATCAAGGAATCCTAATGACTCACCTCGGCAATCCCGGCGCATCCGGCAACAGCGTTTACGCCACCAATCAGGAAGGCCTCGCGGCCACCGGCGTCCTCAAAACGGCGGGTGCGCCTGGGCCGGATCAGAACGGCCCCTCACCCCAGTCCCCGGCCAACGGATGGTCCCCGACCGGGGTGCTCGGCAACGGCTGGGCCCGCCTGCTCCTTGGCCTGCTGCTGCCCGCCGCCCTGCTCGCAGCCTGGCAGTGGAGCACATCCGCCGGCCTGTTCAGCTCGGTCCAACTGCCGGCACCGGGTGCGGTCATCGACGCCGCGGTCGACCTGATCCAGCGCGGCGAACTGGCCCAGCACGTGGCCATCTCCACCCAGCGCGTGCTGCTCGGCTTCGCCTTCGGTGCCGCCCTCGGCCTGGTCTTCGGCGCGCTGATCGGGCTGTCCAAGGTGGCCGATGTGCTGCTCTCCCCCACCATCGGGGCGCTGCGTGCGGTGCCGTCGCTGGCGTGGGTGCCGCTGCTGATCCTGTGGATGAAGATCGGCGAGGACTCCAAGGTCACGCTGATCCTGATCGGCGCGTTCTTCCCGGTGTTCACGACGGTCTCGCTGGCGCTGCGCCACGTGGACAGGAACCTGGTGGAGGCCGGCCGCGCCTTTGGACTCAAGGGCGTGAAGCTGCTGACCACCGTGCAGCTGCCGGCCGTGGTGCCCGCCGTGTTCTCCGGACTGCGGCTGGCCCTGGCACAGGCGTGGCTGTTCCTGGTGGCGGCGGAACTGATCGCCTCCTCCATGGGCCTGGGCTTCCTGTTGACGGATTCGCAAAACAACGGCCGCACCGACCGGCTGCTGCTGGCCATCGTCCTGTTGGCCATCATCGGCAAGATCACCGACGCGCTCCTGGGAGTTGCGGAGAAATGGGCAGTCAAGAGATGGGCATAGAAGTAGCCGAAACCGCCGGCGGTCGCCGCACCGCCGGAAGCACCGCCGTCGTGCTTGAAGAGGACCTGGCGCCCTACCGCGACCAGGTGACCGACTGGCCGGAGCCGCAGACCGAGGCCGAGCGGATTGCCTTCTGGGAGCGCGCGGCGGCCCGGCTTCAGTGGGCCGAGCCGTGGCACACCGCGCACTCCGCCACCCCGGTGGACACCGCGGGGCGGCGGGGACCGGAGCTGCGCTGGTTCGACGGCGGCAAGCTGAACGCCGCGGTCAATTGCGCCGACCGGCACGTCGCCGCCGGCCGGGGAGATAAGGTGGCGCTGCACTTCGAAGGCGAGCCCGGCGACCGCCGCACGGTGACCTACCGCGAGCTGCAGGAGCTGGTCTCGCAGGCCGCCAATGCGCTGCTGGCGCTGGGCGTCGGCAAGGGCGACCGGGTGGTCATCTACCTGCCGGTGCTGGTGGAAACGGTGGTCATCACCTTGGCCTGCGCGCGGATCGGGGCGGTGCATTCGCTGGTCTTCGGCGGCTTCTCCGCGGAGGCCCTGAGGTTCCGGGTGGAGGACACCGGCGCCAAGCTGCTGGTCACCACCGACGGCCAGTACCGCCGCGGCACCGCCGTCCCGGTCAAGGCCAACGCGGACGCGGCCGTTTCCGGCGACAACGCGATCGAGCACGTGCTGGTGATCAACCGCACCGGCCACACGGACATCAACTGGGTGGAAGGCCGCGACGTGTGGTGGCACGACGTCGTCGAGACGCAGCCGCGCGTCCACGAGGCCCAGGCGTTCGACGCCGAGACGCCGCTGTTCATCATGTACACCTCGGGCACCACCGGCCAGCCCAAGGGCCTGGTCCACACCACCGGCGGCTACCTGACGCAGGCCTCGTTCAGCCACTCGTACCTGTTCAGCAACCCGGACCCGGCCGCCCGCGAAGACGACGTGCACTGGTGCACCGCGGACCTGGCCTGGGTAACCGCGCACACCTACGAGATCTACGGGCCGTTGAGCAACGGCGTCACGCAGGTGATCTACGAGGGAGTACCGAACGCCCCGCACCCCGGCCGGCACTTCGAGGTGATCCAGCGCTACGGCGTGACCAGCTACTACACCGCGCCCACGCTGGTCCGGTCGCTCATGGGCTGGTTCCCGGACGGCATTCCCGCCGGGTACGACCTCAGCTCCATCCGCCTGGCCGGCACGGTGGGCGAGGCCGTGAACCCGGAGGCCTGGCGCTGGCTGCGCACCCAGGTGGGGCGGGATTCGCTGGTCGCCGGGGACCCGGCGTCGGGAGTGCCGATGGTGGATACGTGGTGGCAGTCGGAGACCGGGGCCACCGTGCTCTCGCCGCGCCAGACCGATACGTCCTTCAAGCCCGGCTGCGCCACCCGCGCCTTGCCGGGGCTGGCCACGGACATCGTGGACGACGGCGGCGCCCGGGTGGGTGCCGGGGAGCAGGGCAACATTGTGGTCACCAGCACCGGGCCGGCGATGGCCCGGACGGTGTGGGGCAATCCGGAGCGCTACTTCACGTCCTACTGGGAGAAGTACGCGGCGCAGGGCTGGTTCCTGGCCGGCGACGGCGCCCGCTTCGACGCCGACGGCGACACCTGGATCCTGGGCCGCACCGACGACGTCATCAACATCTCGGGGCACCGGCTGTCCACGATCGAAATCGAGTCCGCGCTGGTCTCACACCCGGCGGTGGTGGAGGCCGGCGTCTGCCCGACCTACGACGCCAAAACCGGACACGCCGCCACCGCCTTTGTGGTGCCGCGCGACAAGTCGCTGATCGGGGCGGCGGCCGGGGACGGGAAGTTGGAGCAGTCGGCGGAGGTTGCGGCCGGTGACTTGATTGCCGGGCAGGCCGAGGGACAGACGGCGGCGGCCGTGGAGGCCGCGGCAAAGCGGGCCGCCGCGGTTGCGGCCTTGCGGGAGCACGTGGCCACGCAGATCGGGCCGATCGCCAAGCCGCGCGATGTGGTGTTTGTGCCCGACGTGCCCAAGACCCGCAGTGGCAAGATCATGCGCCGGCTGCTGACCCAGTTGTTCGAGGGGACGGAGCTGGGCGACACGACCAGCCTGCAGAACGAGCCCTGCATCGCGCAGATCCAGGCAATCTGCGACGCACGGTAAAGTTTTCCGCCTTCACTGGTCAGGGCTGTCCATGTCTTGGCTGACCGCTGAGCGTTTTCCCTAGTCAGCGCCAGAGGCCGCTCCAAAAGGTGGACAGTTGCTGCAGAACTTGGACAGCCGGCCTGCCGCCTGCATGACTCCGGGGGTAACCTCTGGCGCTCAGGCAACACGCCGCAACATCGTCATGACCTCGGCGACAACGTTCTGGGGCGTAAAGACGAGATCCTCGTACACGTACCGCAAGGTTGGAAACCCGCTGAGCATGCCGGCGTTGTTCCTTTTGCGGTCCTTCTTGAAAGTCGCCCGGTTCCAGTGGAAGTCGAACCCATCGAGCTCAATGATGATTCGGCCTTCCACCACCATGTCCACTCGTCCAAGCCCCTGAATCGGCACCTGGGTTTCCACCCGAAGCCCGACCGTGCGGAACAGGTCGCGGGCGATAATCTCGAGCGGCGAATCGGCGTCGTCACCGATGCTCAAAACGACTGCCCGACGCATGCCGTTGCGTTTGCCAGGAAGCAGCTCCACCAGTTCGGCTTTGGTGACGACACCCCTGCGCACGGCCGATTCTGCTAAGACCAACGCCTCCAGCCGAGGCCGGCATCGGATGGCGTGCAGTACGCAGTCCAGGATGCTCACGTAGCTCCCAAGCCGCTGCCTCCCCAGCAGTTCGCCTCGGTGCTGGACAGTGGACGGCGGCTGCCGGCTATGGAGCGTCCACAGGTGCAGTTGATCCGGGTCTTTGATCGTCCAAAGCCCTAGTTCCCGAGCCGCTGAAATGCAGGTAATTAGTCCGTTGGCCAGCACGGCTACGCGTACGTTCGCATCAGCCTTCTCCGTACCGACGATTCCTTGGCGGAGCACAGTGATCGCGCCGTTCTTCACGGCTGCCTGAATCTGGTCCCGGCTGAAACCGCAGCGGGCCAGTTCGCTGGCCGGGAGTGTTCCACCGCGCCGTTCAACGTAACCAGCTATCGCCTCGTCCATATCCACGAGCATGGAGGCTGCGGCCGCGGACAGCTAGATCGCCGCACTCCCTGTGGAAAACGTAATGAGTGGCCTCGGCAGACCTTGGGATCTAGAGAGGTGGGCGTGCCTCTACAGGATGTGGCGCACCACGACGTGTGCGTCAGTAGCGGCCACCGAATTGGTAGATCTGCGTACGGACCTTGTCCCGGTGCTCCTCCATCAAGGCTTCCTTCGCGGCCCCGGCTTGCCAGGCTGAACGGAGCCAGCGGACCGCCGCGGCCAGGCCATGGAAAGTGGCGGTTGCGAAATTCCCGTCAGCGCTCAAGACGCCAGTCCGTGTAGCCGCGTGCACCGGCTGCGACAGGCTCAAGGGCGCGTCTGCATTGCTCGGGCGAGCGGTGGCAGTGGCCGGACGGCCCGTCGCAGTCGTGGGACGGACCAAGCCGGCCGCGGACTGGCTGGAGCGGTAGGTCCGGTCATCGACGTCGAGGAAGTGCGGGGCATGAGTTGAAGTAGTCATGGATTCAGAATCCGCGCATCGGCCATCGCCGGCCACGATTCGGTCCAGCCCGAATCCTCGACCGGCGTAACCGGCAACCTTACGCTGTTTTCATGCACATTACGCTCAGCAGCGAGGACCTCACCAAGGTCCGGTTCGAGGCGGCGCCGCTGGGCGAAACCGTCGCCAGTTTGCGCGCCCTGCAGGTGGGCACTCCTATCCACCGCCCATGGATCGAGGCCACCAAGCGGCGCATCGCCGAGTCGGCCGATCCACAAGCCCGCGCGCACCTGCGCCTGCTGACTGCGCTGGTTCCACCGAAGGGCTTCCTGGCCGACTCCATCACGCCCACCCCCAAGCACCAGGCCACCTTCGCGGAAGGACTAGCCGCCGTCGCCGAGGTTGCGCCGGAGCTGTGGCAGCGCGACGTCACCCACCTGCTGGCCCAGAACCCGGCCGACTACGCGCGCGGGGAACTGCAGCAGCTGGCGGAGGATATCGACGCGGGCATCCCGCGCATCACCACAGCCCTCGAATGGTACTGGGGCACCGCCGTCGAGCCGGTATGGCCGCGCCTGCGGTCCGTGCTGCTGGCCGATATCGACAGCCGGCTGGCCCAGCTGGCGCGCGACGGCATCCTGGAAGTGTTCAAGAGCCTGCACCCCAGCGTCCGTCCCACTCCCACCGGCCTGGAAATCATGCGCGGCTGTGAGGCCGACGACGTGCCCGAACCCGGCGGTGGGCTGCTGCTGGTGCCCAACGCGTTCGTCTGGCCCAACACCTTGGTGCTCAACGTGCGGCCGTTCGTGCCCACGCTGACCTACGCGCCACGCGGCGTCGGCCGGCTGTGGGAAGCCAGCCGCGAGGCGACGCACAGCCCGGTGGCGCGGCTGCTCGGCAAGACCCGGGCGCAGATCCTCGCCCAACTCGATGTCCCGATGACGACGACGCAGCTCGCCCGCTGCCTGGACCTCGCCGCCGGGACGGTCAACGAACATCTCAAGGTCATGTCCGAGAGCGGTTTGGCGGCCACCATGCGGTCGGGCCGCGAAGTGTTTTATCGGCGGGCCGAAACAGGCGAAGCGCTGCTGGCCCGGCTGTAGAGACCGGGCACGACCCCGGGACTGTCCACGTTTTGCGGGAGGCTTTTGCGTTTGTCCTAGTCAGCGCCAGACTCCGCTCCAAGACATGGACAGTTCCTGCTGAACGTGGACAACCGGTCACGTTCAGCAGCGCCCGTTCCTCGGCGGGGTGGCCCCCCGTTCCTTGGCGGGGTGGGTCAGGGTTCCTTGGCGGGGTGGGGCTATTCGTCGCGGGCGACGGTGCGCTTCCGTCCAGGGGTAGCCCCGGCCGGCGCCGGTGCGGCGCCGGCTCGGCTACCCGCCTAGTCCTCCCGCAGGGCGCGCACCAGCGAGTCGAACCTTTCGTTGCCCGCCAGGTCCTCGATCAGGACGGCCTTTCCGTCCGGCCCGGCCAGCGGGATCCTCCAGTTCGGGTACTCGTCCGCGGTGCCCGGCTGGTTCTGGGTCCGCCTCTCCCCCACGGCGTCGGTGAGGGCAACGCCCAGCAGCACCGAAGGGGTCTGGGCGATAAACGCGTGAAGGGCCTCAACGGTGCGTTGTTCGGAGGTGGCGCCGGCGCCGTCGTCGTGCTCCGCAGCCGGCACCCGCGAGCGCACCAGGGAAAGCACCGCCTCTTGGGCCGCCTGGTCCAAAGCCCGTTCCTCCTCGACCGGACGGTTCAGCAGGCCCAGTGATTCGCGCAGGTCCACGTGCTCGCCGGCAAGGTAGCCGGCGGTGGGCGGCAGGTCGTGCGTGGTGACGCTCGTGAGGCAGGAGCGACGGTACCCCTCCGGCGGGCGGGGGCTGGCGCCGTCGTACTCGAACCACAGGATGGAGGTGCCCAGGATGCCGCGCTCTGCCAGGTAGTCCTGCACCCCCGGCTCGAAGACCCCGAGGTCCTCGCCGATGACGACGACGCCGGCCCGTTCCGCTTCCAAGGCGAGGATGCCGATCAAGGCCTCGTGGTCGTAATACACGTAGGAACCTTCGCCGGGAGGGCCGCCGACGGGGATCCACCACAGCCGGAACAGGCCGAGGATGTGGTCCACCCGGATGCCGCCGGCGTGCCGCAGGATGGTCCGCAGCATGTCCCGGTAGGCGGCATAGCCGGATTCCGCCAAGCGGCGGGGATGCCACGGCGGCTGGGACCAGTTCTGGCCCTGCTGGTTGAACATGTCCGGCGGCGCGCCCACCGAGATTCCGGGGGCCAGGACGTCGTGCAACATCCAGGCGTCGGCGCCGGTCGGATGGACGCCGACCGCGAGGTCATGCATGATCCCGATGTTCATTCCGGCTTCGACGGCGCGGCGTTGCGCCGCCTCGAGTTGCTCGTCGCACAGCCACTGCAGCCACTGGTGGAACTCGATGCGGTCCTTCAGCGCGCTGCGCTGCGACTCGATGAACGCAGGGTCCGACCACTCGGGAGCGCCTGGCGGAAGGGTTTCGGAGAGCGCGCACCACAGGGCAAAGCGCTCCAGCCCCTCGCCCTCGTGACTGCGGAACTCCTCGAATCGCTGCTGCCGTTCCGCGGATCGGGGCACCGCATAGACCGCTTCCAGCGCCTCCAGTTTGGCCGCAAAAATAGGGTCGCGGTCCAGAATGCCGGTGTCCAGGTTCACCTCGTGGAAGTTGTTGGTCAGCGGGAGGTCCTTGGATTCCGGCACGTCCTCAACCCGCAGGTAGAGCGGATTGACGAACCGGCGCGTTGTGGGCAGGTAGGGCGAGGGCTCCACCGGCGGCATGGGTTGTGCCGCGTGCAGCGGGTTGATCAGGACGAAGCCGGCACCCTTGGCGGCGGCCGTTTCAGAGAGGCGGGCTAGGTCCGCGAGATCACCGATGCCCCAGGACGACCGCGAGCGCACCGAGTACAGCTGTGCCATCAGGCCCCAGGTCCGGGGAAGCTTGTCGGCGGTGGTGAGCCGCCGCGGGGTGACCACCAGCGCGCACTGTGCCAGGCTGCCGGATGGTTCCGCGGCCGCGCCGGTTCGGGTCGCCGTCGCTTCCGACAGTTCCGCGACCTCCAGCGTGTGCCAGCCCAGCGGGAGGTCGGCCGGCACAACCGCCGCGAAACGTCCGCCCGGATCACCTTCGGCGCCAGACCTGCCGGACACCACCTCGACGTCGCGCGAAGACCCGTCCTCCAACAGGACCCTGGCCCGCGGGCGGAGGCCCGCGCCGACATTGACTGGAGCCTCGGTGGCGGTGCCTTGGCGAAGGACGACGGCGGGCGGCAGCGTGCGCTGCAACGGCTCGAGCTCGGCGGCACGGAGGGATGCGGCGACATCGTCGTCGGTTGCGCAGGGGACGTCCAGCGCGGTGAGGACGGCAACCAGGGTCGCCGGTCCGACTTCTTTCTCGCCGCCGTCCCAACCGCGGAAAGTAATGCCGACACCGTGTTCCTGTGCGAGGCGCTGCAACGCCGAGAGCTCAGCCATAGACCCAATCTACGGGAACTACGCGGACCTTCGCCGGGAGGTCGGCGCAACCGGCAGGCTCACAGCAGGCGCGGTTCCCGTCCCACTCGCGGCCGGGCACCGCCGTCGTGCTGGGCATGCGCAGCTCCAACCGAAGGCGTGCGCCGGCAAGGCCGCCATGGGCGCCCAAACCGGGCACCGCCGTCGTGCTGGGAATTTTTGGACAGGACGCAACGCGGCTCAACATTTTTTGGCGCCGCGGCAGTTGGTTGCGAGAATGGACGCGACCATCCCGAGCGGTTGAGAGATCTGGCTCTTTGACACCGCAGCAACCATCCGGCCTACCGGAAAGGTGCTACCGCCAGAAGCGATGGAGAGAGCGCAAGCAATCTTTGATCCGGACGACGCCCGCGCGGTGCCGCCAGGACCGTCATTGCCCGGGAATCCTAGTTTTGAAGGAGCAACCGCCTGATGGCTGAACGCACATTCGGTTTCCGCACCCGTGCCCTGCACGCCGGCGGCACGCCCGACGCCGAGCACGGTGCCCGGGCCGTACCGATCTACCAGAGCACCTCGTTCGTGTTCAAAGACACCGACGACGCCGCCAACCTCTTCGCGCTGCAGAAGTACGGCAACATCTACTCCCGCATCGGCAACCCCACGGTCGCCGCGTTCGAGGAGCGCATCGCCTCGCTCGAGGGCGGCATCGGCGCGGTGGCCACGTCCTCGGGCATGGCCGCCGAGTTCATCACTTTCGCCGCCCTCGCCGGGGCGGGCGACCACATCGTGGCGTCGTCCAAGCTCTACGGCGGCACCATCACCCAGCTGGACGTGACGCTGCGCCGGTTCGGCGTGGAGACCACGTTTGTCGACTCCAACGACCCGGCCGACTTCGCCGCGGCCATCGGCGAGAACACCAAGGCCGTCTACACGGAGATCGTGGCCAACCCCTCCGGCGACATCGCCGACCTGGCGGGGCTGGCCGCCGTGGCGCACGACGCCGGAATCCCCCTCGTCGTGGACGCCACCTTGAGCACGCCCTACCTGATCCGCCCGATCGAGCACGGCGCGGACATCGTGATCCACTCCGCCACCAAGTTCCTCGGCGGCCACGGCACCACTCTGGGCGGCGTCGTCGTCGAATCCGGCCGTTTCAACTGGGGCAACGGCAAGTTCCCGCAGATGACCGACCCGGTGCCCAGCTACGGCAACGTGTCCTGGTGGGGCAACTTCGGCGAGTACGGCTTCCTCACCAAGCTCCGGTCCGAGCAGCTGCGCGACATCGGCCCGTCGCTGTCCGCGCAGTCCGCGTTCCAGTTGCTGCAGGGCGTGGAAACGCTGGCCCAGCGGATGGACGAGCACCTGGCCAACGCCCGCACGGTGGCCGAGTGGCTGGAAGCCGACGAGCGCGTCTCCTGGGTCAGCTACGCCGGCCTGCCCGCGCACCCGCACTACGAGCGGGGCAGGAAGTACCTGCCCAAGGGCGTGGGCTCCGTGTTCAGCTTCGGCGTCAAGGGCGGCCGCACCGCCGGCCAGAAGTTCATCGAGTCGCTGCAGCTGGCCAGCCACCTGGCCAACATCGGCGACGCCCGCACCCTGGTGCTGCACCCGGGATCGACGACCCACCAGCAGCTCACCGCCGACCAGCTGGTGGCTGCCGGCGTGCCGGAGGACCTGATCCGCATCTCCGTAGGCCTGGAAGACGTGGACGATATCCTCTGGGACCTGGACCAGGCGCTGGCCGCCTCGCAACAAGCAGGCGCCGAGCACGGCCCCAGCCGTGACCATGAGGACGACGCGTTCAACACCTCCGAGTTCGCCTCGCCCAGCTATGCCGGCGAGTCCTGCACGATCCCGGCAGCGCGTGCCGCCCGGACAGAGCCCGGAACGCGCGTGGTCGAGTCCGTGGAAGAACTGATCGAAGCCGAAGAAGGAGCCGCCAAGTGACCGCGACACCAGAACGCACCTGGATCGGCCCGTCCGCCGCGGAGCGGCTGAACATCCTGCGCAACACCAAGTCCATCGCCATCGTCGGCGCCTCCGACAAGCCGAGCCGGGCCAGCTACTTCGTGGCCACGTACCTGCTGTCCAGCTCGCCGTACAAGGTCTACTTCGTGAATCCGGTGGCCAAGGAAATCCTCGGCCAGCCGGTCTACAAGTCGCTGGCGGACCTGCCCGAGGTACCGGACCTGGTGGACGTGTTCCGCAAACACGACGACCTGCCCACAGTGCTGGAGGAAACGCTGGCCGTCGGCGCCAAGACCATCTGGCTTCAGCTGGGTTCCTGGCACGAGGAGGTCGCGGCCAAGGCCGAGGCCGCCGGGCTGAACGTGGTGATGGACCGCTGCGTGAAGATCGAGCACGCCCGCTTCCACGGCGGGCTGCACCTGGCCGGCTTCGACACCGGCGTGATCTCCTCCAAGCGGCAGCTGACCGCCTAGGCGGGCCTCCCGGAGCGGCTTCCCCGAACGACTAAGCTACGGTGCACTAACGACGGCGGAGGGCCAGCATGGCCAGCCCCGGCGGTCACGCCTGACCCGCCGCCCGCGCCTAGCCCGCCGGCCGCGAAAAGCCCGCCCCTTGTCCCCGGGCCTCCCACGTGGAGGGCCGGGGCACGCGGCGGGTTTTTTCCTGCCCGCAAGTAGCTAGAAGAAGCCTTCAAGGATTTCCCCAAGGTCCTCATCGGATGCTGTGGCCAGCCACACATTACTCGACCAGGGGGAGTCACCGTGTTTACTGCACCAACCGATCCACAACCAAGGAGGGGCACCGAACGTGCCCAAAGGGGGAAGCCATCCTTCCCCCAAAAAGTTACGGCCGGGCTCGCCGCGCTCGTGTTGGGCGCGGGCGTATTGCCCTCCGCCCTCGCCCCCGCGGCGTTGGCAGCGCCGGTAGGCCAGGGCCTGACCCTCAATGCCGGGGACATGAGGTTCATCCTGAAGCAAATCAAGATCGCGGAGAACCACGCCACCAAGGAAGACGCCGACGGCAATCCCGTGCCGGGCCAGCCGCTCCTCGGCCCCGGCCCCAACCAGATAGCCAATCCGCTGCTGCCCTACGGGCTGCGCAGCGTGGACGGGTCCGATAACAACCTGGTGCCCAACCAGGGGCACTTCGGCGCCGCCAGCCTGCCCTTCCCGCGCCTGGCAGAACCGGAATGGCGGACCACAGCCGGGGGCCAGTCGTACAAGTCGGTCAACGTTCCGATGCTCCGGGACGCGGACCCGCGCTTCGTCAGCAATGTCATCGTGGACCAGACCTCCACCAATCCGGCCGCTATCGCTGCGGCCGGCAAGGCGCACCGGACGGTGAACGACGGCCCGACGGCGGTTCCCTGCGACGCCGAGGGCCGGCCCCTGAACTGCGTGCCCGAAGGCGAGACACTCGACATCCCGAATGTCACCACCGACTTTGGGCTCTCGCCGCCATACAACGGCTTCTTTGCCCTGTTCGGGCAGTTTTTCGACCACGGCATCGACTTCACCAAGAAGACCAACAACGTCGTCATGATGCCCCTGGCTAAGGACGATCCACTGTATGTCGAGGGATCGCCCACGAACTTCATGCTGCTCAACCGGGCGGAGAACCAGCCCGGCCCCGACGGCAAACTCGGCACCGACGACGATGTCCAGGACGCCACGAACACGGACTCTCCGTGGGTAGACCAGAGCCAGACCTACGGTTCGAACCCGTCCCATCACGTCTTCCTCCGGGAGTATGAGCTCAACGAGGAGGGCGACCCGGTCTCGACCGGCGAGCTGGCCGAAGGCGCCCCCGGCGGCATGGCCACCTGGGCGGACATCAAGACCCAGGCCGAGTCGATGCTCGGCCTGAAGCTCTCCGACGCCGACGTCGTTAATATCCCGATGCTGGCCACCGACCAGTACGGGCGCTTCCTGCGCGGCCCCAACGGGCTGCCGCAGTACATCACGCAGGACAAGCAGTTCGTGGAAGGGAACCTGGAAAGCCCCGTTGCGCCGCCGGAGAATGTCCAGCGGATCGGCATCGCGTTCCTGGACGATATTTCCCACTTCGCGGCTCCGTTCGACTCGCGCGGCACGGCCCTGGCACCCGACGGGGACGACGGCATCACCCCCACCAGCGGCCGGCAGGACCCGGGCACCTATGACGACGAAATGCTCAACGCGCACTTCGTTGCCGGCGACGGCCGCGTGAACGAGAACATCGGACTCACCGCCGTCCACCAGGTCTTCCACTCGGAGCACAACCGGCTGGTCACCTACATGGAAGAACTGCTGACGTCGCTGAACCTGGACCTGAACGAGTGGAAGCTCCCGAATGGCGAATGGAACGGGGAGCGCCTCTTCCAGGCCGCACGGTTCGTCACGGAGATGGAGTACCAGCACATCGTCTTCGAGGACTTCGCGCGCAAGATCCAACCGGGCATCAATCCGTTCAACGTCTTCACCCAGGCGGACACGGCGATTGACCCGGCGATTGAGGCGGAGTTCGCCCACGCGACCTACCGGTTCGGGCACTCCATGCTGACGGACGCGGTGGACCGGAAGACCAACAGCGGCGCCGACATCGGCCTGCCGCTGCTGGACGCGTTCCTGAATCCACCGGCCTACTACGCCAACGGGGACAGCACGATGACTCCCGAGCAGGCCGCAGGCGCGATCGCGATGGGCATGACCGACCAGGTGGGCGCAGAACTCGACGAGTTCGTCACCGACACGTTGCGCAACAGCGTGCTGGGCCTGCCCCTGGACCTGGCCGCGCTCAACATTGCCCGCGGCCGGGAGACCGGCGTTCCATCGCTGAACAATTTCCGCAAGGACCTCTACGCGAAGACGAGTGAGTCGTCCCTGAAGCCTTACAGCAACTGGGTGGACTTCGGGCAGGCGCTGAAGCATCCGGATTCGGTGGTCAACTTCATGGCCGCTTACGGCACGCACCCCAGCATCACCGAGGCGACGACCATCGATGCCAAGCGCGCGGCGGCGCAGAAGCTCTTCGACATGAGCCCCGACCCGGCGGCAGAAACTCCGGCCGATGCCTACGACTTCGTCAACAGCAGCGGCGAGTGGGCGAACGACGGCGCCGCCTCCAAGACCGGCCTCGACACGGTCGACCTGTGGGTGGGGGGCCTGGCTGAAGCCCAGAATCTCTTCGGCGGGCTGCTCGGCTCCACGTTCAACTACATCTTCGAACGCCAGATGACGGACCTGCAGGACGGGGACCGGCTCTACTACCTGTCCCGCACCTCAGGACTGAACCTGCGGGCCCAGCTCGAAGGCAACTCGATGGCCGAGCTGGTGATGCGCAATACCGACGCCGCTTCACTCAAGGCGGATGTCTTCGGCGTCGCCGACTGCGAGTTCGAGATGGGCAACATCGTCGGCACCACGGGCAACAATGTGGCCGATGATCCCACCTCCGCCTGTGACGAGTCGGCCCTGCTGCTCCGGATGGCGGACGGCACCATCCGCTACCGCGTCTCCAACAGCGTGGACCGTCCGGGCCTGAACGCCCAGGCGACCTACAACGGCAAGGACGACGCCGGCGGCGCCGACGGGACGGACCGGATCTGGGGCGGCGTCGACAACGACACCGTCTGGGGCAACGGCGGCGATGACATCATCGAAGGCAACGACGGCGCGGACACCCTCCTGGGCGGCGCCGGCAACGACCGGATCACCGACTCCCACGGGGACGACGTGCTCAAGGGCGGGCCGGGCAACGACGCGATCGACGCCGGCCCCGGACTGGACGTCATCATGTCGGGCGACGGGGACGACTTCTCCAACGGCGGGCTCAACGGCAACCAGACCTTCGCCGGCGAGGGCAACGACCTGGTGATAGCCGGCGACGGACCGGACACGGTGTTCGGCGGCGGCGGCGATGACTGGCAGGAAGGCGGTAACGCCAACGACCTGCTTCAGGGCGACAGCGGCGCACCGTTCTTCGACGACATCAACAACCCCGGCCACGACGTCCTCATCGGCGACAGCGGCGAGGACGACTACGACGCCGAGGGCGGTGACGACATCATGGTCGCCGGCCCCGGGATCGAGCGCAATCACGGGGTCTACGGCTTCGACTGGGTGACCCACGCACGGTCCGTGGAAGTGGCCGATTCCGATATGCGCATGGTCATCGTGGAGGGCCCCAAAGCCCTCAAGGACCGGTTCCTGCTGGTCGAGGCCCTCTCTGGTTGGGACAAGGACGACGTCTTGCGCGGCGATGACATCGTCCCGTCAGAGCCCGACGATGAGGTCGCCGTGCCAGGCCTCAGCAATGCGCTCGACGCAGAGGGCATTAAGCGGATCGCCGGCCTGGCCGACCTGCTGCCCGCCGGTGCCACAGATTTCGGCGCCGGCAACATCATCATCGGCGGCTCCGGCAGCGACCAGATCTGGGGCAACGGCGCGGATGACATCATCGATGGGGACAAGTGGCTGAACGTGCGGCTGAGCGTTCGCGACGCACAGGGCGCTGAACTGCGGTCTGTCACCACCCTGAAGAGCATTCAGGCCGACATCATGGCCGGCAGGATCGACCCGGGCGACGTGGTCATCGTGCGGGAAATCCTCAACAGTGCGGCTCCCACCGACATCGACACCGCCAACTTCTCCGGCGCACTCGATGAATACGACATCACCACCGTCGACGGAGTCACAACCGTGGCCCATGTCCGCGGCACCGGGGACGACGGCACCGACACTATCACCAATGTCGAGCGCCTCCGGTTCACCGACCAGACCGTTGACCTCACGGCCCCGAAAGATACCGAGGCACCTACGGTGACGGACCGCGCTCCCGCTGCCGGGGCAACCGACGTGGCAGTCGGGGTCGACATCACGGCGACCTTTAGCGAGGACGTCCAAGGGATCTCCGGGACAACGGCCACGTTGACGGCCGCGGAAGCAACGGCACCGACCGCCGCCACCGTGACCTACGATCCGGTGACCCGAACGGCGACGCTTGACCCGGTGCCGGACCTGGCGACCGACACGGTCTACACCGTTGCGCTCACCAACGGCATCCGGGACGCGGCGGGCAACCCCCTCACTGCCACCAGCTGGACGTTCACCACTGCCGGAGCGGCTCCATCGGTGACCGGGCGCAGCCCGGAGGCGAACGCCACGAACGTGGCCACCAACAGCAACATCACCGCCACCTTCAGCGAACCGGTCACCGGAGTCGACGGCACCACCTTCCGGGTCACGAACGCGGCCGGCACGGCAGTGACCGCAAGCGTCAGCTACGACGATGGGACCCGGACGGTTACCCTCGACCCCGCCAACCTGCTGGCCAACCGCACCTATACCGTGCAGCTGACCAGCGGCATCCGGGATCTGCAGGGCAATGCCCTGCCGGCCACTACGTGGAACTTCTCCACCGAGGCCGCACCGGTTATCACCGAACGGACGCCGGCGGTGAACGCAACCGACGTGGCCACCAACAGCAACATCACCGCCACCTTCAGCAAACCGGTCACCGGAGTCAACGGCACCACCTTCCGGGTCACCAACGCGGCCGGCACGGCAGTGACCGCAACCGTCAGCTACGACGCTGCAACCCGGACGGCCACCGTCAACCCGAACGCCAACCTGCTGACCAGCCGCACCTACACCGTGCAGTTAACCAGCGGTATCCGGGACCTTTCGGGTAACCCGATCACGGCCACCACGTGGAATTTCACCACCGAGGCCGGGCCGTCCATCACCGGACGGACCCCGGCCGTGGACGCCACCAACGTGGCCACCAACAGCAACATCACCTCCACGTTCAGCAAACCGGTCACCGGAGTCAACGGCACCACCTTCCGGGTCACCAACGCGGCCGGCACGGCAGTGATCGCTAGCGTCAGCTACGACGCTGCAACCCGGACGGCCACCGTCAACCCGAACGCCAACCTGCTGACCAGCCGCACCTACACCGTGCGGCTGACCAACGGCATCACGGACTCAACGGGTAACCCGATCACGGCCACCACCTGGAACTTCACCACCGAAGCCGCGCCGGCCATCGCCGGACGGACGCCGGCGGTGAACGCCGCTAATACGGCCACCAACCGGAACCTGGCGGTGACGTTCAGTGAACCGGTCCGGGGCGTCAGCGCCAGCACGGTGACGTTGAGGACCGCCGCGGGCACGCTCGTACCGGCGACGGTCAGCTACGACGCTGCGAAGCGCACGGCCACGCTGAAGCCCAAGGCGATCCTGCCCAGCAGCACCCGGTTCACGGTGAGCCTCAGCAACGGCATCACGGATGTCAACGGCAACCGCCTGGCGGCCTCCAGCTGGAGCTTCACGACGGAAGGCCGGCCCACGGTGTCCAAGCGGACACCCGCAGCCGGTGCCAAGTCGATCAGCCGGAGCGGCAACGTCTCCGTGACGTTCAGCAAGGCAGTCTCCGGCGTCAGCGGCTCCAGCTTCAAGCTGGTCGACAGCAAGGGCAAAACGGTCTCAGCCAAGGTCAGCTACAACTCGCGGACCCGGACGGCAACGCTGAATCCGTCGAGCAACCTGAAGGCTAATGCCAGCTACACAATTCGGCTGAGCAGCAGCATCAAGGATGCCTCGGGCAACCGGCTGTCGGCCACCAGCTGGTCCTTCCGGACCGGACGGTAGATAACCGCCTCAACCAGTAAAGAGTCCAGGCTTCGGAGCAATCCGGGGCCTGGCCTCTTGCGTGCCGGGAGCCCCGGGCTCACGCTAGCCACCGCGTCCCGTCCGGCGGGATGACAGAAGCCGCGCCACAGCTTGTTGGGGGGATAAGCTGTGGCGCGGCTTCCTCATCTACGTAATCGCGGCCGGCTACGGAAAGGTTACGGGTGCGGCGAAACTTCTTGAAAAAGTTTTCGGGCGCCGCCGGCCGTGGGCACAATCAGTGCGCCGAGACGATCTCCACGGCGCTGGCGAGCCGCCGGTTTTTCAGCACCGGCAGGAACTCGCGCACTTCGTCGATCCGGCGCCTGGTCACGTCAACGGTGACCACGCCGCGGAGTTCATCGTCCAGGAAGGCCTTCGGAATGCCCATCGGGTCCAGGATGGCCGAATGCCCCACGGTGTTGGTGCTCGAGGTCCCGGCCGCGGCCACCCAGCAGGTGTTCTCGATGGCACGGGCGCGCAGCAGCGTTTCCCAGTGGTCGATCTTGTGGTCTCCCTTGAACCAGGCGGCCGGCACGCACAGCAAGTCGGCGCCCTCCGACGCCAGAGCGCGGGCGAGCTCGGGGAAGCGCAGGTCGTAGCAGGTGAGCACCCCGATATTCAGGTCGCCCAGCTGCACGATCTTCAGGCCGCCGTCGCCGGGCTTGATCCGCTTGGACTCCTGGTAGGAGAACGCGTCGTAGAGGTGGAGCTTGCGGTAGGTGTCGACGATCCGGCCCGTGGCATCGACGATCACGAGCGTGTTGTACGGCCGTTCCTCGCCGCTGGATTCGTAGCCACCGGCGATGATCGCGATGCCGACTTCGGCGGCGATGAAGGACAGCTGCTGCACGAACTTGGTCCAGTTGGCGTCGACGGCCGCGGCCAGGTCGCCCTCGACGTGCCGCACGGTGAACATCGATTCCTCGGGAAACACGACCAGCTCGGCGCCGTCGGCCTTGGCTTCTTCCGCGAGTGAGCGCACCGTCTGGAGGTTCTCCGTCACCTCCCCGCTGGGGTTGAGCTGTCCGACGCTGATCTTCATAACGCGCTCCCGTCTTGATGGCGGTGTGTGTCCTTCCAGCCTACCTAAGACCAACTTGCCCGGCGCTTCCGCGGGCGCAGCGGATTCACCGCCCGACGGCGGCGGGCGGCTTCAGCGGGTATCGGCGCCACTCCTTGGGCCGACTTGCCGAGGGCCTTGCCAGGCCTTGGCCGGGAGCGCTTTGTGCGGCGTGCCCCGCCCGGACCCCGGCAGGGGTCAGTGGCTACCCGCGCAGCGCAGGATGGCTTCCACTGAGCGGTCGGCGTCTTCTTCCGTAGTGGACCAGTTGCTGACGCTGATCCGCATCGCGGCCTGGCCGTGCCATGTGGTCCCCGAAAGCCAGAGTGTTCCGTCCTCCTGCACCCGGCGCACCACCTCGCGGGTGAAGTCGTCCGGGTCCGAGCCGTCCTGCGGCGTGAACCGGACCAGCACCTGGTTGAGCACCACCTCGTTGAGGATCTGCACGCCGTCCGCCTCGGCCAGCCGTCCGGCCATCCGGGACGCCAGCGAACAGCAGCGCCCCACGAGGTCCGCCACCCCCTCGCGGCCGAGCGTCCGCAGCGCGGCGTAGGCCGGGAAGCCGCGGGCACGCCGGGAGAACTCCGGCACCCACGCGACCTCGTCCCGTTCGGCCCCGTACTCCAGATAGGCGGCATGCGGCGGGGACATCGTGCGCTGGTGCACCTCGGCGTCGCGGACAAAGGCCACGCCGGAGTCGTACGGGACGTTGAGCCACTTGTGCGCGTCGGTGGCCCAGGAGTCGGCCAGCTCCACGCCGTCCAACAGGTGCCGGTGATCCGGGCTGGCAGCGGCCCACAGCCCGAACGCGCCGTCGACATGAATCCAGGCGCCGTCCCGCCGTCGTACTCGTTCCACCGCCGGCCGGATGGGATCGAAGGAACCGGTGTTCACGTTGCCGGCCTGCAGGTTGACGATCAGCGGCATGTCGACGGGAACCCGGTCCAGCACGGCGTCGAGCGAGTCCAGCGTGATGCGGCCCTGCGCGTCGGTGTCCACCGAGTAGATCCTGCGGCGGCCCAAGCCCAGGTACTGAAGTGCGGTCAGCACGGTGCTGTGGGCTTCTTCCCCCACAACGACGGAGATCTCCGGCGCGCCGAACAGGCCGTCGCTGACCACGTCCCAGCCCGCGCGTTCCAGCACTGCCGTCCGTGCCGCGGCCAGGCAGGTGAAGTGTGCCATCTGGCAGCCGGTGACCAGCCCGAAGCCGGAGTCTTCGGGCAGGTTGAACAAGTCCAGCAGCCAGGCGCCCACGGCCTCTTCCACCACGGAGGCGGCCGGACCGGCCACGTACAGTCCGGCGTTCTGGTCCCAGGTGGAGGTGAGCCAGTCGGCGGCGAGCGCGGCCGGCTGGGCGCCGCCGATCACGAAGCCGAAGTAACGCGGACCTGCCATGGCCACGGCAGCCCGCCCGCCGACGTCGGCCAGGTGCTCAATGACCGCCTGCGGGTCTTCGCCCTGCCGTGGTAGTTCTCCCGCCAGCTCGCGGCGCAGGGCCGCCACGTTCAGCCCCGATTTCACCGGGCGTCCGGGCAGGGATTGCAGGTATTTTGTGGCCAGCTCGGCCGTCCGGCGGAGAAGTTCGTCGTCCCCCATGACGAGCATGTTACGCCGGGACCCTGCCTTGCGACAGGCGGAAGGGCCGGAATGCTCTTGCTGCCGGCAGGTTCCACAGCATCGGGGGACGACTAGGTCCGGGATGGCCGCCGACAAGAGTTTTCAGCTGCCGAGCGCTTCAAAGCCCGCCAGGTACCCCAGGGTGTGGCTGGTGAGCAGGACGGCCGCGAGGATCCCCAGCACGCCTGCCACCATCAGCCAGTCCGCGCCGGTCAACGGGACCCTCCGCCAGATCGTCCGCGGGCTCAGGCCCAGGCCCCGCGATTCCAGCGCCTGGGCCATCCGTTCACCCTTGCGCACGGAGACGACCAGCAGGGCGAACGCCGCGTTTCCGTGGGCGCGGAGGCCGCGCGGCAAGGAACCGTCCGGACGGAGCCGGGCCCGGACGGCGTGGGCCTGCCGAATGGTCAGCCATTCCCGCGGCATTTCCTGCAGCATGCGGTACCCGGCCAGGATGGCGTAGGTGATCCGGGGCCCGAGCCGGGCGTGCTGGTGCAGGCTGCCCATCAGCGCGACGCCGTCGGTCGAGGCAATAAAACCGATGGCAAGAATCCCGATGATCAGGGTGCGCAGGGCCAGGGAACCGCCGACGGCGAGGCCCTCGACCGTAATTCGCAGCGGCCCGGAGGTCCATAACACCTCGCCGGGCCGGCTCAGCGCGTTGACCATGAAGATTCCCAGCCCGAAGGCGACGAAGGGTACGTGCGCCAGCGCCAGGGTCCTGGGCCTGAGGCGTGTGGAGGATGCGACCGCGGCCAGGGCGACCAGGTAGAGGAAGGCAGGCGTCACCGGATCGAAGATGAAGACCAGGGTCAGCGACACCACAAACAGGAGCGCGAGCTTGATGGTCGGATTGCGCCGCGCCAGGACGCCGCCGGCGACGGCGGAAACCGGGCCAGGGGCGAAGGCGGCGCTCATGCCCGGCTGCCGATCTGCGGATAGACCGTATCGGCGCGGGATACGGCGGCGTCGAGCCGGTCGAGGACCCGCCGGATCTCGTGGTCCGAGGCGAACTCGGCCAGCAGCCATTCGATCAGCGGCGGCAGCCGCAGGCCGGCGCGCTGCAGGACGGCAGGGTCGCGCAGGATGTCGAAGACGGGGCCGTCGGCAATCACCGTGCGGTCCGCGATCACGATGGCCCGGTCGGCCAGAGTCGCGACGGTACGCAGGTCGTGGCTGGAGAAGAGGATGCCGCGGCCAGCGGCGGCGGCCTCCTTGAAGGCTGCCACCGTGGCGATGGTGTCCCGCCGGTCGAGGCCGAACGTGGGTTCATCCGCCAGGAGCGCAGGCCGCTCATGGGCCAGCATGGCCGCCACGCTCAGGCGGCGCTTTTCGCCGCCCGACAGCCGAAAGGGACTCTGGTCGGCCACATGGGTGAGCCGGTGCTGCGCCAGGAGGCGGCCGAAGCGTTCGGCGGGAGCGTCGGGAAGGCCGTGCCGGACCTCGTCCCGGACGGTGTGCGCCACGAACTGGTGCTCGGGATTCTGGAACACCATCCCTGGACGTTCCCCGTGGACGGTTCCCGTCGCCGGCGGTAGTAGCCGGGCGAGGGTGAGCAGCAACGAGGTTTTGCCGGCCCCGTTGGCTCCCAGCAGGGCTGCGATTTCGCCGCGCTTCAGCCGGAGGGTCACACCATGGAGAATGGCCGCTTCCGGCCGGACATCCCCCGCATTCCGGCGCCTCTTCCGTACGGGCGCCGTCCGCGAAACGGAGAGGTTCTCCGCGGCCAGCACCGTCTCGCCGACGGCGGGGGCCGCGCCATCCGCGTCGTGGTCAGGCGCCGACAGTTGCCGCAAGTCCGAGCAGACGTCGGGCGCGCCGAGACCGCCGGTCCGGCCGGTGACGGCCAGCAGTTCCGTCTCCAACGGCAGCCAGCATCCGGCCGCGTTCAGCCGGACTGCATGGACCCCCAGCACTTCGGCCGTCACGCCGTCGGCCAGGACCTGGCCTGCCTCGCCCAGGACGACCGCCCGGCGCGGCAGGCCGGCTATGCCAGCTACCCCGGCGTAGTCGTCCAGCCGGTGTTCGACCAGCACCACTGCCGGTCCGTAAGCGGCCGTGGCAGCGGTGACGGCGTCCCGCACGGCGGCCAGGCCTGCCGGATCGAGCATGGAGGTGGGTTCGTCGAGCAGCAGCAGGTCCGGTTCGGCGATGAGGCTCGCGGCCAGCGCCACCCGCTGGCCTTCTCCGCCGGACAGCTGGGCCGTTTGGCGGCCGCGGAGGCCGGCGGCGCCGACCGAGGCCAGCGCGGTGTCGATCCGTGCCGATATCTCCTCGGGAGGCACCGCACCGTTCTCCAGCGGCAGCGCCAGCTCCTGTTCGACGTCCGGAAGACAGACCCCGGAGGAGGGATCCTGGGCCAACACGCCGACGTGTCGGGAAAGTTCGGCGACCGAGGAATCGGTTGTGGCCACGCCGTTCACCGACACCGTGCCGGCCAGGGTGGCGACCACCGAGTGCGGAACGACCCCCGTGACCGCCTGCAGCAGGGTGGACTTTCCCGACCCGGAGGCCCCAAACACAATCAGGTGTTCGCCGGGCTTGAGCCGCAGCATGACGTTGCGCAGCACGGCTGTGTCCCGCCGGGGGAAGCCTACGGATACGTCATTGAGCTCCAGGACCGGGTCAGCGGTGCGCATCGGTTGTGCCCAGCCGGGCGCGGCCGATCGCGAAGTTGTCCACCACGCCGGTCTTCGCCAGCCCGTCGACGATGATCTTGCCCAGCAGCCCGCCCAGGATCACACCGGAGATTAGGTGGATGACCAGGCGGGTCCAGAACAGGTCCTGTCCGTACCAGCCGGACCGGAACGCCGAATAGAAGAAGACCAGGCCGGCGCCGAGCAGCCCGGACAGGGCGTAGGTAAGCCAGCCGTAGGAACGGTAGCGGGTGGCCGAGAACGGGATCTCGCTGCCAATGCCCTGGATGGCGGCCGCGATAAAGAGCAGCGGACCGACGGCGGAGCCCAGGAACACCACCTCTATCACCGAGGCCAAGACTTCGGCCAGCACGCCGGCGAAGGGACGTTGAACGATGGCGATGGCGATCGGAGCCACCAGCAGCCAGCTTCCGGCCAGGAAGTGCTGCGACAGGTCTCCGGCCGGCCCCATCAGCAGGGACAGGGCGGTCCAGGCCTGGACGAAGACCCAATAGAGGAAACCGAAGACGACGCCCAGGACAACCAGGAGGACGAGGTCCTTCAGGGTCCAGGCACCGCGCGGGAGGGCATGCTGCTGCGAAGACGATGATGGCATGGCTGGTCCTTCCGCTTCAGGAGGCGCTGGGGCTGTTGATGGACAGCGTCGCGTGCGTCGTGACGTGCTGGACGGAACGGCCCACCAGGATCCAGCCGGCGGCAATGGCCTGCAGCACCTGGGCCACATCGCCGTCCAGACGGGTGACAAAATGCTCCGCCCGAACCGCAACACCGGTGGATTTTGCATAGTCGATGGCGGCGTAGATATCGCGCATGTGGTCGGCTGAGGCACCGCCGGTACCGCCGTCGGCCAGGGGATACAGCGCCCAGTCGGCTGCGGCCTCGATTCCGGTGGGCTCCAGCTCCGGGATCTCCGAGTACAGGGCGGCGCCTCCCTCGGGTATTTCGCAGCTGACGCCGCCGGGGCAGCCCCGGGACAGGAGCACGGAGGCCGAGACGTGCGCCCCGGTGCGTCCCGCCGCGGCAATCACCTGGCTCAAGTAGCGCAGGACATCCTGCTCGGCGCCGGTCAGGTAGGTGCTCACCTTGCCGGTCTGCACCTCGAGGCCGGTGGCGTCGGCCTGGTCCAGTGCCGTCAGGATGACGTCGGCGTAGTTGTCGGCCATGACCGCCAGGGTCAATCTCGCGCCCACGCCGAACTCGCGGGGAGTGGCGGTGAACTTATCGCTGCGCACGGCAGCAGTAGGGGTGTTCGTCGCGGTGACGATCGAGTCTGATGTTCGCATTTTCGCGCCCTTAGGTTGTTAAACGGGGCACGGGTAGTAAAGAGTCAACGTCCCTGCGCTGGCATGATCTAGATCAGGTTCGACGGTCGAAACTTGAGAAGTTTCCTCTCAGCCCGGCTCACCGGACTCCCGTGTTGCCCACGAGTCTAACCCATGGCGCGCACCGCCCGCGAAAGGTTTAAGCAGGGGGTGGTAACGCAGCGGGGCACGGACATCGCTGCCCGCGCCCCGCCGTCGTCAGTCCTGCTATTCGCTGATCAGGTCCCGGACCACGATGGTCTGGTCGCGGTCGGGGCCCACGCCGATGGCGGAGAACCTGGTGCCGGAGAGCTTTTCGAGCGCCAGCACGTAGTTGCGGGCGTTCTCCGGCAGGTCTTCCAGCGTCCTGGCGCCGGTGATGTCCTCGGTCCAGCCCTCGAAGTACTCGAAGATCGGCTTGGCGTGGTGGAACTCGGTCTGGGTCATCGGCATTTCGTCGTGCCGGACGCCGTCCACGTCGTAGGCCACGCAGACCGGGATTTGTTCGATGCCGGTGAGCACGTCCAGCTTGGTTACGAAGTAGTCCGTGAAGCCGTTGACCCGGGCGGCGTGGCGGGCCAGCACGGCGTCGTACCAGCCGCAGCGCCGCGGCCGGCCGGTGTTCACGCCGAACTCCCCGCCCTTCTTCTGCAGGTACTCGCCCATGTCGTCGAACAGTTCGGTGGGGAACGGCCCGGCGCCCACCCGGGTGGTGTACGCCTTGATGATGCCGACGGCACGGTTGATCCGGGTGGGGCCGATGCCCGAGCCCACGGACGCGCCGCCGGCCGTCGGGTTGGAGGAGGTCACGAACGGGTAGGTGCCGTGGTCCACGTCCAGGAAGGTGGCCTGGCCGCCCTCCATTAGCACGACCTTGCCCTCGTCCAGCGCCTTGTTCAGCACGTAGGTGGAGTCGATGACCATCGGGCGCAGCCGCTCTGCGAAGGACAGGAAGTACTCCACGACTTCCTCCACGTGCACGTCCCGGCGGTTGTACACCTTGACCAGCAGTTCGTTCTTCTGCCGCAGCGAGCCTTCGACCTTCTGCCGCAGGATCGATTCGTCGAACACGTCCTGCACGCGGATGCCCAGCCGGGCCACCTTGTCCATGTAGGCGGGGCCGATGCCGCGGCCGGTTGTGCCGATCGCGCGCTTGCCCAGGAAGCGTTCGGTCACCTTGTCCATGGTCTGGTGGAACGGGGCCACCAGGTGGGCGTTGGCGGAGACGCGCAGCCGCGAAGTGTCCGCGCCGCGGGCCTCGAGCCCGTCGATCTCCTCGAAGAGGGCCTCAAGGTTGACCACGCAGCCGTTGCCGATGATCGGAGTGGCGTTGGGGGACAGGATGCCGGCCGGCAACAGCTTCAGCTCGTACTTCTCCCCGCCGACGACGACGGTGTGCCCGGCGTTGTTGCCGCCGTTCGGCTTGACCACGTAATCCACGCGGCCGCCGAGCAGGTCGGTAGCCTTGCCTTTTCCTTCGTCGCCCCACTGGGCTCCGACGATCACAATTGCTGGCATGGGATCCTCCCCCATTCGATGCGGCGGAAGCCCCGGACAGACTGCACATCAAGGAGCCGCTGCCGCGCATGAGAACGCCCCTCACTCCGGGTGGAGTATTTGGGGCTCTTACCCGCCAAGTTTAGCCGATGGGCCCCAAACGACCGGAATCCGCGCCGCCCAATCGGTTCCATGGCGGAAATCGGAAAGCGATCGCGGCCCCTAGCTCCCGGAGCGGGACGTCGCTCCCGGGGCCGAAGCCGGAAAGCGGTTGCGACCCCTCAGCTATTGCAGCCCCTCCAACTACCGCACCCGGGACGTCGATTCCGGGGCGGAACCCGGGACGGCGCGTCGAGTGGAGAGAAGATGCAGCGAAACCGGGCATAAGCGTGCATCTTCTCTCCACTCGAAAAAGCGGGGCTTCTTGTGCCCGGATGCGGCAGCGGTTCAAAGGATGCGCAACGCCCCACAGCACGACGAGGGAGCGCGGCTTGCTCTGGCTTGCACCGCCTGGGCCGGGTAGCCTGCGGGACATGGCCCCCTCTCAACCGATGGCACGGATCGGCATTTCCGGCTGGCGATACCCGCGCTGGCGCGGCACGTTCTACCCGAAGGGCCTGCCCCAGCGCCGCGAGCTGGAGTATGCCTCCGGCCACCTGAATTCCGTCGAGATCAACGGCACGTTCTATTCGCTGCAGCGCCCCTCCAGCTTCCGGCAGTGGCACGCCGAGACGCCTCCGGACTTCGTGTTCGCGGTCAAGGGCGGGCGGTACATCACCCACATGAAGGGCCTGAAGGACGTCCGCGACGCCTTGGCGAATTTCTACGCTTCGGGGGTCTTGGGCCTGGGCGAAAAGCTCGGACCGTTCCTGTGGCAGTTGCCCGAGCGGGCCAACTACGACGCCGAGGTGATGGAAAAGTTTCTGGTCCAACTGCCGCGCAGCACGCACGCCGCCGCCGCCTTGGCCGCCGGGCACACCGACCTGATGAAGGACCGGACCTGGATCCCCGACGACGGCGCCGACCGGCCGCTGCGCCACGCCCTCGAGATCCGCAGCACCACGTTCATCAACGAGGAGTTCTTCGACCAGTTGCGCCGGCACAACACTGCCCTGGTGCTGGCCGACAGCGCCGGCAAGTGGCCGATGCTGGACGAGATCACGGCCGACTTCGCCTACGTCCGGCTGCACGGAAAGGACGAACTCTACGTCAGCGGCTACCGGGACGAAGACCTGGACCGGCTGGCATCGACGGTCGCCGGATGGCTGGACGGCTCGGGCTGCCCCGACGGCGCGGGCCGGGATGCTTACGTGTACTTCGACAACGACGTCAAGGTCCACGCACCGTTCAACGCGATCGGGCTGGCGCAAAGGCTGGGCCTGCCTACCGGCCCGTGACCAGCGGGAAGCGCCAACGCGTGCCCACCCGCGGCAGACGGACGCTGCCGGGTTCCGCCCATGAACCCGCGGCCCACCGCCGCCTAACCTAGAGCGTGCCGCCCTATGAGCTACAGCGCGCCGCCGGAGGCCTCGAGGTAGCAGGTGCCGCAGAGCGACTCGTACCAGACGTCTTCGCCGTCGATGGCAACCTGCTCGCCGTCGAACACAATCTCCCCGCCCACGCGGCGCGTGTTGAAGACCGCCTTGCGGCCGCAGCGGCAAATGGTCTTCAGCTCCTCAAGGGAGTGGGCGATTTCCAGCAGCCGGCGGGCACCCGGGAAGGCCTGGGTGCGGAAGTCGGTGCGGATGCCGTACGCCAGCACCGGCACGTTGTCCATCACCGCGATGCGGAACAGGTCGTCGATCTGTTCCGGCTCCAAGAACTGAGCCTCGTCCACCAGCAGGCACGCCACCGGCTGCACGTCCACGTGCTCCAGCAGGGCTTCGGGATCCTCGCCGGCGGCCACCCGGCCGAAGTGCTCTCGAACGGATTCACCCGGGCGGATCAGGAAGTCCACGTCCCGGGCCATGCCCAGCCGGGAGACGATCTTGCTGTCCCCCTTGGTGTCCATCTGCGGCTTGGCCAGCAACACGCGCTGCCCGCGCTCCTCATAGTTGAAGGCTACTTGGAGCAATCCGGTCGATTTGCCGGAGTTCATCGCCCCGTAGCGGAAGTAGAGCTTGGCCAACGCAGTCCTTTCAAGCGGTCCCAGCAGTCGATTCTACTGAGCCGGAAGCCGGGCGGACGGCAGCAGGGTCGGCGCGCGGCTCCCCCGCAGCGCAAGACAGGGTCGGCGCGCGGCTTCCGCGCAGCGCACGAACGGGATCAGGGCGGCCTCTTCGCAGCGCACGACCGCGATCAGCATGGCGTCCGCGCAGCGCCTTGGCGGCAATCACGGCGCGGATTCCGCAAACTGCTTGAAGCTGGCCAGCTGGCCGGAATCGGCCTCCGCGATCGCCCGCCGGATCTGTTCCGCCATGCCGGCCAGCTCCTCGCTGACGACGACGTCGGCAGTCAGCGTCAGCCGGGTCGCGCCGCCGTCGCCGTCCAGTTCGTAGCGGTAGTCAGCCCGCACGTCCCCCTCCGACGAGGTAATGGTGATGCTGCGGCCGACGTCGAGCTCGGTCACCGTGCTGCTGCGGTCGTGGCCCTGCGAGCGGAAGCTGATGGCCTGGCCGACCGCCAGCGGCCCCTCGGCGTGCATCTCGTTCACGCCGGGCATCCATGCGGGCGCCGCGGCCCAATCCGTCAACAGCGCCCACGCCCGCGCCGGCGGCACATAGACCTGCTCGGTGGCCGTGAATGCCGTGTTCGCACCCATACCTGCATCATGCCTGCCCGGATGCCGCGGCGAAAGACCGCGCGGCCGATCGAAGGCAAGGTCGCGCGCTTGATAGGCAACCTAGAGGTTGCCTATCATGGAAGGGTGGACACGGTTTTCCAGGCCCTAAGTCATCCGACTCGGCGGATCTTGCTGGACGAACTGGCCGCGCACAACGACCAGACGCTGTTCGAGCTGACCGTGCGCCTGATCAACAACCACCATCTCGCCATCACCCGTCAGGCTGTCACCAAGCACCTCGCGATTCTGCGTGAGGCCGGCTTGGTGACCGCCAGCAACCGTGGACGCACCACCATCCACCATCTGGATACTGCCCCGCTAAGCCATGCGAGGGAATGGCTCGCCAACCTCCCGCCCTCTTCGAAGGAGACACCATGATCATCACCACCGCCAGCATTTTTGTGGACGACCAGCAGAAGGCCCTCGAGTTCTACACCGAGAAGCTGGGGTTCCAGCTCAAGAACGATGTTCCCGTCGGCGACGACCGCTGGCTGACCGTTGTCTCGCCATCGGCCCCGGACGGCGTGGAACTGCTCCTGGAACCGTCCGGCCATCCGGCGGTGAAGCCGTTCAAGGAAGCCCTGGTCGCCGACGGCATCCCCTTCAACAGCTTCGGGGTCGACGACGTGCACTCCGAGTACGAGCGCCTGACCGCGCTGGGAGTGCAGTTCGTTCAGGAGCCTGCCGACATGGGACCGGTTGTCACGGCCGTGTTTGACGACACCTGCGGCAACCTCATCCAAATTGCCAGCACGAAGCAGGCCTAGCCGGGGTCTCGCTCCATCGAGCGCGCGGCGGGGCCGCGCTCCGTTACTCGCGCACCGGTCAGTCCAGGACGCGGCGCCGGACCGACGCTGACAGCTCTTCGGCTCGTCGCACCATGTCGTCCGCCTTCTGCGTGTGTTCTTTCAGCGACTCCTGGATGGAATCCTCCCGGATGGAGGCCAGGTTGGCCTCGACCGTGATCCGTGCCGTGGCGGCGGCGGCCCGCGCCGCTTCCGCGGCCACGGCAATGTCGCTCAGGACGTTGGGATTGCACACCCCCACCAGCTCTGTGCCCAGACGCACGACGGCGGAGGCCAGGTCCAGCTGGGCCCTCGCCGGGAGCGTCGCCTCCACGAGCGCTTCCCGGATGGCCGCGCTGCGACGGCTGCGTTCGTCGTCTGTTGTGGTCGGGAGTTTGTAGCAGTCGACGACCCTGCGGAACTTCTCCTCGTCGGAGACTGCCGCGTGCACTGCCGCCCGGGTCAGATCGCCGGCCTCGGCCAGTATGGCGTCCAGGTCCGGATCCGGGCCGGAGTCGGCGGAGGCACCGCCGTCGTCGCGCGCCGAGCCCGCGGAAGTACCGCCGTCGTTGTGCCCCGAGCCCGCGGAGGCGCCGCCGTCGTTGTTCTTCGCCGCACTCCGCTCGGTAAACCGTGTCACCATGCCGATCAGCGCCGCTGCCTGCGCCGCGTGGATCGCGCCGACCGCGCCGGCGCCGGGCGTGGGCTGGTTGGAACCGAGCCGTCCCAGATACTCGTCGATGGTCTCGGATCCGCTCACGATCCGGCTCCTTCCGTTGATCCAGCGGCCGGGCCGCTGCTGCCTGCTCCCATCTCTGCATCATGCCCAACAACGGATCTGCAGGAAAGTGCCGGACGGGCTGGCGGACACGGGACAGCCCCCGCCCAGGGGCCGAAAACGGGAGCTGCCGTGCGGCGAGCTCCCGTTTTCCACCCCGAGGAATTTGTTGCTGATCAGGCGTCTTCGATGGCCGCCTTGGCGTTGGGGTCCGAGTCGGCCAGGAACTTGCCGATCCGGTCCACTTCTTCCGCCTCGCCGATGGCACCAGCGGCGCGGCCCAGGGCGTAGAGCGCGCGCAGGAATCCGCGGTTGGGTTCATGCTCCCAGGGGATGGGGCCGGCTCCACGCCAGCCCGCCCGGCGCAGGGCGTCCAAGCCGCGGTGGTAGCCCACGCGGGCGTAGGCGTACGAGTCGATGGTCCGGCCTTCGGAGTAGGCCTCGTCGGCAAGGATCGCCCAGACCAGTGAGGAGGTGGGGAACTTCGCGGCCAGGTCCAAAGCTTCGTCGCCGGCCTCCAGCCGGGCCAGGACGTCGGTCTCCTCCGGCAGGTAGGTCGGCTCCGGGCCCAGCAAGTTGGTGCGGAACGATTCGGTCATTTACTTCACCGACTTTCCGGCCGAGCCCAGCCGTTCAGCCGCTTCGACAACCCGGGCTGCCATCGACTTCTCGGCGGCCGCACCCCAGACACGCGGGTCGTAAGCCTTCTTGTTGCCGACCTCGCCGTCCACCTTTAGCACGCCGTCGTAATTGCTGAACATGTGGCCGGCGACCGGACGGGTGAAGGCGTACTGGGTATCGGTATCCACGTTCATCTTGATGACGCCGTAGGCCACGGCGTCGGCGATCTCCTGCTCGGAGGAGCCGGAGCCGCCGTGGAAGACCAGATCGAACGGATTGGTCTTGCCGATCTTGGCACCGACCTCGGCCTGGATCTGCTTGAGCAGCTCGGGGCGCAGCTTCACTCCGCCCGGCTTGTACACGCCGTGCACGTTGCCGAAGGTCAGCGCGGTGATGTAGCGGCCCTTCTCCCCTGCGCCCAGCGCCTCGATGGTCTTCAGCCCGTCGTCGACGGTGGTGTAGAGCTTTTCGTTGATCTCATTTTCGACGCCGTCTTCCTCGCCACCGACGGTGCCGATTTCCACTTCCAGGATGATCTTGGCCGCGGCGGTGCGGGCCAGCAGGTCCTCGGCGATGCGCAGGTTCTCCTCCAGCGTCTCGGCCGACCCGTCCCACATGTGCGACTGGAAGATGGGGTCCTCGCCGCGCTTCACGGCAGCCTCGGACTCGGCCAGCAGCGGCAGCACGAAGCCGTCCAGCTTGTCCTTCGGGCAGTGGTCGGTGTGCAGCGCCACGTTGACCGGATACTTCTTGGCTACTTCGCGGGCGAAGGCGGCGAAGCCCAGCGAGCCGGCGACCATGTCCTTGACCCCGGCGCCGGACCAGTAGGCGGCGCCGCCGGTGGACACCTGGATGATGCCGTCGGAACCGGCGTCGGCAAAGCCCTGCAAGGCGGCGTTAAGGGTCTGCGAGGAGGTCACGTTGATGGCCGGGTAGGCGAAGCCGCCCGCCTTGGCGCGGTCAATCATGTCGGCATAGATCTCAGGGGTTGCAACGGGCATGCTGACTCCTTGGCTAGCGATACGGATTCGAAGGCGTTGCCTCTGAGCCCATCCTATCGACTCGTGTCCGGGCAGCGGCTGCGGCGGCGACTGTGAACCGGGGTTACGCCCGTTGCCTGGTTGAGCCGCCGGGTCGCTCCGGGCCCTCCACGTGGCGCCGCCGACCGTGGCAAGCTGGAATCATGACTGAGACCCCGCCATTCCACGGTCCGCGCGATCCCGGCGACGCCTGGGTGGAGGGGCCGGACGGCACGCGGATGTGGGGCCGGTTTGGCTCCGCCGGGCTGCTGGCGGTGGACCGCGAGCGCGGCATCCTGCTCCAGCACCGCGCGCAGTGGAGCCACTTCGGCGGCACCTGGGGAATTCCCGGCGGGGCGCGGCATCAGGACGAGCCGGCCGTTGATGCCGCCCTGCGCGAGGCCAACGAAGAAGCCGACGTCCCTGTCGACGCGCTGGCGCCGCTGTTCACCTCGGTGCTGGACCTGGGCTTCTGGTCATACACAACCGCCGCAGCCAGGACCGTTCGCCCGTTTGAACCGGAAATCACCGACGCCGAAAGCCTGGCCCTGGCCTGGGTCCCGCTGGATGAGGTGGACCAGCTGCCGCTGCATCCGCACTTCGGCGAGGCGTGGCCCAGGCTCCGCACGCTGCTGGAGCACCCGCCGGTGCTTGTGGTCGACGCGGCCAACGTGGTCGGCTCCCGGCCGGACGGCTGGTGGAAGGACCGCCCCGGCGCCGCGCGCCGGCTGCTCGCCTCGCTGCACACCGCCCTGGAGCTGGGGCTTCCCGCGGACCTGTTGGAGGTGCCCGCCGGCACCGTGTGGCCGCGCACCGTCGTCGTGCTGGAAGGCGCCGCAAAGGATGCCGCCCCCGCGGGGCCGGCGGGGCCGGCAGGTGCGGGGAACCCGGATGGGCAGGCACGTCCGGCAGAATTTGCAAGCCCAGATGGGCACGACGGCGGGGCGAACCGGGCACGGGCCCGCGTCGCCGCGGACTCCCCGGTGACGGAGCAGGACGGCGAGGCAGCAGCCCAGGCCTCGGCCGCGCGCCGCCGAGGTGTGGAAATGGAAGTGGTGCACGCGGCCGGGTCGGGCGACGACGAGATTGTGGCTCAGGTGGAGAAGGCGTTCGGCACCGACCCCGAGGCGCCGGTGACAGTGGCAACGTCGGACCGCGGGCTGCGCGAACGGGCTGAAAGCCTCGGGGCGCGCACCGTCGGCGCCGGAGCGTTGCTGGACCTGCTCGGCTGACTGCGGGCTCCAGCTCCGCGCCACTCCAAAACCGTCAGTTTCCGCCGAACCGCAGCCTCGGCACCGGGCCCATCGATACAGTGGTCACCTTTTCCGGGCCCTGCCGGTGCCCCAACTGTCCATGTTTCGGCGGGTCCCGAAGCATCGCCGCAGGTCAGGGGCCTGTGGGCAACCAAAACGTGGACAGTTATTGCTAAAGCTGGGAAGTTAGCCGCGCCTGGCGCCGCAGCGCACCGCAAACGCCGTGCGTGGCGCTAGACCGGCTGGGCGAAAACGTGGCGCCGGATCCACGCGTGCATCGCGATGGCCGCGGCGGCGGAAGCGTTGATAGACCGGGTCGAGCCGAACTGCGCGATGGACAGCGTGGCATCGGCCGCGGCGTGGACCTCCGGCGTCAGCCCGGGCCCCTCCTGCCCGAACACCAGCACGGCGTTCTCCGGCAGGTCGTAGGTCTCCAGCGGCACCGAGTCGGGGAAGTTGTCGATACCGATGATTCGCAGGCCCTCGCCCTGCGCCCACGCCACGAAGTCCTGCACGGTGGGATGGTGCCGGACGTGCTGGTAGCGGTCGGTGACCATCGCCCCGCGCCGGTTCCACCGCCGTCGTCCAATGATGTGCACTTCCTTGGCCAGGAAGGCGTTGGCGCACCGCACCACCGAGCCGATGTTGAGGTCATGCTGCCAGTTCTCAATGGCCACGTGGAAGTTGTGCCGGCGGGTGTCGAGGTCCGCGACGATCGCCTCGTGCTTCCAGTAGCGGTACTGGTCAGTCACGTTGCGTCGGTCGCCGTCGGCCAGCAGCTGCGGGTCCCAATGGTCGCCGTCGGGCAACGGTCCGTCCCACGGCCCGACGCCGATGGCCGGCTCCGGCCCGTCGGTTACGGAGGCGTTCGGGGCGGCTTCGCGCGCGCCGGTCTTGGAGCCGTTCGGGGCAGTCTTCGACCCGTCGGTTTCGGGGCCATTGGGGGCCACCTCCGACCCGTCGATTTCGGGATCATTGGGGGCCGCCTTTGGGGCATCCGGCCGCTCGCCCGAACCGCCGGTCAACCTCGGTCCGCCCCCGGTTTCACCTGCTTTTTCTTCCACTCCACAAGCCTAGGGGACAGACGGCAGCCTCACGCACCGTGGCGCGTGAGGCTCCGTGGCAGGAGCCGCCCGACGGGCCTACGGCAGGTTGTGCACGATCAATCGAGGATGATAAGCATGCTGAGTAACGATTCATCGGAAAAGGAGTTTCAATGGCTGAACTGACCACCCCCGAGGAACTTTTCGCTTTCAAGCTGGGCGTCGCCCTGCGGTCGGAACATGATGTGCTCAAGATGCTCGAAGAGAACCAGAAGGTTGCACGGAGCCAAGAGCTGAAGGAAATGCTCAGCCACCACCAGGACGAGACCCGCGAACAGATCACGTATATCGAAAAGTGCTTCAAGGTCTTGGGCCTGGAGGCCAAGGAGCAGCGCTCCCCGGTGAGCAAGGGCCTGGCCGAGGAAGCGCAGGCCGCCTTGGACAAGGTGGACCCCAGCTTGGTGGACATGGTCATCGTGGCCGGGGCGCTGGACACGGAACACCATGAGGTCGCCTGCTACACCACGCTGATTACCTCCGCGGAGGCCCAGGGCCAGACCGAAGTCGTCGAACTGCTTCAGCAGATCCTGGGCCAGGAGGAAAGCACTCGGGACAAGCTGACCGAGTTCGGCCGGAAGCTCGCCCAGGAAGCCGTCGCCAAGTAGCGCGGTTGGACCACGCGTGGGCCGGGTCGGCTTACGCGGATAGCGCAGCAGGCACGTGAATACCCGGCCGGCGCACGAAGTTGAAGGGGAGCGGAGAGCCGTGCAGCGGCACCGCTCCCCTTCGCATGCCTGCCGCTCCGCTCCACCGCAGCGGCCGCTCACGTCTCCCGTGGCACCGCTCAGCTCCGCGTTCTCAGCCAAGCTCCCCGTGACGCTCAGCGGGTGGAACCCCGCTGCCGCCCGCTGCCCTTGTCAGTAGTAGCGCTTGCGGGCGCCGACCACCGGCAGCGGGAAGAATTCGTCCACCACCTGCTGGATGATCGGCACGTAGATCGCGGAATTCCACTGCGGACTGGCATGGGCCGGCCGGGCCCCTTCGGTGACCAAGTTGTTGGTGAGGAAGTTCGCCTCATAGTTGACCAGCCAGCTGCGCCGGGCGGTTGAGTAGTTGACCGTCTGATCCCCCGGGTTGCCCATCCAGGCAATGCGGGTGTCGCCGATGCTGTGGCGGAAGCGGTACGCGTCGAAGTGATAGATGTACGAGGACTGGGACTGGATCAGCGTGCTGGACACGGCCAGCGGCGACAGCTGCTCCATGGTCTGCTCCACGATTTGGCGCCAGCTGCGCTCATCCTTGTGCACGATCCGCTCGCCCAGCTCGTATCCGCCCCGCACGTAACTGGGCACCCGGTAGCCGGCCTCGAACAGGAAGACCACGCCTTCGAACATGGTCTTGTCCAGCACATCGAAGCGGCTGTACGGGGACGAATCCATCAGGATCAGCTCCACCGGGAAGCCCTTGGCGCGCAGGCGGGCGGTCATTTCCACGGCCACCATGCCGCCGAAGCTGTGCCCGTAGAAGTAGAGCCGTTGCAGGTCGTTGTCCTGGATGTGCTTCTGCAGCACCTCGGTCAATTCGGCCAGGTCCAGGCCGCGGTTCGAATACCCCGCCACCGCCAGCCGGCCGCGATCCACCAGGCCGCCGCGCAACGAGTTTAAGATCCACAGGCCCTCTTCCCAGCTGGTCTTGTACCCCGGAAAGAGCACCCAGCTGGTGCGGGGGAAGCGCCGGTCCGCGCGTTCGTCGTCCAGCGTGAGGATCTGCGCTTCGTTGCGCATCTCCTGGATGGCCCGGGTGGCCGCCAGGTCGGCGGCGGTGCCCAGCCCGAAGGCGGCACCGATCAGGAACGAGCGGCGCGAAACCCGATGCAGGCTGCTGGCCAGGCGCAGCTGGCGGAAGGCGTGGTTCCTGCGTACATCCATCATGTGAGCGGGCCGGCCACCGGCGGCTAATCCAGCTCCAGTTCGTCCTTGCCGAAAGCGAAGAGGTACGGCACGCCGGCTTCGGCCTCGATGCGTTCCTTCGCGCCGGTGTCGCGGTCCACAATGACGGCCACCGCCTTGACCTGCCCGCCGGCCTGGCGCACGCCTTCCACCGCGGTCAGCGCGGAGCCGCCGGTAGTGGAAGTATCCTCCAGCACGACGACGGGGCGATCCTTTACCTCCGGACCCTCCACCTGGCGGCCCATGCCGTAGGACTTCTGCGCCTTGCGCACGACGAAGGCGTCAACGGCCCGTCCGCCGTCTCCGGCGGCGTGCATCAGTGCCGTCCCCACCGGATCGGCCCCCATGGTCAGGCCGCCGGCGGCCTCGAACTCGATGCCGGCCTCGTCGAGCATCGCCAGCACGACCCTGCCGACCAGGCGCGACGCCTCATGGTGCAGGGTGACCCGGCGCAGGTCGATGTAGTAGTCGGCTTCGGCACCGCTGGAGAGAGTGACCTTGCCGCGCACTACGGCCAGTTCCTTAATCAGTTCGAGCAGGCGGGCGCGGTCGGCCGCTGGATCGGCCGCAGGAGTCTGGGTCATGGCTCTTAGTCTATGGGGTTGCCCCCGCCGCACCGGGAATCCATGACAGGTCTTGCGGTCCCCGGGCGGGGCCCCAGACCCGACGCCGCCGGACGCCGCCGGAAGGCGCCTGAGCCGGCTAGAGCCCGCGGACCAGCAGGTTCGGGTGCAGCTGCTCCCAGCCCTCGGCGAGGTCTTTGCCGGCGTCGAAGTTGTCCTGGACCAGCTTGGCCCACGCCCCGGACGTGCCGAGTTCAACCGGATCCCGCCCAGTACCGCCGCAACTGCTTGACGCCCCGGAAGCCTCCACATCCACGATGATCACGCACACGCCGCGGTCGGCCGGGTTGTCCGGGACGGCAGCATAGAAAGCGAAGTCGCCCTCTTCCGCCAACGCCCGGACACTGCCCGGCGCCACACGCAGGACCTCGGCCCCGCCCGCCAGCTTGTCGTCCGGGCCGGCGGGGGCCGCCAGCGCGCCAATTCCGGACTTCGAACCCCCGCAGCCCGCGAGTGCCAGCAGGACGGCGGCACCGGCCGCCAATGTGGTCAGTGTGCGCATGGCGCCCCGCCCCCTCGATAGACGTGTTGTCTCACGCTAGCCGCGGAGGCACGCGGCCGGGAGGCCCACCCCGTTACGAAGCGATAACTTCGCAGTCAGGCGGACGCGGCCGCTTCAATCGCTTCGGGCGAGAGCACGTGCCCGATCGCCAGCGCCACCGCCCCCAGCACGCCGGCGCGCTGCCCGGCCACGGACGGGGCGATCCGCAGATGCTCGGTCGCCAGCGGCAGCGAGCGCCGGTAGACCACTTCCCGGATCCCGGCCAACAGGTGCTCGCCGGCCTGCGCCAGCCGCCCGCCGATCACGATGACTGACGGGTTGACCAGGTTCACGCAGGTGGCCAGCACGTCGCCAATGTCCCGGCCGGCCTGGCGCACCGCCTGAATCGCCTGCGGGTCGCCGGCGCGGACCAGATCGATCACGTCCTGGCTGCTCTCGGCCTTCTTCCCCTGGGCCGAGAGCACGGCCGCCAGCGCCGGCCCGCCGGCGAGCGCCTCGAGGCAGCCGGTGTTCCCGCACCGGCACACCACGTCGTCGCCCCGGGGCACGCGCACATGCCCCAGGTCCCCGGCGGTTCCCTGGGCGCCGCGCTGCAGCTGCCCGGAGGAAATGATGCCGGCCCCGATCCCCGTGGCCACCTTAATCAGCATCAGGTCGGCGGTGTCGGGCCAGGCCATGGCCTGCTCGCCCAGCGCCATGATGTTGACGTCGTTGTCCACCAAGACCGGCACGGCGAAATGCTGCTGCACGAGTGCGGGGACGTCCACCCGGTCCCAGCCGGGCATGATCGGCGGATTGATCGGCCGACCCGTGTCATGTTCGACCGGTCCCGGCAGTCCGATGCCGAACGCGCCCAGGTCCGCCGCACTCCGTCCGGCGTCCTTCAGCAGCCGCGCCACGGCGTCGGTCAACCAACCCAGCACGATGTCCGGGCCGTTGGCGATGCTCAGCTCGGTGCGCTCCTCGGCCAGCACATCGCCGGAGAGGTCGGCAACGACGACCCGGGCGTGCGTGGCGCCGAGGTCTGCGCCGATCACCAGGCGGGCGGCCGGGTTGAGCGCGAACAACGACGGCGGCCTTCCGCCGGTGGAGGTCGCTCCCCCAATGGGGGCAATAAGCCCCAGCCGCATCAACGAGTCCACCCGGGCGGTCACCGTGGACCTCGCCAGGCCGGTCAACTGCGCCAGCTCTGCCCGGGTGCGCGGCTGGCCGTCGCGCAGCAGTTGGAATACCTCGCTTGCTCCGGCGGCCGGCTGGGTGGCCAGGCGTTGCGGCGGGGCGACATCGGACTTCAACACGCTTTCAGTACAGCACGCACCACTTCTGTTTGTCTCTAGCGAAACTAACAATTCGTGTTCAAACAACTTTTGCCTGACTCTCGACAAAACTATGTGACCCGTGCCACAGTGAGTGGGTGGAGCAGATGAGCAACACTGTGGCCGACAGCGGCGCCGGACGGGGGAAACCCGTACTCGAGGTCCGCGGCCTGACCAAGAGCTTCTTCGGCAATCCCGTGCTGCAGGACGCGTCACTGACGCTGCACGCCGGCGAGGTCCACGGCGTCGTCGGGGAAAACGGGGCCGGAAAGTCGACCCTGATGAAGATTCTGGCGGGCGTGTACCAGCGCGACTCGGGAACGGTGCTGCTGGACGGCCAAAGCGTCCAGTTCAGCCATCCCACCCAGGCGCACGAAGCCGGCCTGTCCTCTGTCTTCCAGGAATTCAACCTGCTGCCGGACCGCACGGTGGCGGAGAACATCTACCTGGGCCGCGAGCCCCGCAAGGGCCTGCTGGTCAACCGGGCCAAGATGAACGCCGCCACCGCGGAACTGCTGGAGTCGCTGGGCATCGGCTCCATCCGTCCCACGGCGCTGGTCCGGTCGCTCTCCGTGGCCGAGCAGCAGATCGTCGAAATCGCCAAGGCCGTCAGCTACGACGCCAGGATCATTTCCATGGACGAGCCGACCGCCGCGTTGTCCGGGCCGGAAGTGTCCCTGTTGTATGGGATCGTGCGGAGGCTGGCCGAACGCGGCGCCGGCATCCTCTACGTCTCGCACCGGCTGCGCGAAGTTTTCGACCTCTGCCAGACCATCACCGTGCTCAAGGACGGGCGGATTGTGGGAACCAAACCCGCCGCCGAACTCGACGATGCCTCGCTGGTGCGGATGATGGTAGGCCGCCCCATCTCCGCCTATTTCCCGGACAAGCTCCCGGCCGCGCCCGCGGCGCCAGGCTCCGACACGAAAGCCCCGTTGCTCGAACTCGCCGACGCCGGCAACGACCAGCTGGACGGCATCAGCCTGCGCCTTATGCCCGGCGAGATTGTCGGCATCGCCGGCCTGCAAGGCTCCGGCCGCACCGAACTGCTGCAGGCGATCTTCGGCGCCGCCCCGTTCAACCGCGGCAGCATGCAGCTGGGCGGCCGTCCGATCCGTCCGCATTCTCCCCGCCAGGCGGTGCGGCACGGCGTCGCGCTGATCACCGAGGACCGCAAGGCGCAGGGCCTGAGCCTCAACCAGTCCCTGCTGGACAACGCGCTGGGCGTGGTCCGCGCCGTGTTCCCCAAGCGAACCGCCACGGTGCGACGCGCCGTCGCCGGCTCGTTCAGCGCGCTGGAGGTCGTCGCCCGGGACCTGGATCAGGAGGTGCAGTACCTCTCCGGCGGCAACCAGCAGAAGATCGTTTTGGCCAAGTGGCTGGCGGTGTCCCCGGGTGTGGTGCTGCTGGACGAACCGACCCGGGGCATCGACGTCGGGGCCAAGGTGGCGGTGTACCGGCTGATGCGCCAGCTGGCGGCCGAGGGGAAGGGCGTCCTGATGGTTTCCAGCGAGCTGCCGGAGGTGATCGGGATGTCCGACCGGATCCTGGTGATGCGCGACGGACAGATTGCCGGCGAGCTGCCGGCCGGCGCCACCGAGGAGGAAATCCTGCGGCTGGCCACCGGCGCGCGGGTCCCGGGCGCGGACTCCGACGGCCCGCCGCCGGCTCCGGATAACGACGGCGGTGCCCCACTTCCGGGCACAGGGAGCGACGGCGGGGATCGTCGCGCGGAAGCAGGCAACGACGGCGGCGCCCGGCTTGCGGACGCCGGGCAGGACGGCGGGTCGCACCTCGCGGAGGACCGCGGCACCACGGGAGGGACACCATGACGACCACGCGAACCCCGGCCCGAACCAGGCGGGCACGGGCGGGCGGCGGCTTCTTCGCGCGGCTGACCTCCACCCAGATCGTGTACCTGGTGGCCCTGCTGACACTGATCGCCGGCAGCATTTTGGTGGCCACGGCCGGCCGGAACTTCTTCAGCCCGGGCAACATCTCCGCCATTTTGACCGGCACCAGCGTGCTGGGCTTCATCGCCATCGGCCAGACCCTGGTGATTCTGGTCGGCAGCCTGGATCTCTCGGTGCCCTACGTGACCAGCCTGGCCAGCCTGATAGCGGCCGGGGTGATGGCCAACCGGGGCGAAAACGTGCCGGCCGCCGTGCTGCTGGCACTGGGTGTCTCCGCCGTCATCGGCCTGGCCAACGGACTGATTGTCGCCGGCCTCAAGGTGCACGGCTTCATCGCCACGCTCGGCATGGGCCTGCTGATCAGCGGCTATCTGGGCACCAACTACAAGGGCAGTTTCGGCCAGACCCCGTTCTCCTTCCGGCTGATCGGCGCCACCGGCATAGGGCCGGTGCCGATCTCCACGCTCATCATGCTCGCCTGCGCCGCCCTCGTGCTGCTGATGCTGCACCGCACCCGCATGGGCCACCACATCTACGCCGTCGGCGGTGACAGCAACGTGGCCCGGATGTCCGGCATCCGCGTGCCGGGCGCGGTGATCACCGCGCACGTCATCTGCTCCACTCTCTCCGGTATGGCCGGACTGCTGCTGGCCAGCCGGCTGGGCGTCGGCAGCCCAACCGTGGGCTCGCAAGGCGGCTATGACCTGCTCTCGATCGCCGCCGTCGTTCTGGGCGGGACCCTGCTGGCCGGCGGCAAGGGCTCCGTGACAGGGACCCTGGGCGGCGTGCTGATCTTCGCGATGCTGGACAACATCATGTCCGTGCTCCAGATCAACCCGTTCCTGAAGGACGTGGTCCGCGGCGTGGTGATCGTGGTCGCCGTCGCCGTCTATGCCCGCCGCACCATCGTCGCCCGGCCGCCGCGCTACGGGCACGGCGGCCAACAGCAGGAGGCGCAGGCATGAGCACAGTTCTGGACTCGGAGGCCGGCGGCAGGGTCCTGCAGCAGAACCGGGCCGGCCTCGGCCAACGCTTCCTGCGCGGCCTGCGGACTCCCGGCGGCGGCATCTTCGTGCTCCTGGCCGCGCTACTGGTCGCCATCATCATCCTGAACCCGTCGTTCGGCGAGCCCGGGTCCTTCATCCGCTTCATCGGCCGGACCGCGCCGATTGCGATCGCCGCCATCGGGCAGTACTTCGTAATCGTTTCCGGCGAGTTCGATCTGTCCATGGGATCGGTAGTGACCATGCAGGTGATCGTGGCCGGCAACCTGATCGGCCAGGACGACGCCAAGGTCATCCCCGTGCTGGCGCTGATGTTCGTCCTCGGGGCGGTCATCGGGCTGATCAACGGCCTGGTCACCACCTTGCTCAAGGTCCCCAGCTTCATTGTCACCCTGGGCATGATGCTGGCGCTGCTGGGCCTGGTGCTCAACTGGACCGGCGGCGCCGCGCAGGGCAACCCGGCGGACAGCTTCCGGCAAATCGGCCGCGGCGGCATCGAAAACGTGCCGGTGCTGGAGGTCATCCCCTATCCGGTCATCATCCTGGCGGCCGTCGCCGTGCTCGCCGTCTGGATGATGCGCCGGCCCTACGGGCGCACGCTGGTCGCCGTCGGCGACAACGACGTGGCCGCAGCCCTGACCGGCGCCCGGGTCTGGTGGGTGCGCACGCGTGCCTTCATGCTTTCGTCGCTCGCCGCCACCGTCTCGGGAATCCTGCTCGTCGGCTATGCCGGGGTCCATCCGTCGGTGGGGCAAGGCTACGAGTTCACGGCGATCACCGCCGTCGTGCTGGGAGGGGTGGTGCTGGGCGGCGGCCGCGGCTGGGTGCTCTCGGCCGCAGCCGGCGCGTTCGCCCTGGAGTTGCTGTTCACGCTGCTGAACTTCCTGGGCGTGGCGTCCACCTGGCGGGACACCGTGCAAGGCGCCATCATCATCGTCGCTGTTGCTGCCGCCGCGCAGTCCTGGCAGCGCAAGCGGCGCGGGGGCTCTGCGGCCGCGCATTCCGAACAACACATCATCGCGGCACCAGAGCCCGCTGAGGGCACCGACAAGGGAGGGAACTGACATGACGGGAAAGCGTCTAAGTACCGCGGTCGCGCTCACAGCGGCCGCGTCGTTAATGGCCATGACCGGCTGCACCACCGATCCGTCAATCACCGAGGAGACCGGCGGCCCCGGCGGCGCGGCCAGCCCGTCACCGGCGGAAACCACCGAGGCCTCCACGGAATGGTTCGACCAGGCCGTCTACGACGAACAGTTCGAACAGCGGACGGCGGAATTCGAGGGCGACCCGGAGCAGCCGTGGCTTCAGTACATCGACGGCGAGATGACCGACACCGCCGACTTCGCCTCCGAGGGCGCCAAGAAGGTCTGCTTCGCCAACGCGTCGATCTCCAACCCGTGGCGGCAGACCGGCTGGATCACCATGAACCAGCAGCTGCAGGTGCTGCAGGACGAGGGCGTGATTTCCGAGATGGAAACCCGCGACGCGCAGGACGACTCGAACACCCAGATTGCCGACATCGATTACTTCATCAGTGAAGGCGACTGCGACGCGTTCATCATCTCGCCGAACGCTACCGCGGCGCTGACGCCGGCGGTTGAGCGCGCCTGCGAGACCGGCAAGCCCGTTGTGGTGTTCGACCGCGGCGTGGAAACCGACTGCGCCACCACGTTCATCCACCCGATCGGCGGATTCGCCTGGGGCATCGACACCGCCAACTTCCTGAGCGAACGACTGCAGGAAGGCGACAAGGTAGTGGCACTGCGCATCCTGCCCGGCGTGGATGTGCTGGAGCAGCGCTGGGCGGCGGCGGAGAAGATCTTTGAGGAGAACGGCATCGAAGCCACCGATTACTTCACCGGCGCCGACCCGACCGAGATCAAGAAGATCATCTCCGACGAGCTCGCGACCGGCGATGTCCAGGGTGTCTGGATGGATGCCGGCGACGGCGCGGTGGCTGCGATCGAGGCGTTCGAGGACGCTGGCAAGGACCTGCCGGTCATGACCGGCGAGGACGAGCTGAGCTTCCTGCGCAAGTGGAAGGACACCGGCATCGACGCGCTGGCTCCGGTCTACTCCAACTTCCAGTGGCGCACGCCGCTGCTGGCCGTGCAGAAGATCTTCGCCGGCGAGGAAATCCCGGCCGAGTGGGTGCTGCCGCAGGTTCCGATCCCGGCCGACGAGCTGGACGACTGGCTGGAACGCAACGACGGCATGCCGGACGGCCACTACGCCAAGTTCGGCGGCGAGGACCTGCCGGGCTACCCGGAGGTCTGGCAGCAACGCCAGATTCCGTAGAACTTGCGGGCCGGCCGGGCCCGGGGAGGGTGCCCGGCCGGCCCGCAACTGCCGGTTCGGACATCCGGCGGGAGCCCGGCGCGAGCCGGGCACCGATGGCGCGGCCCGCCAGATTCCGCGGGACCCCGTACGGGCCGGCGCGACAGCGTCCGGCGGCAACCGGACGATGTCCCCACCAGCAGCCGCAGACAAAGGAGAAGGATCAATGGACCGGCCGATCGGCGTCAACACCTGGGTGTGGCAGTCGCCGTTGCGCGACGCCGAGCTGCCCGGGCTGCTGGCGAAGATCGCCGGCATGGGCTTTGACGGCGTCGAACTGCCGCTGGAGAACGTCGGCGACTTCACCGCCGGCACCGCCCGGGACGCCCTCGCGGCCACGGGCTTGAAGCCCTACATCGTGGGCGCCATGGCACCCGGCCGCGAATTGGTCCTGGCCGACGCCGGGTCGGTGCAGGCCACCCAGGACTATCTGGCGGCCTGCATCGGCCTGGCACACGACGTCGGCGCCCCGGCGGTGTGCGGTCCGTTCTACTCGAGCACGGGGCGGGTGTGGCGGATCGACGCCGAAGACCGCGCCGAAGCGTACCGCCAGCTGCGGGAGAACCTGGCGCCGCTGGCCGCCCAAGCCGAGGCGGCCGGCGTGGTACTGGGAATTGAGCCGCTCAACCGGTACGAGACCTCGCTGGTCAACACCGTGGACCAGGCGCTCGACGCGCTGGGACCGCTGCTCGGCCACGGGGTGGGGCTTGCGCTGGACAGCTACCACCTGAACATCGAAGAACGCTCCAGCGCCGCCGCCATCCGCGCCGCCGGTGAGCACCTGGTCCACCTGCAGGTGTGCGGCAACGACCGCGGGGCGCCGGGCGGCGACCAGACCGACTGGCCGGCGCTGGTCAAGGCGCTGGACGACGTGGGCTACGCCGGCCCGCTGAACATCGAGAGTTTCACCGCGGACAACGCGGCCATCGCGACCGCCGCATCGATCTGGCGGCCGCTGGCGCCGAGCCAGGATCAACTGGCAGCGGACGGGCTGGCATTCCTGCGCAGCCTCTAGCCCGTTCCCGCGTCCGGGTGCAGCCCGGACCCGGACCGCAGCCCATCCCGCCGCACCACCGACCGACGAGCACGAAGGAGAAGACGATGACCGCCAATCCGGAGTCGCCGCCGCTGGGGGTGGCGGTGCTGGGGCATGCCTTCATGGGCAAGGCGCACTCCAATGCCTGGCGCAACGTGTCCGCGTTCTATCCCGGTGGGCCCGCCGTGGCCCGGCGGGTCCTGGTCGGCCGGAATGCCGACGGGGTGGCCACGGACGCGGCCCGGTACGGCTGGGCGGAGGGTTCCACGGACTGGCGTGCCGTGCTCGAGCGCGGCGACGTGCAGATCGTGGACATCTGCACCCCGGGCCACCTGCATGCCGACCTGGCCGTGGCCGCGCTGGAGGCGGGCAAGCACGTGCTGGTGGAGAAGCCGCTGGCCAACTCGGTGGCCGAAGCCGAGCGCATGGCGGCCGCGGCCCGCGCCGCCGGAGCGGCCGGCGTCCGCTCGATGGTCGGCTTCAACTACCGGCGGGTGCCGGCGTTGGCCCTGGCGCGTCAAGTGATCGCCGAGGGCAGGATCGGCGCCGTGCGGCAGGTGCGCGTCGCCTACCTGCAGGACTGGTTGGCGGACGACTCCGCCCCGATGACCTGGCGGTTGCGCCGGGAGACCGCCGGCTCCGGGGCGCTCGGCGACCTGGCTTCGCACGCGGTGGACCAGATCCACTTCCTGCTCGGCGCGCGGGTCACGTCGGTCTCCGCGACGCTCAACACGTTCGTCGAAACCCGGCAGGGACCGGGCGGGCCCGAACCGGTGACGGTCGACGACGCCGCGTGGGCCACCCTGCGGCTCGACTCCGGCGCGGTGGCCAGCATGGAGGTCAGCCGGATGGCCGCGGGCCGCAAGAACGCGCTGCGGATCGAGGTCTATGGGTCCGCCGGGCATCTGGCCTTCGACCTGGAGCGGCTCAACGAGCTCTCCTATTACGACGCCGGTGCCCCGCCGGGGCTCGCGGGCGCGGCGAAAATCTTGGTCACCGAGGAGACGCACCCCTACCTGCAGGCCTGGTGGCCGCCCGGTCATGTGCTCGGCTGGGACCATACCTTTACCAGCCAGGCCGCCGATTTCCTGGCCGCGGTGGCAACCGGCCGGGCGCCCAGCCCAAGCTTCGAGGACGGCCTGGCGGTGCAAAAGGTGCTGGACGCCATCGTGCGCAGCGCCGCGCAGGCGGGCGCCGCCGTCGTCCTTTCAGAAACCGACACCCGCGCCGACTACGCAGGAGCAACCGATGGCACGTAATTTCACGTTGTTTACCGGCCAGTGGGCGGACCTGCCCCTGGAGAAGGTGGCGGAACTGGCCGCGGGCTGGGGCTACGACGGCCTGGAGATCGCGGTGTCCGGGGACCACCTGGACGCGTGGCGCTGGGACGACGACGACTACATCGCCGACCGGCTCGGCATTCTGGAGCGCTACGGGTTGCGGGTGTGGGCGATCTCCAACCATCTGAGGGGCCAGGCGGTGTGCGACGACCCGATCGACTTCCGCCACCAGGCGATAGTCGGGGCACGCGTGTGGGGTGACGGCGAGCCGGAGGGCGTGCGGACGCGGGCGGCCGAGGAGATGAAGCACACCGCGCGGCTGGCACAGCGGCTCGGGGTGAAGACCGTGGTGGGATTCACCGGGTCCTCGATCTGGCAGTACGTGGCAATGTTTCCGCCGGTTTCCGCCGACGTGATCGACGCCGGCTACCGGGACTTCGCCGACCGGTGGAACCCCATCCTGGACGTGTTCGACGAGTGCGGGGTGCGGTTCGCGCACGAGATCCACCCCTCCGAGATCGCGTACGACTACTGGTCGACGGTGCGGGCGCTGGAGGCCCTGGGGCACCGCGAGGCGTTCGGCATCAACTGGGATCCCAGCCACATGATGTGGCAGGACATCGACCCGGTGTCGCTGATCTGGGACTTCAAGGACCGGATCTACCACGTGGACTGCAAGGACACGAAGCTGCGCATCACCGGGCGCAACACGCGGTTGGGGTCCCACCTGCCGTGGGGCGACCCGCGGCGCGGCTGGGACTTCGTCTCCACAGGGCGCGGCGACGTGCCGTGGGAGGCCAGCTTCCGCGCCCTGGCGGCCATCGGGTACGACGGGCCGATCTCGGTGGAGTGGGAAGACGCCGGCATGGACCGGTTGCAGGGCGCGCCGGAAGCCCTCCGGTTCCTCAAGCGGTTCGACTTCGATCCGCCGCAGTCCTCCTTCGACGCCGCATTCAAGCAGTAGGGGCGGCGCGGGGTGGCACCGTGGCCGACCCGTTCGCTCCCAGATATGGGCCTAACTTCCCACGTCTAAGAACCCCGCAAGCCGCTGACCTGCGGCGATGCCGGAAGCGTATCCAAGAAGTGGGAGCGAAAGTGCTCCCTGCCTGCTGCCAGCCCCCTGCCTCCCGAACACGCTGGCTGTCCAGGTTCAACAGGAATTGTCCATGTTTTGGAGGGACGTGCGGCCCTGACCTGCGGCGATGCCGAACGGCCGCCCAAAACAAGGACAACCGGGGCCTCTGGCTTAAGCCGCGCTGACCTGCCCGCCGGATTCTCTGCAGCTGGCCAGGACCTTTAGTAGGCTGTGGCCATGCGCGAACTCCAGGCCACGATCATTGACGAACTGGGCGTCCAGCCCTCCATCGACCCGTCGCAGGAAGTCGCACGGCGCGTCGGATTTTTGAAGGACTACCTCAAGACCAGCGGCTCCAAAGGCTTTGTGCTGGGCATCAGCGGCGGCGTCGACTCCAGCCTCGCCGGCAAGCTGGCCCAACTGGCGGTCGACGAACTCAAAGCAGAAGGCGTCGAAGCCAACTTCGTCGCGGTGCGCCTGCCCTACGGGGTCCAGCACGATGAAGCCGACGCGCAGGCAGCCATGGATTTCATCCGGCCGAAAACCTCGTGGACGTTCAACATCAAGTCGGCGGTCGACGGCTTCGAAGCCGAATTCACGACGACGACCGGCGAGGAGATCACCGACTTCAACAAGGGCAACATCAAGGCCCGGGCTCGGATGATGGCCCAGTACGCGCTGGCCGGCCAGCACAACTACCTGGTGCTGGGCACGGACCACGGCGCCGAGTCGGTCACCGGCTTCTTCACCAAGTTCGGCGACGGGGCGGCCGACGTGCTGCCCCTGTTCGGGCTCAACAAGCGCCAAAACCGACAGCTCTTGGAGCACCTTGGTGCCAGCGACCAGGTGGCGCACAAGGTGCCGACGGCAGACCTGCTGGACACCACGCCCGGCCGCACCGACGAGGACGAACTGGGGATCAGCTACGACCACATCGACGACTACCTTGAGGGACGCGCGATCCCCGACGAGGTCGCCGAAAAGATCGAGCAGCGCTACCTGATGACCCGGCACAAGCGGACCACCCCGGTGTCAATCCTCGACAAATGGTGGCGGGGCTAGGCCGAACCGTCACGCGGCGGAGCACTGCTGGCCAAAGCCTTTGACACCGTCGGCCCGGGCACCCGCTGACCCGTCAGCCGGCCAGGTAAAGCGCAGCCTGCCCGCTGAACCGTCACCCGGCCAAGCGCAGCCGGCCCGCTGAACCGTCAGCCGACCAGGCTCTTCGCCCGCATCACGGCCTTCCGGAACTCTTCTTGGTTCTTCCTGCTGATCATCGCCCTGCCGCCGGGGCTGGGCGCCTTGATGACGGTCGGGCGGGTGAACGCGCCCATGTGCTTCGCCCACTGGGTCTTGGTGAAGGTCCCGCACAGCACGACGGCTTGGAGACGGGGCAGCAGCCCCAGGACGGACTTCAGTGCCTTGACCCCGGCGATTGTCTGGACGGGCGTCGGTTCGGCGCCGTCGAGGAAAAACGGCACCGTATTCCAGAGGAGAACCCCCTCGTGCAGCCCCGCTTCCCGGCGTTCGTTCCAGCACCGCTCGGCCGCTTGGTCGGCGTTGTCTACTGAAACGAATCCAGGCCCCTCTGCCGTGACCGTTTGGCTCCCGGGACTATCGAGCAGAAAGAGCACCCGCGCCTCGACGCCTGCATCCGCCGGGTCAAAATGCGGGACGGGCTCCGTGCGGGTCGGCGCGTAGGCGTCCCGCCATTCCTCAAGCTTCTGTATGGACGGCTCGGATTGCAGCATGGCTTGCCGCCGCTGCCGTTCGAGTGGATCTGCTAAAGACTGCGGCTTATCAGCAAACATCTGTCCAACATACCCCGAAGCCACAACGCCGTTGGAGGTCGGACGGCGAGCCAGCCGCCCTGAGCGGCGAGCCCGGTCGCCCCGAACGGCGAGCCCAGCCGGCCCGAGCGGCGAGCACAGCCTGCCGCCGTTGGGTAACGTAGCTGTTGTGAAGATTGCTACCTGGAATGTGAACTCGATCCGTGCCCGCGCCGACCGCGTTGAGTCCTGGCTGCAGCGCTCCGACGTGGACGTGCTGGCCATTCAGGAGACCAAGGCCAAGGATGAGAACTTCCCGTGGGACCTGTTCGAGAAGAACGGTTACGAGGTGGCGCACTTCGGCCTGAACCAGTGGAACGGCGTGGCCATCGCCTCCCGCGTGGGCCTGGATGACGTGGTCCGGACCTTTGACGGCCAGCCGCACTTCGGCAAGTCGGAGGACAGCACCGCCGCCGAGGCCCGCGCGATCGGGGCAACCTGCGGCGGCGTGCGGGTGTGGAGCCTGTATGTGCCCAACGGCCGGGCGGTCAACGATCCGCACATGCCCTACAAGCTGAATTGGCTCAAGGCCCTCAAGGAGGAGGCCGCCGGCTGGGTCCAGGAGGACCCGACGCTCAACGTCGCGCTCATGGGCGACTGGAACATCGCCCCGACGGACGACGACGTCTGGGACATCGACTGGTTCCGCGCGCAGAACGCCACGCACGTGACCGAACCCGAGCGGGCCGCCTTCCGTGCGTTCGAAGAAGCCGGATTCGTCGACGTCGTCCGCCCGTACACGCCCGGGCCCGGCGTCTACACCTACTGGGACTACACGCAGCTGCGCTTCCCCAAGAAGGAAGGCATGCGCATCGACTTCATCCTGGCCTCCCCGGCGCTGGCCGGGCGGGTCACCGGTGCGATGATCGACCGCGAAGAGCGCAAGGGCAAGGGCGCCTCGGACCACGCTCCGGTCATCGCGGAGCTGGACTGAGATGAAGTTCCCGTACGTCTCCTACCTGCGGGTCTTCGAACCACTGGATGTGTTCGACGACGATCAGCAGCTGCTCATCATGAGCCAGCGCGGCCGCGGCCGGGACGTGACGGAGGATCTGGACCGCGGTGACTCGCTGCGCCGGATCACGCGCACGGTGTCGGACCCGTTTCCGCACTCCAGCGACGACCTGATCCGGGTCCTTCATTATCCGACGCCCGAGGGCATCACCACGCCGCGGTACTGCCCCAACCAGCTGGCGGTCCGCAGCACCCTGGCCGCCGAATCGCTCTCCAGCAGCCTGCGCGATCCGCTGCTGGGGTTGCTGGTGCCCGAAGCGGCGCGGGACGCCCAGCAGTCCCGGCTGGACCCGGACAACTTCGTGGACGCACTGGCCAAGCTGCACACGCGCAGCTCCACCTGGGGCATCCCGTTCGGCTGGTTCGTCCTGTTCCGCGAGGACGACCACACCGAAAAGGTGGAGAGCGACCACACGCTGCAAACGGTCCGCCTGGCCGCCCCGGTCCCGCAGTGCATCGACCGGGCCCGTTACGCAGCGGCTTCCCTGGCCCTCGCCGCCCCGGGCCTGGACCTGCTGGAAGAACTGACCGAGCTGACCGAGTGGCTGGAAACCTTCACCGCGGACGGCATCGTGGAGCTGGATTACGGCCGCGTGGCCGAACTGGTCTACCCGGACGAATCGCCCTCGGACGTGCACGCCGGCATCGAATCGCTGGCCGACGGCGACATGACCGGCGCCGCCGCCGCGTACCGCCGCCTCGCCGGCCGCTGGATCAAGATCCGCCAACTCGCCCGCGCGTCCTGACCGCCGGCATGACGCCGGCCGACAATTACGACGACGGCGGCGCGGTCGAGGCCCGGACCACCAGCTCGTGGGGCTGGATCCGCGGCACGTCCAGCCGGGCCTTCCCCTGCAGTTCGGCCAGCAGCAGCCGCGCCGCGTAAGCCCCCTGCTCGTCCGGCCGTTGCCGGACGGTCGTCAGCCCCATCGGCTCGGCGAACTCGTGGTCGTCGATTCCCACCACGGAAACGTCCTCGGGGACCCGCAGGCCGCGCTCCTGCGCGGCCCTCAGCGCGCCGAAGGCCATCTCGTCCGCGGAGGCGAAGATCGCCGTCGGCCGTTCCCCGGGGGTATCGAGCAGCGTGCCGGCGGCAATCCTGCCGCCGGCGAACCGGAAGTCTCCCATGGCCAGCCATTCCGGCCGCACCCGCAGCCCATGCCGGGCCATCGTGTCCCGGAAGGCCAGCTCGCGCCGGCGCGGCACATCGAAGTCGATCCCGTAGGCACCGCCGCCCTGCAGGTGCGCGATCCGCGTATGCCCCAGCCCGATGAGATGCTCGACGGCTTCGGCGGCCGCGGCGTTGTCATCCACACTCACGCTGCGCAAGCCGTCCACCTGGCCGCCCACGATCACGTTCGGATACTCCAGCGCCTGCAGCGCGGCCAGTTCGTCCGGGGTCAGCTGCATGCACATCACCAGCAGCGCGTCGATCCGCTTGCGCAGCATGGACCGGTGGAACACCCGTTCGCGGTTGATGCCGGTGCCGCCCAGGCTGAACACGATCAGATCATAGCCGGCCGCCCGCAACACACGGTCCACGCCTTCCAGCGCGGACGCGAAGTACCACCAGTCGATCACCGGCAGCAGCACGCCCATGGCCCTCGTGCGGCCGGAGGCCAGATGGGCCGCCGACGACGACGGCACGTAGCCCAGCGAGTCGGCTGTCGCCAGCACGCGGTCGCGGGTGTCCGTGGAGACCCCGGACAATCCGCGGAGGGCACGGGAAACCGTTGCGGTCGAGACGCCGGCGGCCCGCGCGACGTCGTCGATCCCGGTCACGGTGCGCTCACCCCTTAAGGCCACCAGCCAGCAGGCCGCGGACAAAGTAGCGCTGCAGGCCGAAGAACACCGCAAGCGGCACGATCATGGAAACGAACGCGCCGGCGGTCAACCGGTGCCACTCGTCGCCGCGGGTGCCCGTCAGCTCGGCCAGCCGCTGGGTAATCGGGGCGACGTCGGCCGTGCCGCCGGAGAACACCAGCGCCACCAGCAGGTCGTTCCAGACCCACAGGAACTGGAAAATGCCGAAGGATGCGATCGCCGGCACGGACAGAGGCAGGATGATCCGCCAGAAGATGGTCGCGTGCCCGGCGCCGTCCACCCGCGCCGCCTCGATGACCTCACCCGGGATCTCGGAGATGAAGTTGTGCAGCAGGAAGATGGCCAGCGGCAGCGCGAAGATGGTGTGCGCGATCCACAGCTGGGCGTAGGTTCCGGCCGGCAGCACCTGGAACTCGCCGATCTTGAGGTTGATGAACAGCGAGAGCAGCGGGATCAGCGCCATCTGCAGCGGCACGATCTGCAGCGCGAACACGACGATGAACAAGGTGTCCTTGCCGCGGAACCTGCCCCAGGCGAAGACGTAGGCCGCCATCGAAGCGATCACCAGGGGAATCAGGGTGCCCGGGATGACGATCGCCAGCGAGTTGATGAAGTACTGGCCCAGGTTGGACGCGGAACCGCCCTGGGAGTCCAGCACGTCGGTGTAGTTCTTCGTGGTGAACTGCAGGTCGCCCAGGATGTTCCACCAGCCGTTGGCCTGGATGTTGTCTTCCGGGCGCAGCGAGGAAATGAACAGGCCGAAGGTCGGCACGGTCCAGATGACGGCGATGATGATCGCCGCGGCGGTGGCCCCGCGCGAGGTCAGGCGCTGCTTCACCCGCCGGGTGATCGGGATCTGCTGTTCGGTGGTGCTGGCCAGGACGGCGTCGGGAGCGGTCGGGATGGCAGGCGTTGCGCTCATCGAATTTCCCTCTGCTTCTTCAGCTGCCGGGCGTTGTAGATGACGATCGGCAGCACCATCAGGAACAGGATCAAGGCCAGCGCGGCGCCGCGTCCGGGCTCATTGGCGCGGAACGCCTGGGTGTACATCTCGTTGGCCACCACCGATGTTTCGAAGTTCCCCGCGGTCATCGTCCGCACAATGTCGAAGACTTTCAGCGTGCCGATGGTGATGGTGGTGACCACCACGATCAACGCCCCCCGGATGGACGGGATGGTGATGGAGCGGAACTGCTGCCAGGCGCTGGCCCCGTCCAGGCGGGCCGCCTCCACGATTTCGGTGGGGATGCCCTTGATCGCCGCGGAGAGGATCACCATGGCGAAGCCGGTCTGGATCCAGACCATCACCGCGATCAGGAAGAACGTGTTCTCCGGCGCGTCCAGCAGGAACTGCTTGGGTTCGCCGCCGAACCACACAAGAACCTGGTTCAGCAGGCCGATCTGTTCGCGTTCGCCGCCGCGGTACGTGTACATGAATTTCCAGATCACGCCGGCGCCCACCATGGAGATGGCCATCGGCATGAACACCAGCGCCTTCAGCGCCTTCTCGCCGCGCGCCCGGTCGATGAACACCGCGTACGCCAGGCCGATGCCGGTGGACAGCAGCGGCACCAGGACGACCCACAGCAGCGTGTTGCGCAGCGTGACCAGCGCTTCGGGTTGGGTGAACATCCACACGAAGTTGTCCAGGCCGTTCGGCGTTCCGGTGCGGTCCGTGAACGCCAGGTACGTCGTTTGGATGGCCGGCCACACCAACCCAATGGCCAGGAGTACGACGGCGGGGGCCAGGAATCCGATAATCGTCGCCTTATCGCGGAACGACTTCGGGGCCCGGTCCACCAACAGCATGATCAAGGCGATGATCGCGGCGAAGACCGCCAGGGCGATCGCCACCTGCACGAGCTTCTCGCCAACGTCCTCCATGGCACTTGCCTCCTTGGTGCGTGGAAGGGACAGACCGTGCCGGGCCGCACCGCCTGCATGGGTCACAGGCGGTGCGGCCGGGCTGTCGGTACCGGTTTAGTCCTTGGGCCAGCTGGCTTCGATGGAGTCCACGACCTCTTGCGTCGACTTGCCGTTGATCCACTCCACGATGCCGCTCCAGAAGGAGTTGGCGCCCACCGCGCCCGGCATCAGGTCCGAACCGTCGAACCGGAAGGTGGTGTCCTCCGACTGCAGCAGTTCGATGGACTGGCGGTCCAGGTCGCTGGCGGCCAGCGCCGGGTCGAGGCCCTTGTTGGCGCTGATCGCGGCGCCCTGCTCCACACGGTTGTTGGCGAACTCGGCCGAGGCCATGAACTGCAGGTAGGCCGAGACCTCTTCGCTTTCGGTGTAGGCGGCCACGAACTCGCCGCCGCCGGTGATGGCGCTGGCGCCGGCCTCCTGGCCGGGAGTGATGAACGCCCAGACGTCGCCGTCCTCAGCCACGTTGGTGCCTTCCGGCCAGTTGGCGGCCTGGAACGTAGCCTGGTGGTGCATGGCGCAGGTACCGTCGATCACCGGGATGCCGCCGTCGTCCACCGAGGTGGAGATGATCGAGCGGACGTCGCCGATACCGCCGTTGACGTAGTCCTCGTTCTTCAGGATGTCGCCGACGGCGTCGAACGCCTCGGCCACCTGCGGGTCGTTGAACGGGATCTCGTGGTTGACCCACTGGTCGTACACGTCCGGTCCGGCCTGGCGCAGCAGCGCGTCCTCGATCCAGTCGGTGCCCGGCCAGCCGGTGGCCTCGCCGGACTCGAACCCGGCGCACCAGGGCTTCATGGTGCCCTCGTCGGCGATGGTCTGGGTGAGTTCCATCATCTCGTCCCAGGTCTGCGGAACCTCCCAGCCCTTCTCCTGAAAGGTAGCCGGAACGTACCAGACGTAGCCCTTCACGCTGGCCAGCATGGGGGCGGCGTAGAAGGTGCCGTCCACGGTGCCGTAGGTCTTCCAGTCCTCGGACCAGTTCTCGTCGACCAGGTCGGACACCTCCTGCGGCGCGGGCTTCAGGTAGCCGGCCTTGGCCTGGGCGGCCAGCAGGCCGGGCTGCGGGAAGATCGCCACATCCGGCGGGTTGCCAGCCTGGGCACGGACGCCGATCTGCGTCTCGAACTCGTTGGATCCCTCGTACACCACGTCGATCCCTGTGCACTCCTCAAAGTCCACCCAGGAGTTCTCCAGCAGATCCTGCTCGGCATCGGTAATGGTCGAGTAGACGCTGACCTCGGCGCCGTCAAAAGTGCCGTAGGCCTCGTAGGCGGCACAGTCTGCGGCAGGCGCCGGCGACTCCTCGGATTCCGTCCCTCCCCCACAGGCGGACAGCGTCAGTGCCATGGCGCCGAGCGCTGCCACCGGCAGGACGGCCTTTCTGGAGCGTGCAAAGTGCATGATGTGACTCCTTTGTCCGGTGGCCCTTAGAGAGCTGAACAGGTCAGAGTGCAGCCACCAAGTACCCATCTGATAACTCGTAACGTAAACGCTTACGGAGTGTGTCGCAAGGCACATATTCGGGGCTCTGGTGTTCGATGCCGAATCGTGATCTGCGCCGCATCCGCGGTCTGTCCTGCCTGTTCAATCGGAAAGATCATTAGGCTGGAAGTGGTCCTGACCCCCCGAGTCGAGGAGAGCCAATGACCGCAGCAGCCGTTCCTTGGTGGCGCGACGCCGTCATCTACCAAATCTATCCGCGCTCCTTCGCCGACCACAACGGCGACGGAATGGGCGACCTGGCCGGAATCAGCGCCAAGATCCCCTACCTGAAGAACCTGGGGGTGGACGCCATCTGGCTGTCGCCCTTCTACGTCTCCCCGCAAAACGATGCAGGCTACGACGTTGCCGATTACCGCGACGTCGACCCGCTGTTCGGCAGCCTGGACGACTTCGACTCGCTGCTGGCACGCGCCCACGAGCTCGGCATGCGGGTGATTGTCGACCTCGTGCCGAACCACACGTCCGACCGGCACGAATGGTTCTTGAGCGCGCTGACCTCCGAGGCGGGATCGCCCGAACGTGCCCGCTACATCTTCCGCGACGGCAGGGGCCCGGACGGCACTGAGCCGCCCAACAACTGGCAGTCGGTGTTCGGCGGCGATGCCTGGACCCGGATCACCGAACCCGACGGCACGCCCGGCCAGTGGTACCTGCACCTGTTCGATTCCACGCAGCCGGACCTGAACTGGGAGAACCCGGAGGTCCGGGCCGAAATGGTCTCCGTCCTGCGGTTCTGGCTGGACCGCGGCGTGGACGGCTTCCGGATCGACGTGGCCCATGGCCTGGTCAAGGCCGAGGGCCTGCCGGATTGGGCGGCCAAGACCTCGATGGTGGCCGGCAACGAGCGGCTCCCGGGCGAAGACGCACTGCCCGGCGGCGGCGACGGGGCGGCGGTCGGCCAACCCGCCGGCGCCTCGCCCACCCCCGATGCCCGTGCCTCCGGGGAACAGGTCCTGGAACCAGCCGGGGCGGATGCCCCCGGAGCGGCGGCCCAGCAGGTAGCTGCGCTGCCGGAGGCCGGCGTCCATCCGGAGACTCCGCCCTACTTCGACCAGGACGGCGTGCACGAGATCTACCGCGAGTGGCACAAGGTCTTGGCCGAATACGACGGCGACCGCATGCTGGTGGCCGAAGCGTGGGTCGAGCCGGTCGAGCGGCTCTTTGCCTACGTCCGCCCCGACGAAATGCAGCAGGCCTTCAACTTCGATTTCCTGCTCGCGGGCTGGGATGCCCGGCGGATGGCCCGCAGCATCGAGGATTCGCTGGCCGCTGCAGCTTCAGTGGGTGCTCCGAGCACCTGGGTGCTGTCCAATCACGACACCGTCCGCCACAGCACCCGCTACGGCCTGGCCGACCCCACCACGTTTCCCAAGGGCATTGGCCCCGGCGACGAACAGCCCGACGAGGAACTCGGTCACGCCCGCGGTCGCGCCGCTGCGCTGGTGATGCTGGCGCTGCCCGGCTCCGCCTACATCTACCAGGGCGATGAGCTCGGCCTTCCGGAGCACACCACCCTGCCGGCCGAGGTGCGCCAGGACCCGGCGTTTTTCCGCACTGGCGGCGAAGAGCGGGGCCGCGACGGCTGCCGGGTGCCGATTCCCTGGCGCGCGGAGGCGCACGGCTACGGCTGGGGCTCTACCCAACATGAACCGTGGTTGCCGCAGCCCGAAAGTTTCGCGCGCTATGCGGTGGACCAGCAGGTGGGAGTAGCCGCTTCCACCTACGAGTTGTATCGGGCGGCGCTGCGCCTGCGTGCTGAGCAGAAGCTGGGCCAGGGCAGCGTGGAGTGGGCCGCGGAGCACGATCCGGCGTCGGGAGTCCTCAGCTACCGCAACGGGACACTTCAGGTGCTGGCCAACCTGGGCAGTTCCGCCATCCGGCTGCCCGCGGGGGCCTCGCTGGTCCTGGCGTCGCAGGAGGGCGCGGTCGCCAACGGGTTGCTGGAGCCCAACGGGGCCGCCTGGCTGACGCCCGCCGCCGACGGGCAGTCCGCCTAGCGGACGCGGTCGGCGCGGACCAGCCGCGAGCGCGCGCCGGCCACCAGGTGGATGACCACCGGGAAGCTGATCCCGATGGTCAGGTCCAGCGCTTCGACGAGGTCGGAGACTTCGTCCGCCACGGCCTGCGGGGATACCCCGAGGCGCGGAACCACCCGGACGCGCAAGCCTCCGCCGCCCTCGTAGTCGTAGGCGGTGACCGTTGCCTGCAGGATGCTGTCGCGTTCCCGCAGTGCGTCGCGCAGCGCCTGCTCGGCCACGGCGGCACTCAGCCGGACGGCGCCGGGTTCGCCTGCGCCGTCGTAGTCAGCGGCGATGGTGCCGGTGCGGCCCTTGCCCTGCTGAGCGGCCCACGCGATCATCAGCAGCACCATCAGGAGCAGCACCAGCGCCACCACAATCCACAGCCAGCTGTCCCGCTGTCCGGGCAAGGTGGCCGCGTCCAGCACCGTCCGCAGGTTGGCGCCGGCCTGTTCCGTGGCGGCGTGCCACCAGCCGGCGAGCGCGGGAACCAGTGCCAGCGCCAACGCGGTGCCGCCGGCCAGCATGAGCAGCAGCCCCAGAAGGGTGATCAGGATACGGTTCAGTGTCCGGGGCGTTTGGTTCACTGTCCCACCACCCCGGAACTGGAAACGAACACGCGCACCTGCGGAACCGGACTGATCCGCGCCCTGCGGACCTCGTCCTCCACCGCCGCCTGGACGGCATCCGCTTCCACCGGCTGGCCGGAGGTTGGCCGGAGCCGGACGTCCACCACGCCGCGCGAGACGACCACCAGCACCTGCTCGCGCGTCACTTGCGCCTCGATGCGGGCACGCCGCGCCAGCGACGCGGCGATGACTTCATCGTCCACCACCACCACGCCGCGGCGGCCGGGAATGCGGTGCCGGTGCAGGTGTCCGGGGAGCACGCCCTGCAGGAAGAAGAGCAGACCCAAGAACAGGATCAGCGCACCGGAGGCGCCCAGGACGGTGGGCGCGATGTTCCCCGGCAGTTGGTGGATCCAGCCGGCCATCTCTTCCGGCGAGGCCAACCACGGGCGCTGCCCGATCGACTTCAACGCCGCTTCGAGCAGCAGGTAAAGGCAGGCCAACGCGACGAGAACCGCGGCGATCACTGCTGCGGTAGCGCGGGAACTGCGCAGTTCGCGGCCGGCCAGGCGCTCGTCGGCCGGGCGCTGGTCAGCCGATCGCTCGCCGGTTTTGAGGTTGGTGCTGCTCACCGGACCCGGCCTCCTTCCTGCACGCGGATGCCGGTGACCCTGATGTCCACCCGGCTCAACTTCGAACCGCTGATCCGGGAGATCCTCTCCAGGATGGTTCCCTTGGCGGCGTGTGCCCGGTCCCAGACCGATCCGCCAAAGCCGTCCACTAGGTGCGGGTCCCGCACCACCCGGTTCAGCGAAGGAATGCCCATGGGAAGCGCCAGGGACAAGGCGAGGGAACCGGCATCGTCGCGCCACGTCGCGCGGATCAGGCCCGGTGAAATTCCCAGCAGCTCTGCCGCAACCCCCTGCGCGGTGCTGGTCAACGCCTGCGTGCTGACGCGGGTGTGCCCGGCGTAGCGTCGCCCGGGCGGCCCGGTGGCGAGCGACGCCGGGGGCGGTGAGTCCGGGCGGTCCGCGAGCGGCGGTCCTTCCGGGCGGGGGGGCATCTCGTCGGCGTCCACAACGGGGTCCGTCATGAAGACGAGCGGCGTCCGGTCAGCGCATCGCGGATGCTGCGCCAGTCAAGCTTGCCCTCCGCGGCGCGGCCCAGCAAGGCCCCCACGATCAGGAAGACCGCCATCAGCAGGAAGCCCCAGAAGTTAAAAACCAGCGCGGCCCACGCCAGCACTGCGCCGACGGCCATGCCGACTACCGTGTAGCTCATCCTTGCTCCTCTCGCCGTCCCGAACATCCTGCTACTGGGCGCCCTGTCGGACAGGCTTCTCGGCCGGCGCCTTGGCGTCCAGGCCGGGCACGTGGACGTCGTTGATCTCCACGTTCACCTCGATCACGTCCAGCCCCACCAATTGCTCGACGGCGGTGTACACCGCCGCGCGTACGCCGCCCGCCAGTTCCTGCAACGGCTTGCCGTAAACGGCCACCAGGCTGATGTCCACGGCAACCTGCGTCTGGCCGACCTCCACATGGACGCCCTGGCCGGCGTCGCTGCCGCCCACGACATCCCGCAGCGCACTCAGCGCACGGGCTGTGCCGCTGCCCAGCGCGTAGACCCCCGGGACGGAGCGGGCGGCAACGGCCGCGACCTTGGCCACGGCGGCTTCGGAAATGGTGGTGCGGCCGGGCGCGTCCGGGATGCCAACGGCTGCAGTCTGGTCCGGGTCCACCGCTGCCTGCCCGGACGGCGGCCCGCCCGGGACCCCGACGGGTGCGGTGACAGGGTGTGCCCCGGGCGATACTCCGGCGGACGGGGCAGCCGGCCGATCCTCGTTGTGCATCTGTTCTCCCTGACGCTGTGATGACTCTCAGGGCAAGCCTAACGCCTCATTCCCCGCAGTGTTCGGCCAGCCAGTCCTCCACCGGTTGCAGGGCGTCGGCAAACCCGGCGGCGTCGAAGTGGCCGGTTGCAGCTGCGTGGTCCAGCTGGTCCTCCACCCGGTCCAGGTCGTCGCCCAGCCGGGGCGGAACACCGCGGCTGAATTCGTCCAGCTCCTCCTGCAGCGCCTTCAGGTCGGAGTCCTCCACGCCGGTCATGAAGCCGAGCGGGACCAGCAGCAGGGAGGCGACGTTTGCGGCCACGGCGGCGCAAGCGTGGTCCCGGCTTTCGTAGTTTCCCCAGTCAGTGGCGCCTCCGTCGGATCCCCCGCTTCCGCCGGCGGGGCCAGCGGAGTCCGACGGCGGTGCCTGGCCGGGCGATGCCGTAGCGGGTTGTTCAGTGGCGGGGGCTGGTGCCTGGGGTGTCTCTGCAGGAGCCGTCCCTTCGGTGGCCCCCGAAGCAGTGGGGGCGGGCGCCGTCGTCGTTGATTCCGACGCTGGTTCCGCGCTGCTGCAGGACGTCAGCAGGACGGCGGTTGCCAGGCCGATCGCGGTCGCCTTTAGAAGGGCCTGCACTATGCTCCACGCTCCAATCGTCCCCCTGGTCCGGTGCCTCATCAGGTGCAGGCGGCAATGGAACCCCTTCCATGGTAGGCCAGTGACCCTGAGTGGAGACTGGGAACTTGGAGCGGCTGGAGCTGACGGGCAGGCCGCCGGCGTGCCGAGTTACAGGGTCAGTTTCCGCCCCGGAGTGGGGATGCGGAGCCGGTCTTCGAGGCCGGTGGCGGAGAACCGGGCGCGGAGCTCTTCGTGGCCTTCGCTCAAGTGCTTCCAGCCCTCTGCGTGGACCGGCACGACGGTGGCCGCGTCCAGTTTGCGTGCCGCCTCGGCCGCGGCGTCGGCGGTGAGGGTTAGCGCGGCGTTGTCGAAGGCTCCCACGCGGGCGGCTCCGGCGAAGAGCACCGCCGTGGTGACCGGAGCGAAACGTGCCGCGACGGCGTCGACCGCGTCCAGCGAGGCGTTGTCGCCGCTGACGTAAACAGTCGGCAGGTCGGATCCTGTCAGGACGAATCCGGTCACGGTGCCGGTCACCGGTTCGCATCCTTCCGGTCCGTGCCGGGCGGGGACGGCAGTGACCGTGATCGTGGTCCGGTCGGCGGCCTCGAGCACCGTCCGCTCCCACGGGGCCATGCCGGTGACCGTCGCGAGCCGGTCTGCTGCCTCCAGGGTGCCGAGAACCTTGGCTCCGCCGGATTCCACCAGGCGCCGGCCGGAGGCGTCCAGGTTGTCCGCATGCTGGTCATGCGAGAGGAGGATGGCGTCCACCACCGGCAGGTCTGCGACTTGAACGGCGGGCCCGGAGGTTTTCACCAGGGTTCCGGCTGTTGTCGGGTACTCGCCGGGTTCATCAAAGGTGGGGTCGGTCAGGAACGTCCAGCCGCCGAACTCCAGCAACGCTGTCGGACCGCCAATGTGGGTGATTGCGGTTTCGTTCATGCACCCATGGTGCCCGACGAAGCCGGAGGTGGACAGAGTGGCCGGGCACGACGAAGCCCCGCGTCCTGAACCAGGACGGCGGGGCTTCGTTTTTGCTGGTGGCTCCGACCGGCGTCGATCCGGTGACCTTTCGATTTTCAGTCGAACGCTCTACCAACTGAGCTACAGAGCCGTGGCAACATCTTGCGATGATCACCGATGGCCTTCCGAAATCGCTCCGGAAACCAAAGCGACCCTGACGGGACTTGAACCCGCGACCTCCGCCGTGACAGGGCGGCGCGCTAACCAACTGCGCTACAGGGCCTTGCATTTTTTACGAGACTCAATCCTACCAGCCTTTCGAAGCGGTTCTGACCACTCCAGCGGCTGCCATTCATGACGTCTCGCGTACCCCCAACGGGATTCGAACCCGTGCCGCCGCCGTGAAAGGGCGGTGTCCTAGGCCGCTAGACGATGGGGGCCAGGACCACTTGGGATTCATTTCCCCGCTGTGGACCTATAAAACTATAGGGCCTGTCCCGGGAAAAACCAAAACCGACCACCGTGGCCTGCCGAGGCCTGCACAGGGGCGCTTTTAAGGCCGCCGCCCGCGGGTAAAGTCGGCTGCATGCCGATGGAGTTGTCCCTGCCGGAATTTGAGGACGCGGTAAACGACGCGATCGACCAGATCCCGGAAGACATCATGCGCGAGATGACCAACGTGGGCATCTTCGTCGAAGAGGAATACACCCCGCAACCTTGGGAAGACCCGGAGACGGAACTGCTGGGCGTCTACGAGGGCACCCCGCTCACCGAGAGGGACCACTGGTGGGACGCCGGGTCGATGCCGGACCGAATCGTCGTCTTCCGGGGCCCCCTCCAACGGATGTGCTCTTCCCGGGAAGAATTGGTCCACGAGGTCCTGGTGACCGTGATCCACGAAGTTGCCCACCACTTCGGCATCGACGACGACCGCCTCCACGAACTGGGCTGGGGCTGACACCCGCGCCGCTCAGTTGAACACAGCAGGCCGGCGGAAGCTGGCCGGCTTCCTCGCCTGTCAACCGGCCTGGCTCGACGCCTACGCGGACGACGCGCCCGCTCGGCACCTTCGCAGAGGACCGCACCCCTCGGTGGATCATGCGCGCCTTCCCCGCCCTGCAATCCAGCTGTTATGGGGAAACGAGGGGCCGACACGCCCACTCATCGGGAATGTAGTGCAAATGACACTGGTGTTGTTTATGTTACTGCTGGGACAAATGTTGCAACTGTGAATGAAGTTGCATATCCTCAACGTGCTGTGTGAATGCAGTTCGGTCTAGTTGGGGTGCCACCCGTTCGCACATTGACCGCTCCGGTCCCAAGGCCGGCCGTCCTGAAAGGGCGCGTGCATTTACCGCGCTCCTAGTAAGGACCCGTTCGGATGAGGCTGCTTCCCTCGGGGCGTCCTGCCCCGCATCGATCGACGACGCCGATGCGCGCCGTCGCGCTCTTCTCGGCTACCGCCCTGTTGATCTGCGTTCCGGCCCTGGCGCCGGCCGTCGCCGCACCGGCGGGACAGTTGCCGCCGGTGACGTCGCAGCGGATCATCCTGCCGGCGGCGCCCACGCTGCCGTCCGGCGAGGAGATCGACGACGCCAAGGGCGATGCAGCGGCCACCCAGGCCCTGGTGGACCGGATCGAAGAGCAGCTCAGGGCAGCTTCCGGAAACCTTGCCAACGCGCAGTTCGATTCCATGCGTTCCCAGAACGCCTACAGCGAGTCCCTGCTGAAGCAGCAGGAGCGGACCGCCGAACTCGATGACGCCAAGGCCAAGGCCTCGCAGGCCGCGGAGTACTTCGAGTCGGTCAAGAATCAGGTGGGACAGCTGGCCGGTGAGCTGTACCGGAACGGCGGCGTCAACCCCGCCCTCAGCTCCCTGCTGGACAGCAAGGCCGCCGGCGACGTGCTGTACAAGGCCTCCACGCTCGACGCCCTGACGGCGAACCGCTCGCAGACGCTGAGCGAATCCCAGCAGGCCGCCCAGCTGTGGGCATCCTGGGAGCTCTACGTCACGCAGGCCGAAGAGGCCGCGCGGGACGCGGCAGTAGCCGCGGAGGCCGCGGAATCGGACGCGAAAGCCGCCAGCGCCGCACAGGAGCAGCTCGTCGTCCGCTACGAGGAACAGCGGCAGGCCCTTCTGGTGCATCTGGCCGAACTGCGCGGGACCAGCACCGGCGAAGAGGACGCACGCATCACCGCCCTGGAGCGCGCCGAGCAGGAACGAGCGCTCCAGGCGTTGGTCGCGCAGTCGGCGCAGGAGGCCGCTGCGGCCCAGCGGCCCTCCGGAGGCAGTTCCAACGCGCAGGACTCCACGGTTGCAGCGGCCAGTGAAGACATCACGCCGGCCCGGCCTGCAGCTCCAGCCGCGCCGCCGGCAACCTCTAGGCCAGCCGCTCCAGCCGCACCGCCGGCAACCTCCCGGCCAGTCGCTCCGTCCACGCCGCCAGTCACGTCACGGCCCGCGGCGCCTGCGCCGTCCCGGCCTTCGACGCCCGCCCCGGCGCCGCCTCCGCCCCCGGCCCCTCAACCGGCCCCGAAGCCCAAGCCGAACCCGGTACCGCCGGCACCGGCTCCGGCCCCCGGCAGCAACGCGGGCATCGCCAACGCTGCCATCAACTTCGCGATGGCCAAGCAGGCGAACAACAAGAGCTTCTACGATTGGGGCGGCAGCGGCCCGTGGGGCTATGACTGCTCGGGACTGACGCAGGCGGCGTTCGGCAGCGCTGGTCGATACCTCCCCCGCGTGGCCCAGGCCCAGCTCGACGACGCACCGCACAAGGTGCCGCTCGACCAACTCCAGCCGGGCGACCTTGTTTTCTGGGGCGAACCGAATGCCATCTGGCACGTGGCGATCTACATCGGCAACTGGCAAGTCGTACATGCGCTAAACGACAAGGATGGTCTGACGGTGACGAACATCAGCCACATGTACGGCAAGCTGCACACGGTCGGGGCGCGCTGGGCCGTCTGAGTGGGATAGAGCACAAACTCTAAGAACGGGCCGGGCCCGGAACCATTTGGGTTCCGGGCCCGGCCCGTTTTCAAGCTGCTGCTATTCGGCGTCCGGCAGGGGACCGAAGTTCCGGCGGTCGTCCAATCGCGGATCGTGCTTGTCGGGCACCACCATGACGGGACCCTTGGCATGGTGCAGCACACCCTGGCTGGTGGAGCCGAGCAGCATGCCGGCGAAGCCGCCGCGGCCGCGGGTGCCCACCACCAGCAGTTCGGCGGTGCGTGACGCCTCGATCAACAGTTCCACCGGGGAGCCGTCCTGTACTTCACCGATGACGCGCAGCCCGGGGAAGTGGCTCTTGAGCCACGCCACGCCCGCGTCGAGCTGCTCACGGATGTCCGCATAAAGCGCTTCGCGGTCCAGCGGTGCCGGCACCCAGGCCAGCGAACCGGTGAACGGCGGCACGGCGCATACGACCTTCAGCGGATAACCGAGCCGCTCGGCCTGCTCTGCGGCCACCAGGGTGGCGTTGCGTGCCTGCTCGGAACCATCGACCCCGACCACGACGACCTTCTCGACGTCCTCGGGGCGGATTGCCTGGTCCTTGGACCGTGGAACCTCAATATCCAGGTCGCCGAGCCGCGGTGCGCAGGCCAGCGGAATCGTCACCGTCGGGCAGGAGGCGTGGGCCGGGACAGCGCTGCTGACCGAGCCCAGCAACCGGCCCATGAAGCCGCCGCGGCCGCGCGTACCGACCACGATCAACTCGGCCTGTTCGGAGAGCTCCAGCAGAACTCCGGCGGCGTCGCCGGTTTCCACCCGGGCATCGATATCCAAGCCGTAACCGGTGACTTTGGACACTGCCTGCTCGAGCACGGCTTCGGCACCTTCGCGGATCACCGAATCATCCAGCGTGGCATAGCCGGCATCCATGCTGGAGGCAGCGAAGACCGGAACGGTGTAGGCGGTCACGACGTGCAGCGGGGTCCTGCGCCGTTGCGCCTCCTCCGCAGCCCAAACCAACGCGCAGATACTCTGATCGGAGCCATCGACTCCGACGACAATGCCGCGGGGTGCGGCGCCCTGTCGGGCGTCTGAACCTGTGGCTTCTGTCATTCGTTCCGCCTCCCTCAACGTCGAACGGGCATCCTCGCCCGCTACCCTCAGCTTACTCTGATACAAGGCGCTTCTCAGTGGCCGAAAAGTTATGTAGGCTTCGATGAAAATTGTGTTAAATAACAGTTTCACAATGCGTGTGCGGGCGGTCCGTTCGCCGTCCGAGGTTCTCCCTACTGTCCAAGGAGTCCGTGCAGTGAGTGGCGTTTCCGTACCAGAAGTGCCTACCGAATACACCACCACGGTGGTCATCGGTTCCGGGCTGCCCGGGCTGGCCGTGGCGAGTGAACTGAGCCGCCAGGGCGTGTCGTCGATCGTCGTGGAGGGGTTGCTCCCTCAGCCGGCCGACCACGGCCGCCGGTCCCCGTTGGCTGATTCGGCGCACCGGAGCGAACGCAACGACCTGCTGCGCTTGCTGCAGGCATACGCCGCGAGCCACGCGCTGGACATCCGCCACAGCACCCACGTTTGCGGCGTCACCAAGACGTCGGAGAAAACAGCGCCAGCGCCAGCGGCACCGGCGGATGCGCCCACGCCGCTGGATACCCGCGCGGCCCACGTGCCAGCGATCAGCAGGGACAAGGACCAGAAGTGGGTCATCCGGACCGAAAACGGCTTGCTGGTAGCCGATTCCATCGTCCTGACGGGCTGCGCGCAGAACCAAATGCGCCGGTTGCTCCGGAGCCTGGGCATCGCGGCCGGCGAAAACGTTGCCTCCGTCCTGAAAGCGATCAGCCTCTACCTGGTCGGCGTGGCGGACCTGCTGGCCCCGAGCACACGGGAGATCATTCGGCAGGCGAAAGTGGCCGGCAATGCCATTGCTTCCACCTCCCGGCCGGCCATCGCCTGACTTCGGGAAGGCGTGGAACAGCGGCGTCGTACGCCGCCGCGTGCCGTAGGGGCTAGAATTTTGGGGAAATTCCCGACCATACCACTTACCTGTGGAGGACATTCCCCATGCCCCAAAAGGGAGCAGTAGCCGCCAAGACTTCGGTGCTCGACCGGTACTTCGAGATCACCAAGCGCGGCTCCAACTATTCGCGCGAAATCCGCGGCGGCCTGGCCACGTTCTTCGCGATGAGCTACATCGTGGTGCTGAACCCGCTGGTCCTGGGCGGCGCCGATTCAACCGGCGCCATGCTCGGCGCCGAACGCGTCGCGGCGGTCACGGCCCTCGTGGCCGGCGTGCTGACGATCGTGATGGGGGCGTGGGCCAAGTACCCGTTCGCCCTCGCTACGGGCCTGGGCGTCAACGCCTTTATCGCCATCACCGTTGCCACCAACCCGGGCCTGACCTGGCCGGATGTGATGGGCCTGGTGATCCTCTCCGGCATCACCATGCTGATCCTGGTCCTGACCGGTTTCCGAACCGCCGTGTTCAACGCCGTGCCGCAGAGCCTCAAGACCGCCATTGTGGTGGGCATCGGCATGTTCATTGCCCTGATCGGCCTGGTCAACGCCGGCTTCATCCGCCGCATCCCCGACGCGGCGGGCACCACTGTTCCCGTCGGCCTCGGCTTCGACGGCGTCCTGCTGGGCTGGCCTATCCTTGTCTTCGTCTTCGGCCTCATCCTGACCATCGCGCTGGTGGTGCGCAAGGTCAAGGGCGGCATTCTGATCGGCGTCATCGCCGCTACCGTGCTCGCGGTGGTCATCGAAGCGGTGGCCGACGTTGGCCCGTCGATGGGTCCCGACGGCCCCAATCCGCTGGGATGGTCCCTGGTGGTGCCCGAGCTGCCGAGCGGCAGCTGGGTGGGGCTGCCCGACCTCAGCCTGATCGGCCAGGCCAGCCTCTTCGGTGCCTTCGGGACGCTGGGTATCACCGCCGCTTCCCTGCTGGCGTTTGCGATCCTGCTGAGCATCTTCTTCGACGCCATGGGCACGATGGTCGGCCTGGCCAACGAGGCCGGGCTGACCGACAAAGAGGGCAACATCCCGCAGGTTGACCGGGTGCTCATGGTTGACGCGGTCGGCGCGATTGCCGGCGGCGCCGGTTCGGTCTCCTCCAACCAGATCTACGTCGAGTCCGGCGCCGGAATCGGCGAGGGCGCGCGCACCGGCCTGGCCAACGTTGTCACCGGCCTGCTGTTCCTGGTGGCCATGTTCTTCACGCCGCTGATCTCGCTGGTGCCGTTCGAGGCAGTGGCGCCGGCGCTCGTCGTCGTCGGTTTCATGATGGTGGCGCAGGTGGGCAAGATCGACTGGTCCGACTGGGGCGTGGCCATTCCGGCCTTCCTGACGTTCACGCTGATGCCCTTCACGTATTCGATCGCCAACGGCCTGGGCGCCGGCTTTATCGCCTATGTGCTGGTGCGCACGTTCCAGGGCCGGGCCAAGGACATCCACCCGCTGATGTGGGCGGTGGCCGCGGCCTTCGTGCTCTTCTTCTGCATGGGCCCGGTCGAGCAGCTCATCGGCTTCCGCTGACCGCAGGTCCGCCGAGGCGAAAGGGACCGGTACCGCCCGCAACGGGTGGCACCGGTCCCTTCGGTTTTGCTCGCTTGGCTTGCGCCGTCGCGCCTAGGCTTGGGCCCGCACTCCCGATTCCGTGCGGGCCAGGTCGGCCCGGTCCAGGTCGCGCAGGGAGGCGCCCTTCGTTTCGCGGGTGAAGATCACTGCCACGACGGTGATGGCCGAAGCGACCACCAGGTACAGGGCAACGGGCAGCCAGTGCTCAAAGTCCTTCAGCAGCGTGGAAGCGATGATCGGGGCGAGCGAACCGGCGAAGATCGAGGTCACCTGGTAACCCAGCGAGACACCCGAGTAGCGCATCCGGGTCGGGAACATCTCGGCCATGATGGCCGGCTGGCCCGCATACATCAGCCCGTGCACGGCAAGTCCCAGGAAGATCGCGGCCAGGATGATGACCGGGCTTTGCGTATCGAACATCGGGAAGGCGACGAAGGCCCAGACCCCCGACAGCACGGCGCCCGCCATGTAGACCGGCCGGCGGCCAATGGTGTCCGACAGGCGCCCATAGAAGGGGATCACGACGAAGTGGAAGGCGTGCGCCAGGATCAGCAGGCCCAGCACCGTGGTGACGTCGAAATCGTGAACGGTCTTCAGGTACGTGATGGAGAACGCCACCACGATGTAGTAGATGATGTTCTCCGCGACGCGCAGCCCCATGGCAGTGAACACGCCGCGCGGGTACTTCTTCATCACTTCCACGACGCCGTAGGAGGTGGACTTCACCTTGGCAGACTCGGCCTGGGCTTCCAGGAAGATCGGCGCCTCGGTGACCTTGGTGCGGATGTAGTAGCCGACGAGCACGATGACTGCAGAGAGCCAGAAGGCAACGCGCCAGCCCCAGGCCTGGAATTCGGCCTCGGAGAGGATGCCTGACATCACCCACAGCACCACCGTGGCCAGCATGTTGCCCATCGGCACACCCGCCTGGGGCCAGGACGCCCAGAAGCCGCGCTTGGCCGCCGGGCTGTGCTCGGCCACCAGCAGGACCGCGCCGCCCCATTCGCCGCCGATGGCGAAACCCTGGACGAACCGCAGCACCACCAACAGGCCCGGCGCCCAGTAACCGATCTGGTCGAAGCCTGGCAGGCAGCCCATCAGGAACGTGGCGGCACCGATCAGGATGATGCTCACCTGCAGCAGCTTCTTCCGGCCCAGCTTGTCGCCGAAGTGGCCGAACACGATCCCGCCCAGCGGCCGGGCGATGAAGCCGACCGCGAAGGTGACGAAGGCTGCGATGATCGCGTCCAGTTCGGTGCCCGCATTCGGGAAGAACAGGGCGCCGAAAACCAGCGTGGCCGCGGTGGCATAGAGGAAGAACTCGTACCATTCCACGACCGTGCCGGCCATGGAAGCGGTGACGACCTTGCGCAGGACCGACGGCGGCGACTCGTGCGTCGCGCCGGATCCGGGTCCGGTGGGGGTAGCGTGGGCGCTCATCATTCTCCTTGCATGGCGTGCGGATACTGCGGCGCTTACCGCCGGGACTCCCCCCGCACGCTGTGAGTGTGGTCACAATTAGACGAAGCCGAGTATTCCCCGTTCCCGCATGTGCATCAATGACAAACTTTGCAGGCATGGTCTGCAAAGATGCAGATATGCCTCCCGCACCCCAGCCCGCCAAGCCGGACGACCTGATCATCCTTCTCGCCGTCGCCCGCACCGGCCGGTATACCTCGGCGGCCGAGAACCTTGGCCTGAACCACACCACCGTCTCGCGTCGCATCGCTGCCGTCGAAAAGGCCTTGGGCGGCCGCGTGTTCTCCGGGGCGCCGGGGGGCTGGGAGCTGACCGACCTGGGCCGGAAGGCGGCAGCGGTGGCCGAGCGGATCGAGGAATCGCTGACGGAGCTGGGCCGCACGCCGGATCAGGCCGACCGGTTGGCCGGGGTCGTGAGGATGTCTGCCACCGACGGTTTCAGCGCGTTCGTGGCCGCCCCGGCGATTGCCCGCCTGCAGCAGCACCATCCCAGGCTCAGCGTGGAGATCGTTACCGCCGCGCGCCAGGCCTCGCAACACCGGCCGGGCCTGGATTTCGAAGTCGTGGTCGGGCGGCCGCAGGTCATCCGTGCCCGATCCATCCGGCTGGGCAACTATGTACTCGGCCTCTACGGTTCCCGGGACTATCTGGCGGAACACGGCTCACCGGATAGCGTGCGCGCGGCCATGAACCACCCTCTGGTCTATTTCGTGGACTCCATGCTGCAGGTCGACGATCTTGACGCCGCGCGCCGCTTGCTGCCGGCGATGGCCACCGCCCTGGGTTCCACCAACGTGTTCGTCCACGTAGAGGCAACCCGCGCCGGCGCCGGCCTCGGCCTGCTGCCCTGCTTCATGGCCAACCGCCACCCGGATCTGGTCCGTATCCTGCCGGGGGAACTGGAGGAGCGGCTCGGTTACTGGCTGGTGGCCCGCCCGGAGTCGCTGCGGCAGACGGCGGTGGCGGCGGTCGTTGATGCGCTCAGGCGCGAGGCCCGCAGCCGGGAAGCTGAGCTGATGGGGAAGGGAACCGAGAGCAGGCATCGGTGAAAGGATTAATGACCGAGATGCCGGGCACTGGACCTAACTTGGGGGGATTAGGTTGTCAGCACCCGGCATCCGGCGCCGGATTGAATCCGGCTGAGCAGACATAGCGCTCCAGCCACCATCCATAGTGTCGAAGCCGTTCTTTCTATGCCTGCCTCCGGAGAGCCAGCCGCAAGCGGCTCACTCCCGGGCCTAGTACGGCCGCTGCGCGGCCGTTCGTGTCCATCTTACAAACAAATTCCGGCCGAAGTCATAACGTTCCGGGAAAGGCCCCTAATTGGCCGGTCGGTCTTGCCGGATCGCCGATCCTCTGCAAAACTTCTCTACCCTCGGCCCGTCCCACAGCTGTGCCGGCACGGCACCGTGCAGCAACGCCCGGACGAGTCCCGGACCGGTTTCCAGCGGCTGGTCGCTGGCCGCGATCACCACGTTTCCGTGCCGGCGGCCCTTGAGCATTGGCGGATCGGCAATGATCACCCGATGTTCGAACACCTCGCCAATGGTCGCGGCCTCCTCGCGGGCACCGGCCAGCTGGGGCGTATCGCCGCAGTTCACCAGGTAGACCCCGCCGGGCGAGAGGACGCGCCGCACCGCCCGGGTGAATTCCAGCGTGGTCAGTCCGTACGGCGTCTCGCTGCCGGAGAAGACGTCGCGGACCAGCAGGTCCCGGCTGCCCTCGCTCAGTGATTCGGTGACCGCCCTCGCTTCGCCCACCCTGATGCGCACCAACGGCGCACGCGGGATGTCGAACCACTGGCGCACCAGGTCGGCCAGCTTCGCGTCGATCTCGACGACGACCTGCCGCGCCTCCGGGTAGGCGGCCGCCAGATAGCGGGCCATTGAGCACGCCCCGCCGCCCAGGTGGAGGGCCCGCAGCCGTGCCTCGGGGCCCCAGCGGGATGCGATCAGCGCCGCCATCCAGCGCATGTATTCGAAGTCCAGCCGCAAAGGATCGCCGATCACCACGTGGGAGGACTGGACGCCGTTGATTTTCAACAGCCAACTGTCCGCCGAATCAGGCTCGCGGACCAGCTCGGCTATCCCGGAGGAAATTTCATAGCGCCCCTCGGCGGGCCCGCCTGACGCCTCCGGCTCCCGTGCCGTCTCGGCACGGGTGCTTCGCCGCGCCATCGGCTACTTGACCAGCGCCAGCGCGAAGCCGTCCCAGCCCTTGCCGCCCACGGTCTGGATCGCGGTGGCGTCCAAGCGCTCGTCGGAGCCCAGCAGCGCCAGTGCATCGCGGGTACCGCGGATGTCGCGGTCCTCCGCGCTGGTGTCGCCGCCGTTGGTCAGCACCTTGCCGGAACGGACCACGTTATCCACCACAATCAGGCTGCCGGGGCGGGTCATCTGCAGTGCCCACTCAACGTAGTGCCGGTTGTTTTCCTTGTCCGCGTCTATGAACACCAGGTCGAACGGCCCGACGCCCTCTTCGGCCAGCTGCGGCAGGGTTTCCAGCGCGGCGCCCACCCGGATGCTGACTTTCTCCGCGACGCCGGCGGCCTCCAGGTTCCGCTGCGCCACCTCGGCGTGCCGCGGTTCGTACTCGCAGCTGACCACTTGGCCGTCGTCCGGCAGTCCGCGGGCCAACCAGATGGTGCTGTAACCACCGAGCGTGCCGATCTCCAGCACCTTGCGCGCACCGGTCAGCCTGGCCAGCAGCATCAGCAGCTTGCCCTGGGTTGCGCTCACCTCGATCGCGGGCAGGCCTTCCTGTGCGGCCCCCTCCCTGGCCGCGACCTGGGACTCGTCCTCACCCACCAGGGTGACGGTCAGGTAGTCTTCGACCGCGGTCCACGCCGCTGCCGACTCAACGTCCGGCATGCCCGGCTGGGCGGTCACTGCTGCTCCTGCTCGGCGATGGCAGCCTCCAGCCGGTCCACCTTGCCGGTGAGCTCGCCGTAGTACCCCGGACGGATGTCTGCCTTAAGCACCAGCGACACGCGCGATCCGTGACGGCCCACAGCCTCGGTGGCACGCTTGATCACCGCCATGACCTCGTCCCACTCGCCCTCGATGGTGGTGAACATCGCGTCGGTATGGTTTGGCAGGCCGGATTCCCGGACGATCCGGACGGCCTCGGCAACGGCGTCATGGACCGAGGCATCATGGGGCGCGGGACCGGCAACGGGCACCCCTGAGGGGGCAACAGAGAAGGCTACAAGCATGGCTTCAGTCTTCCACAGCACCCCAGCCGGCGCACAGGTCCGGTGTCACCTGCCGCAACCCTCAGGCAGCCTGGCGTGACCAACTTTACATGCTTTTGCATAAAAATCCGGGGGTTTTGAACTAAACTGGAGGTGCGGATGTCGCACCCGCACAGTTCCGCCGCTTGCCCGCGGAATGCCACCATCCCCGCCGAGCCACAGGAGACCCCATGAAAGCCTGGCAGTTCACCAATACCCACGAGCCGCTTGAACTGAAGGAAGTCGAGGAGCCGACCGCCGCACCCGGCGGCGTCGTCATCGACATCAAGTCGGCCGGGCTGTGCCATTCCGATGTCGGCATGCTTGAGGACGAGGGCTGGCTCTCGACGCTGGCCAAGCGCCCCATCACCCTCGGCCACGAGGTTGCCGGCGTCATCACCGAGGTCGGCGAAGGCGTCACCGACTGGAAGGTCGGCGACCGCGTGGGCTGCTGCCCGACCACCCCGGCCGGCGCTCCCGGCTACGCTTTCGACGGCGGCTTCTCCCTGAAGACCGCCATCGACCAGCAGGCCCTGGTCCGCATCCCGGACAACGTCAGCTTCGCCCAGGGCGCGGCCGGCACCGATGCCGGCATGACCAGCCACCACGCCGTGATCGCCAACGGCCAGGTCAAGGCCGGCGACAAGGTCGGCATCATCGGCTTCGGCGGCCTTGGCTCCATTGGCGCCCGCGTGGCCGTGTTGGCCGGCGCAGACGTCTACATCGCCGAGGTCAACGAGAAGATCTGGGACCAGGCCAAGGAGATCGGCGCCAAGGACGTGGCGAAGTCCATCGCCGAGTTCAAGGAGATCGGCCTGGACGTCATCGTCGATTTTGCCGGCTTCGGCACAACCACCGCCGAGGCCATCGAGACGGTCCGCCGCGGCGGCCGCGTGGTCCAGGTCGGCATGGGCCGGCTGGAATCGACCATCAGCACCAAGGCCCTGATTCTGTCCGAGGTCACCCTGGTCGGCTCGCAGGGCGGCACCAGGGACGACGTGCAGGGCGTCTACGATTACTTCGCCACAGGCAAGCTCACTCCGACCATCACCGAGATCACCTTCGAGGAAATCCCGGAGGGCCTGGAAAAGCTCAAGAAGGGCGAAGTCGTCGGGCGCCTGGTCGCCAAGATCGCTGACTGACCCTTACCTGAAAGATTGACGACGGCGGTGCGCACCGCCGTCGTCAATCTGCCTTAAGCCCTTTTCCGCGGGTGCGGGCCGCCCTCGGTTACCCCCAGCCGGCCAGGCGGAGCAGCGCGGCCGCGGCGGCACCGGCGATGACCACCACCAGGAACGGCGCCCGCAGCAGCAGCGCGACGGCGGCGGCCAGCAGGGCCCCGACCCGGGCGTCGAACGCCAACTGCTGGCCGGTGGAGAAGGCGTTGACAACGGTCAGCGACGCGAGCAGGCCGATGGTCATGGTGGCGGCGACCCGGGACATCCGCTGGTTCTTCATCCACTGGGCGGGCACCAGATAGCCTGCCAGCTTCGTGAGGTAGGAGATGAGGCAAGCGGCCAATATCCAGATCCACAGGCTCATGGCGTCTCCCTTCCGTCCCCGGTGCCGGCAGGGTCGTCGCGTCCGGCGGCCCGGCGCTCGGACCTGGCGAGCGTGCGGGGGCCGTCGTGCTCGGAATACGGCTCATCGTAGGGCTCGATGTCCGGTGCCATCCCGGCCGGAATGGGTTTGTGGGTGAACCAGCCGATGGCAGCCGCGACCGCCGCCGCCACCAGGATGGGCACGCCGCTGGGCACGAACGGTACGGCAAGCAGGGTGGCCAGGGCGCAGGCAATGGCAATGGCAGCCGGTTCCTTGCCTTTCAGCCTCGGCCACAGCAGCGCCAGGAACGCGGCGACGGCGGCTCCGTCCAGGCCCCACTGCCTCGGATCCCCCAAGGCGTTGCCGGCTAAGGCACCCACCAGGGTGAAAAGATTCCAAAGCAGGAATATGCCCACGCCGGCCGCCCAGAATCCGCGCCGCTGCTCGCCGGGGTCGTTTTGGCCGGACGCCGTGGCGGTGGATTCGTCGATGGTCACGTGGGCGGCCAGCGGCCGCCGCCAGCGGGACGGGGAGACGAGGGCGTTCATCTGCATGCCATAGATGCCGTTGCGGATACCGAGCAGGGCGGAGGCCGTCATGGCGGCCAGGCCGGTACCGCCGCCGCCGATCACTCCGATGAACGCGAACTGGGAGCCGCCGCTGAACAGCAGCAGGCTCAGCGCCATGGTCTGCCAGAGGTCGAGTCCCGATGCCACCGACAGCGCGCCGAAGGACACCCCGTACAGACCGGTGGCAATGGAGATGGACAGCCCCACTTTAACGGCCGGGGACTGGAGAAACTTCACCCGTCTACAGTAGCCGGGAAGGCCGCGGCGCCGCCGCCCCCAGCCGTGGATACCTCTGTGGAAACTGTGGATACGGCCGGGGACGCGGCTGCGGCTACACGGCTTCCTGCGCGTGGCCGTTGATGGCGTCCGCCGCACGGATCAGCGCCAGGTGCGAGAACGCCTGCGGGAAGTTACCGGCCATCCGTTTGTTCACCGTGTCGTACTCCTCGGCCATCAGCCCCAGGTCGTTCGCGTAACCGACCAGCCGGTCCATCAGGTCGCGGGCGTCGCCGATCCGCCCGGAGCGGGCATACTGTTCCACCAGCCAGAAGCAACAGGCCAGGAACGGGTGCTCGCCCGGAGCCAGCCCGTCCAGCCCCGACTCGGTCCGATAGCGCAGGATCAGTCCGTCCGCATCCACCAGCTCCCGCTCCAGGCGGGCCACGGTACCCAGCATCAGGTCGTCGTCGTACTTCACGAAGCCCACCTGAGGCAGCACCAGCAGCGAGGCGTCCACCTCGGTGCCGTCATAGGTCTGGGTGAAGGAGTTGATCGCGCGGTTGAAGCCGTGCTCCATGATCTCTTCGCGCAGCGTGTCGCGCAGCTCCGCCCAGTGCTCGGCTTCGCCGTCCAGGCCGTGCTCCTGCACCGCCCGCACGCCGCGGTCGAATGCCGCCCACATCATCACCCGGGAGTGGGTGAAGTACTTCCGTTCGCCCCGCATCTCCCAGATGCCCTGGTCCTTCTGGTCGAAGTGCTTCTCGATGTAGTGCAGCATCGCCTTCTGCAGCGGCCAGGAGAAATGGTCCTCGGTGCCGCCCATGTTGCGCAGCTTCTCCAGCGCGACCATCACCTCGCCGATCACATCCGCCTGGTACTGGCCCACCGCGCCGTTTCCCACCCGGACCGGTGCCGACCCCTCGTAACCGGGCAGGTGCGGGATGATCCGTTCCTCCAGGTCGCGTTCCCCGGCCACCCCGTACATGATCTGCAGGTCTTCCGGATCGCCGGCCACCGCGCGCAGCAGCCAGTTGCGCCACTGCAGCGCCTCGTCTTCGTAGCCGTGGGTCATCATCGATTCGAGCGTCAACGCCGCATCGCGCAGCCAGACGTAGCGGTAGTCCCAGTTCCGTTCCCCGCCGAAGGACTCCGGCAAGGAGGTAGTCGGCGCGGCGACGATCCCGCCGGTCGTCTCGTGCGTCATCGCGCGCAGCACCAGCAGGGACCGCTTGACGATGCCGTGGTAGTCCCCCTGGGGCGGGAACCGTGAACACCAGTCCTGCCAGTACTGCACCGTTTCCGCGAGCGCGGCGTCGACGTCGATCCCCGGCGGCACCGTCCGGTGGGACGGGAACCAGCACAGTTCAAAATCGACCGTCTCGCCGGCCTTGATCGTAAATTCGCCTTCGTGCCGGCGGTTCGCGGCGCGCGGCAGGTGCTCCCCGTGCAGCACCAGCGCGTCCGGGCCGGCGATGGCGACGATCGATTCCCGGCCGGTGGTTTCGTCGTGCACGCGGTTCACCCACGGCACCACGTCCCCGTAGTGGAACCGCATGATCAGTTCCTGCCGGATGGTCATTTCGCCGGACAGGCCCTCGACCCTGCGGACAAGGGATGCCCGGCGGTCGCCCACCGGCATGAACTCGGTCACCAGCGCCTCGCCGGTGTCGCTCTTCCAGCGGGTCTGCAGCACAAATGTCGACGCAATGTAGGAGCGTTCAACGACGACGGCGGACGGCGCCCCTGCTGCCTCTGCGGCAACGGTAGTGTCGTTGCGGTCTCCCGCAGCCTCGGCGCGGGCCGGTGCCGACACCAGGTCGCCGCGGGACAAGGTGTCCGTGGTCGAGCGTGCGGCCCCCTGCCCTGCCGCCGTCGGGCCGCCGGTGCCGTCGGCGGCGGCCAGGGATGCGCCGGCTTCGGTGGCGCCGGTGACCGCCAGGGATGCGCCGGCTTCGGCGGTGCCGGCTGCGTCGCCGGTTTGTCCGGCTTCCGCGGCCGCGGTCCTCACCCCGGCAATCTTGCCGGCCTCGTCCGTCGCGGACCGCCCGGGGTTCCCCGGGGCTGCCGACACTGCTTCATCTTGTTCCCGCGTGGAGACCGGCGGCCGGCTGCGTTGGACTTCCAACGGATCCTTGCCCGGTTTGCCGTGCGCCTCCGTCCCCGCCGGTTCCCCGCCCTGCGGATGCGCACCGTCCGGGGCCAGCAGCCAGCGGCCGTGTCCGGGGTACCCCAGAAGCGCACCGAAAACCGAGGGAGAGTCGAAGCGGGGAAGGCAGAGCCAGTCCATGCTTCCGGACCGGGACACCAAGGCTCCCGTGTGCAGATCCGATATGAGTGCGTAGTCCTCAATTGGAGATGCCATTTCTCCACTCAATCACAAGGGACCCCGGTTACGGCAACGGCAACTTTTCAGGCCGGCGCGGCCTGCAGCTGCCGGCGAACCGCGGCCGGCCGGTTGGTAGTGATTTCGCCGAAGCCCAACTCCCGGCACAGCTCCACGTCCTGCGGATCGTCCACCGTCCAGACGCGGAACTGCGTGCCGGCGTCGAGCCAGCGGCGGATGAGCGGCAGATGGGAGCGCACGTAGTCCACGCCGGGCCCGGCCCACCCGACGCGGTGCGCTTCGATCAGCCCTTCGCCTTCGGACAGCGCCCGCCGCAGCAGTACCGCGACCGCGCCGACGGTCAGCTCGCCCATCATCAGGCTGGCCTTGAGCTCGTCGGCGTCGATGTCGTCCAGGAGTTGGCAGAGATACTGGCCGGGGATGTGGTCGGCCAAGTACTTCACGGCGTCCGGGTGGAAGCTCATGAAGGACAGCTGGATGTTGTCCAGCCGGGAGGTTTCCGGCTCCCAGCCCTCCGCCATCAGGTACTTGAGCACCTCGTCTTCCAGCTCCTGCCCGTACGGGCTGGGGTGCTTGAGCTCTATGGCCAAGCCCAGCGGCCGGCCGGCGTCCCGCATCAGGTCCACCAGGTCGTCCAGCGTCACCAGTTGGTCGGCAGTGCCGCCGTACTCGGCCGGAATCGGTGTGCCCTTCCACGAACTGACGTCCAGTTGCAGCAGCTCGTCCAGCGTGTGATCGGACACGTTGCCGGTACCGGTGGAGGTGCGGTCCAGTGTGAAGTCGTGGAAACAGACCAGCCGGCGGTCTTTGGTCAGGTGGATGTCGCACTCAATCCCGTCGGCGCCGTCGGCGATCGCCTGCAGGTAAGCGGCCCGCGTATTCTCCGCATACTGCTCGCTGGAACCACGGTGGGCGTAGATCCTCTGGTGCATAAATTCACCGTACGCGATGACCGGACATCCGGACCCGCCGTAGGGTTGACTGATGGGTGAACGAACGATGATCGTTCGGCAATTCGGTTTCGGAGGCAACATGGGCACTCAGACGGGCGGCGGCGTCGCACCTGAAACGGCGGAAGGGCAGACAGCCGCATACGCGGCGCAAAACATCCCCGGAAGCGTGCCGGGAGGCGGAACGAGCCAGGTTTCCGTGTTGCCGGACAGCATCCGTGCCGCGGGCCTGCGGCGGATGAAACTGCTCGCCACGGGGTTGCTGCTGGTTTTGGCGGTGGTCTTCGTGGTGTCCTTCGCGCTGCAGGACCGCTACCCGTGGCTGAGCTATGTCCGGGCCGCGGCCGAGGGCGGCATGGTGGGCGCACTAGCGGACTGGTTCGCCGTGACCGCACTGTTCAAACACCCGATGGGGCTGAAGATTCCGCACACCGCGATCATCCCGCGCCGCAAGGACCAGATCGGCGCGAGCCTGGGCCAGTTCGTGGAAGAGAATTTCCTGGCCGAGGACGTGGTCAAGGCCAAGATCGGCTCCCTGGGGATCACGGCGAAGGCCGGTCTCTGGCTGGAACGGCCGGAAAACACCGAACGGATTGCCCGCGAAGGCGCCACGGCGATCCGCGGAGCCTTGACGGTCCTCAATGACGAGGACGTGCAGGAACTGATCGAGTCACTGGCACGCCGGCACTTGATCGACCCGCAGTGGGGACCGCCGCTGGGCCGGCTGGCCGAGCACCTGCTGCGCGACGGCCACCACCTGAAGCTGGTGGACCTGCTGCTGGACCGCGCCGCCGACTGGGTGCTGGACAACCAGGACACGGTGGCGCGGCTGGTGTCGGACCGCTCACCGACCTGGGTCCCGCCGTTCCTGGATTCGCTGGTCGGCGACAAGGTGCATCTGGAGTTGTACAAGTTCCTCATCGCGGTGCAGGCCGACCCGGAGCATCCGATGCGCCAGCAGTTGGACGGGTACCTGAACTCCCTGGCGCAGGACCTGCAGCACGATCCGGAGATGATGGCGCGGGTGGAAGCGATCAAGCACAACGCCTTGGGCGACCCCGAAGTGCGTTCGCTGGCGGCCCGCACGTGGGAGACGCTGAAGACCGCCCTGCTGGAGGCGGTGGAGGACCCCCAGAGTGGGTTGAGCCTGACGTTCAAGCGGGCGGTCCGGGACTTCGGCCACCGGCTGGCCACCGACGCCGAACTGGCGGCCAAGATCGACGGCTGGATCGAGGAGGCCGCCGGGTACCTGGTCCGCACCTATCGTTCGCAGATTGCCGCCGTCATCACCGAAACGGTGGCGCGCTGGGATGCGCAGGAGACGTCGCGGAAGATCGAGCTCCAGGTGGGCCGCGACCTGCAGTTCATCCGGATCAACGGCACCGTCGTCGGCTCCCTGGCCGGGCTGGCGATCTTCACGGTGGCCACCGCCGCCTTCGGTTAGCCGGCGCTGGGCTCCCTGTGGAGCATCCGCTCCAGTTCGTGACTAGTGCTCCGGTTTGAACCGGAGCCCGAGCCCGAAACGGAGCGCAAGGTCCACCTCGGGGGGCCCTAGCCGGCCCAGAGAAAGCGGAGCCGTTGGCCGGGCCTGGCCTGGGCCAGCAGCGGGAGGTCGGCCGCTTCCACCACGGCCGGCACGGGATAGCCGCCGGTCACCGGATGGTCGGCCAGAAATACGGTGGGCAAGCCCGACGGCGGCACCTGCACCGCGCCGGTGACCATGCCTTCGCTGGGCAGTTCCCGGTCGACCGCGCGCTGCAGCGGCCGGCCGAGCAGGCGCAGCCCGATCCGGTTGCTCTCGGCGCTGACCGTCCAATGGCCCAGCACCAGGCGCTGGCGCGCGTCAGCGGTGAACCAATCCAACCGCGGGCCGGGGCGCAGCCGCACTGTCACCGCAGCGGCGGGCGGCAGCGGCACCGGCGTCCAGCGGGAATCGACGACAAACCGTTCGACCGTGCTGCGTCCATGGCCGGCGGCGGGTCCTTGGCCCGTGCCGGCGGGCGCGGCGGCGACGTTGGAACCGGCCCGCGCGGCCGGTGGAACGGCCCCGGTCTCCACCACGTCCCCGTCCCGCAGCGGAGCCGGCCCCACGCCGGAGAGCAGATCCGTGGCCGCCGATCCCATCAGCGTGTCGGCCACGATGCCGCCGGCCACCGCCAGGTAATACCTCAGCCCGGACGCGGCGGGGGCGATTTCCAGCCGCTGGCCGGCACGGACACGGAAGGGCCGGTAAAGAGCCGGGTGGTCCTTCCGCGACCGGCCCGCTGCCGGTGATTTCCCTGCCGGGCCCGCTGGGCCCGCCACCGAAAGTTTGCCCGAGGCCCCGGTCACCGCCACCACCGTGTCGGCGCCGAACTGCAGGACCGCGCCGCCCAGCAGCAGCTCCAGCCCCGCCGCAGTTTCGGGGTTTCCGACCAGGCGGTTGGCCGTGCGCAGTGCCCGGTTATCCAGTGCGCCGGACGGGCTCAGCCCGATCGCGGCATGGCCCGGCCGGCCGAGGTCCTGCACCAGGAGTTGCGGTCCCGCCCTGATCACGGTGATCACCGGCTACACCGCCCTGAACCGCACGCGCGTTCCCGGCGCAATCAGCGCCGGCCGCTCCCGCGCGGCGTCCCACAACCGCTCTTCGGTCCTGCCAATCAGCCGCCAGCCACCGGGCGACGCGGAGGGGTAGATGCCGCTGAACTCGCCCGCCAGCCCGACCGATCCGGCCGGTACCCGGGTCCGCGGTACGGCCAGCCGCGGCACCTGCAGCGGGTTTCCGGGGGCCACCAGGTAGGCGAAGCCCGGCGCGAAGCCGGTGAAGGCGGCACTCCATTCGCACTGCTGGTGCCGGCGCACCACCTCGGCCTCGCTCACCCCCAGGATCCGCGCCACCTCCGGCAGGTCCTCCCCGGAGTAGTCCACCTCAACCGTGACCTCGTCGCCCGTGGTGCGTGCGCCGCCGTCGTGCGGTGGTGTCTGTTCCAGCCAGCGGCGGACGACGTCGGCGGCCGCCGGATCGTCGAAGGTCACCAGGATGGTGCGGGCCGCGGGAACCAGCTCCGTCACGCCTGGCGGCGGCGCAACCTTGAGTGCGTCGTAGTGCGCCAGGACGTCGTCGAGGGTGTCGAATTCGGCGAGCAGGGCGCCCGCGCCGAAGGGCAGGATCCGCACCCTACCGTCCAGGGGTGGGGTGCCCGGAGGGGGAGGGAACGGGTGCCGCGCCGGCGGCGCGGGAATCGCCGGCGGCGGGCGGGCGGTGGCCGGCCCCGTTGCCGGCCGCACCCGTGAAGGGACGCAGCGGGATCCCGGCCGCGGTCAGCCGTTCCCGGACCAACCGCGCCATCGCCACCGCGCCGGGGGTATCGCCGTGGACGCAGAGCGAATCCGCCGCACCGCTGCGGGCGAAGTCCACGGCACGGTCGGCAATCTGCTCCAGGTCTTCCAGCAGGGCGCCGGGTTCGCCGCGCGGAATCAGCGTTCCGTCCGCCCGGTAGCCGCGATCCACGAAAGCCTCCCGGAACACCGGGAGTCCGGCGGCGGCCGCCAGCTCAAGCGCCGCGGATCCGGGCAGCCCCAGGAGGGGAAGCCGGGGGTCGAAGGCGCCGATGGCCTCGACCACCGCCGCGGCCTGGCTACGGTCGTGGACTATTTGGTTATAGAGCGCGCCGTGCGGCTTCACGTAAGCCACGCGTGTTCCCGCGCTCCGGGCGATCCGGTCGAGGGCGGCGAGTTGGGCAGCCACGTCGGCGGTCAGATCGGCCGCCGCGACGTCCAGGGTCCGGCGGCCGAACCCGGCCCGGTCCCGATAGGAAACGTGCGCGCCCACCGCCACCCCGTGCTCCACGGCGCGGCGGCAGCTGGCCAGCATCGTCTCGTCGTCGCCGGCATGGTAGCCGCAGGCGATGTTCGCGCTGGTGATCAGCGGAAACATCGCGGCATCGTCGCCCATCAGCCGCCCGTCGACCGATTCCCCGAGATCGCTGTTCAGGTCGATGCCCGGCCGGCCCCCCGATTCAGCTCCGCGTACCGCATCGCCGCCGCCGGCAGGTCGGCTGCCGGATGCTGTCACGGCCCGGTTCCCTCCTCGTCGGGTCCGCCGGCGGAGCGGCTGCGGGCGTCGCCGTCCTGGTCAGCGGACGCCTCGAGGGCCGCCGGCGCCTTCCGCCTGCGGCCGGGCAGCCTCTCCAGCATGCCGGCGGCGACCCGGCCGGGCACCGCCGGCAGCTCGCCCAGCCGGTACCGGTTGTCGGTTAAATCCTCCACCAGGGACATCGGCAGCACCAGCGGGGGCTCCCCGAAGGCGGTCCGGGTGGCGTCGATGACGCGCCGGCCCATTACGTGGTTGCCGGCACCCCCGACCGCAGCGCCGATGCCGAAGGGAACCGCCCGGCCGAGCATCGCCGTCCCCTGCTTGGCCAGCAGTTTGGTCAGGAAGCGCTTCTTCAGGCTGTCCACCAGCGAGCTGACCATGCCGGAGGGCATGCTGCTGCCCACCGCGTTTCCCCAGGCCCGCGACGGATTTCCGCCGCGGCCCCCGGCCTGCCCGGCGAACTCCTTGATCAGGGAGCTGCCCTCGTCGCCCATCAGGATGGCCATCACCATGGCCTGGGAGCGCTCCGGGTTCTCCGTATCGATGCCATGCAGTTCGGCGATCGACTGGGCGAACAGGGCAGTGGCTTCCAGGAAGCCCACAGTTGCCGCCGCGGAAAGGCCCAGTGCCGCCACCGTGCCCACACCCGGTACGACGGCGGATGCCCCCACCGCGGCACCGCCGGTGGTCACCGCGGCCAGGTATTTCTTTTCCAACTTCGCGGCCAGCTCGGCCGGCGTTGCGTCCGGGTTCTTGCGCCGCAGCCGGTCCAAGTGGGCCAGCACCAGCGGCCGCTGGACGTCCAGCGCCTTCATGATGCCGGTCGTCACGCCGGGCTTTGGGTTGCCGTGCTTGTCGAATGCCGCATCGGCGGCGACGCGCATGGCTGGATTGATCTTCCGTCCTCTGGCCACAAACCCTCCTGGAGCAATCAGCACCGTGATGGTGTTCCGGCCTTAAGCGTAAGTCACCGGTTGCGGGACGTTCCTCCCAACACCAAGTATGCTGACAAAGCACCGCGTACTTCCTGTACGACGGCCGGAGGCAGCGCCTGCTGCGCCGGCCGCCCAACCTAAAGGAGTTGCTGGCTATGAGAATCGGATCATCAATTGCCTTGATTGCTATCGGCGCAATCCTGGCCTTCGCCGTTGCTGACGTCGTCGATTTCATCGACCTGACGCTGATCGGCTGGATCCTGATGGGTGTCGGCGTGCTCGGCCTGATCATCTCCATCATCATGGCCATGCCGCGCCGCGAGCACCGCGTGACGGAAAGCCGCCGCGTCGAGGATCCGAACACGGGCGAGACCATCCGGCGGGACGAAACCCGCGGCCTCTAAGCACACAGGCTGAAGCACGCGCCTGCACGCGGGCCCCACGGCCCGCGCGCAGGCCCGCCGTCGGCGATCAGCGGGGTTTTTTGCTGCCCAGCGCCACGAGCGACAGCACAATGCCCGCCCCGCACACCAGCGTGGCCAGGTAGGCCAGGCCCACGCCGTCCTCGCCGCCCATGCCCAGCGTCAGGCTGAGCGGCAGCCAGAGCACGGCCCAGCCGAGCACGGCGAACAACGGCGCATACCGCTCGCCGCGGGCCGTCCAGCGGTAGGCAAAAACCGCGAGGACGACGACGGCGCTGGCTCCGACCAGGGCGAAGCCCGCCAAGGTTCCGCCGCCCTTCGGGTCCTGCCGCGAGCCCAGCGAGAAGGCTGTCAGGGTGTCGATGGCCACGACGATGACGCCCACGGCGATGGCGAACTGCAGGACGTTGCCGGCCTGGATCAGCAACATCCGCCGCACGTCGGGCCTCATACCGTATTCCTCCCGTAGCTCCGCCCGCTTGGGGGCCCCTCTCCTGCCACCCTATAGAAGGCACGCAGCGCACCCGGCTCGCCGGGCGTCATCCGCAGGACCGGCTTGCCCTTAAACACGGCGGCGCACCTTGAAACAGGGCAGTGCCCCGGCGGAAACTTTCCACCGGGGCACTGGTCGGCGCTCTCGCCGGCAGCTTTTACCAGCGGACCTTTTTCTCGGGCGGTCCCTGCCGGCCGCTGGCGTGCTTCGGCTTGTGGCTGTTGCCGATGCTGTGCCAGCCGGCCAGATCGCCGGCATTGGCCGCGCGGCGGGAGGCCAGCTTCGCCTGTTGGTCCTCGGTCAGTTTGGCCGCGGCGGCCGGAGCGAGGTGGATGTTTAGTTCACGGGATTCGACGGGCTTAGGCGCCCGCGGATCGATGTCAGTCATGGCTCTCCTTCGGTATTTTCAGGAGCCTGCTGGAAACTGGTCCGCCGCACCAGTCGTAAAGACTAAAGACGCCACAATACCCGGAGCAGCATCCGGGCGAGAGCGGGGGTGGGATCAGGGAACCACTCGCGAGGTACAGCCTCAGCAAGCCTTGTTTGGTTGTCGGCTTGACCGGTCCAAGACCTGGTTACTCGAAAATCAGAATTCCCATGGCGCACAGCCTAACAGCGCCGCCCGGCATCCGGTAGATTCAAGCAAAGGCCGGCGAGAAGGGGGACCATGTCCGCATCACAGTTCGACCAGCGGTATGACTCGATCTACCAGCGCGGCGGCGAAACGCCCGGCACTCCGCGGACCGCGGCCCGGCCGGCCGCGGCCCGGCTCCCCCAGCCCGTCACCACGCCGGAGGCTCGGTTCAGCCCCGCATCCCCCTCCGCCGCTACGAATTCGACCGTTGCGACGGACCTGAGCGCCGACAGCGCAGCCCAGGCGACCGGAATTGCCGAAGTCATTCCGCCCGACGCCGTCGTGACGGCGGGGCCGGCAGGTGCGGCACGCAACCGTTGGAAGGCCAATCCGTTCCTGGCAGCGATGTGGGTGCTGGGCCTGGGGCTGGCCGGGTTCGGAGTCTGGGGTTCGATTGCACCGCACTTCATCGAGATGGACGCCATGCTCGGCCCCACCAGCATCTACGGGCCGCCGTGGATTTTCGTCCTGACCTCCATCGCGCCCATGGTCCTGATCGCCGGACTGCTCACCGTCGCCGGCACCTTGACCTTGCACGCCGTCAGCTGGATGCGCCGGCACCCCTGACCGCACCGGCAACCCGGCGGCGGGAACCCGGCAGATCGCGTCCGGCGGATCCTATTCGGGGCTTTCGGGCCATTCGACGTGCGGCTCGTACTCCGGATGCTTGTGCAGCCAATCCGCAATGTACTCGCAGTACGGCGCGATCTTCCTCCCGCCGGCGACCACGTCGTCCAGCGCATGGCCCGCCAACTTGCCGGCGAGGCCCTGGCCGGCAAACTCATCGAACACCCGTGTATGGGTGAACGCCACGGTTCCGCCGTGTGCCTGAATCTCGGTATACCCGGCCAGGGCCCCGGCGGCCAGCACCTCGTAGCGCCTGAGATCCTCGTTCAGCCGGAAAGAGAGGTTGTCAGCCATAGCCCGAGCCTGACACACCCGGGCGGCGGTGCAAATACACCGCTGCCCGGGTGGGCTGCCGCCGGCTAGATCAGGCCGTCGGCCAGGTGGTTGGGCGTGCCAAAGCGGTGCGCGGTGATGCTGACGGCCTGCTCGTGCAGGAACGGCAACATCTCCACCCGGCCGGCTTCGGTGACGTCGTGGGCATAGACCGCCACGTCCGGCCGCCCGCCGGTGGCGGCGGCGAGCGCCTTGGCGTCCCCGCCAATCAACCGGATCCGCCCGGCGCCGAGCCGCGGAACCCGGGCCAGCCAGGCGTCGTCGTCCTCCACCGCCACGGCAAGATCCAACTCCGTAACCACTGCCTGCAATGCCGCGGGAAGCCCGACGGCGGTGGACACCGTTACCTCGGATCCCGCCCGCACGCCGGCGGCCAGCACGCGCACCAACTTGGCCAGCGGCTCGCCGTCGGAGAGCCGGACCGTGACCGGCACGGGCAGGTAACGGAACACGTTGCGCTCGGCGGTCAGGCCGGACACGTCCTTGGCCACGCCGAATTCTGCGGTCCAGGCCGCCGCATCCGAACGCAGCGAGCGCTCCAGCACGGCGAGCTCGTCCGCGGACAGCGCCTGGCCCGCGCGACGGGCCGCCTCCAATAGCTTCGCCGCCGCACCGTCGAAGTCGGCGGTGGCCGTGGACGGCGCGGTCTCCCAGTCGCCGAGTCCGATCAGGTAGTTCGGTCCCCCCGCCTTGGTTCCGGCCCCCACCGAGGACTTCTTCCAGCCGCCGAAGGGTTGGCGCCGCACAATGGCGCCGGTGATCCCACGGTTCACATAAAGGTTGCCGGCCTGGATGTTCTGCAGCCAGTAGTCCAGCTCATCCCGGTCCAGCGAATGCAGGCCCGAGGTCAGGCCGTACTCGATGTCGTTGGTGATGGCGACCGCCTCTTCCAGCGTTTCGGCGGTCATCACCCCGAGGATCGGGCCGAAAAACTCGGTCAGGTGGTAGCGCGAGCCGCGCTTCACCCCGGTGCGCACGCCCGGGCTCCATAGCTTGCCGGTCTCGTCCAGCTGTTCCGGCCGGATCAGCCAGCTCTCGCCGGCGCCCAGCGTGGTCAGCCCGTCCAGCAACTTGCCTTCGGCCGGGGCGATGACCGGGCCCATCTGGGTGGCCGGATCCTGCGGATAGCCCACCTTCATGGAGGTGACCGCGTCCACCAATTGGTTGCGGAAGCGCGGCGACGTGGCGGCGGATCCCACCAGAATCACCAGCGAGGCCGCGGAGCACTTCTGCCCGGCATGGCCGAACGCGGAGTAGGCAACGTCCCTGGCGGCCAGGTCGAAGTCTGCGCTGGGCGTGACGATGATGGCGTTCTTGCCGGAGGTCTCGGCCAGCAGCGGCAGGTCCGGGCGGAAGGAGCGGAACATCTCGGCGGTCTCGTAGGCGCCGGTGAGGATCACGCGGTCCACGTCCGGGTGCGAGACCAGCTGCCGGCCCAGTTCGCGCTCGCCCAGCTGGACCAGCTGGAGCACATCGCGCGGCACCCCGGCTTCGTCCAACGCCTCCCACAGCGCTTCCACCATCACGGCACCGGTGCGGGCCGCCTGCTTGGCAGGCTTGATCACGACGGCGGAGCCCGCGGCGAGCGCCGCAAGGGCGCCTCCGGCGGGGATCGCCGTCGGGAAGTTCCACGGCGGGGTGACCACGGTCAGCCTGGACGGAACGAATTCCGCGCCGTCTACCGTGTCCAGCATGCGCGCCAGCTCGGCGTAGAAGTGTGCGAAGTCGGCGGCCTCGGACACCTCCGGGTCTCCCTGGTCCAGGGTCTTGCCGGCCTCGGCGGCCATGACCTCCAACAGCCGGGCACGGTTGGCATTCAGTTTGTCGCCGGCCTTGTGCAGCACCTCGGCACGTTCGGCGCCGCTCATCGCGCCCCAGCTCTTGGACTGCTCGACGGCCGTGGCAATGACCTGCTCCAGCTGCGCCTCATCCTTGACCTCGGCGGCGGCAACGGTATCGATGCCAAGCTTTGAGCCGGGTACGCGGGCCAGGATCTCCCGGCCCCAGGCCAGGTTGGCGGGCAGGGACGGATCGGTGTCCGGGATGTTGTCGAAGGAATCGACGGGCCGGGCGGGTTCGGGCTTGGTGCGGTCTTGCTGCCGGTTCGGTTCCGGGACGTCGTCGTCGAGGTTCTCGAGCGAGGCGAGGAAGCGCTGCTTCTCGCGCTCGAAGAGATGCTCGTTCTTGCTGAGCTCGAAGACCGCGGACATGAAGTTCTCGTTGCTGGCGCCTTCTTCGAGCCGGCGGATCAGGTAGGCGATGGCCACGTCGAACTCGCCGGGGTGGACCACCGGGGTATAGAGCAGCAGCGACCCGACGTCCTTCTTCACCGCTTCGGCCTGGCCCTGGGCCATGCCCAGCAGCATCTCGAAGTCGATGGCCCCCGCGAGGTGTCCTATGCCGCGCTGCTTGGCCAGCAGCCAGGCGAACGCGACGTCGAACAAGTTGTGCCCGGCGACGCCGATCCGCACGTTGCCGATCCGGTCCGGATGCAGGGCGTAATTGATCACGCGCTTGTAGTTGGTGTCCGAGTCCTGCTTGGTTCCCCAGGTGGCCAGCGGCCAGCCGTGCAGCGACGCTTCCACGTGCTCCATGGGCAGGTTGGCGCCCTTGACCACGCGCACCTTGATCGCGGCGCCGCCGCGGGCGCGGCGGGCGGCGGCCCACTCCTGCAACCGGATCATGGCCTTCAGTGCGTCCGGCAGGTAGGCCTGCAGCACAATGCCGGCCTCCAGCTGCTCGAACTCCGGATTGTCCAAAATCCTGGTGAAGACCGCCATGGTCATCTCCAGGTCCTTGTACTCCTCCATGTCCAGGTTGATGAACTTGGGCTTCGGGGACCCGGCGGCCTGCCGGTACAGCGGCGTCAGGCTTTCGACGACGTGCTCCACCGCCTCGTCGAAGGCCCAGTGCGAGTGCGGTGCCACGGTGGAGGAGACCTTGATGGACACGTAGTCGACGTCGTCGCGGGCCAGCAGCCGTTTGGTGCCTTCGAGCCGGCGCTCCGCCTCGCGGCTTCCCAGGACGGCCTCGCCCAGCAGGTTGATGTTCAACCGAACGTCTTCCCGGCGGATCTTTGCGATGGCCGGGCCGAGCTTGGCGTCGGTCGCGTCCACGATCAGGTGGCCCACCATTTCACGCAGCACCCGGCGGGCCACCGGAATGACCACATGCGGGAGGACCGGGGCCATGGTGCCTCCCACGCGCACGGCAGCCCGCATGTACCAAGGCAGGAAGGACGGAACCTTCGGTGCCAGCGCGGCCAAATTGCGGGCCGCAACACTTAGGTCCTCGGGCCGGATCACGCCGTCGACGAATCCCACGGTGAAATCCAACCCGTTCGGGTCATTCAAGACGCCGGCCAGCTGTCGGGCGGAGGCGTCGGCGGGGACCTTCTCGGCCTCGGTCAGCCAGTGGCGGACCAGTTTGATGGAGTCGGCGGCGAGGTCGGCCATCTGCTCATCGGCCAGATGAGTGGTCTGCACCGGAGCCTCCTTCAGGGAATCGGTCACGGCAGCATCTGTCCCTTCAACGTAATTGCAATGCTCATTCAGGACCAGTATGGGACTAGACTTCGTGAAGTAAAAGCGATCTTTTCCGACTGATAATCATTGGTTTTCCTGATGGATGGAGTTGCCGTGCTGGATGTCCGGAGACTGCGGCTGCTGCGCGAGGTCAAGGTCCGCGGAACATTGGCCGAGGTGGCCGCCGCGCTGAACCTGAGCCCGTCATCCGTTTCCCAGCAGCTGGCCTTGCTGGAAAAGGAGGCAGGGGTGGCACTGCTGCGAAAAGCCGGACGCCGCGTGCAGCTCACGCCGCAGGCCGAGATCCTCGTGGGACACACTGAGTCACTGCTGTCCACCCTCGAGCGGGCCGAAACGGACTTGGCGGCGTCGCTGACCACGGTGACCGGAACCGTCCGACTGGCCGTGTTTCAATCCGCGGCCCTGGCCCTGCTGCCGGAGGCCCTCACCGCCATGCGGCAGCGGCACCCGGATGTGCGGATCGAGATGGTCCAGCGCGAACCGGAGACGGCGCTGTACGAGACGTGGGCGCGAGACTTCGACCTGGTCGTGGCCGAACAATACCCCGGCCACGCGGCACCGCACCATCCGGAACTGGACCGCAAGAAACTGACCAGCGACGCCATCCGGCTCGCGGTACCGCCCTCCGCCTTGGCCGGAACCACCGTCGCCTCCGTCGACGACGCCCGGAGGCTGCCATGGGTGATGGAGCCGCACGGCACAGCTTCCCGGCATTGGGCGGAGCAGGCGTGCCGCCAGGCCGGATTCGAGCCGGATGTGCGGTATGAAACGGCCGACCTGCAGGCGCAGATCCGGCTGATTGAATCCGGCAACGCGGTGGCGTTCATGCCGGACCTGGTGTGGACCGGCCGGGACACCACCTGCATGCTGCTGGACCTGCCGGGCCTTCCGCGGCGCACGGTCTTCACGTCAGTCCGCCACGGCTCTGCCAACCGGCCGGCCATCCTGGCGTTCCGGGAAGTTCTTGAGGCAACGGCCCGGGAGATTGCGGCCTGAGGTCCGGGCCCCCGACGCCTCCCTGCGCGGCGAGCTAGCGGCGCTGGTCCAAGCTGAGGTTTCCATGCACTGTGGCGTAGGCGCGCAGGCCTCCGGAAATGAGCGGCAGCCCCTGCTCCGGTGCCAAGATCCTGCGGGCCGGACCGTCTATGCCGTCCAACCGGAGCTGGACGAACAGATCCACCAGCACCGGGCCCAGGCCGGCCAGTTCATTCCGAGGCAGTACGGCACGGTAGCCGCCGCCGTCGCGCCTGACGTCAAAGCCGACCTCGGCATCGGTCCCGCGGGCGCGTGCCACCAGCCTGACCGATTCGTACTCTGCGGCCGGCTCGAACACCAGCCCCAATGACACCGACTCCCCGTCAAGCTGCGGCAGCAGGGCCCGCGGAATCGTTTTGAGTGCTTCCTCGGTGGCCGCCAACTGCAACAGGCCTGCTGCATCCCGGGCCCGGATGAGCTGCGAGCGCTGCCGGTAGGGAAATGTCAGCTGTTCTTCCAGGCGTTCCGGAATGTGTTGGTCCGCGAAGGCAGCATGGGCCGCCACCCACCGCTGCCGCGTGCCCGGGGACATGGACCGGTACCTGGCGGGCACGTAGAAGCGGAGGAGTTTGCGCCGGTACAGGTCCAGCACCAGAAGCTCGGCATGCTCGGGGTCCGGATGGTTCTCCTTGATGATCCGCGCAATTTCCGCGACTGATCCGGTGTACCCCTCCGGGATGGCGCGCTCGGAGCTGATGTTGGTTCCGTCGTCGCGGGTGCGGATGAAGTAATAGTCATAGTCGGCCGCAATCGCATTCCTCCGGGAGGCCAGATAGCAGCGGGTGAGCATCATGCCGTCTTCCAGCCGGACTTTGCCTTCCGGGAAGCGGATGCCGTGTTTATCCAGCAGCTCACGCCGGATCAGCTTTTGCGGTGAGAGCGTGCCCAGGATTCTGCGCACCGAAACGTCCGGCACCGTCTCCGTGAAGAGCGAGGACTGCACGCGCCGGCCACCGATTCCGACCATGCGCGGGGCGAGCACGTCGACCTGGTGCTTGTCGGCAAACTCGACCATCCGGCGCAGCGCTTCGGGCCCCAGCTTGTCGTCCGCATCGCAGAAGAAAACGTAGTCGGAACTGCTCGAGGCTATCCCTACGTTGCGGGGCTTTCCCGGCCAGCCGCTGTTCTGTTGGTGGATGACCCGCCAGTTCGGATGCCGCGCGGCGTACTCGTCCAGCAGCTTGCCTCCGCCGTCCGTGGAGCCGTCGTCCACGGCGATGACCTCGAAGAGCGCCGGGTCCAGGTCCTGTGCAACCAGCGACTCCAGCAGTTCCCTCAAGTAGGGCAGCGCGTTGAACACCGGGATCACCACCGCCACCCGCGCGGTCTGCGCACTGGCCGTTGGCCCGGAGTCACTCTCGCGCACGCGAACCTGCCCGGCGCGCGCCGCGATCCTTTTCAGCTTGCGCCGTGCGCCTGCCAGCTTGTCCTTGATGGCCACTCGGTCCCCTTCGATCGGTAGCAGTTAATGCATTCTGCCACTGCACTCGAACTGAATGCCGGTGAGTAGCGAAATCGCGACGGGTTTCCGTAATTCAGGGCCGCGTGGCGAGGCCTGCTCTCAGCTGTTGAGGACCAAGAGCGCGACCTGCTGCCCGCAGACCAAGAGGGCGCACAGGACAGCCATCGCGACGGCCGATTTGTTCCAACTGGTGACGACTGCAGGTCCCAGTGGCGATTCGGAATTCGGGACGCTGGCCCTGGACCTTGTCCACACGCGGACGAGTGGATGTTGCTCCAGCCCCTGCCGTTGGCCCGCAGAGGTAGGCCGGTCCCAAGGGGTGATCGTGGCCGGTCCCACTGACGCACTGTGCTGGTTGCCGGCGGCCCGCGCATTCTGAGGAAAGGGCGCACCCCAGCTGGTGTAGGTCTCGGCACCGGTCCTGATCCTCAAGGCACTGCCTACGCTGACGTCATCGACGACGGCAAAGGGAATGGCATGGGACCGGAAGCTATTGGTGATGAGAACGGAGTCGTCATCATAGGCAAGGCGTGGAAGCCACAGGAAGCTGTAGGCGAACGAAGCCGCCACCACAGGCCACACTATCCACCGCAGGAGGGATTCTTCCTGCGACTGGGCGAACAGCAACACGAGCGCCACCGCAGCGGAGACCCAGATCAGGATTGCTGTCCACGTGCCCGACTTTTCCTTGAGCACGGTCTGCTTCGGCTCGGTTCGTGAATTTGTTGCCATCCGGTGTGCCCCGTCCCCTTCGACCGCTGCCGTTACTGCATTCTGCATTGCACCTCGCGGACACTGCAACCATTAACCAAAGCACCTCGTACAGAGTTGGTGCCCATCTCCGTCCCGAGGATTGCCGGCTACCTGGTGCGCAGGCTTCTTGCTGGTGTGGGTCGGGCCGCGGGTAAGTGCTGGCTGCCGGAAGCTGGGATCGGCGGGTCCTTGCCGAGCCCGGCGGCGGCGCTGGCAGACTGTTTGGATGACCCCCGAAGGCCGCGGCAAGGACGTCTTCCGGCTCCCCGGCTTCTTCGCGTGGTGGACCGCCGAGACAGTCTCCGAGTTCGGGGCGTATTTCACCACGGTGGCCCTGCAGGTACTGGTGGTCCTGACGCTCGGCGGGACGGCGGTGGAAGTGGGCCTGGTTAACGCCGCGCGCTGGCTGCCGTACGCCGTGCTGGGCCTGCTGGTCGGGGCGCTGATGGAACGGGGCCGACGTCGCCCGGTACTCATCGGCACGGATCTGGGCCGCGGGCTGCTGCTGGGCCTCATTCCGCTGCTCTGGTTGCTGGGCCGTCTGGAGCTGCCGGTCCTGGTCGCCTTCGTGGCCGGCTTCGGCGTACTGTCGCTGCTCAATGACTCTGCATCGCAATCGTTCCTGCCGCGGTTGGTTCCGCAACATGCACTGCTCCCGGCCAACGCGCGGCTGGACCAGAGTTCGTCCGTGGCCCAGGCATCGGGACCGGCCCTGGCCGGCGGACTGGTCGGTCTGCTGGGACCGCCGCTGGCGGTTCTGGTGAACTCGATGACTTATCTCTACTCGGCAGTTGTGGTGGGTCTGTTGAAGACTCCGGAACCGGCCCCACCCGCCACCACTGGCAGGCAGAGCCTGTGGGCCGACATCGCCGAAGGGCTGCGCTTTACCTACCGGCATCGGATGCTCGGGCCGCTGACCCTTTCAACACACGGCTGGTTCCTTGCCAACAGCGTGCTAGTGACCGTCTTCGTTCCCTATGCGTTGCTCGGCCTGGGCCTCGGCCCCTTCGAATTCGGTGCGGTGCTGGCCTGCGCCGGAGTAGGCGCCCTGATTGGTGCGTCATTCTCCAGCCGGTGGGGCCTGTCTTGGGGAGCCGGCCGCGTTGTGATCGTCTGCCGGGCTTCGATGGCTGTCTCCTGGGCGATCATCGCGATGGCCTCATCCATGGACAGCCCCGGTCAGGCAATCTTCATCGTCGCCGTCGGACAGTTGCTGTGTGGCCTCGCCATGGGTGCCGAGAACGCCAACGAGATGGGCTACCGGCAGGCCGTCACACCGGACCGGCTCCAAGCGCGAATGAACACGACCACACGGTCCATGAACCGCGCGATGATCGTTATTGGGGCGCCGCTGGGAGGCTTGGCCGCCGATGCGTGGGGCTACCCGCCGATCCTCTGGGTGGCGGCTGCCTGCTTTGTGCTGGTGGCGGCAGGACTGGCGGCGTCCGACTTTCGCCACGCCCGCCACGGCGATCTCCCGGACGATCTCCCGCAACTGGCGGGCTAGCACCAGGCTTCACGGCAACACCTTGGTCATGCAAAAGCGGTGGCCCGCCTTCCGCATGATGCCCTGCGGAAGGCGGGCCACCGCCGTCGTCGTCTGCCGTCAGTTCAGTGACGGCATTCCGTAACTACCGGCCGGCCGGGGTGGATTCCCGGGCGCCGACGAAGTCCGGGCGCGGCTGCCGGAGTCAGTTGGCCGGCTCGGCCTCGAAGAGCGGGTAGACGCCGTTCTCGTCGTGGACTTCGCGGCCGGTGACGGGCGGGTTGAACACGCAGGCCATGCGCAGCTCGGTGGTGGCGCGGACCGTGTGCTTCTCGTGCCCGTCCAGCAGGTACATGGTTCCGTCCCGCAGGTCGTGGACTTCGCCGGTGACCTCGTTGGTCAGCGTGCCCTCGCCCTGGACGCAGTAGACGGCCTCGATGTGGTTGGCGTAGTGGAACGTGGAGGTAGTGCCCGCGTAGATCACCGTGTCGTGGAACGAAAAGCCCACGCCCTCCCCTGCCAGCACCATGCGGCGGCTCCGCCAGGTCTCGGACTTTACGTCGCGGTCGGTGTCATTCAGGTCGTTCAGGTTGGTAACAAGCATCGGTACTCCTCAAGTGGGGTCGGGAATTTTCGTTGGTGGTGTGCAGGGGCGGCTTGGCCACACGGCGCGGCCGGCGCCAGGGTGCGGCCGGCGGTCGCGCCAAGGTGCGGCGGCCGCCAGGGCGCGGCGGCCGCCAGGGTGCGGCCGGCGCCCTAGAGGGCTCCGACCAGCTCCGGCACAGCGGTCACCGCGCGGGTCGCGTCGACCAAGATGTCCAGGCCGCGGTCCAGTTCGGCTGCGCTGATGGTCAGGGCCGGCATCAGCTTCACCACTTCGCCCTCCGGGCCGGACGTTTCCACCAGCAGGCCGTTTTCGTAGGCCACCGCGGCAATCTTCCCGGCGGTCTCGTCATCCGGGAATTTGACCCCGGCCAGCAGGCCGCGGCCGCGCACGCTGGCGCCGTCCACGAGGCCGGCGATCCGCTCCAGGCCCTCGTGCAGTTGCAGAGCCCGGGCCTGGATTTGTTTCTGGAACTCGCCGGTCCGCCAGTAGGTCTCCAGCGCCGCCGTGGCCGTCACGAATGCCGGGTTGTGCCCGCGGAAGGTGCCGTTGTGCTCGCCGGCGCTCCAGACGTCCAGCTCGGGACGGAACAGCGTCAGCGCCATCGGCAGGCCGTAGCCGGAGATGGACTTGGACAGGCAGACGATGTCCGGGGTGATGCCGGCTTCCTCAAAGCTGAAGAACGTTCCGGTGCGGCCGCAACCGGCCTGCACATCGTCGACGATCAGCAGGATTTCGTGCTTCCTGCACAGGTCGGCCAGGCCGCGCAGCCAGCCGGCCCGGGCGGCATTGAGGCCGCCTTCGCCCTGGACCGTCTCCACGATGATGGCCGCCGGCTTGTCCACGCCCGAGCCGCTGTCTTCGAGCACCCGCTCCAGCCACAGGAAATCGGTGGTTTCGCCGGAGAAGTAGTCGTCGTAGGGGATCTTGGAGCTGTTGGTCAGCGGGATGCCCGCGCCCCGGCGCTTCATCGAGTTTCCGGTCACCGACAGCGAACCCAGCGTCATGCCGTGGAACGCGTTGGTGAAGGAGAGGATGTGCTGGCGGCCCGTCACCTTGCGGGCCAGCTTCAGTGCGGCCTCAACCGTGTTGGTGCCGGTGGGGCCGGGAAACATCACCTTGTAGTCGAGGTTTCGAGGCTCGAGGATGACCTGCTGGAAGGTTTCCAGGAACGTGCGCTTGGCGGGGGTCTTCATGTCCAGCGAGTGCACGACGGCGCCGCTGGCCAGATACTCCAGCAGCGGCTGCAGCAGCTTCGGGTTGTTGTGGCCGTAGTTGAGCGCACCGGCGCCGGCGAAGAAATCCAGGTAGGTGGTCCCGTCCTCAGCGGTCAGGGTGCTGCCCTCGCCGCGGGTGAACACGGCGGGCCAGCTGCGGCAGTAGCCGCGGACCTCGGACTCAAGGGTCTCGAAAATGTCAGTCATGGAATACGCTTCCTTGCTCAGTGCGGCAGCGGGCGGCCCGGGTAGGGGACAGCGCGCAGCAGCCGCAGGTCGATTCATGCGGATGTGCGTTGGTGGAGGTGGTGCTTGGCCGGCGGCGGATGCCGGCAGGATTAATTGAGCGGGCCGATCCGGAACAGGTACTCGGTGTCATGCCCGTCCGGGTAGAGCTCTTCGGTGAAGAGTGGTTCGCGTTCCATTGGCGCCTCGCGGCGCGACGCGAAGCCGGCGAACAGCCGGACGGAGGCCTCATTGTCCGCTGTGATGGTGGTTTCCACCCGCTCGGCCAGGACTTGTCCGGCCAGGCGGTCAAGCATGTCCGCCGCGAGCCTGCGGCCGCGGAATCGCCGGTCCACGGCCACCTGCCACACCATCAAAGTGCCTGGTTCATCGGGGCGCATGTAACCGGTGATGAAACCGGCCGGCTCGCCGTCGACTGTGGCGATGATCGACGTCTCGGCGAAGTCGCGGGTCCACAGCAGGTAGGAGTAGGACGAGTTCAGGTCCAAGACCTGGGAATCACTGGCCATGCGCCACAGGGACTGCCCGTCGTGCAGGGTTGGTTTACGGAAGCTTGCTTCGATCCTCGGTCTGGTCTGGGTTTCTGCTAGTTCTTCAACCATCCCTTCCAACGTAACGAGATCAGAGACGTTATCAACCTGACTTTTCCCGACTTGACAAGGATCGGAACGTTTTCACCGCGCATGCCGCCCCGGCCCCATTCCGCCGCATCCCTTGTGCCAGTTGCGCTGTGGCCGAATAACGACGGCGGTGCCTCGGACCGTCCTTATCGTTACCCTTTTGTGACATTTGCAATGTGACGGCCGGCCATAGAACTGTGCACCCGCCGGCCAGGGAGCGCCCAAATGCCCGTTATCCGCGCCTCGGCGCGAGCCCGCGGCCGAGGCTAGCTCCACGCCGCGCGGGAAGCCCCGGGGGCCGTTACCCGGCGCCTCGGCGCGAGCCCGCGGCCGGCTAACTCCACGCCGCGGGAAGCCCCGGAGGCCGTGATCCGGGCCTCGGCACGAGCCCGCGGCCGAGGCTAGCTCCACGCCGTGCGGGAAGCCCCGGGGTCCGTTACCCGGCGCACCGACTGGAGGCCCCCGATCCGGTCAGTCGAGCAGGCTGCGGGCAGTTGGGCGCCGGGGAAGAAGCCCGTCGTGCCGTTGTCCATGTTTGGGAGCGCCTGTAGATATAAGCGCAGGTCAAGCGCCTGTGGATAGCCAAGACGTGGACAGATTGGCCTGAACGTGGACAGGTTTGCGTGAACGTGGGCTGAATCGGACTGGAGCCCGTAAGGCGGGACGCCCACAAAAAAGCGGCTCCGACCGGCAAACAACCAGTCGAAGCCGCTTTCGCGGTGGGCCCTGCGGGGATCGAACCCGCGACCCGCGGATTAAAAGTCCGATGCTCTACCAACTGAGCTAAAGGCCCGCCAGCCGGTCCGCTCTGCTCCAGATAGAACCCAGGCAAGGTCGGATTTGGCCGGTTCCCAGTTTATCGCACCCACCACCGCGCACCCGAATCCGCCGCGTGTCCGCCCTGCCGGCTGCCTCGGAAGGTCCCGAAATCGCGAGTCGACACCTCTCTGTACCGGCGTTGGAGGCGGGAGTAAGGTCGAGGCATGAGCCCGAACAACGGAAACAATGTCCCCCGGCCGCATAAGCCGAAGCCTTTTGCCCCGTTGGATTTTGAGGACTTCGCCGGCGGCGCCGACCCGGCACGCGTCTCCGAGGCCGCCCACCTCGCGGCCCAGGCCTTGGTGCACCGCGGGCGCGGCTCCGATGATCCCGAAGTGACCGAGAGGCTGGTCAAGCTGGCTGACCAACAGGGGCTCGAGGCCATCGCTGAAATGTGGTCCGAAAGTCCTGCCCGCTCCCTGCCCGGCGCGCTCTGGCGGCTCTACGCCCTGCGCGCCGCGGCCCAGGCCCACCCGGACAAGCTGGCAGCCTATTTCAAGGCCGGGACGGCATCGGCAGAAGTGTCCAAGGTCATCGCCGGAGTGGCCGAACCGCCCGGCGCCGACGAGGTCCGCGCCATGGCCGACACAATTCTCTCCGGCGCCTTCGACGGTGATTTCGACGTGGCCCTTGACCGGTCGGCGGCCTTTTGCCGGATCGTCGCGCTGGGCCAGACCCATCACGCCGACTCTGCCGAGTCCGCCAACGAGAACCACGCCACCAAGCTGACGCTCAATTCGCACCGGCTCGTGAAGACCGCAGAGGATCTGGAAGCGGCCGCGGTCGCCTGGCGGCGCGGCGAGCTCGACTAGCTGCCGTCGCTGGCACCTCACGGCCTGACCGCCGTCGCGTAGCGGCGCGTCGGGCTCGGCTGGTTGCCGTTTGTCGGGATCTCCGCCAACGGGCCTACCGCCAACGGGCCTACCGCCGTCGGCCCGGCCGCCGTCGCTGGCGGCGCGACGGCTCAACTGGTGCCGGTGCGGCATCTCGGGCCCTACCGCCGACGAGCCTTCCGGCGTCGCCCTGACGCCCACAGTGGTGCCGCGGGAACAGCAGGATCGTCCGGAGAGGCCCCGCCCGGAACGACGCGCGCGTGTACCACAGATATCTTCTGCTGACACGTTTTTCCACGGTCTTTCGGGGCTGTTGACATCCGCTGTGAGGCGTAGAAAACTGAAGGTGGTGTCGAACTGTGGCAGCCCCGGGCTCCAACTCTTAGCCGCCTCGAGCGGCCTTCCGCCGAGAGGCGCTCCCAGTTCGGCACCATTAATTTTTGTTTGCGAAGAGGCGCTAATCTAGGCACGGCGGATGCTTCCCTTCCGCCGTACGGACCAGTGAGAAAACCGCCGGTGACATGAAGCTAAGCCTCTTCCCCCAGGACACCAAGAGCCTCGAACTGCTCGCCCAGACAGCAGCCGAGCTGATGGCGGGAGTCAAGACCCTCTCGGAGATTCTCGGGGCGCCTGCGGACGACTACGACAAGCTCTCCGAAGAACTGCACGACCGCGACGCCAACGTCTCCCGGCTGCGCTTCGCGCTGCTGACCACGCTGCGTACCAGCTTCGTCAATCCGCTCCCCCGCGAGGACATGTTCCAGCTCTCGCTGCATTTGGTGCACACGTTTGAACACCTCGACGGCGCCGCGGAACTGATCGCGCTCAACCGGGTCAAGCGCCTGTCTGCCCGGGCCTCCGAGCAGCTGGAGGTCATCGGGCGGATGTCGGAGATGACCCGGGACGCCATGCCGCGGCTGAACTCCCTGGAGGACCTCGACGAGTACTGCATCGAGATGGTCCGGCTCGCCAAACGGGCCGAACGCACCCACCGGGTGTGGGTCTCGGAGCTTTTGTCGGAACACAAGGGCGCCACGCTCGCCCGGCACCGCGACGTGGCCGACCAGCTGATAGCCGCCACCAAGACACTTCGCCAGGCTTCCCACCACGTAGGCCAGATCCTGGTCAAGGAATCGTAGGTGGAGCTGTTCCTCCTGGTGCTGGTGGTCGCTTTCGCCGGCTGCTTTGCCTTCATCAACGGCTTCCATGATGTCTCCAACGCCGTGGCCACCTCGGTGCGCACCCGCGCGCTCACCCCGGGTGTCGCCGTCGTGCTCGCGTCCGTCTGCAACCTGGCCGGTGCGCTGATCTCCAGCACCCTGGCCCTGGTGATCAGTACCGGATGGATCGGCCTGCCCGAAGGCCGCTCCGGGCTGGGCATCCTGTTGGCCGGGCTGCTGAGCGCCTGCGCCTGGGGAGTGTTCACGTGGTGGCAGCGGATGCCGTCGTCGTCCACGCATGCGCTGCTCGGCGGCCTGATCGGGGCGGGGGCGGCGTCCACCCTGTTGGGCGGCGAGAACATCAGCGCCACGGAAAACCCGATCTGGGGCCAGCTGATCCTGCCGCTGTTGCTCTCACCCTTGGTGGCGTTCGTGCTCTCCTACCTGGCGATCGTCCCGCTGACGTGGCTGGCCCGGTACCGGACACCGCGCGAGGTCGGCCGGACCACCAGGCTGGCCCAGGCGGTCTTTGCCGGTACCTTCTCGCTGGGCCACGGCCTGCAGGACGGGCAGCGCACCATGGCCGTGGTGCTGCTGGGACTGGCCGCGGCCGGCTATGCCTCCGGCGACCGGATGCCGCTGTGGGTGCAGCTGTTCGCGGCGGTTCTGCTGGCCGTGGGCGCGCTCTTCGGCGGCTGGCGGATCTCGCACACGCTCGGGTCCCGGCTGGTGCGAATTGATCCCCTGCACGGCGCCACCGCGCAGGGCGTCAGCTCCGCCATGCTGTTCGTCGGGGCCATCGGGCTGCACATGCCGCTCTCCAGCACGCACACCATGACGGCGGCCATCCTGGGCGCCGGGTCCACGCAGCGGATGCATGCGGTGCGTTGGCGGGTGGCCAGCCGCGTGCTGGCCACCTGGGTGCTGACCCTGCTGGCAACCTCGCTCGTCGGGGCCATCTTGCTGCTGGCCCTGGATCCGATGCTCTAGCCCTCCGGCGGCGGCCTTCTTAAACAGCGACGGCGATGCCTCCCGCCCGCAGGGGGGTGGCACCGCCGTCGTCCTGGCTGCGGGACGGGTTTACCCGAAGCGGCCGGAGACGTAGTCTTCCGTGGCCTTCTGCGTGGGGTTGCTGAAGATGGTCGGGGTATCGCCGTATTCGATCAGCTTGCCCGGCTTGCCGGTGCCGGCGATGTTGAAGAACGCCGTCTTGTCCGACACGCGCGCCGCCTGCTGCATGTTGTGGGTCACGATCACCACGGTGTACTCCGTCTTGAGTTCCTCGATCAGGTCCTCGATCGCCAGCGTGGAGATGGGGTCCAGCGCCGAGCAGGGCTCGTCCATCAGAATCACCTGCGGGGACACCGCGATGGCGCGCGCGATGCACAGGCGCTGCTGCTGGCCGCCGGAGAGGCCGGAGCCGGGCTTGTTCAGCCGGTCCTTGACCTCGTTCCACAGGTTGGCGCCGGTCAGCGACTTCTCCACCAGCGCGTCCGCGTCCGACTTGGAAATCCGCTTGTCGTTCAGCTTGACCCCGGCCAGCACGTTGTCGCGGATGGACATGGTGGGGAACGGGTTGGGGCGCTGGAAGACCATGCCGATCTGGCTGCGCACGGTCACCGGGTCCACGCCCTGGCCGTAGAGGTTGTCCCCGTCGAGCAGGACTTCGCCCTCCACCCGGGCGCCGGGCAGCACTTCGTGCATCCGGTTGAGCGTGCGCAGGAAGGTGGACTTGCCGCAGCCGGAGGGGCCGATGAAAGCTGTCACGGACTTGGCGTCGATGTTGATGTTGACGCCTTCCACCGCCCGGAAGTTGCCGTAGTAGACGTTCAGGTCCTTGACGTCGATGCGTTTGGACATGGGGGTTCCTTCTCTTTGGTTCTGGCTCAGCGGCCGGTCTTGGGGGCGAAGATGCGGGCGATCAGCCGGGCAATCAGGTTCAGCAGCATCACGAAGACGATCAGGATCAGCGCAGCGGCCCAGGCACGCTGCACGCTGGGGTCCACGTTGGTGGGCGAGGTCGGGTTCATCAGCTGCCGGTAAATAAACGTGGGAAGGGTGGTCATCCAGCCGCCGAACACGTTCCAGTTGATGCTGTTCACGAAGCCCGCGGTGACCAAGAGCGGGGCTGTCTCGCCGATGATGCGGGCGATGGCCAAGGTGACGCCGGAGGCGATGCCGGAAATCGCCGTCGGCACCACTACCTTCAGGATGGTGCGCCACTTGCGCACGCCCAGCGCGTAGGACGCCTCGCGGAGCTCGTTCGGGACGATCTTGAGCATTTCCTCGGTGGAGCGGACCACCACCGGGATCATCAGCACGGAGAGGGCGACGGCGGCCACGAAGCCGGTGCGGGTGCTCGGGCCGAAAATCAGCCCGAACAGCGCGGCAGCGAACAGGCCCGCCACGATCGACGGGATGCCGGTCATGACGTCCACGAAGAAGGTGATGCCGCGCGAGAGCGGGCCGCCCTTGCTGTATTCGACCAGATAGACCGCCGTGAGCAGGCCGATCGGCACCGAAATGATGGTGGCCCAGAGGGTGATCAGCAGGGTGCCGACGATGCCGTGGTAGGCGCCGCCGAGCACGTCGGTGCCGTTGGCGGTCGTCTCGTTGTCGATCATGCCGGTCATGCCGTTCATCGACGTGAAGACCAGGTTGTAGTTCAGCCCGGCGACGCCGTTCTGCAGCACGGTCCAGATCACCGAGATCAGCGGCACGACCGCGATGATGAAGGCCGCAAAGACCAGGTTGGTCGCAAAGCGGTCCTTGGCTTTGCGCGCCCCCTCCACCGAGAGCGTCACCACGTAGCCGGCAAGCACGAAGATCACCGCTGACAACAATGCCCAGGAGACCAGGCCGAAACCGATCAGCGACGAGAGCGCGGCGCCCAGGATGAGCGAGCCGCCGGCAACGGCCCAGATGGCCCAGCCGGGCATCTGGTTCTTGGTGAGAGTATTGCGCTTGGCCGGGGCGGGGGTTTCAGTGAGCAGTTTGGACATCAGTTGGCTCCCGAGAATTCCTTGTGCCGGCTGATGATCCAGCGGGCGACCATGTTCACGGCCAGGGTAATGACGAACAGCACCAGGCCGGCGGCGATCAGTTCGGACAACCGCAGCCCGTACGCTTCAGGGAAGTTCAGCGCAATCTCGGCGGCGATCGTCTGGTTGCCCGACTTGATCAGGCTGGCGATGAGCCCGCCGCCGGAGAGCACCATGGCCACCGCCATCGTCTCACCGAGCGCGCGTCCCAGGCCCAGCATCACCGCGCTGACAATGCCTGGCCGGGCGAACGGGAAGACAGCCATCTTGATCATTTCCCACCGGGTGGCCCCCATGGCCAGGGCCGCTTCCTCATGGAGCTTGGGGGCCTGCAGGAAGATCTCGCGGCTGAGCGAGGTGATGATCGGCAGGATCATCACGGACAGCACGATTCCGGCCGTCAGCATGGTCTTGCCGGTCTGGCTGGCGGGGCCTTCGAAGATCGGGATCCAGCCGGCGTTTTCCGCCAGCCAGGTGTAGGGACCGACCAGCGCGGGGGCCAGCACCGTCATGCCCCAGGCTCCGTAGACCACCGAGGGGATGGCGGCGAGGAGGTCCACCACATAGCCGAGGCCCTGGGAGAGCCGCCGCGGTGCGTAGTGGGAGATGAAGAGCGCGACCCCCACACCCACCGGGGTCGCCAGCAGCAGGGCGATCGCCGCGGCGATCAGCGTACCGATGACGATGGGCCAGATGTAGCCCCAGAAGCCGTTTCCGCCGGAAATTTCGGCGGGGTCTGCCCCGAACGTCGGCAGGGCCTGCCACAGCAGGAACGCCGCCACGCAGAACAGCACGAAGAGGATCAGGCACCCCGCGGCAAGCGCGAGGCCGGAAAAGACCTTGTCGCCGGCGCGGCCCTGGCCGGTCTCGGTCAATGTTTGGGACACTTCACAACCCTTCGGGTTCTGTACTTCGTCTAGCTGTTCTGCCAGTCTTGCGGCTTCGTTCCGTCCGGGCAATTTCGTCCCGGTCGGAACACGGCTGCGCCCCGCCCGTCAAACTGCGACGGAGCGGGGCCAACCGGACTTCGTGAGGGCTACGACTTCACCGAGATGGAGTCGATAGCCGTCTTTGCCTGCTCGCGCAGTGTCTCGGAGATCGGCGCATTGCCGGCCGAGTCCTGCGCGGCCTGCTGTCCTTCTTCGCTGATCACGTAGTTGCCGAAGGCCTTCACCAGGTCCACGGTGTTCTGATCAGCATATGTCGAGCAGTAGATGTGGTAGGAAACCAGCACGATCGGGTAGGCGCCGGACTCGGTGGTGTCACGATCGAGGTTCAGGGACATGTCCACGTCGCCGCGGCCTTCAACCGGGGTGGCTGCCTCCACGGCCTTGGAAGCGGCCTCGGGGCTCAGTTCGACGTATTCCTCGCCGACCTTGACCTTCACGGTGCCCAGGTCGCCTACGGCCGAAGCGTCGGCGTAGGTGATGGCGCCGTTGGTCGCGGTGGTGGCGGAGACCACACCGGAGGTGCCCTGTGCGTTCTCGGCCTGGAGCTTGGCGGGCCACTCGCCGGAGACTTCATCGGTCCAGACGTCGCCGGCTGCGGCGGCCAGGTACTCCACGAAGTTCTCGGTGGTGCCGGATTCGTCGGAGCGGTGGACCACGGTGATGGGGGTGTCGGGCAGCTCCACGCCCTCGTTCTGCGAAGCGATGGCTTCATCGTTCCACTTGGCAATTTCGCCGCGGAAGACCTTGGCGATGGTCTCGGCGTCCATGTTGATGGAGTCCACGCCTTCGAGGTTGAAGGCCACGGCGATCGGGGAGACGTAGCCGGGGATGTGCATGGCGCCGTCGGGGCCGCAGACCTCCTTGGCCTGCTCCCACTCTTCCTCGTCCATGTAGGCGTCCGAGCCGGCGAACTGCACGCCGCCGGCCAGGAAGGCGTCGCGGCCGGCACCCGAGCCGTCCGGCGAGTACTGCACGCTGGCCTCGGGGTTCTGCGCGCCGAAGCCGGCAATCCAGGCCTGCATGGCGGAATCCTGCGAGGAAGCGCCCGCGCCGGAGAGCGTGCCCGAAACGGTTGCTGCCGTCTCGGTGCTGCCGGCAGCGGCCTGGCTGCCGGTGGCGTTGTCGGAGCCACAGGCGGTCAGCGCCAGCGTTGCAACGGAGAGGACGGCGGCCGCGCGGCCGATGCGATGTGCCTTCACGTGTATGGTCCCTTTCAGGGTGAGAACGGATCAGGACGACCGGACGTATTTCCGCCCTGGCGTCGTGCTCCTTCGAGGCTATGGGCGCCACGTAAAGAATGTGCACGGTCAAAGTGAACACAAGGTGAACAAGACCGGACAATTCGCTAACCGGCCGCGTGAGGGTCTTGCCTTTGTGAGCGCACTCATACTATGGACCGCCGCCGTGCCGGGGGGCCGGACTGGCCCCGCCTAGACTGGGAGTATGAGCGCAGGCACCCGGTTGGCACAGGCCCGGTCGTTCCTGCGCAAACGCGGGCGGGCCGGCTTCAGCCGCAGCAAGTCTTCGGTCATGCCGGCGGTGCGGATCACCTTCTGCGCGGTAGCCGCTTATGCGGTGGCCGAGCAGGTCCTGGGCCACGAAGGCCCGCTGTTCGCCGCCACCTCGTCCATCATTGCGCTCGGCTTCTCCAACGGACCCCGGGTGCGCAAAGTGCTCGAAGTCGCCATCGGCTGCACGCTGGGCATAGCGGTGGGCGATCTGCTGCTGCACTTCCTCGGGCCGGGCATCTGGCAGGCGGCCCTGGTGCTGCTGGTTTCCATCCTCTTGGCCAGGTTTTTGGACAGCGGCACCATCTTCACCACCCAGATGGCGCTGCAGTCCGTGCTGGTGGTGCTGCTGCCCGCCCCGGACGGGGGGCCGTTCACCCGCAGCCTCGACGCCGTCATCGGCGGCTCCTTCGCGATGATCGTGACCATGTTGATTCCCGGCGATCCGCGCTCCGAACCGCGTTCCAAGCTGCAGACGCTGCTGGATGAGCTCGCCTCCGTACTGCGCGAGTGTTCCGTTGCCCTCGCCCACAGCGACTCCACCAAGGCCTGGCACGCCCTGGTCCGGGCGCGGGCCAGCCAAAACCTGATCGACGACGTCCGCGGCAGCTTCAGCTCGGCCCGTGAAGTCGCCCGGATTTCACCGGCCCACCGCCGGCACCGGGACGAAGTGGGGGACCTGCAGGATGCTGCGGAAATGGCGGATTTGGCCATGCGCAACAGCCGGGTCTTCTCCCGGCGCCTGACGTCCGTGATCAACCATGCAGCCATGTCCGACGAGGCCATCGCATGCTTTTCCGAGGTGCTTCAGGAGACCGCCGACGCCGTCGAGATTCTCGCTGCCGGGCTTTCCGACCGGGACCCGGGCGCCCGCGAACGCCGGCTCTCCGGAGCCCGAAACGATTTGGCCGAGATTGCCACGCGGCTGCACCCGAAGACCCTCGGCGTTGTCACCATGGAGGGCGAGGGCCTGATCCTGGTCTTCCGGCCGCTCATGGTTGACCTGCTCAAGGCCGCCGGGCTCAGCCGGGACGACGCCACGTCCTACCTACCCAGACTCTGATTGTCCGCCGCCTTGGTTACTGTGGGTCCATGAGCACCAAGACCCGGTCCAAAGCCCCTGCCTACCGCTGCGCCGAGTGCGGTTGGAGCACGGCCAAGTGGGTGGGCCGGTGCGGCGAGTGCCAGGCGTGGGGAACGGTTGAAGAGGCCACCCAGGTGGTGGCGCGCACCACGGCCGCGGCCGCCGTCTCCCGGCCCGCGGAACGAATCGCCGACGTCGATGCCACCACCGCGGCGTTCCGGGCCACCGGTGTGGGCGAACTCGACCGGGTGCTCGGCGGCGGGCTGGTCCCGGGCGCGGTCATCCTGCTGGCCGGCGAGCCGGGCATTGGCAAGTCCACCCTGCTGCTGGATGTTGCCGCGCGGGTGGCCCGGCTGGACCGCGACGTGTTGTACGTCACCGGCGAAGAGTCGGCGGCCCAGGTGAAGTTGCGGGCCGAGCGGATTTCGGCGGTGGCGGACAACCTTTACCTGACCGCCGAGACCGACGTCGGCATAGCGCTGGGGCATGTGGAGCAGCTGGAGCCGGCGCTGCTAATCGTCGACTCGGTCCAGACGCTCAGCAGCAGCGCGGTGGAGGGCGCCGCCGGGGGTGTGACGCAGGTTCGTGAGGTCGCGGCCTCGCTGATCAACGCCGCCAAGCGCAAGGGCATGACCACCATCCTGGTGGGGCATGTGACCAAGGACGGCTCGATCGCCGGGCCGCGCCTGCTGGAGCATCTCGTGGACGTGGTTTGCCAGTTCGACGGCGACCGGCATTCGCGCCTGCGGCTGGTGCGTGCGGTCAAGAACCGCTACGGTCCGACCGACGAGGTGGGTTGCTTCGACCTGACCGAGGGCGGCATCGAAGGACTGACCGACCCGAGCGGCCTGTTCGTGTCCCGGACCAAGGACCCGGTCTCCGGCACCTGCATCACCGTGACGCTGGAGGGCCGGCGGCCGCTGGTGGCCGAGGTGCAGGCGTTGCTGGCCGAGACCTCCAACGCGCAGCCGCGACGTGCCACGAGCGGGCTGGATTCTTCGCGTGTGGCGATGATGATGGCCGTGCTGCAGCGCCGCGCCTCGATGTCGCTGCACAAGGACGACAGCTACGTGGCGACGGTGGGCGGGGTCCGGCTCAGCGAACCCGCCACGGATCTGGCCACCGTGCTGGCCATCGCCTCGGCGAAGACCAATCAGCCGCTCCCGGCGCAGTTGATCGCTTTCGGTGAAGTGGGCCTGGCCGGCGAAGTGCGGCCGGTGCCGGGAATCGGGCGGCGGATCCAGGAGGCCGAACGGCTCGGGTTCACGCACGCGATCGTGCCGGCTTCTCCCGACGGCGCAGGCCAGGTGCCGGCTGGCTTCACCGTCAAGGAAGTGCATACCGTCTCCGAAGCGCTGTCCACGCTGTTCCGCTAAGCGCCCGGAGGGGAATAGCCCTGGTCCGGCCTTATCATGGAGCCTGGGGCCGTCCGGACGACGGCCTCGTCCCCATGCCCGCCGGCCCTAAGGAAACTCCCCCATGGTCAAGAGCCCCGAGGACGCCCTTAAGGCGACCCTGGCCCGTGTAGCTCCGGGAACCCAGCTGCGCGACGGGTTGGAACGGATTCTCCGCGGGCGCACCGGCGCCCTCATCGTGCTCGGATACGACCAGCAGGTGGAAAACATCAGCAGCGGCGGCTTCGATATCGGGATCGACTTCTCCCCTACCCGGCTGCGCGAACTGGCGAAGATGGACGGTGCCATCGTCTGCGACAAGGACGCCGCGAACATCGTCAAGGCTGCCGTGCAGCTGGTCCCGGACCCGTCGATTCCCACACAGGAGTCCGGCACCCGCCACCGCACCGCCGAACGGGTCGCCATCCAGACCGGGCTGCCGGTCATTTCGGTCAGCCAGTCGATGCAGATCATCGCGTTGTATGTGGAAGGCATCCGGCACGTGCTGGAGGGCTCCGAACCGGTGCTCGCCCGCGCCAACCAGGCGCTGGCGACGCTGGAGCGCTACCGCGCCCGGCTGGACCAGGTCACCAGCTCCTTGTCCGCGCTGGAAATCGAAGCCATGGTCACCGTGCGGGACGTAGCGGTGACCCTGCAGCGGCAGGAAATGGTCCGCCGCATCTCCGACGAAATCTCCCAGTACGTACTGGAACTCGGCGTGGACGGGCGCCTGCTCTCGCTCCAGCTGGACGAACTGACCTCCGGGCTCGGTCCGGACAGCGAGATGATCCTGCGCGACTACGCGGACATCAAGGGTGGCATCGACGTCGGCGCCGCCCTTCAGACGCTGCGCGGTTTCACCTCGAACGATCTAATCGACTTGGGCCGCGTCGCCAGCGTGATCGGCATCCAGGTGGGTCAGGATTCCCTCGACGCCGTGGTCCAGCCGCGCGGTTACCGCCTGCTGGCCGCAGTCAAATCGGTGCCGCGGGCGGTGGCGGACCGGTTGGTCGATCACTTCGGCGGCCTGCAGTCGCTGATGGCGGCCAACATCGATGACCTGATGGCCGTGGACGGCATCGGCGAACAGCGGGCACGCGTGATCCGTGAAGGCCTTTCCCGCATCGCCGAGACCAGCCTCCTGGACCGCTTCCTCTGATTTTCCCGGCGCGCGCTAGCGCAGTTCGAACACGGTCTTGTCGCTGGATTTCTTGTCCAGCTTCGTGACCAGGACGTAGGTGCCCGGCTGCGGGTTGGCTTCCACAGGAGTGCACCCCGGGGCCGTCCTGTTCCGTTCCCAGACGAAACGCGCCTGTTCGGCCTTGCCCGGCTCAAGGGTCATCATCAGTGGCTCGGGGTCCACCTGGCAGTCTTTCGAGGAAAAAATCCGGTCCTCTCCGCTGGTGACCAGGAATTCCATGGCGTCAGTGCCGACGTTGACTTCGCACGGCACCTTGCCCTCGTTGGCCACCTCCAGGATCAGGGTGGGGTTCTCCCCGCTCCCGTAGGCCGCGGCGTCCGTTTCGGCCCGAACGACGACGTCGGAGTCCTCGCAGCCTGCCGTGCCCGGGGATGCGGGGCTGGCGGGCGCGGGGCTGGCGGCCGCCGGTCCCGGTGCCTCTGCCGCTGCTTCCGGCTCTCCCCGGCCCAGCAGGCCGGCGACCCACATCCCGGCCGCCAGCAGGGCCGCCAGCACGATCACGGCCAGGGCCAGCACCACCAAGCGGCGGCGGCGGTAAACGGCGGGGCTGGGCCGCCGGACGGGAGCCCGCCCGCGGGTGCCGGATGTGCCGTTGCCTGCCATGCCTTAAGGCTAAGGACAGCACCGGCCCGCGCCGTCACCACCACGCCGGGCAGTACAGTATTGGTTGGTCACATCGTAGGAGTTCCATGCCCCGCCCCGCCGCCGCACCGGCACCTTCCACAGAACCGGCTGACGCCGAACTGCTGCATTCGCGTATCCGGACCTGGTTCGCGTCCAGCGCGCGGGACCTGCCCTGGCGCCGCCCGGACTGCAGCCCCTGGGGCATCCTCGTCAGCGAATTCATGCTGCAGCAGACCCCCGTGGTCCGGGTGCTGCCTGTCTGGGAGCAGTGGATGCGCCGCTGGCCGCGCCCGGCCGACCTCGCCGCCGATCCGGCCGGGGAAGCGGTCCGGGCCTGGGGCAGGCTGGGGTATCCACGCCGTGCGCTGCGCCTGCATGCCGCAGCTGCTGCCATCGTGGACGGGCACGGTGGCCGCGTGCCGGATGACCATGCCAGTCTGCTGCAGCTCCCCGGCGTCGGAACCTACACCGCAGCCGCCGTCGCTTCCTTCGCGTTCGGGCTGCCGGAAACGGTGGTGGACACCAATGTCCGCCGCGTGCATGCCCGGCTGGTCACCGGAGCCGCGCTGCCGGCGCCGTCGCTTAATGCCGCCGAAATGCGCACGGCGCAGGAGCTGATGCCGGTCCACGGCGTCAAGGAGTGGAATGCCGGCGTCATGGAACTCGGCGCGCTTATCTGTACGGCGAGATCGCCGCGGTGCGATGCCTGCCCGGTGCTGGACCGCTGCGCCTGGGTCAAGGCCGGCCGGCCCGAGGCCCACTACGTGCCCAAAGGCCAGGCCTGGGCGGGCACCGACCGGCAGGTGCGCGGCGCCATGATGGCCGTGTTGCGCGAGGCCGAGGACCCGGTTCCGCGCGAGGTCCTGCTCGGCAGCGTCGAGCTGGCCGATCTGCCTGCGGCCTACCGGACGCCGCTCGCGGCACTGCGCGCGCTGCCTGCCGGCGACGAACAGTTGGGCCGCGCCCTGGACGGGCTGATCGCGGACGGCTTGGCCGTCACCGCGGGCAGCGGCATCGCCCTGCCCGGATAGGTAACCGGTTCCGGCCCGCCCCGCGGGCGCCGTCGCAGCTGCGCGGCTGCTGCTTGTTCCCGCCTACTCGTCCCCGCCGTCGCTGTGCTGCTCCTGCTGGTCGTCGACGACGTCGCCGGCCTTGTCCTTGAGGCCGTCCAGCTTGTCTCCCTGCAGTTTGGCGGAGCCGTCCTGCTGCTCTGCGTTGTCGCCGCCGAGGATATCTTCCACACCCATGGTCATCCTTACCGTCGCGCCGGCGGGGGGCCGGCTGTTCCCTCACCAACGCCTCCAACCCTAGGCGGCAGGAGCGGAACGTGTCGACGGACTGCTGATCAAAGTTTGCGGATCATCCGGGTGTTGCCCAAGGTATTGGGCTTAACCCGGGCCAGGTCGAGGAACTCTGCCACGCCTTCGTCCGTGGAACGCAGCAATTCGGAATACACCTCCGGGTCCACCACCGACTGGTCGGCCATCACCTCGAAACCGTGCCGGGTGAAGAAGTCCACCTCGAAAGTGAGGCAGAAAACGCGGCTGACGCCCAGGTCCTTGGCAGCGGCTATCAGCTCGTCGAGCAGGGCCCGGCCCACTCCCCTGCCGCGCCAGTGCGCCGCAGTGGCCAGTGTGCGCACCTCGGCGATGTCCTCCCACATGACGTGCACGGCGCCGCAACCCACGATTTCACCAGCCGGCGTCTCCGCGACCCGGAACTCCTGGATGCCTTCGAAGTACGCCACCGCCTCCTTCTCCAGCAGCACCCGTTTGTCGGCCAACGGCTTGACCAGCCGGCGAATCTGGACGACATCGGAGGTGCGGGCGGGGCGGATACTGAAGGCGGCGGTCACCCAGTCAGTCTAAAGCCCCAGCTCGGCCGGCAGTTCGCTCTCCTGGTCCAGCACGTGCCGGGCGAGGAAGTTGCAGACCACCGAATACCAGATCCGGGCATGCTGCGGCGAGAGCACCCAGTGGTTCTCGTCCGGGAAGTACAGGAACCGGTGCGGGGTCTTCCCGTCCGCTCCGGCGGCCAGCTGCGAGCGCGACAACAGTTCGTACCAGAGCCGCAGCCCCTCGCCGATCGGCACCCGGTAGTCCTTGTCGCCGTGCACCACCAGCATGGGTGTGTTGATGTTCTGCACGTGCAGGTGCGGGGAGTTTTCCAGCGCCATCTCCGGCGTCATCTCCCGCTCCCAGTAGGGGGAAACATCCGTCGTCGGTCCGAACTGGTCCAGCGCCCAGAGGCTGGCGTGGGTCACGATGGCCCGGAAACGGTCGGTGTGCCCGGCGATCCAGTTGGCCATGTAACCGCCGAAGGAACCGCCCATGGCGGCTGTCCGCGTCCCGTCGATGTCCTCCCGCTGCACGGCGGCGTCGGTGATGGCCATCAGGTCCTCATAGGGTGCCCGGCCCCACTGCCCCCAGCCCCGCCGGATGAAGTCGTCCCCGTAGCCGGTAGACAGGGCCGGGTCCGGCAGCAGGACCGCGTAACCCTGCGCCACCAGCAGCCAGGGGCACCAGCGCCAGCTCCACGCATTCCACGAGCCGAGCGGGCCGCCGTGCACCCACAACACCAGCGGCGCCGGCTTCTGCGCGGATGCGTCACCGGGCAGGGCCAGCCAGGCACGCACCGGGATGTGCGCGCCCCCGGCGCCCACCGTCGTCGTGATCTCTTCCAGCCTCCCGCCCAACTCCGGGCGGGGCGCGGGCGAGGGCAGGACCGTGGCCTCGCCGGAGGACAGGTCGATGCGCACCGGCTCGGGCGGAAACAGGTAGGAGCTGCGCAGCGCGTAGGCGAACTGCCCGTTTGGGCTGACCACGACGTCGGTGTAGGCCGCGTCGTCGTGCGTCACCTGGCGCACGGCACCCGTCGCGACGTCGATGCTGAACACCGGGGTGCGGCCGCCGTCGTCGGCGGTGACCAACAGCGCCGACCCGTCGGGCAGCCAGGCTGCGGGGCTGGGCCAGCGGTCCCAGTCGGCGGCCAGCGGCCGCAACTCACCGCCGGCCAGCGGGAGCAGTCCCAGCGTGAGGGACGGAATGGTCCCGGGCGCGGAGACGGACTCGCAGGCCACCACCACGGTGCGGTTGTCGGGGCTGACCGGGCCCGGCGCGTAGTCGGTGTCCGGGCTCTCCAGCAGGATCCGCTGCCCGCCGGTGGCCGTGTCGACGGCGGCGAGCACGCTCCGGGCGTCGCCCCGCGCCAGCGGCCGGCGGACATTGACCACCAGGGTGGCGCCGTCCGGGCTCAGCTCGGCGGCGGTTTCCAGCAAGGCGGTTCCCGCCCAGCCGGTGATGTTGCGCAGCCGGCCCTTCGGCTCGTCGTCCACGGTCAAGGTTCGGGCTGCCTCCTCCGCGTTGCCCTCGAGCACGAAGTGCCGTTTTTGCCCCGGCCCCAGATCGTGGTCCCAGAAGCGCACCGGGTACCCGGAATGCAGGATCGCCGAGACTTTCTTGTCTTTCCGGGCGGCGCGGCGGTTCGCGTCGTCCTCTTCGTCGGCGGCCCCGCCCAGGACCTGGGCGTCGACCACCACGGTGTCAGCGTCCCGCGCGCAGCGCACCGCTGCGACTCCGCCGGGGCGGGACAGAACCATGCGGCCTTCGCCTCCGGCGGCCGGCAAGCGCCACAGGGCCGGGACCGGTTCCTCAGCCGAGTCCTCGGGATCGGGCCGGGCGGACGTGAAGTAGAGGTCGCCGTCGCGTGCAAAAGCCGCCCCGGACTCGCCCTTGGAGCTGCGGGTAATCCGGCGCGCCGGGCGCTCACCGCGCGGATCGACCTCCCAGAGGGCGGAAACGTATTCGGTGGAGGCAGGGTTCAGCACGCTGACGCAGGTGACCAGCCGGTTGCCGTCCGGGCTGAGAGCCAGGGACCCCAGCCGCGGCATCGCGATGAAGCGGTCCAGGTCGTGGAACGGGGTGGCGGCGGCCTGCTGGGTGGGCAGCTCCGGCCGCATTTCGGAAGTGACTGCTTCAGAACGCATGGATTCAGTAAACACTACTTGTGTTCCCGATCACAGGAGACGGGCGCAATTCGCGGCTTTGCTACGCGAGGCGGCCGTGTGCGGTTAAACGGGAGAACCCCGGCCGAAGCCGGGGTTCTCCCTGCGCAGTGCAGTGCGGGCTACTGGGACAGTGCCGGGGTGTCCGGGACTCCCTCGATTGCCTTGGGTGCTCCGGTGCTGCTGAAGACGAACGTCGCCGCGTCGTCTTCGCCCTCGACATCCACGTGGATGGTCTCGCCCGGGTGGAACTCGCCGAAAAGGATCTTCTCGGAGAGCTGGTCCTCGATCTCCCGCTGGATGGTCCGGCGCAGCGGCCGGGCACCCATCGTGGGATCGTAGCCGCGGGTGGCCAGCAGCACCTTGGCCGCGTCGGTCAGGTCGATCTTGAGGTTCTTTTCCGCGAGCCGCTTCCGCAGGCGCTCGACGAACAGATCCACGATCTGGACGATCTCTTCCTCGCTCAGCTGCGGGAAGACCACGGTGTCGTCAACGCGGTTGAGGAACTCGGGCCGGAAGTGCTGCTTGAGCTCATCCTGGACCCGGGCCCGCATCCGCTCGTACCCGGTCTTGGTGTCCGTGCCGGACTGGAAACCGGTCATGACGCCCTTGGAGATGTCGCGGGTGCCAAGGTTGGTGGTCATGATGATCACCGTGTTCTTGAAGTCCACGACGCGACCCTGGCTGTCCGTCAGGCGGCCGTCCTCGAGGATCTGCAGCAGCGAGTTGAACAGGTCGGCGTGTGCCTTCTCCACCTCGTCGAAGAGCACCACGGAGAACGGGCGGCGGCGGACCTTTTCGGTCAGCTGCCCGCCTTCCTCGTAGCCCACGTAGCCCGGAGGGGCGCCGAACAGCCGCGAGACCGTGTGCTTCTCCGAGTACTCGGACATATCCAGGGTGATCAGCGCGTCTTCCTCGCCGAAGAGGAATTCCGCCAGGGCCTTGGCGAGCTCGGTCTTGCCGACGCCGGTCGGGCCGGCGAAGATGAACGAGCCGGAGGGACGGTTGGGGTCCTTCAGGCCGGCACGGGTACGGCGGATCGCCTGCGAGATGGCCTTGATCGCCTCGTCCTGGCCGATCACGCGCTTGTGCAGCTCGGCCTCCATGTGCATCAGGCGGCTGGACTCTTCCTCGGTCAGCTTGAACACGGGAATGCCGGTGGAGTTGGCCAGCACTTCTGCCACCAGGTCTTCGTCCACCTCGGCGATCTCGTCCAGGTCGCCGGACTTCCAGGCGCGTTCCTTCTCGGCCCGCTCGTCCTGCAGCCTGCCTTCCTGGTCCCGCAGCGTGGCAGCGCCTTCGAAGTCCTGGGCGTCGATGGCCGATTCCTTCTGCTTCTTCAGCTCGGCAATGCGCTCGTCGATGTCCTTGAGCTCCGGCGGTGCGGTCATCCGGCGGATGCGCAGCCGTGCCCCGGCCTCGTCGATCAGGTCGATTGCCTTGTCCGGCAGGAAGCGGTCGGAGATGTACCGGTGGGCCAGGTGCGCGGCGGCATCCAGGGCACCGTCGGTGATGGACACACGGTGGTGCGCCTCGTAGCGGTCCCGCAGTCCCTTGAGGATCAGCACGGCGTGCTCCACGGACGGCTCTTCCACCTGGATCGGCTGGAACCGGCGCTCCAGCGCGGCGTCCTTCTCGATGTGCTTGCGGTACTCGTCCAGGGTGGTGGCACCAATGGTCTGAAGTTCGCCACGTGCCAGCATCGGCTTCAGGATGGAGGCTGCGTCGATCGCGCCCTCGGCGGCACCCGCACCCACCAGGGTGTGGATCTCGTCGATGAACAGGATGATGTCGCCACGGGTCCGGATTTCCTTCAGGACCTTCTTCAGCCGCTCCTCGAAGTCACCGCGGTAGCGTGAACCGGCCACCAGGGATCCCAGGTCCAGCGTGTAGAGCTGCTTGTCCTTGATGGTCTCCGGCACGTCGCCACGGACAATTGCCTGGGCCAGGCCCTCCACGACGGCGGTCTTGCCGACGCCGGGCTCGCCGATCAACACCGGGTTGTTCTTGGTGCGGCGGGAGAGGACCTGCATGACGCGTTCCATCTCGTGCTCGCGCCCGATCACCGGGTCGAGCTTGGATTCACGCGCAGCCTGTGTGAGGTTCCGGCCGAACTGATCCAGCACCACCGATCCGGCAGGAGTGCCCTCCTGCTGCTGGCCGGCGGTGACCGGCTCCTTGCCCTGGTAGCCCGAGAGCAGCTGGATGACCTGCTGGCGCACGCGGTTGAGGTCGGCGCCGAGCTTGACCAGCACCTGGGTGGCCACGCCTTCGCCTTCGCGGATCAGGCCCAGCAGGATGTGCTCGGTACCGATGTAGTTGTGGCCAAGCTGGAGTGCCTCGCGCAGCGACAGCTCCAACACCTTCTTGGCGCGCGGCGTGAACGGAATGTGGCCGCTCGGAGCCTGCTGGCCCTGGCCGATGATCTCCTGGACCTGCTCACGAACGCCATTCAGCGAGACGCCGAGGAACTCCAGTGCTTTGGCGGCAACGCCCTCACCCTCGTGGATCAATCCGAGGAGGATGTGTTCGGTGCCGATGTAGTTGTGGTTGAGCATGCGGGCTTCTTCTTGAGCCAGCACGACAACGCGACGGGCACGGTCGGTAAATCTCTCAAACATCTCGCACACTCCTAGCTACTGCGTACTTTGATGCTACGTGCCCGGATGGCCGTTGTGCGGCCTGTTCGCCCTAGGGGTAATGCCCCCCACAGGACGGCAAACGGGGCGGACAGTTGCCTGTCCGCCCCGCCGATCGATCTGCCCGTGTGGAACGGGCCGCCCGTTATCCCCCGTGGGCGGCCTTGTAGGCCTCGATGATTTCAGATTGCACACGTCCGCGATCGCTAACGTTGTAACCGTTCTCCCGTGCCCACGCGCGGATCGCCGAGGCGTCCTGGTTGCGTGCGCCGCCGGACGGCTTGGAGGCTTTGGAGCCCCGGGCAGGAATCTTCCGGCCGGCAGAAATGTACGGCTTGAGCGCGTCGCGAAGCGCCTCGGCATGCGATGAAGAAAGATCAATTTCGTAGCTGCTGGAATCAAGGCTGAACCGGACCGTTTCCTCGGCCGAGCCACCATCCAGATCATCAACCAGAATGATTTTTACTTCTTGCGCCACAGAAGGCTCCTTTGGGTGGGTGTATCAATTTGTCCGGTATAATCCGAACCATACTTATTATGTCCTACACTCCATTTGAAGGCAATACAGCCTGATTCGGTCGGCCCGCAATCCGGCATGGTCCATATCGGATTAGACCATGGGGGAAATCACTGCACCTGGCGCGGGAATGTGATTAAAGGAAAAACCCCGGACAATTGATGATTGTCCGGGGCCTGCCCTTATTCTTCGCCGCCTTCGGCCGCGCGCCTTTCGGCTTCACGCTCGGCCTCCGCCAACGCTTCGCGTTCTTTCCGGTCGGCGTTGAATATGGCTTTCATCACGAAATAGAACAAAAGCCCGACACCGAGCGACGGTGCAAGTACCCACAGATATTCCATGCTCAGCCCAGCTCCGGCTTCAGCAGCGGGAACAGAATCGTTTCGCGGATTCCCACCTGGGTGAAAAGCATCACCAATCGGTCAATGCCGAGTCCGATTCCGCCCATCGGCGGCGCACCGTATTCGAGGGCACGCAGGAAGTCTTCGTCCAACTGCATCGCTTCCTCGTCTCCCGCCGCTGCCATTCGCGACTGCTCGGTCAGGCGTTCGCGCTGAATCACCGGATCAATCAGCTCCGAGAATGCGGTACCCCGTTCCATTCCGCCGATGATCAGGTCCCACGCCTCGATCAACTCAGGATTGTCCCGGTGGTTGCGTGCGAGCGGCTGCGCGGCCGGCGGGTAATCGTAAACGAAGGTCGGCTGCAGCAGCGTCGGCTCGACGATTTCGCCGAACAGCTCGACGACGGTCTTCTGGGTATCCCACTTCGGGTCGATCTTCACGCCATGCTGTTCGGCTATTTCGCGCAGCACCTCGCCGCCGGTCTGCGGGGTGATTTCCCGGCCCACCGCTTCGGACAAGCCGGGATAGACACCCAGCCAGCGCCATTCCCCGTTCAGGTCGATAGTGCCTTGCGGGGTTTCAATCACCCGGGTGCCTATGGTGTCGGCCACATTCAGGATCATTTCTTTCATGCGCTCGCCCATGACGAACTGGTCGGCATACGCTTCGTAGCTTTCCAGCGTGGTGAATTCGGGGCTGTGGGTGGAGTCGACGCCTTCATTGCGGAATATCCGGCCGATCTCGAAGACCCGGTCAATGCCGCCGACCACCGCGCGCTTGAGGTAAAGCTCCGTGGCAATGCGCAGGGTCATGTCCTGGTCGAAGGCATTCAGGTGTGTCTCGAAGGGACGGGCCGTCGCGCCTCCGTGGACCAGTTGCAGCATGGGGGTCTCCACTTCCACGTAGCCGTGGGAGTGGAGGGTCTCCCGGATGGAGCGGATGACAGCAGCACGGGTGTAAACCATCCGGCGTGCTTCGTCGCGCACCATGAGGTCCACGTAGCGCTGCCGCACGCGGGTCTCTTCATTGAGGCCGGCATGCAGCACGGGCAGCGGACGCAGCGCCTTGGAGGCCATCTGCCAGGTATCGGCCATCACTGACAGTTCACCGCGCTTGGAGCTGATGACTTCGCCGCGGATGAACACATGGTCGCCCAGGTCCACCAGCGCCTTCCAGTCGGCGAGCGCTTCCTCGCCGATGTTCGCCAGGCTCAACATCGCCTGCAGGCGTACCCCGTTGCCTTCCTGCAGGGTCGCGAAGCAGAGCTTGCCGGTGTTGCGGATGAAGACCACGCGCCCGGACACTCCGACGATGTCGCCGGTGGTCTCGTCCGCCTCGAGGTGGCCGTACTTTTCGCGCACCTCGGCCAGCGTGTGGGTCCGGTCCACGCCCACCGGGTAGGCCTCGACGCCGCGCTCCAAAAGTTTGGCGCGCTTGGCCATGCGCACATGCATCTGCTCGGAGGCGTCGGCAGCCTCGGCTGCGGGATGTGGGGTGGGGGAATTATCGCGGGTCACGGTAGTTAAGGGTACCGGTACCGGGGCCGGGCCAGCCAAACGTCCCGGGGCTTCGTCCCGGGGCTTCAGTAGCCGAGCTGCGCGTTGTCGATCAGCCGCACCGGACCGACCTTCGCGGCCAGCAGCACCAGGGCCTCGCCGGTGAACGGGGTTTCCCTGCAGTTGAAGGCCAGCGGCTCCAGCGTCCGGGGATCCACCACTTCCAGATAGTCCAGCTGGATGAGCGGCACCGACCCGATCATGGCCAACGCGCCGTCCACGTCCAGCGGTTCGTGCCGGTCGGCCTGTCCGCGCAGGTAGGCCAGGCTGCGGGAAAGCACCAGCGCCGCTTCCCGCTCGGCCTCGTTCAGGAAACGGTTGCGGCTGGAGAGTGCCAGCCCGTCGTCGTCGCGCACCGTGGGCAGCCCCACAATTTCCACCGGGAAGTTCAGGTCGGCCACCATGCGCTTGACCAGCACGAGCTGCTGCGCGTCCTTCTGGCCGAAGTAGGCGCGGTAATCGGCCGCGCCGGCCGCCGCGGGCAGACCGTAGTGGAGCAGCTTGGCCACCACGGTAAGGGCGCCGTCGAAGTGGCCCGGGCGGGAGGAACCCTCGAACTTCGCGCCGAGCGCCCCGGCGGAAATCCTGACCAGCGGCTCGCCGTCCGGGTAGACCTCTTCCAGGGCGGGCGCAAACACCACGTCTGCCCCGCACGTCGCCAGCAGGTCCAGATCGGCCTCCAGCGTGCGCGGGTAGCGGTCCAGGTCCTCCTGCTCGCCGAATTGCAGCGGATTCACGAACACGGAGACCACGACGACGTCGCACGCCTGCCGCGCGGCGCGCACCAGCGCGGCGTGGCCGGCGTGCAGCGCTCCCATGGTCGGTACCAGTCCCAGCGACGGCCGCCCGGCGGCCCCGGCTCCCGCCAGCAGGCCGGCCGTGACTTCCTCCAGTTCGGCGTGGGTTTTCACGAGGCGGGGGCGGGTGGTCACGGGTTCTCCTCCGAACGGGACTGGGCCAGGATGTCCAAAATCTCGGTTGCGCGGGCCTCTTTCAACAGGCCCCGCCGGACGGCACGCTGGGCCGTTGCGCGGGCCAGTTCCTCGTAGGCCAGCCGGATGTCGGTGCCGCCCGAATCCACTTCGCGGCGCAACAGCGCTTCGTGGTGGCTGCGGACGGTGCCGGCGTCGCCGCGGGCCACCGGCCCGGTCAGCGCCGCTTCCCCGGAGGCCAGCGCATTCTCCAGGGAAGCCCGCATCAGCGCACTGAGCACGCGGTCAGGTTGCTCCACGCCGGCTTCCGCCAGCAGTTGCGCCGATTGGGCTGCGATGGTCACCAGATGGTTCGAGGCGTGCGCCAGGGCAGCGTGGTAGAGCGTACGGTCCTTCTCGGCGATGACCACCGGCTCGCCGCCCATCTCCACGACCAGCGCCTGGGCGATCGGCAGCACCGTGGCCTCGGCCGTCACGCCGAAGCTGCAGTCGTTGAGCCGGGCGAGGTCCAGGCTCATGCCCGTGAACGTCATGGCCGGGTGGATGGCCAGCGGGATGGCGCCCTTCGCCCGCGCCGGCGCAAGCACGGCCGTGCCGTAGCGTCCGGAGGTGTGCACCACGAGCTGGCCCGGCTGCCAGACCCCGGCCGCGGCCAAGCCGTCCACCAGCTCCGGCAGGGCATCGTCCGGTACCGCCAGCAGCACCAGTTCGGCCCGTTCCACGATCTCCGGGATCTGCAGCACCGGAACGCCGGGCAGCAGGTTCTCGGCCCGTTCGCGGCTGTCCTCGGACACCGCGGACACCCCGACGACGGCGTGCCCCACTCCGCGCAGCGCGGCGCCGAGGACGGCACCGACCTTGCCGGCGCCGATCACGCCGATGCCCAACCGCCCGGGTCTACTCCTGCCCGCCATCGCGGCCCTCCCTTTCCCGCCGTGGTTCGTCCTGCTGCTCCGGCCCGCGGTCGCCGTCCTGGCGCCCTTCGGCCGCCTCCGGTATGGGACCGGATCCGGCCCCCCGGGCTTCCAGCCAGCGCTCCGGCACGCTGCGCCGCCTGGCCGCGGCGGCCCGGACCGACTGCTCGTCGAAGAGCCGGCGGGCGTTGTCGGCGTCGACCTGGTAAATCACCGGCGTGACCGGCCCAGCGGTCGTGTGCAGGCGCAGGTCTGCCACGCGCAGGCGGCGGGCCAGCGGGCCCTGGTGCAGCGCGATGGACTGGGTCCGCTCGTGCGGGACCACCGAGAGGCTGCGCCAGAGTCGGCCGCTGCGGGCCAGCAAGGCTGTCCCGGTGACGGCGAAGCCGTTGCGCCGCCAGGTCAGCCAGGACAGCCAGCGCACCCGCCGCGGCGAGGTGACGAATCCGCCGTCGGAGGCACCGGCGTCGTCCTGGTCCCTGGCCGCGATCCCGTCCAGGCCCGCCCCGAAGACGGTGAACGGGTCCTCGGTGCCCGGGTCCGGGAGCACCAGGGCCAGCATTTGCATGACTTCCTGCTGCGTGCCCACCGGCAGCAAGGTGGTGCGGGCGCCCGCGTTCTCCGCGCTGAGGCCGTAGCCGGCCACGTTCACGCGCATCCGGTACCAGCCCTTGAAGCGCCACAGCGGCGACTGCATGATTTCCACTGCCTGCACGCGGCCGGGCGGGACGGTCTGTGCCCGGGTCTCCAGCAGGCCGTAGCGGAGCCGGATGCCGTCCGGGGAGATGGCGGCGCGGAAGTTGTAGCCGGTGCTGAAGGTGGACCAGTAGCCCGCCACCACGCCGAACGCCGCGGGGACCAGGAAGGCCGGCCCGAACGCGGCGTCGAACACAAAGGTCGAGAGCCCGGCCGCGATGAGCATGATGAGCAGGAACACCGTGGTGCCGGAAAGCAGCGCGGCGCCGAGGATACGGCCGCCCGGGATGGCCAGGATCTGCTGTTCGGGGGCTTCGGCCACGGCTTCCTGCGGGTGGCCGGGATCGCTGCGCAAGCCGGCGGCCCGGGCCAGGATGGTGGCGCGCAGCTGCTGCGCCGACGCCAGCGGCAGGTAGGCCAGCCGCACCGCCGATTCGCCGGCGTCGGCCACTTCGAACTTGAGTTCGGCCAGGCCGAAGATCCGTGCCAGCAGCGGTTGGATGACGTCGATCGCCTGCACCCGGTCCAGCCGCGCCTGGCGGTGCTGGCGGAACAGGACGCCGGAGTTTACGCGGACATGGTCATCGGTGACCTGGTACCGGGTGAACCACCAGGACAGGAAGAACCCGCCCACCAGCAGCACGGCGACCACCATCATGATCAGCACGGTCCAGACGGCGCGGCCTCCGCTCAGCCCCCAGAACTCGTCGCCGCGGAACATGGCTTCGAACCAGTCCCGACCGAAGAAGTAGGCGATCGCCGCCAGCGCTATCCAGCCGCGGACCAGCGGCGAGATGGGGTGCACCCGGTGCCAGGTGCCGGCGGCGTCCGGTGCCAGGGGCACCCCGTGGGAGGCCGGCACTACTTCGCCGGGCGCATCCGGCCCCTGCCCGGGCAGCGGAGCCTGCCCGTTGCTGCCGGGAACGGTCATAGCCCGGCCAGCCTTGCCTGCCCGCGGTCGGAGAGTTGTTCGCGCAGCCGGGCTCCTTCTGCCGCCGGTACTCCCGGAATGCCGGCGTTGGTCTGCGGGCTGGCCGTGTGCAGCTTCACCGAGCACAGGCCGAAGGCCCGCTCGAGCGGTCCCACGCCAACATCCACGTACTGCATCCGGCCGTAGGGAACCACCATGACGCGCTGGAAAAACAGTCCGCGCCTGATCAGCAGGTCCTCGTCGCGTTCGGCGTATCCGATGGCCCGGACCTGGCGAGGAATCAAGAGTCCGGCCCAGACGCAGAGCGCGAGCGTGCCCAGGCTCAGCAGCCAGCCGAGCCACGCCGGGAATCCGGGCCAGAAACCGGTCAGCACGAGGACGAGCGGTGTGGAGAGCAGGGCAACGGCAACTATCGTGAAAACGGCCCAGCTGACCAGCCTCACGGTGACGTACTTGGGCGAGACCCGGATCCAGCTGATGCCGGCCGGATCGATCGCTTCGCTAGGCATACTCCCCCTCGCCTTGGGCCTCGGTACCGTTGTCCTTGGCCGCTTCGGTGTCCTCGGGCGGAAGCTTGCAGAAGCGCTCCACCACCAGCCCGATCACCACCATGACCAGGCCACCGCCCATCATAGCCAGCACGGCCGGGAGCGCCCCGAGGCCCGGCCGGTACAGCAGCAGCAGGAGCTGGTCCACCATGATGCCGGTGTGCCACCCGAAGATCAGGGAGCCGGCATAGGCGCAGGCCTGCGCCAGCACGAGCGTGCGGGCCGCGAGTACCGGATTCAGCTCCTTGTCCCGTTTGCCGTTGCGCCAGCGGCGCACCTTGAGGCCGAGCACCAGGGTGAAAACGGCGATGGCGGCCATCGTTGCCAGCGAGGAGAGGTGCAGGACGGGCACCGGCAGCCCGCCGCGCGCGGCAACCAGGTTCCCCAGCCACCCCAGCACGGCCGTGACGACGGCGATGGTCGCCAGCCAGCGGTATCTGATGGTCCTCACGAAGCCCGCACCCCGCCGGACACTATTGACCGGCTTCGAACGGCTCGGATTCGTAGGGTTCCACGCCGTCCAGGTCGCCGGCCGCCTTCGCCAGTTGGCCGACCGGGACGCCGTTGAGCGTGGCGTTCGAGTCCATCCAGGCCCAGGGCGCCAGCACGAAGGCGCGTTCGTGCGCCCGCGGGTGCGGGATGATCAGGTCCTCGTCGTTGAGCGTCAGGTCGCCGTAGGTGATGATGTCCACGTCCAGCGTGCGCGGCCCCCACCGCACTTCGCGGGTGCGGTGGTGCTTGTTTTCCACGGCCTGGCAGTGGGCCAGCAGCTGATGCGGATCCAGGTCGGTCTCCACCTCGAGCACCATGTTCAGGTAATCCGGCTGGTCCTCGGGACCGCCCACCGCCTTGGTCTGCACCACTGCCGAAACTTCGCGCAGCCGCACGTGGGGGGTGTCCACCAGATCCGCCACCGCGTGCGAAAGGGTGTCACTTCGTGCGCCGAGGTTGCTGCCCAGCGCCAGTACGGCGCGGACGCTCATGGCTGCTCCCGGTAGATGCTGACCGTGACATCGGAAAACTCCACCTGGATGGGTGCCTCCGGCTTGTGCACCGTGACCTCGACCGCCGCCACGGCGAACGTGCGCAGCACGTGGTCCGCTATCCGTTCGGCCAGTGTTTCGATCAGCTGCAGCGCCTCGCCGGTGATGATCGCTTCCACCTTGTCGGCGAGCTCGGCGTAGTTTGCGGTCTTCGCCAGGTCGTCACCGGCCGCAGCGGCCCGGATATCGGTGTGCAGGACCACGTCGACAATGAAGGGCTGGCCGTCGCGGCGCTCGTGCTCCAGCACGCCGTGGTAGCCCACGGCCTTGATGCCGGAAACCTTGATGAGGTCCGGCCGTACCGGAGGTGCTGGCGTCACGTCGCGCCCTACTTGGTCCAGGCGGCGGCGACTTTGACCGCGTCCAGCGAGGCGCCGGCGTCGTGCACGCGCACGCCCCACGCGCCGTTGGCAGCGGCAAGCGCGGAGACAGCCAGCGTGGCCTCGTCGCGTTCCTTGGGTGCGGCTGCCTTGCCGGCGGTGGTCAGCAGGGAACCGAGGAACCGCTTGCGGGAGGCGCCGACCAGCACCTTGTGCCCCAGTTGCGCGATCCGGTCCGTGGCGCGCAGCAGCTCCCAGTTGTGTTCGGCGTTCTTGGAAAAGCCCAGTCCCGGGTCAAGGATGATCTGCTCCGGCGCTACGCCGGCGGCGAGGAACTTGTCGCGCAGTTCGGTCAGCTCGGCGAGGACCTCTGACACCACGTCCTGGTAGTCCGCCTTGGGATCGACCTCCCGGGCATCCCCGCGCCGGTGCATCAGGATGTAGGGGACCTTCCGCTCGGCCACCAGGGCCGGCATGTGCGGGTCGTGGGTCATGCCGGAGACGTCGTTGACGATGGCCGCCCCGGCGTCCAGCGCCTTGGCCGCCGTGTCCACGTGCATGGTATCCACGCTGATCAGCGCGCCGGCCTTGACCAGTGCCTCGATGACCGGGAGGATGCGCTTCTGCTCTTCTTCGGGAGTGATCGAATCGGCGTTGGGGCGGGTGGATTCACCGCCGACGTCGATGATGTCGGCGCCGCCGTACAGCAGCTTCAGCCCGTAGGCGATCGCCGCTTCCTTGTTGGCGTGGTCGCCACCATCGCTGAACGAGTCCGGGGTGACGTTCAGGATGGCCATGACGACGGCGCGGTCGGTGGGGAGGTCCGCGAACTTCTTCGGCTCACGCGCCTTGCGCAGCACGGGCAGTGGCGACGTGGCCGGTCCGGTTCCGGGGACTGCGGCGAGTGAATCCATCTAGGTGTACCGTCTCTTCTCTTCGCTAACGTCCGATGATCAGGCTCATGGCCTCGGCTCGGGTGGCCGGCTCGCGCAATTGGCCGCGCACGGCCGAGGTGACTGTCTTCGCCCCCGGCTTGCGGACACCGCGCATCGACATGCACATGTGTTCGCATTCGACGACGACGATCGCGCCCTTGGGCTCCAGGTACTTGACCATGGCCTCGACGATCTGCGTGGTGAGGCGTTCCTGCACCTGCGGTCGCCGGGCGTAGATCTCGACCAGGCGGGCGAGCTTGCTCAACCCAGTCACCTTACCGTCATGGGACGGAATGTAGCCAATGTGGGCGGTGCCATGGAACGGAACCAGATGGTGCTCGCAGGTCGAATAGAACGGGATGTCCTTGACCAGCACCATTTCCTCATGGTTGATGTCGAACGTGGTGCCGAGGATGTCCGCCGGGTCCTGGTGCAGCCCGGCAAACACCTCCGCGTACGAACGGGCGACACGCTGCGGGGTGTCCCGCAGGCCTTCGCGGTCGGGATCTTCCCCGACGGCGATCAGGATCTCGCGCACCGCCTTCTCGATCCTGGGCAGGTCGATCAGCGGGTCAAAATCCAGCTCGGCGACAACGTCATCGTATTCGGTCACGTATGTGATCCTAGCTGCTGGCGCCGGGTACGCCGCTTCGGCCGTCATCCCCGGGCAGGTCCCCGCCGGCCGGGTTCGGGTCCACGATCACGGCCGCATGGCTTCCTTCCTGCTGCTGGCCGTTGGCGGCAGCTTCCCGCTCGCGCCGCGACACCACCGGCGGGATGTTGTGGACCGGACGGGTCTCCTTGGACAACCACACGTCGCGCAGCTCGCGGCGGCGCAGGTCGTGGAAGATCTCGGCGATCTCACGCTGGTTCAGCGTCTCGCGTTCCAGCAGGGCCAGGGCCAGCCGGTCCAGCACGTCACGGTTCTCGGTCAGGATGGCGTAGGCCTCGTCGTGGGCGTCGTCGATCAGCCGGCGCACTTCCTCGTCCACCACGAAGGCGACGTGGTCGGAGTAGTTGCGCTCATGCGACATGTCGCGGCCCAAAAACGGTTCGCCGCCGCCCTGGCCCAGCTTCACGGCACCCACGCGTTCGCTCATGCCGTACTGGGTGACCATCTGGCGGGCGGTGCCGGTGGCCTTCTCGATGTCGTTGGACGCGCCGGTGGACGGATCGTGGAAGACAATCTCCTCGGCCACCCGGCCACCCATGGCGTACGCGAGCTGGTCCAGCAGTTCGTTGCGGGTCACCGAGTACTTGTCGTCCTCCGGCACCACCATGGTGTAGCCCAGCGCGCGGCCGCGGGGCAGGATGGTGACCTTGGTGACCGGCGCGGAGTAGCGCAGCGCGGCCGCGACCAAGGCGTGCCCGCCTTCGTGGTAGGCGGTAATCTTGCGCTCGTGCTCCTTCATCACGCGGGAGCGCTTTTGCGGCCCGGCCATCACGCGGTCGATGGCTTCGTCCAGCGCCCGGTCGTCGATCAGCTGGGCGTTGGACCTCGCGGTCAAGAGTGCGGCTTCGTTGAGCACGTTGGCCAGGTCGGCGCCGGTGAATCCGGGCGCACGCTTGGCCAGGGAACGCAGGTCCACCCCCGGCGCCATGGGCTTGCCGGCGGCGTGCACCTGCAGGATCTGGTGGCGGCCCTCCAGGTCGGGGGCCTCGACGGCGATCTGCCGGTCGAAGCGGCCCGGGCGCAGCAACGCCGGGTCCAGCACGTCGGGGCGGTTGGTGGCGGCGATGAGGATGACGTTGGTCTTGACATCGAATCCGTCCATCTCGACCAGCAGCTGGTTCAGCGTCTGTTCGCGCTCGTCGTTGCCGCCGCCCACGCCGGCGCCACGGTGACGGCCGACCGCGTCGATTTCGTCCACGAAGATGATGGCCGGCGAATTGGTCTTGGCCTGTTCGAACAGGTCCCGGACGCGGGAGGCGCCGACGCCGACGAACATCTCCACGAAGTCGGAGCCGGAGATCGAGAAGAACGGCACGCCGGCTTCGCCTGCCACGGCGCGGGCGAGCAAGGTCTTGCCGGTACCGGGCGGACCGTAGAGCAGCACGCCCTTGGGGATCTTGGCCCCGACGGCCTGGAATTTGGCCGGCTCGGAGAGGAACTCCTTGATCTCGTGCAGTTCCTCCACGGCCTCGTCCACGCCCGCGACGTCGGCGAAGGTCACCTGGGGCATGTCCTTGGTGATCATCTTCGCCTTGGACTTGCCGAACTGCATGACCTTGGAACCGCCGCCCTGCATGCGCGTGAGCAGGAACCAGAAGATCAAACCGATGATCAGGATGGGCAGGATCAGGCTGATGAAGCTCATGAACCAGTTGTTCTCCACCGGCTGGTCGGTGAAGGTGTCCACGTCGGAGGCGTTGATCGCGTCCACGATGTCCGGGCCACGGTCGCGGCTGTAGAAGAAGGTGATCGACTTGCCCTTGTTGGCGTCGTCGATGACCAGGTCTTCGCGCAAGGTGAGGTCGACGCTCTGGGCGCCGTCGTTCATCCGGGCTTGTTCCGCCTTGTTGTCCTGCAGCAGTTCAAGTCCCACGCTGGTGTCGACCCGTGAAGACTGCGGACCGGCTAAATTGGGCACGGCGATCAGGAGGATGACCAGGACCAGGACAATCCAGATGATCGGTCCCTTGAAAAGGTTCTTCAATTTCATGCGACTTGGGGGCTTGCGCCCGTCCCTCCTGCTTGTCCGCGCGTGATGGCAGCCCGTGGGCTACTACAGCTATACACCGTCCGTCTTCCTTCACGCTCGACGGAGGGCATTAGTTCCCTCTCGGCGTAGCCTAACCCGCGGCGGGCGGTGCGGCGGTTATTCGTAGATGTGCGGCGCCAGGGTGCCGATGAAGTCCAGGTTGCGGTAGCGCTCGGCGTAGTCCAGCCCGTAGCCCACCACGAATTCGTTCGGGATCTCGTAGCCGACGTACTTGACGTCGATTTCCACCTTGGCGGCATCGGGCTTGCGCAGCAGGGTGCAGATTTCCACGCTGGCCGGACCGCGCGAAATCAAGTTGGTCTTCAGCCAGGACAGGGTGAGGCCCGAGTCGATGATGTCCTCCACGATGAGCACGTGCTTGCCCATCAAATCCGTCTCGAGGTCCTTCAGGATCCGCACGACGCCGGAGGACTGGGTGCCGGAGCCGTAGGAGGAGACGGCCATCCAGTCCATCTTGACGTGGCTGTGCAGTGCCCGGGCCAGGTCCGCCATGACCATCACCGCGCCCTTGAGGACGCCGACGATCAACAGGTCGCGCCCTTCATAGTCCTTGTCGATTTGGGCAGCCAGTTCGGCGACGCGCTGCTGGATCTGCTCCTTGGTGTAGAGGACGTGCTTGAGGTCTGCCTGGACGTCGTTGGAATCCACCACATGCTCCCGGGTCTAGCGGTCTGTCTGGCCGGGGCTGCGGCCAGTTGTTCTCAACACAAGATTGCCATAGCCGGTGCCATCTTGGTGAACCGCATTGGCAGCAGTCCGACGGTAGACACTGACGAATCCGGCCAACTGCACCGGGCCGGCCGAACCTTGGCGCCGCAGCAGCGATTCGGCCGCCAGCAGCCGTTCGTAGCTGGGGTTTTCGCCGCCCAGTTCCGCGGCGGCCAGGGCGATCACGCGGTGTTTCATGGCGGCCGGGAGTTGTTCCATGCCTTCCCGCGGCAGCTCCAGCCCGTCCGGCGTCGCCACCCGAAGCCGGCGGTATTCCTCGGCTGCCTGCGCCTGCAGGTAGTCGGCGTCGGCGGCCAGGATCTGTGCCGACCGCCACAGCGCCTCGGCGACGCCGGGGCCCATTTCGTCCTCCAGGAACGGCATCACCCGGGTCCGGATGCGTGAGCGCATGTAATGCGGATCGCTGTTCGCGGGGTCGTGCCAGGGCTGCAGGCCGGCAACCGCGCAGACCTCCTCGGTGTCTTCCCGGCGCAGCGACAGGAACGGACGCAGGTACCGGCCCCGTTTCACCGGCATGCCGGCCAGCGACCGTGTGCCCGAACCGCGGCCCAGACCCAGCAGCACCTGCTCGGCCTGGTCGTCCAGCGTGTGCCCCAGCAGCACTGCAGAGGCCCCGAGTTCCGCCGCCGCGGCATCGAGCGCCGCGTAACGTGCCGTCCGGGCGGCTGCCTCCGGCCCCATGCCGGCCGATTCCACGGCCACCCGGCGGACCTGGACCGGAGCAAGTCCCAGTGATTCCAGCTGCAGCCGGGCTCCGTCGGCCACCTCCGCGCTGCCCTGTTGCAGGCCATGGTCGACGACGACGGCCCCCACCCGGTAAGGACGGACGCCGTTGCGCGCCGGCCGGTTGAAGAATTCGGCGGCGACGGCCAGGGCCAGCGAATCAGGTCCCCCGCTGCAGGCCACCAACAACACCTGCGGTTCGGCGGTCTCCGCTGTCGCTGCCGGCGGCCCGAACTGTTCCAGCGCCTGCCGCAGCTGGTGCCGGGCGTCCGCCACGCGCGGATGCAACTTGGGCTTGCGCCGGTCCGCGGCAACACCGCTCATGGGCGGCTGAGGTCCATCCGGCTGATCCACAGATCGGGGTGATGGATCTCCTCTTCGGTGGGCAGGTTTTCGGGACGCTCCCACACGGTGTTGAAACCCTCCATGCCGATCTGCCGGGTCACTGCGCGGACGAACTTGGCACCGTCGGAGTACTGCCGGGCCTTGGCATCGAGCCCCATGAGTTTGCGGACCCAGTTCTCCAGCGCCCCGCGGCTCTTGCCGCGCGCGTTGAAACGCTGGCGGATGGTCTTCACCGTCGGGACAAGCGAGGAGTCAACCGCGTCCATCACCACGTTGGCGTGGCCCTCCAGCAGGCTCATCACGGCGGTCAGGTGGGAGAAAACGGCCTTCTCTTCCGGGCCCTGGATGAGGTCGAGGAGGGAGCCCTTCAGCGATGAACCCGGCCCTCCGCCGTCGTCCTTTCCGCTGTCCTTGGCCGCGGCGACGGCGGCCTTGACGGTCTGCTGCAGCCGCTCGCCCAGCGTGTCCGCTTTTTCCACCAGCGAGGACGAGAGCCCGCCGATCTGCTCCATCATGTGGTCCCGCAGCCAGGGAGCCGCGGCGAACTGCACCCGGTGGGTCTGCTCGTGCAGGCACACCCACAGGCGGAAGTCGGAGGGCACCACATTCAGTTCGCGCTCCACGGTGACGATGTTAGGCGCCACCAGCATCAGCCGCCCGGCTGCCGGGCCGCCGGGCAACAGGGAACAGAACGGGTCGTACTGGCCCAACACCTTGCTGGAGAGGAAGGACAGAATGGCGCCCATCTGGGTGCCGGTGAGCACGCTGCCCACTGCCGTGGTGGCGTTCTTGAGCTGATCCGGGCGCTTCTCGGCGAGCGTGGTGATGGCCGGGGCCAGCATGACTTCGAAACTGCGGGCGTTGGCCTTGGACCAGGCGGCGCGGTCGACGATCAGGACGTCGGAGTCGTGCAGGTCGCGGGCAGCCTCCAACCCCGTGATGCGGTGCACGTGGTCCACCGATGCTTCGGCCAGACGGCGCATTTCCGCCACCGCGGCGCGCATTTCCGCGGCCTTCATCCGGGGGCCGGCCGGGGTCAGCGTGGCTGCCGTCGACGCGGCCAGTTCCCAGTTGACCAGCCGAGGGACGGGGCCCGGGGTGGCGCCGGATTCACTGGGGGTCGGTGCGCTACTGTCCATGCGTCCCATCAGATCACATCAGCGGCGAGCGGGTCACTACCGGCGGGCATCGATTGGAAGCATCCCGGCGGCTGCGGCCCGGCGGCCGGGGCTCAGCGGCAGCACTTCAGCAGCGCGCGGTTTCCCTGCTGCGGCTCAGCGGCAGCCGCAGCCGGCCAGCACGGTCGCCGCCCGGTCGGCGGCCACGCGGGCGGCGTCGGTCGAGCCTTTCAGGCCGTTGGCCACGAAGGCGAAAACCAGCAGGCGTCCGTCGGCGCTGGCCACGTAGCCGCTGAGCGACGTCACGGTGTTCAACGTGCCGGTCTTGGCCCGGACCAGTCCGGCGCCGGCGGGGTTGTTTTCCAAATAGCGCCCGGACAAGGTGCCGGTCAGGCCGGCGACCGGCAGGGAACCGATGCCGGCCCGCAGGTCCGCATCCTCGGAGGTGGCCATCAGCCTGACCGCCGCGGCCAGCTGCGCAGGACTGACCCGGTTCTCCATCGACAGCCCGCTGGCATCGGCGAGCACCATGCCCTCCACCGGAATGCCCAGCCGCTGCACCGCCTCGCGGACGGCTTCGGTTCCGCCGCCGAAGGAGCCGGGTTTCCCTGCCGCCACGGCGGTGTTGCGCGCCAGGACCTCGGCCAGATAGTTGTCCGAGTGCTGCATCATGTAGGCCACCTGGTCGGCCACCGGGGCGGATTCCGCCTCGGTGAGCACGGCTGCGTCCGCCGGCGCCGCTTCGCGTGCCACCGCGCCGCTCACGGTGAGCTCCTGCCCGGCCACGGCCTGGGCCAGCGCGTCGCGGAACGCTGCCCCCGCCAGGGCGGCGGCGTCGGCCACCAGGTCGCCGCCGCCGTCGGCCTGTTCCCGCCCGGCGTACAGGGCAAGCGGGTACACCGCGGCGATCTCGCCGTTCTTCACATCGCCCGGGTCCCAGGCGGCGCTGAGGGCGGCCCCGGAGTAGAGGGAGTCGTCCACCGCCACCGAAAGTTCACCGGTGTACCCGTCGGCGGCGAGTTGTTCGGCCGTTTCGGCTGCCAGCGTTGCCAGCCCGGCTTCGCCCCATACCGCGCCTGGGTTGGAATCCCCGGCGCCCAGCAAGGCATCGCCGCCGCCGACCAGGTACACCACGCCCGGTTCGCCGCCGCGCTTGACCGAAGTAGTGAACCGGCGGTCGGCACCGATGGTATCCAGGGCGGCGACGGCGGTGAGCAGCTTCAGGTTGGACGCCGGAACCAGCGGCTCGGCGGCGGCCTGGTCGTACAGGACGTCACCCGTGGCCGCATCGGTGACGATCCCGGTGAAGCCGCCGGCGCCGTCGAACGCCAAGGCCCTGTCCAGGGCGGGCCCCAGCACGGCCGGATCCGGCACCGGTGCCCCGCCGGCCGGTTCGGCCGCCGGCGGGACCGCCAGTTCGGTGGGCGGCAGCTGCGCGGCCGGGGTGCTGATGACCGGCTCCGGCTCCGGCCATTCGATGGCCTGGGCGAGGTTGAATGCGGCGGGGACAGCCAGCACGGCGAATACCACTGCCAGCAGCCCGGAGGTGAGCACGCGGAAGCCACGCCCCATGCTGCCCCTCCTCGAGGATCTTGAAGTGTTGCGCACGCCCAGCTCCGACCCCAATGCCGGCACGGAAGGGCAAGACCTATATCGTTAAGCGTAGTCTGGCGCCGGGTCACGGTTGTGCATCGGCGGCGCCGAAGCGAAAATTCTGAACGCCTCCAAGGAGCGAAGCCATGCAGCATGACGTCACCATCGAGATCCCCAAGGGTTCGCGGGTCAAGTACGAGATCGATCATGAAACCCACCGCCTCCGCCTGGACCGGGTGCTGTTCACTTCCATGCAGTACCCCACCCACTACGGCTTTTTCGAGGAAACGCTGGGCGAAGACGGCGATCCGCTGGACGCGATGGTCATGCTGCAGGACTATGACCTGCTGCCGGGTGTCGTGGTCGAATCCCGCCCGATTGCCGTCTTTAACATGACCGACGAGGGCGGCGGCGACGCCAAGGTGCTGTGCGTTCCGGCCGACAAGCGCTTCGACCACATCCAGGAGCTTTCCGACGTGCCGGAGTTCCTGGTCAAGGAAATCGAGCACTTCTTCACCCGCTACAAGGATTTGGAGCCGGGCAAGTGGGTCAAGGCCGAGGGCTGGGCGGACCGGGCCGCCGCCGAGGCGGAACTGGAAGCCTCCATCCGGCGCTTCGCAGACCAGGGCTAAGGCCCCGGCGCGGCGTACCGCAGGGCGGGCACGCCGGGCCTGAACTGAACCTCGCCGGAACCGGCGGGAACAACGGCTGCGGCCCGGACCCTCCTAGGTCCGGGCCGCTTTTGCATGCGTCGGAGCTACCGGCGGCAGGACACACCAGCCAACCGGAATCGGTTGTTCCTGCCCGGACGGGCGCAATACTGGTGCCATGTACGTGCTCACCATCAACCAGCGCGATTCCCGCGAGGTGGGCGATCTGGTGCCCGAATTGATCAGGTCGCTGCGCCACCTGCCCGCGGCGATCCCCTTCCAGCGGTCCGTCGGCGACGAAGCGATCGGCGCGGTCGAGCAGCCGTCCACGGCCATCGACGCGGCGCTGATCGCGCTGCGCAGCCGGCGCTGGCATGTGGGAATCGGAGTGGGTGAACTGCGGCCGCCGCTTCCGCAGGACGTCAAGGACGCCGAGGGGCTCGGCCTGGTCTACGCACGCCGCGCGGTGAACCGTGCACAGAAAACCGGCGAGCGCGTTCCGCTGGCCGTATCCGGCCCCGATGCGGAGGCCGCGGCGGAAGCAGAAGCCGTGGTGCGGCTCATCGGCCGGATTGTCGCCACCCGCACCGACGCGGAGTGGAAGGTGCTGGACCTGATGACGCCGGGGGCGCGCGGCCAGCAGAAGTACATTGCCGAAGAACTGGGCATCACCAGCCAGGCCGTGAGCAAGGCGGTGGTCCGCTCGCACTGGGTGGAGGAGTGGGCCTGCCGCCCGGCAGCCGCCCGGCTGCTAAACCTTGTCCACGGACCCGCCGCCCTGCCCGCCGTCGCGCCGCCCGGCTGACTCGCCCCGTTCGTTACGGTAACAACGGCCGCGGCGCCTAGACTCCTAGGGAGACGGCGCCCGCCTCCGTCAGTGGTACAACGACAAGAGGAGTATTCATATGGTTCCGGAGATCAACATCTGGGCGGTCATCGTGGCTACCCTTTCGACCCTGATCGTCGGATCTGTCTGGTACATGCCGAAGGTCTTCGGCAACTACTGGATGAGGGTCGCCAACGTCAGCCCCGGTGAAGGCAAAGACGCCGTACGCCCGATCATCATCACGGTGGTCGTCAGCCTGATCAGCGCGTGGGTGCTGGCGGGTTCGGCGGCCATTGCACAGGATTTCTACGGCGGCAACTTCCTGTGGAACACGGTGCTGACCGCCATCATCCTCTGGGCCGGCTTCACCGCCGCCCGCTTCGCAACGCACGATGCCTTCGAAGGCCGGCCCGTTGGGTTGACCGTGCTGAACATCGTGCACGAACTCGTGACCTTCCTGGTCATGGCACTGGTCATCGGCCTCTTCGGCATCACCGGAGCCTGAGGACCGCCGCCGGACCGCCAGGCAGCCGGCGGGAACCGGTGTGCCCGGGTTGTTCAACCCGGGAATCTCCTCAGTCCAGCAGGCTGCGCAGCACGGCTGCCGCCCCGTCTTCCTCCACGGTTCCCGTGACCTCGCGAGCGGCGGCCACGACCTCCTCGGGCGCCTGTCCCATGGCGACGCCGCGGGCGGCCCAGTCCAGCATTTCGATGTCGTTGCGGCCGTCGCCCATCGCGACGGTATGCGACGGCTCGACGTCCAGCTTCCGGCGCAGGGATTCCAGCGCACTGGCTTTGGTCACGCCGTTGGCCGCGATGTCCAGCCACGCGGTCCAGCCCACCGAGTACGTCACTCCCTTGAGCCCTGCGGTGTCGATGGCCTCCTTGAACTCCTCGGGAGTGTTTTCGGCGCTGGAAACCACCACGCGCACGGCCGTGGATTCCAGCAGCGTCTCGAAGTCGACGCCCATGGCCTCGATCCCAAAGCTGGCGTCCTGGAAGCGCTCCGTGGCCAGGAAATTGCCCTCTTCGTCCTCGAGCGCAAACTTGGCAGTCGGCAGCTTGGACCGCATCACCCGCAAGGCCGGTCCGGGGTTGAACGTCACCCGGTCGATCACCTCGTAGCCGTCCTCCAGCGAGGTGTCGATCCGGAGGGTGACACCGCCGTTGGAGCAGACGGCATACCCCTTGGTGACGCCGATCAGCTCGATGATCGGCAGCGTTGCATTCAGGGACCGCCCGGTGGAGACGACCACCTCGTGGCCGGCGTCGACGACGGCGCGCGCCGCTTCGCGCACGGCATCGCTCATGTGACCGTCGTGGTTGACCAACGTGCCGTCCACGTCCAGCGCCACCAGCTTGCGGGACCCGTTTTCCACGAAGTTGTGGCGCCGGGCCGCGTTCTTCTTATCGTTTGTCATATCTTCTGTAGCAATCCGCTGGTCCTCGGTGCCAGCGTTAGCCTTATCAGCTGTAGTTGTCATGTCCCTAGTCAAACATGGGCGGCATACACCCGGGTAGGAAATTTTCTACGGGCGAATGAAGTGCCGGTGAACGCCATCCCGCCCCAACGGCACCCACATGCCGGCCGGGCGGAACGGCGCGCTAGGAGAGCACCGGCAGGACCTCCATGCCGCCCAGGTAGGGCCGCAGTGCCGCAGGCACGTTCACGGAGCCGTCGGCGTTCTGGTGGTGCTCGAGGATGGCAACGATCCAGCGCGTGGTGGCCAGGGTCCCGTTCAGGGTGGCCACTGCCCTCGTGCCCTTCTTTTCGCCGTCCGCCGACGCCTGGCGTTCGCGGATGTTCAACCGGCGGGCCTGGAAGGTGGTGCAGTTGGAGGTGGACGTCAACTCCCGGTAGGCCTGCTGGGTGGGCACCCAGGCCTCGCAGTCGAACTTGCGGGCCGCGCTCATGCCGAGGTCTCCCGCGGCGGTGTCGATCACCCGGTAGGGCAGTTCCACCTTGGCCAGCATTTCTTCTTCCCAGGCGAGCAGGCGTGCGTGTTCCTCGGCGGCCTCCTCAACCTGGCAGTAGATGAACATTTCCAGTTTGTTGAACTGGTGCACGCGGATGATGCCCCGGGTGTCCTTGCCGGCGGCACCGGCCTCGCGCCGGTAGCAGGAGCTCCAGCCGGCGTACCGCGTCGGTCCGCCGGACAGGTCCAGGATTTCGTCGGCATGGTAGCCCGCGAGTGCCACCTCCGAGGTGCCCGTCAGGTACAGGTTGTCCCGCTCCAGGCGGTAGATCTCGTCGTCGTGCTCCACATCGAAGCCGGTCCCCTGCATGGTTTCGGGCCGGACCAGGGTGGGGGTGATCATGGGGATGAAGCCGTTGGACACGGCCTGGTCCAGCGCCATGTTCATCAGGGCAATCTCCAGCCGGGCACCCACGCCCTTGAGGAAGTAGAAGCGGGAGCCCGAGACCTTGGCCCCGCGTTCCATGTCGATGGCGCCGATCAGCTCCCCGATGGCCAGGTGGTCCTTCGGCTCGAACCCGTCACGGGCGAAGTCCCGGGGCTCGCCGACTGTCTTGACCACGGTGAAGTCATCCTCGCCGCCGGCCGGAACACCGTCTTCGATCCGGTTGGGAATGCTGCGCAGCAGCGCTTCCTGCTGGTTCCGGGCGGCGTCGGACGCGGCCTGGGCTTCCTTGACCGATGCTGCCAACTCCTTGACCTGCGCCAGGAGCTCTGCCTTCTCCTCGCCCTTGGCCTGGGCCACCTTCTTGCCGAAGAGATTCTGTTCGGCGCGCAGGCCCTCGTAGCGGTTGATCGCTTCCCGGCGGGCGGTGTCGGCCGCGATCACGGCGTCGACCACCGACTCGTCGGTGCCCCGGGCGCGCTGGGAGGCACGGAAAATCTCTGGATTGGCGCGGAGTTCGTTTACATCGATCACCTGCTAAGGGTACCCAAAATGGCTTTCCGGCCTCGATCCGCGGCCTCCGCCGCCGATCGGGGCCTCCAATGTGCCAAACCGGCGGGGCTGGATAGTCTATGACCAACATGACTGCCGAATGGATGCCCGCCCTCATCGTCGTTCCGGCGGTGGCCGCCCTGGTGGCGGGATGGCCGGGCCTCCGCCGCATGTTCGGGTCCCGCCCGAAAGCGGTGCCGGCCGCTCCTGTCCCGTCCCCGGACCTGCCCGACCAGCGCGTCGTATTCATCCTGAACCCGGTCAAGAACGCGGCCGCCGAGGCGCGCCGGGAGGTGGAAGCAGCCTGCGCAGCGGCCGGTTGGAGCCCGCCCCTGGTGCTGGAAACCACGCCCGAGGACCCGGGGCACGGGCAAGCCAAGCGGGCCATCGCAGAGCGTGCCGACGTGGTGATCGCCGGCGGCGGAGACGGCACGATCCGGGTGGTTGCCTCGGAGTTGGCCGGCACCCAGGTGCCGATGGGCGTGCTGCCGCTGGGCACCGGCAACCTGCTGGCCCGCAACCTGGGTCTCGAGCCGAGTGCCCTGCGGGCCAACATCCACGTGGCCCTGCACGGGGTCATCCGCAAGATCGACACCGCCGACATCACCTTGGAGAACGAGGCAACCGGCGAACGGTCGCAGGACAGCTTCCTGGTGATCGCCGGCATCGGCGTGGATGCGGACGTCTTGGCCGACACCCGTGACGACCTGAAACGCCGGTTCGGCTGGATGGCCTATTCGGAAGCCGGCGTCCGCCACCTTGCCGGCCAGCGGGAGCGGGTCATGGTCAGCATCGACGACGGGCCGGCCCAACTCCGTCGGGTCCGCAGCATCCTGCTGGCCAACTGCGGGAAGTTGCCGGCGGGCATCGATTTCATCCCCACCGCGGAGATCGACGACGGCGAACTGGACATCGTGGTGCTCAGTCCGCGCAGCGCGATCGGCTGGTTGTGGATTGCCGCAAAGACCCTGGTGCGGCACAGCGCCCCGATTCCGGTGATCGAGTACCACCGTGGACGGAAGGTCCGCATCACCGCGCACGAGCCGATGGGAAGCCAGCTCGACGGCGATCCGTCCGGGCCGGTCACGTCGCTGACCGTTCAGGTCAGGCCGCGGTCGCTGGCGGTGCGGACCGAGTCGGTCCCCTCCGCCGGCAGCGACCGGGCGGCGGCCTGGGACCGGCGGCCGCCCGGTGCGCTGCAGCGTTGACGTGTTGTCAGCGTTTACGTGTCGTCGCCACCGGCGTTGAGGGGGTCGTCGCTGGCATCGGCCCGGTCCGTGTTGTGCAGTTCCTCGCCCGGAACGTCGATGGGCTGTTCGTCTGCTTCGAGCACCGGAACATCTGCATCCGGCTGCTGCAGGTCTTCGTCCCGGGGAATCGGGAATTCGCCGGCCGCCTGCTGGTCGATCAACTGCTGCTCCTCGGCGAAGCGCAGGTCATTGCCCTGGTCCCCGAGGTCGCCCGCGCGGTTTTCGCTCGGGGTCTGGTTCAGCGCCTCCACCGGCGTCGGCTCCCCGTCCTGGTACTGGTCCCTGTCGTTCTGATGCGTCATGGTGCTCCGATCTTTGGTCGCAGGTGCGATTTTCCTCAGCATACTGACCATAACCGCGGGCCGACAGCCCGGCGAGGCCGTCACCGGGCCAACAGCAGGTCCTGCACCCATAGGTCGGCCTTCCGGAAGGCCTCGTCCTGGTTGCGGCGCGGAACCGTCAGTCCGCGCCGGTCGGCGCGCGGGTAGGAGCCCAAAAACCGGATGCCCGGGCTGAGCCGGTGCAGCCCGCGGACGGCGTCGGCCACCCGCTCCTCGGCCAAGTGGCCTTCGGCGTCGAGGCTGAAGAAATAGTCCCCCAAAAACTGGCCGGTAGGGCGGGACTCGATCCGGCTCAGGTTCACGCCCCGGCTGGAGAACTGTTCCAGGATTGCCCCCAGCGCCCCCGGATGATCCTGCGGCAGCGGGACCACCAGCGTGGTCTTGTCGGCGCCGGTCGGCACGGGCAGGGCACCGGGCCGGCTCACCAGAATGAACCGGGTGACGGCGTCCGGAATGTCGCCGATGTCCTCGGCAAGCACCTGCAGGCCGCGCTGCCGGGCCACGAGCGGCGAGCAGATCGCCGCATCGTAGCCGGCGGCAGGCTCCAGCAGTCCCACCGCTGCCGCGGCCGTCGAGGAGGCGGGAAGATATTCCGCCTGGGGAATATTTGCTCCGGACCAGGTGCGGCATTGCGCCCAGGCATGCGGATGGGTGGACACCACCGCGACGTCCCCCCGCTCGATGCCGGGCCGGACGGCCAGCACAAACCGGATGGGGACCAGTTCCTCCCCGATGATCCGGAGCGGCTCGCCGCCCGCGATGGCATCCAGCGTGGCGCTGACTCCGCCCTCGACCGAGTTCTCGATCGGAACCATGGCCGCGCCGGCTTCGCCCGCGCGAACGGCGTCCACGGCGGCCTCGACACTCGCGGCCGGAATCCGGCGCGCGTCAGCCGCCCCGGGAACCTGGAGGAGGGCGGCTTCGGTGAACGTTCCCTCCGGCCCCAGGAAGGTATAGACGCCTGCCATTACTGGACCCGGGGCTCCTGCCCGTTCTCCGAGACGATCGGCTTGCCGGCGTCCAGCCAGGCACCCATCCCGCCGTCGACGTTCACTGCGGAGTATCCGTTGCCGATCAGCCATTCGGTGGCCCGGAAGGACCGCCCGCCGCTGCGGCACACCACATGCAGGTCCACGTCGGGGTCCAGCTCCTCCAGGCGCAGGGGCAGCTCGTTGAGCGGAATGTGCACGGCGCCTGCAATATGTCCGGCTTCCCATTCGTAGTCTTCGCGCACGTCCAGAATGGTGGCGTCGCCGCCGACGCTGTTGACGTCCACGTTCTCTACATCGCTCATGGCAACCTCCGTTATCCGCGGCAGGCCGTTCCGCCGCTGGTCAATTCCTGCTCCGGGCGTACCCGCGATTTGCCCCCTTTCCAAGCCTATAGTGGGATCGTCCGCCGCACCTTAATGAGACAGGGGCACCCATGGCCGCAGACCAGCCGACCATCCTCGCGACGTCCGGCGGAATCAAGGCCGGCGTTCGCAGCCGGATCGCGTTCCACCACCTGGTGCACTACGCCGTCGAACTGGCGGGGCCCACCGGGCGGGCACCCCGGCTGGTCCACCTGGGCACCGCCGGGGGCGACCAGCGCTGGTTCCAAGCCGAGCTGGACGAGGCGGCCAGGGGTGCCGGCTACGGCCTGAGCCATCTGAACCTGTTCACCATGCCCAATGTGCCGGACATCGAGGAGCACCTGCTGGGCCAGGACGTGGTGTGGGTAGGCGGCGGCTCGGTGGCAAACCTGCTCGCCGTGTGGCGGGTCCACGGGCTGGAGGATATTTTCAGACGGGTCTGGCAGGCCGGCGTGGTCCTGGCCGGGGTCTCCGCCGGCTCCATCTGCTGGTTCCGCGGCGGCACCACCGACTCCTTCGGCCCCGAGCTGCGGCTGGTCACGAACGGGCTGGCACTGCTGCCCTACGACAACGGCGTCCATTACGACTCGGAACCGCAGCGCCGGCCGCTGGTGCACCGGCTCGTGGCGGACGGCATCCTGGGCGAAACGCATTGCACCGACGACGGCGTCGGGCTGGTCTACCGCGGCACAAAACTGGCTGAGGCGGTCAGCGAGACCGACGGGAAACTGGCCTACCGCGTGACAGCCCAGGCCGGCGACGGGCCCGATGCCGTCGCGGTGGAGGAACCCATCGAAGCCAGGTTCCTCGGCTGACCGGGCGGGCGGGAACAGCGGGGCGGCAGCCACGGGCGGACACGGGCAGGGCGAGACACCGGCGCGCCGATGGGTTGCGGGGATTAGCCCCCACCGCCGGGCAGGGCTACGCTTACGGGCGATGACTGCTTTGCATGACTTGACGGCTGTCGCCCAGCGCGACGCCGTGGCCCGCGGCGAACTGTCCGCCCGCGAACTGACGGAGCATTACCTCCAACGCATCGACGCCCTGAATCCAAGGCTCGGCGCCTTCATCACCGTCACGGCCGACCAGGCGCTCAAACAGGCACGCGCCGCGGACGACCACCAGGCACGCGGCGGGCCCCTGGGCCGGCTGCACGGCCTGCCGGTGGCTTTCAAGGACCTCACGGATGTGGCCGGCGTTCCGACCACGCACGGCAGCGCGGCTTTGGAGCACCGGCCGGCATTGGCCAACCACCCCTTGGTGGACGTACTCGAATCCGCCGGCGTCATCAGCCTGGGCAAGACGCAGGTCCCCGAGTTCGGCCTAACCTCCTACAGCGAGAACCGTGTGGCGCCGCCGGCCCGCAACCCGCTGGACCCCGCGCTGAGTCCGGGCGGTTCTTCCGGCGGAAGCGCCGCTGCCGTGGCCGCCGGCATGCTTCCCTTCGCCCCCGGCTCCGACGGTGGCGGCTCGATCCGGATCCCGGCGGCCGCCACCGGGCTGGTGGGGCTGAAACCGGGACGCGGCCGGCTCCCGGCCGGCACCACCGGAGACGACGCCGGCCGGCTGGTGGTCGCCGGGCCCCTGGCCCGCACGGCGGCCGATGCCGGACTGCTGATGGACGCCATGGCGGACGAGCCGCGGGCCCGCGCGGCCTTCCCGGGGGAACCCGGCTTCCTGGCTGCCGCGCTACGCGCCGAAGGGCGATTCCGGATCGGCGTCAGCACCGACTCTCCGTTCGAGTCCGCCTATCCGCTGTCGCTGGAGCCGGAGGCACGCGAGGCGTTGGACACGGCGGTGGAGCTGCTGCTGGGGCTGGGCCACGCGCTGGAGGAAGCAGAGATCAGCTATGACAACCGCTACCCGGAAGCGTTTGCCACGGTGTGGACCTCCGGACTGAACCGGCTGGAGCTGCCAGCCGGCCGCGAACCGCAGCTCATGCCGCTCACCCGCGCCTTCCGGCGCCGCGCCCTGAAGCGCAGGCCGGAGGCGTTGCCGGAAGCCTTGGCCGAGCTGGCGCGTTTCCAGGACGACACCCGGGCACAGTTCGGCCGGTACGACCTGGTTCTGACGCCGGCGCTGGCCCAGACCCCCCGGCCGGTGGGCTGGTACACGTCCAACAGCGCGGACGTTGACTACATGCGCCAGTGCCAGTACTCGCCGTACACGTCGCTGGTCAACGTGTGCGGGCTGCCCGCCATCGCGGTGCCCGTCAGCACCACCGAGGAGGGTCTGTCCATGGGCGTCCAGCTGATCGGCAAGCCCGGCTCGGAGGCGGTGCTGCTGGCCGCCGCTGCGCAACTGGAGAGCGCGCAATGAATCCTTGAACCCCGGCCTGACCTGCGGATATGCATTAGCACGCAGCCCCGTCCCGGGCGCAGAATATGACAATACATGTAGCGGACTGTCAGAATAGAACACCGTGAGCAATACCGTGCAGTCCGGGAACCCGCAGCCGGAAACAACAAAACAGTCCACTCAGACCGGCAAAACCTTCTTCGGGCATCCACGGATGCTGGCGAATCTTTTCTCCGTAGAACTCTGGGAGCGTTTCTCCTTCTACGGCATGCAGGGCATCCTGCTTTACTACATGTACTACTCGGTCGCCGAGGGCGGCCTCGGGATTGACGAAGGAATTGCCACCGGCCTGGTGGGCGCCTACGGCGGCGGCGTGTACCTCTCCTCGATCCTCGGCGCATGGGTTGCCGACCGCATGCTGGGGTCCGAGAAGGTCCTCTTCTACACCGGCATCATGGTCATGCTGGGCCACATCGCGCTGGCCCTGATCCCGGGCGGCGTGGGGCTGGCCATCGGCCTGATCCTGGTGGCCATCGGCTCCGGCGGCCTCAAGGCCACCGCCAGCTCGCTGGTCGGCTCGCTCTACAGCCTGAAGGACGACCGCCGCGACGCCGGCTTCTCCATCTTCTACATGGGCGTGAACATCGGCGGCCTCTTCGGCCCGCTGCTCACCGGCCTGGCCCAGGTGCAGCTCGGTTTCCACTACGGCTTCGGCCTGGCCGCGCTGGGCATGGCAATCGGCCTCACCCAGTACGCCCTGACCCGCAAGAACCTGCCCGAGGCCGCGCACCATGTGGCCAACCCGCTGCCGCGCGGCAACTACGGCAAGGTCGCCGCCGTGGCCGTGGCCGCCGTCGTCGTCGTGGTGCTGCTGGTGGCCTTCGGCTTTGTGACCGCCTCAAACCTGGCCCCGATCATGGCCTGGCTGGCGATCATCGCCGCCGTGGCGTACTTCGTGGTGATCCTCTCCAGCAAGCAGGTCGACGCCGTGGAGCGCAAGCGCGTCTACGCCTTCATCCCGCTGTTCATCGCCTCCGCCGCGTTCTGGGCGCTGTTCCAGCAGCAGTTCACCGTGGTGGCCCTGTACGCGGACAAGCAGCTGGACCGCACGCTGGGCGGCTGGGAAATGCCGGCCAGCTGGGTGCAGTCCATCAACCCGGTGTTCATCATCATCTTCGCCGGCATCTTCGCTGCCCTGTGGACCAAGCTCGGCCCCAAGCAGCCCAGCTCGCCGCTGAAGTTCGCCCTGGGCCTGGTCGTGATGGGCCTGGCGTTCCTGGCGTTCATCCCGCTCACCGGCGGCGGCGCCAACTCCACCCCGCTGCTGGCCATGGTCGGCATCCTGTTCCTGTTCACCATGGCGGAACTGTTCCTCTCCCCGACCGGCTCCTCGGTCTCCACCAAGCTGGCGCCGAAGGCCTTCCAGACCCAGATGGTGGCACTGTTCCTGCTCTCCATCTCACTGGGCACCACGCTGGCGGGCATCCTGGCCGGCTACTACGACCCGGCCAACGAAGCCCCGTACTTCGGCTTTATCGGCGTGACGGCGATCATCCTCGGCGCCGGCCTGGCTGCGGCCGTGCCGTCCCTGAAGAAGCTGATGGGCGGCATCCGCTAGGACCGGCCTCCACAACGACGGCGATGCCCGGGCGGGGATTCAATCCCGCCCGGGCATCGCCGTCGTGATGGGTGTTTGGACGGATCTACAGTCCGCTGAGGATGCCGATGAAGAGCAGCAGGCACCAGATGCCGGTGACCGCGTAGCCCATGATCAGGCCGGCCAGCGCGAGGGTACGGCCGGCACGCTCCTTGCCCAGCGCGATGTGGCCGAACACGATGGCCAAAACCTGCGGGACCAGCATGAAGCCGAACGTCACCACGGAGACGATGCCCAGCACCAGCGCCGCGATGCTCAGGCCCTTCGGCTCGGCCTGCGGCGTGTAGTACATCGGCTGGTTGTAGTCCGGTCCGCCGTACGGCTGCTGGCCGGTGTACGGCTGCGCGCCGGGGCCCGGCTGGTACGAGTACGGGTTCGCCGCTTCGGGCAGCGACGGCGGCTGGGGCAAGGCCTGGCCTGCGTTGGGATCCGTGTACCACCCCGGGTGCTTCGGGTCGTTGAAAGGCGGCCTGTTCTCCGTGCCGGACATAATGTTGATTCCCCCTGGGATTGATTCGCTGCTGCGCGCAGCTGCGGTGCTGCTTCCAGTCTAGGCGCGCGGGAAGATCGGCGGCCATTGGGTCGGATCCGTCACGGAACCGCCACGGATCCGTGGTTTTTTGGCATGCTGGAGGCATGGCAAACCGTGCGGGCACAGTGGCCCTTCCCAGCGACCTTGTTGACCTGACCGCTTTGCGCGACGCGTACTTCGACGTCAAGCCCGATCCGGCCGACCCGTCCCAGCGCGTGGTTTTCGGTACCTCCGGGCACCGCGGCTCCAGCCTGAAGGCGTCCTTCAACGAGGACCACATTGCCGCCATCACGCAGGCGATCGTGGAGTATCGCGCGGGGCAGGGCATCGCCGGACCGCTGTTCGTCGGGAAGGACACGCATTCCCTCTCGGACCCGGCCCAGGACACCGCCCTCGAGGTACTGGCCGGAAACGGCGTCTCGGCGCTGGTCGATTCCCGCACCGGGTGGACCCCGACGCCGGCGGTCAGCCACGCGATCCTCACCCACAACGCCGCCCATCCGGATGCCCAAGCCGACGGGATCGTGATCACACCCTCGCACAACCCGCCCGGCGACGGCGGCTTCAAGTACAACCCGCCGCACGGCGGCCCCGCGGACTCGGATGCCACCGGGTGGATTGCCGCCCGCGCCAACGAACTGCTGGAGGCCGGCCTGCGCGGGGTCAAGCGGATGACAGTGGGTCAAGCCCGGTTCTCGGGGGCCATCGGGACCTACGACTTCCTGGGCGCGTATGTGGACGACCTGCCGCAGGTGCTGGACCTGGACGCCATCCGTTCCGCCGGCGTGCGGATTGGCGCCGACCCGATGGGCGGGGCCTCGGTGGACTACTGGGCCGCCATCGCCGAGCGGCACCGCCTGGACCTGACCGTGGTCAATCCGGCGGTGGACCCGCAATGGGCGTTCATGACCCTGGACTGGGACGAGAAGATCCGGATGGATTGCTCCTCGCCGTCGGCGATGGCCTCGCTGATTAACGCCGTGCGCGGCGGCGGCGCCGACTTCGACATTGCCACCGGCAACGACGCCGATGCGGACCGCCATGGAATCGTCACCCCTGATGCGGGGCTGATGAACCCCAACCACTACCTTGCCGTGGCCATCGACTATCTCTACAGGCACCGGCCGGACTGGCCGGCCGGTGCGTCCGTGGGCAAGACGCTGGTGTCCTCCTCGATGATCGACCGGGTGGCGGCCGGCCTGGGCCGGCAGCTGGTGGAAGTTCCCGTAGGCTTCAAGTGGTTCGTGCCCGGACTGCTCTCCGGCGAAGGCGTTTTCGGCGGCGAGGAGTCGGCCGGGGCCTCCTTCGTCCGGTTCGACGGCAAGCCGTGGTCCACGGACAAGGACGGCATCCTGCTGGCGCTGCTGGCCTCCGAAATCATGGCCGTGACCGGAAACTCGCCGTCCGAACTCTATGCAGGGCTGACCGAGAAGTTCGGGGCGCCGTCGTACGCACGGATCGACGCGGCGGCGAACCGGGAGCAGAAGGCCGCGCTGGCGAAACTCTCCGCCGCCGACGTGGCCGCCACGGAACTGGCCGGCGAGGCGATTACCGCCAAGCTCACCGAAGCGCCCGGCAACGGCGCACCGATCGGCGGGCTCAAGGTCACCACCGACAACGCGTGGTTCGCGGCCCGGCCATCGGGCACGGAAGACGTCTACAAGATCTACGCCGAATCCTTCCGTGGCCAAGACCATCTGGTACAGGTGCAGGCGGAGGCCAAGGCGATCGTGGACGCCGTCATCGCCTGACATCGTGCCACGGGCGGCCCCCGCCGCGCCTGCGAACGGTCAGCACGACACGGTACCGCTGTTCCGGCGGTAGGATGTCCCCCGGACATTTTCCCGCTGACTCCCCGAAGAGGCCCACCATGAGCACGCCTGCAAAGTCTTCCCCGTTCCGTTGGGCCGTGCATGGCGACGGCAAGAACATTTCACCGGGCACGGTAGTCGGACCCCAGGAGCGGCTCACCTGGCCGCGCACCATGGGCGTCGGGGCCCAGCACGTGGTCGCCATGTTCGGCGCCACCTTCCTGGTTCCGCTGCTGACCGGATTCCCGCCGTCGACCACGCTGCTGTTCTCCGGAGTGGGCACCATCCTGTTCCTGATCATCACGGCAGGCAGGGTGCCCAGTTACCTGGGCTCCAGCTTCGCGTTCATCGCCCCGATCGGCGCCGCCATGAACCAGCACGGAATGGGCGGAGCGCTCGGCGGCCTCATCATGGCCGGAGCCTTGCTCTTCCTGATCGGCGCGCTTGTGCACAAAGCCGGCACGCGCTGGATCAACGTGGTGATGCCGCCGGTGGTCACCGGCGCCATCGTGGCGCTGATCGGGCTCAACCTGGCGCCGGCCGCCAAGCAGAACTTCGAGAAGGGGCCCGTGACGGCGCTAGTCACCGTCGTCGCCATCCTGCTCGTTACCGTGTTGTTCCGCGGGCTGCTGGGCAGGCTGTCCATCCTGATAGGCGTGCTGGTCGGCTACGTGGTGGCCATCCTGCGGGGCGAGGTGGATTTTTCGAAGATCAATGACGCGGCCTGGATCGGTCTGCCCGAGTTCCACGCGCCCGAATTCCACATTTCCTTGATCGGCCTGTTCCTCCCCGTGGTGTTGGTACTGGTCGCAGAGAACATCGGCCACGTGAAGTCCGTGTCCGCGATGACCGGGCAGGATCTTGACCCCGTGACTGGCCGCGCACTGATGGCAGACGGCCTGGCCACCGTGCTGGCCGGCAGCGGCGGCGGCTCCGGCACCACCACCTACGCCGAGAACATCGGCGTGATGGCTGCCTCCAAGGTCTACTCCACCGCCGCATACTGGGTGGCTGGCATTGTCGCCGTCCTGTTGAGCTTGCTCCCGAAGTTTGGAGCCGCCATCGCCACCGTTCCGGTCGGAGTCCTGGGCGGTGCCGGCGTCGTCCTCTACGGCATGATCGGCATCCTCGGGGTGCGGATCTGGGTCCAGAACCGGGTGAACTTCGCCAACCCCATCAACCTCTCCGTGGCCGGGGTTGCCCTGGTGATCGGCATTGCCAACTTCAAATGGACGGTGGGCGAGCTGCAGTTCGAAGGCATCGCGCTGGGATCGGCAGCGGCACTGCTGATTTTCCACGGCATGAGTGCGGTGGCCCGCTGGCGCCACACCGAGCCCGTGGATTCCATTGAAGACCAGGGCGTCAGGCCGTCCAAGCTCGGTTGATCAACCCGCACGGCAGCCACCTGTTTGCGCGGCCGGGCCCAGGACCGCCGCCCCCTAGACCGTGAGGACCCGTGGGGCTAGCGTTGCAGTCATCGCTCCCGCGGCGTCCGGTCCGGGGGATGTCACGAGGAGGAAAGCATGGCCAACCACGTCTACAACGTCACGGAAATTGTGGGTACCTCGCCCGACGGGATCGATGCCGCGGTTACCAACGCCATCGCCGAAGCCTCCAAGACGCTGCGCAACCTCGACTGGTTTGAAGTGAAGTCCGTCCGCGGCCACCTCAGCGAAGGCAGGGTCGCCGACTGGCAGGTGACCATCAAGCTCGGTTTCCGCCACGAAAGCTGACCGCGGCGGACTGGCTGCCGCCAGGCCTCCCGCGGACGAGGCGGGCGGCGCATGCAGCCGGCGGGTCACGGCGGACGGGCCCGCCCGTCGCCGCGGGGCTGCCCCCCCCCATTGTGCCGGGGTGGATGCGGTGGTGTGCTTGACCCATGAGCCAGCAACGTGATGAAGACAAATTGCCCGACGACGAGCATCTGCGCGACGACATCGGCGCCCCGGAGCCCGAGAACGACTCCGCAGCAAAGTTCGACGGTGAGCATTTCACCTCGAGCCTGCTCAATGCAGGGCAGCAGGTACCAGGCCTGAGCCCGGACGGCGAATACCGCCAAAGCGAGGACCCGGAGTACGAGAACGAACCCGGTCAGGACGGATTCGTTCCCCCCTCCGCCCCAACCGAGTAGCAAGGCCGCGGCGGCGCCACCGCCGCATCCGTAGTCGCGGGGCTAACTGGCAAGCCGCGCGCCGGCCCGGGGGGCCGCCGTACCGGTGGCCTCGCCTAACAGCCCCGGTCGATGTCAGGCGCCGTTGGCACCGCTGCCGCGCCGGGCATCGCCCGCGGCCCGGTAGGCGAAGACCGTGGCCGCTATCGCCAGCCCGACGGCGATGATTCCGCACGGGTTGCACAAGGCGGTGGACATTCCCAGTGCGGACTGGCCGGCCAGCAGCGACATGATGGACGCGCCCTCTCCGGCGCCGCCGCCGAAGTCCGGGACGGTGAAACCGAAGGCTAGCGCCAGCAGCCAGGCCAGCGCCGGCACCACGGCGGCCCGCACCGGGAGCAGCACGCCCCGGCGCGCGGTCTCGATCAGCTTTACGCCGGTCAGCAAGAGCAGGACCAGCAGCACCGGGCCCAGGCTGATGCCCAGCCAGAGCACCATCTGGCCGCCGATGCCAAAGAGCGCCCGTCCGGCCACCACCCACAGCGGCACCAGCACCGCCATCGGAAGAGCGAGCCAAAGGACCAGGGTGCGGAGAAGGCCCTGGCGGACGGCCGAGGGCGGCGGGACGACGGTACTGCTCATGCCCTCATGATAGGCGTGGCCACCGGGCTCAAGCCCCTTCGAGCGCCTGCTGCGTGGCCAAGGTGACATAGCGCGCGGCCTGGGCCATCGCCTGTTCGCGGCTGCCTGCCGCCTCGACCACACTGGCGGCCGCGTGCACGCCGTGTTCGGCCAACTGGTCGGGCGCCAGATCGATCTGCCCGGCAACGACGACGGCGGGGATGCCCCGTGCCTGGGCACGCCCGGCGACGCCGAGCGGCGCTTTGCCAAATTCAGACTGCCGATCCAGCGTCCCCTCGCCGGTCAGCACCAGGTCTGTATCCGCCAAGGCAGCCTCAAGCCCCACCAGATCGGCGACGACGTCGAAACCCCGCTCCAGCCGCACACCGGCCAGCGCCATGAAACCGGACGGGAAGCCGCCTGCCGCGCCGGCGCCCGCCACGTTCACGTCGCGGCCGGTTGCCTTCAGCAGCAGCTGGGCCCACCGCTGCAGCGCCTCGTCGAGCAACCGCCGCGAGACCGCATCGGCGCCCTTCTGTTCACCGAAAGCGTGCGCCGCCCCGTCGGGGCCGTACAGCGGATTCGAGACGTCGGCTGCCACCCGGAGCACGGTCTCCGCCAAGCGCGGGTCCAGGCCGGAGGTGTCCAAGTGGTCCGCGGTCGCCAGGGCGGCGCCGCCGAGCAGGACTTCGGCGCCGCCGCCGGTGAGGATCTTCAGGCCGAGTGCGCGGAGGGCGCCGGACCCGCCGTCGGTCATGGCGGAGCCGCCGGCCCCCAGCACAATCTCGGTGGCGCCGGCATTCAGCGCCACTTCAATCAGCTGGCCGCACCCGTAGGAATGGGCCGTGAGCGCCGACTGCACGCTGGGCTCGGTGAGAAGCAACCCGGACGCCCGCGCGGTTTCGATGACGGCAGTCTTGCCATCCGGCCGCTCCAGCAGGGCCCAGGATGCGGTGACCTCACGCGCCAGCGGACCAACTACGCGCTCGGTGTGCTCGGTGGCACCAGCGGCGAGGGCCGCCTCCAAGGTGCCCTCTCCGCCGTCGGCCACCGGGAGCAGCTGCACGTGGGCGTCCGGGTAGACCCGCAGCACACCTTCGGCCATTGCGGCAGCCGCCTCGGCAGCCGACAAGGTTCCCTTGAACTTGTCCGGTGCAATCAAGACCTTCATGCAGACTCCCTCTGCGGCCAACTGCCGCGCTCAGCCATCACCTCGGCCAGAATATCCGCGCGGTCGGAGACTATTCCATCAACTCCCAGTGCGAGCAACCGTTCCATCTCTGCGCGATCATTGATGGTCCACACGTGCACCTGCAGGCCGGCGCGATGGCAGCGCCGCACGAACCCCGGCGTGACCAATGCAAACGGACCGTACTTCACCGGCACCTGCACCGCGTGCACCCGGGCCAGCCGCGCCAACCAGCCGGCCAAACCTACATACCCCAGCAGGTATATTGCCAACGTTGCATATACACCGCCGGAGCCGGCCACGGGGCGGCTCAGCCCACGCAGCACGCGGAGGCGGCGCCGGTCCGAAAAGGAAGCCACCAGCACCCGGCCGTGCGCGTCGTAGGCTTCGATCAACCGGGCCAATTCGTCGGCGGCCGCCATGTCCTTGACATCCACGTTGAGGTTCACGTCGGGCCAGGCGGCCAGCAACTCCTCGAACGTGGGGATAGGCTCGCCGGAAATCCGCACCTGCGCCAGCTGGCCGGCCGTGTGCGCCGCCAGTTCCCCGCGGCCGTCGGTGGCACGCTCCAGCGTCGGGTCGTGGAAGGCCACCAGCACGCCATCGCGGGTGGACCGGACGTCGGTCTCCAGGTAGGCGTAGCCGAGACCGACCGCCGCGCGGAACGCCGCCATCGAGTTCTCCCGCCCGTCCAACGAGAAACCCCGGTGGGACATGGCCAGGGGCCGGCCCTGCCCGGAACCGGGAAACGTAGGATTGAGGTACGGGCTGGCGCTGCTCACAGTCGGTACTCTACCGGCCCCGCCACGACCGCCGATGAGGAGGAACCGATGCGTCTAGCCGTGGTGCAGGCTGCCGGGCTACGCGGCGATGGGGCGCGGGTGCGATGCCGGCGCTGGCTGGAACAGGCCGCCGGGCTGGGTGCGCAGCTGCTGGTGCTGCCCGCGGGGTTCGCCCCGGACTTCCGCCGCGAGCTGGGCAGGCTCGCGGCGCGGCATCGGGTCGCAGTGGCGGCCGGCACCATCGGCGAGGGCAACAGCGCCGAACTCTGGCTGTTCGACGCGACCGGCGACCTCCAGGCCTGCACCGACGCTGCCGCGGTCGTCCCGCTGGACGGGCTGCTCATCGGCCTGGCTACGGAGGACGACGCCGGCGCGGTCGCTCCGGGCACCGGCAGGTCCCGCCGGGCGGTCTCCGACGACGGCGCACAACTGCTCTTGGTGCCCGGCGGCAGTAGCGGGCGGGACTGCTGGTTCCGTGCACTGGCCCGCCGCGGGGCATCCGCACCGGCGGTGGCCTGGAGCGGGCCGGGCCGCAGCTTCATCGCCGCGCCGGACACGGGAGTTGCGGCCGAGGCCGGCCCGTATGAGGAGCTGATCGTTGCGGACGTGGATCCGCCCCGGCGGAACCGGAGCGTGGGCCCCAGCTGGTTTGCCCGCCGGTACCTGGCCGAGCGTCCGGAAACCCGGCGCCGAGCGGCGCCTGCCGGAGCGGTGCAAGGCTCCTGACCCGGGCCCCTGGCAGCGGTCACGCCCCTTGCGGTGCCTGCCGGCCGGCCAGCCGTTCCTCGATCACCTGGGCGACGCCGTCCTCGGCGAACGCAGGGGCGCGGAACGGAGCTGCTTCCAGGGCGGTGCGGTGGCCCGAGGCCATGGCGTAGCCGGCCCCTGCCCACCGCAGCATCTCGATGTCGTTCGGCATGTCGCCGAAGGCCACCACGTCCTGGGGACCAATGCCCAAGGAACCGGCGTACTCGGCCAGGGTCACCGCTTTGTTGAGTCCCGGCCGCGCCATTTCCAGCAGCGGGTTGCCGGGGGCGGAATGCGTCACCGCGGCCAGATGCCCCACCGCCGGGGCCACCTCGGCCAAGAAGTCGTCGGGGTCGATGTCCGTGCCGCGGGCCAGCAGTTTCACGACCGAGTCGGTGCCGCGCAGGCTTTCCGGCAGCAGTTCGGGCGCAGTGCCGTCCAGAAGTTCCACCGAGCCGGGCTGCAGAAAGTTCGGTTCCAGCAGGAAACCCTCGGTGGTTTCCGCCGCGAACGTCACCGCCGGATGCAGGCCGAGGATGATTCGGCGCACCTCGAGGATGTTCGCGTAGGGCAGCGTCTGCGCCGAGAGCACGCGCTCGGACACCAGGTCGTAGACCACGGCGCCGTTGGAGCAGATCACCCGGCCGCGGTGGCCGATCTGTTCGGCCAGCGGAGTCAGCCAGCGCGGTGGCCGGCCGGTCACGAACACGATCTCAACTCCCGCGGCCGCGGCGCTGCGGAACGCCCGGACGGTGCGGGGGCTGATTTTGCCGTCCCGGCCGATGATGGTCCCGTCGAGGTCGCTGGCGATAAGGCGCATTGCACCAGTCTAGGAGTCTGGCCGGCGGCGGAGGCGGCGCTAGCCCAGCTCGTCGCGGCGGGGCGGATTCGCCCCTGCCCGGGATACCGTGACCGCCGCCGCCCGGGCGGCGTGCGCCATCACGTCTTCGAGGGTGGAGGATGCCATGTCCCGCAGCTTCTCGCGCCGGGCGGAGCCGGAGAACCCTGCGTTCAGCAGCGCATCGAGCAGCCCCGACATGTACGCGTCGCCGGCGCCCACGCTGTCAACGACCACGGCCGCCGGTGCCGCAACCTCCGCCGTCCCGGCACGGACCGCTCCCCAGCTGCCCTTCGCCCCGTGCGTGACCACCACGGCGGCCGGCCCCTGCTTCAACCACGCGCGGGCCGTGTCCTCGACGGCACGGTCCGGGTACAGCCATCGAAGGTCTTCATCGGAGGCTTTGACCACGTCGGCCAGCACCACGAACTTTTCGGCCTGCCGCCGGGCGAAGTCCCGGTCGGTGATCAGCGTGGGCCGGCAGTTCGGGTCGTAGCTGACCAGGGCCCGCGGATGGGCCCGCTGGACGGTCCTGAACACGGTGTGGGCGCCCGGCTCCAGCATGGTGGCGACGGAGCCGGTGTGCAGCCAGACCGTCTCGTCGAGCAGCCGGGGCCGGGCCTTGTCGAGTTCCGGCAGTTCCCAGAGCAGGTCGAAAGAGTAATGGGCCGCACCGGTGGGGTCCAGGGTGGCGGTGGCGGTGCTGGTCGGCGACGCATCCGGACCCAGCGGCACCAGCACGGAGTTGCGGCGCAGATGGCCGTGTACCAGGTCCCCGAACTGGTCCTTGCCGTACCGGCCGACGAACTGGACCGGGTGGCCCAACCGGGCCAGGCCCACCGCCACGTTCATCGGGCTGCCCCCGACGTGCATGCGCGGCGGCCTCGTGTCGGAGCGGACTACGTCCACCAGCGCTTCGCCTATGACCGTGAGCACAGTGCCAACGTAGCAGAGCGCCGACGGTTGCGGCACCGGCTCAGCCCAGGCGGGCCAGCACCCCGCGGATGCGTGCAAACGCAGCAGAAGCAGGATCGATCAGCGCATAGTGGTCCCCGGGAACGGGCACCAGCTCGGCCGTCCCGCCGGCAGAGCGGGCGGCGGCGACATAGTTCCCGGACAGCTCCCTCGGCACGTCGGCGTCCTGGTCGGCGTGGAAGGCGTAGACGGGGACCGGCAGCGGCACGTTCCGCATGGGATCGGCGAGCCGGTAGGGATCCGCCCCATCTGCGTCCGCACCCTCCGGCCGCCCGAGCAGGTTTTCGACCGCGCCGTCGCTCACGCGCAGCTCGTGGGCGCGCGCCACATCCAGTACCCCGGACTGGCTGAGCACCGCGTCGAACTCCACCCGCGGGGCCGCGCCGGGCACCCGCAGGCCGGAGGCCTCCGACGGCAACCGGCCCCGTCCGGCGGCCCACACCGCCAGTTGGCCGCCGGCCGAATGGCCCAGCCCCACCACGCGCTCGAGCGCGAATCCCGACTCTTGCGCCGCATCGGCGAGCAGGTCGATGCCGGAGGCAACGTCGTCGAACGTCTCCGGCCAGCCGCCGCCGTTGCCTACGCGCCGGTATTCGACATTCCAACAGACCCAGCCGCGGCCGGCGAGGTCCCGGGCCAGCGGGCGTCCGAGCTCGGCACCATAGGCAGCGCGCCAGTACCCGCCGTGGATAATGACGACGACGGCGGTGTGCCGGCGCCGGGCGGGCAGGTACAGTTCCGCATACTGGCTGGGATCCGGGCCGTAGCTGTGCCGGGTACACTCCATCCCTGCACTTTAGCCCGCTGCTACGGCGCCCCGTTGGAGACGCTGTCTTCCACCTCGTCCGAGCCTTCCGCGTTGCCTTCACCGGGCAACCCCGCCACGGTGGTCCCGCGGTGGTTCAGCTTCCACGGCGCCGGCACCAGGCGCCCGCCGGCGGAGGCGCGCCCCTCCAGCCGGTCGATCAGCAGGTCCACCACGGTGCCCACCAGCGGCTCGGGCCCTACCGAACTCAGCGGCGGGTCGGAGTGGTGTCCCAGATCCGAGGTGTCCACGCCGATGATCTCCATCTCCTCCGGGATCCGGAGTCCGGCCGCGGTAGCGGAACCGGAAACGCACAGGGCCTCCAGGTCCGCCGTCGTGAAGAACGCAGTGGGCGGATCGGCCAACTTCAGCAGCGCGCCGGTCTCCTCGTAGGATTCACGCCAGGACCCATGCGTTGCACGTATCAGGTTCTCGTCCAGCTCGGCACCGAGATCGGCCATCGCCTGCCGGAACAATCCCAGCCGGGTACCCCGGGGGCCCGGAGCGGGCCCGCCCCGGTGCAGCACGGCGATGCGGCGGTGCCTGGCAGCAAGATACTCTGCCGCCTCGGCGATGCCGACCTCTGCGTCCACTGACAGCACGTCGAAGCCGTCAGGCTGCAGGAACTGCGACACCACCACCTGCGCCACGCCCCGGTCGGCGAGATCGCGCAGGGTGTGGTCTTCCTCGGGCGTTTCCGTGCTGAAACCCAAGATGGCCCCGTCCGCGCCGCCGGAGAGCATGAAGTTCCGCCAGGCCTCCTGGCCCAGCAGGACCACCACCCGGTACCCGTGCTCCGGCAGCACGCGGTTTGCAACCTCCGCCAGCTGCCGGTCCCAGGCCGAATCCAGGTTTTCCACCACGACGGCCACGGTGTCCGTCCGCCCGCGGCGCATGCCCCGGGCGGCGTGGTTGGGCACATATCCCAGCGACTTGGCCGCCTCGATTACGCGGGCCTTGGTCGGCTCGCTGATCCTCGTTGAACCCCCGTGCCGGCCGGACAAGACGTATGAGACTGTTGCCAGCGAGACTCCGGCCCGCTCGGCAACGTCGCGAATAGTCGGCTTAAATGAACTCCCCATGATGCGGTTCTGCCTTCTTCCCCAAGAAACATCCCCCGAAACTTCCCCCCAGAAGTTCCCCTTGGTAAAGACTAACGATTCATCGGCAGAATGATAGGGGTAGGGTAAAAATTTTTGGGCGGCCGCTCCGCGAGTCAGGCCTCAAGCTGCGGGATTTCGACCACGACATCCGACGGCTTTTTGTCCGGCCGGAAGCCCCGCCAGACCGGGTGGCGAAGCTTGCCGGATCCGGTGCGTTCGCTGAACTGGACCTCGCCGACCAGCGCGGGCCGCACCCAGTGCGCGTCGGAGGCGTCGGCCGACGGCACGCCCTCCAGCGGCGGGGTCTTGCGCGACATCTTCTTCAGCCGTGAACCGATCTCGGCCAGTTCGCGCTCCGTCAGGCCGGAACCGACGCGGCCGAGGTAGCTCAGCTCCACGCCGTCGGGCACGGCCACCAGCAGCGAGCCGACCTTGCGGGCGCGCGAGCCTTTGCCCGGCCGCCAGCCCACAATGACCACTTCCTGCGTCAGCTGGTTCTTGATCTTGATCCAACTCCTCGTCCGTAGGCCCGGCGCGTAGTTGCTGTCCGTGCGTTTGGCGATGATGCCTTCCAGGCCGACCTCCCGGCTGGCTGCGACCGCTTCCGCCACGGTGGCGTCCAGCTCCGGCGGCACCTGGATGTGTCCGTCGTCCGGCGTTTCCACGGCTTCCTTGAGGATTTCCCGCCGTTGGGTGTATTCCAGCCCAAGTGTCGATGTTCCGTCCAGTTCCAGCAAATCGAAGAGGAAGTACTCCACCGGGTATTTCGCGGCCGCGCGCTCGATGTCTGCCTTCCTGGTGAGGTTCATGCGGTTCTGCAGGCGCCCGAAATCCGGCCGCCCTTGGGCATCGAGGGCGACAATCTCGCCGTCCAGCACCGCGGTTTGGGCCAGGACGTGGTCGGGCAGGTCTGCCAGTTCCGGATAGGTCTTGGTCAGGTCGTTGCCGTTGCGGCTGACGAGTTGCACGCCCCCGTCGGCAACGACGGCGACGGCCCGGATTCCGTCCCACTTCAATTCGTAGGCCCAGCCCTCGTCCTCGTCGATGGAGGCCTCGGTGCCCTGGACGGCCAGCATCGGTTTCACCGGTTGCGGCGTCCCGGCGTCCCCGCCCGCGGAGCCGGCGCCCTCCGGCTGCACCGTGCTGCCGGCTGCCGGCTTGGCCTGGCGCCCGGACCCGCCGTCCTGCGCTGTCCCGGCGGCAGGACGCGGCTGGTCCTTCATCAGGTGCATCAGCCAATTGTCCTTGCCGTCCTCGCCGCCGGTACGGATTAAGGCGTACCGACGCGCACCGGAGGGGCCGCCGTCGTTGGCCAGGCCGCCGTCGGCGCGCCCGTGCAGCACAATGATGACTTCCTTGCCCTCGCGCCACTTCTCCACTTCGTAGGTGCCGCTGTCCCAGATCGTCATCACCCCGGCGCCGTATTCGCCCTTGGGGATGGTGCCCTCGAAGGTGGCGTATTCCATTGGGTGGTCCTCGGTGTGCACGGCCAGGTGGTTCTTGCCGGTCGAGACCGGCGGCCCCTTGGGCACGGCCCAGGACACCATCACCCCGTCGTGCTCCAGCCTGACGTCGTAGTGCAGCCGGCGAGCGTGGTGTTCCTGGATGACGAAAACAGGTTCATCGTCCGACTCCCGCGGCTCGATCGCCGCGGGCACCGGTTCTGGCGTTCGGTCCGGGTCGCGCATGGAACGGTACACGCTGAGCCGGTCCGACTCCTGCTCCGGCTTGTCCGGGCGGCTTTTTTTGGCCGCACCGTTCCCCCCGCTGCTTTTCAGGGAACCCCGCGCGCCGCCGTCGTTCTCCGCGGCGGTCCGGCTGCCGCCGTCCCTGCCGTCGGTGTCCGGCTCCGCAGCTTCCTGCAACGACTGCTCGTCCGCGGTGCCTCCCGCCATGCCGGCCAGCGGGTCGCCCATCTCCTTGACGCGCTCCAGCACGTCGCGGAAATCGAGGTGCGCCAGGTTGGGATCTTCCAGCTCGGCCCAGGTTCGAGGTACCGCCACGGTGGGGTGCGGCCGGCCGCGCAGCGAGTACGGGGCAATCGTGGTCTTGGCCCAGTTGTTCTGGCTCCAGTCGACCAGCACCTTGCCCGTGCGCAGCGACTTCTTCATGTCGCTGACCACGAGGTCCGGATGGTCGGCCTCCAGCAGGCGGGCCAGCTCGTGCGCCACCTGGCTCACGTCCTCCGAGGTCTGCTTGCCGTCCAGCCCGGCGTAAAGGTGGATGCCCTTGGAACCGGAGGTTACCGGCCGCGGGTCGAGCCCCATCCCCTCCAGGATGTCTTTGATCAAGAAGGCCACTTCAACGCACTCCGCCAGCCCGGCCCCTTCCCCCGGGTCCAGATCCAGCACCATCCGGTCGGGATTGTTGATCTTGCCGCGCGGGCCGAACTTCCACTGCGGAACGTGGATTTCCAGGGCCGCAATCTGCGCCAGCCAGGTCAGGGTGGCCCGGTCATTCGCCAGCGGGTACACATTGGTGTTGCTCTTGTGCTCGATGGTGTGCCGCATGACCCAGTCCGGCGCGGACTTGTCCAGGTTCTTCTGGAAAAACACCTCGCCCGGCTCCTGCGCCGTCCCGACGCCGTGGACCCAGCGTTTGCGCGTGACCGGCCGGTCCGCCGCATGCGGAACGAGGAACTCGGCGATCTCCGAGTAGTAGGCGATAACGTCCGCCTTGGTGGTCCCGGTTTCCGGGTACAGCACCTTGTCCAAATTCGTCAGCCTGAGCCGGTGTCCGTCAACGGCTACGGTCTCCTTTTGGCTGGATTTCTGGCTGGCCATACCGCCAGTCTGTCCGCCGGGTGGCCGCTTGGCTAGGGCCCCGCCTCTGGCTTTGTACCGCCCGCGGGTGTTCACTAGTGGCATGAGAGCCATCTGGAAAGGCGCGGTGGCGTTCGGGCTGGTCAACGTTCCTGTCAAGCTCTACAGCGCCACCGAAGACCACGACGTGAGCCTGCACCAGGTCCATGACAAGGATGGCGGGCGCATCCGCTACCAGCGCCGGTGCGAGGTCTGCGGCAAGACCATCGACTACCAGAACATCGACAAGGCCTACGACGACGGTGAGCACACCGTGGTGATCACCGACGAGGATTTCAAGTCCCTGCCGGTCGAAAAGAGCCGCGAAATCGAAGTGGTCGAGTTCGTCCCGAGCGACCAGATCGATCCGATCATGTTCGACCGCAGCTACTATCTGGAGCCGGATTCGAAGTCCACCAAGGCCTACGTCCTGCTCCGGCGGACCCTGGAAGAAACGGACCGGACGGCCATCGTGCAGTTCGCGCTGCGGCAGAAGACCCGGCTGGCGGCACTGCGTGTGCGCGGCAAGGTGCTGATGCTGCAGACCCTGCTGTGGGAGGACGAGGTGCGGGAGGCCAGTTTCCCGTCGCTGGAAGAAACCGTGCGGATCTCCGCGAAAGAGAAGGAGATGTCCGCCGCCCTGGTGGAGTCGTTCTCCTCCGACTTCACGCCCGGCGACTACACCGACGAGTACCAGGAACAGCTGCGGACCCTGATCGAGGCGAAGCTGGAGCAGGGCGAGGCGCTGGACACGGAAAAGACCTTCGGCACGGACGAAGAGGAAGAAGGCGGCAAGGTCCTGGACCTGATGGAGGCGCTGCGCCGCAGCGTCGAGAAGAACCGGGAGGCCAAGTCTTCCGCCGGCACCTCGTCCAAGAAGAAGTCCGGCTCCAAATCCGAGGCCTCAAAGGGCGCCTGACGCGCCATCAATGCGGCACGACGGCGGGGCGGGGCCGGTGCTGCTCCCCCCGGCGTTCGGCGCGGCTACTGCCGGTAGTTTTCCACTTCCCCAACCGGCCGGGTTTCTGCTTCGCCCGGGTCCTCGCCCGCCTTGCGCTTGGCCCGGCGCTGGCGCAGCAAATCCCAGCACTGGTCCAACTGCTCCTCCAGGCGGCGCAGCTCGGCGGCGCGGGCGGCGGCCTTGTCCGGCTCCTCCGGCGCGGAGTCGCGCAGCTGTTGTTCCTTCTCGACCAGCGCGCTGATGTACTGCTGGATGTCCTGGTCCATGGCACGTCCCTCCTGGCGGTAGTCACCTCAGGCTACTTCGCGCGCTACCCGCGGGCTAGGGCAGCCGCCTCCTCAACGGATTGCGTTCTGTGGTTGACTTCCTGCAGGGCAAACCCGGTGACCAGCGACGTGGAGGAACAGAAGACTCATGGCATATGGCGAGCTCGACACCTCGTCCGGGGTACCCCTGTATCGGCAGATTAGGGAAATCCTGCGCCGGGAAATAACCGAGGGGATCGCGGATCCCCGGAAGCCCATGACCGAGGCGCAGTTGCTCAGCCGATTCGAGGTCAGCCGGGCGCCCATCCGGCAGGCACTCCAGGAGCTTGCCAGCGAGGGGTACATCTACAGGAAACAAGGCAAGGGGACGTTTCCCGTCGTCGGCACCAGGGTCCAGCGCCCGGCCGACGTACGCTCGGGGGCCCTCTACCAGTACCTCGCCGAGAGCGGACTGCATCCGACGGGGAAAGTCGCCGGCATCGAGCGGGTGCAACCGCCTGGCCGGATCCGGGACCTCCTGGCGCTCGAAGCGCACGAACGGCTCCTGCATTTCACTCGCCTGATCTCGGTCGAGGATGAGCCTTTGGTCGAAGCCGACGTCTACATTCGGGCGCCGGAAGACTTCAGCCCCACGGCCGCGGAACTGGAACGCGCTGGCTCCGCCTTCGAGCTTCTCAAGAAAGAGTTCGGCATCGCGCACGTTCGCGCCGAACACGAAGCCTGGGCAACTGCGGCCACTGCCGAACAGGCGGCGACCTTCGGGGTGGGCCTGGGGAGCCCCTTGCTCGTCATCGAGACAATCTTCTTCACCACGGGCGACCTGCCCGCCGGCTGGCGCTCCGCGGTGCATCAGGCAGAAAAATTCAAGTACCGGTTCAGCACCAGCCAGTAGACGGCCGTGCGGGAATCCACCCGCTTTCCCAATCCCCAACCAGCGATGTTTTCCGCTCGATTGCCTTGACTTTGACATGACATCGTGTAAACCTAGTTGACAGGTAATCAAGGTCACATCAGCGTGAGGCCGGGCCCTTAGCGGACGCCAGGCCTTGCGATGGACTGCCTCCTTCGTTTACTACCGCCTGCACCGGTTTCGGCGAGGAATGAATCCAGAGGTCGCGGTGCATGATCCTTCCCCGCGTGACGCCGGCCTTGGCGTGGCGTCAGACGAAAGGTTGTGCCAATGACGGATACAACGACAACCCCCCACCAGACGGCCAATACTGTTCTTGGCCCCGTTCCCGCCCATGAACTGGGTGTGGTCGCGGTCCACGAGGCCTTGCTCTCGGTGGTCCCGGGAGCCCAGTACGCCCCGGACATCAGCATGGACCGGGCGGAGATCTTCGAGGTCCTGGCCGCCAAGCTCACGGACTTCCGCGAGCACGGCGGCACCACCATCGTGGACAGCACCGGCATGTTCCACGGCCGCGACGTGAAGCTGTTCGAGGCGCTCTCGCGCTCGACCGGAGTGCACATCATCGCGTCCACGGGCATGGGTCCGGAGGAAATGCTCGGCGGCTACTTCCTCACCCCGCAGACCAACCCGCCCACCCCGTGGCCGGCCGAAAAGTTCGCCGACCTCTTCTCGAAGGAAGTCAGCGAGGGCATGGTCGTCCCGCGGGTCGAACGCCGCGGGGCCGCCGGACTGGTCACCACCACCGCCACCCGCGAGGGCATGACTCCCACCGACGAGAGCCTGTTCCGCGGTGCGGCCCGGACCGCCCTGGCCACCGGCGTCCCGGTCTCCATCCGCTACGGCGCCGACGCCCTGCGCGACCTCGACGTCGTCCTCGACGAAAAGCTGCCGTCCGGGCGGGTGCTCGTGGGCGGCCTCGACCGCCGGGACGCCGCATCCGCCGGCGCCGCCCTTGAGGTGGCCCGCCGCGGCGCGTTCGTCGGCCTGGACCACGTGGGCCTGGACGACGACGGCGACTACCTCACCGACCGCGAGCGGGCCGGACTGGTGCTCGATCTGGTCAAGGCCGGCCACACGGACAACGTCATCCTCTCGTCCAACGCCATCGGCGTGGCCAAGGGACAGCCGGACTACGACCTGCCCTTCAGCCACGTCCTGGCCACCTTCGTCCCCTTCCTGAAATCACTGGGCCTGGGCGACGACGACGCCCGCCGCATCCTGGTGGACAATCCGCGCAACCTGCTGACTGTGCGCTGAGCACCGCGGCCGCCATCAACAAGCTTTCGAAACTCCTGAGGTGAAGGAATGACCAAGGTCAACACCGTGCTGGGAACCATCCCCGCTGAAGAACTGGAAATCGTGGCAGTCCACGAACACATCGGCTACGGCATGCCTGGCTCCGAACTCGACACGAGATGGTGGAAGTCGCCGGAGCAGGCCTACGAGGAAACCGTGCCGAAGCTGCGCCAATTCCGCGAGAACGGCGGCGGCACCTTCGTGGACGCCACCGGCATCTGCAACGGGCGCGACGTCGACTACTACAAGTCCCTCTCCGCCAAGACCGGCGTGCATATCGTGGCCTGCACCGGCTTCGTCGGCGGCGACACTGCCCTGCCGCACTTCGCGCGGGCGTCGGTGGACTACCTGGCGAAGGTGTTCATCCACGAGATCACCGTGGGGATCGGCAACACGGGCGCCAAGGCCGGCGTCATCAAGGTCGGCGTGAGCCGCGGCGGCAAGATGACCGAACTCGACAAGCGGATCTACCGCGCCGCCGCCCGCGCCGCCGTCCTCACCGGCGTGCCGATCCTCACGCATCTGGCCATCGACCCCGAGCCCGCCGTGAACATCTTCAACGAAGAGGGCCTTGCCTTGGATCGCGTCCTCTTCGGCCACGCCGACGACGGCTTGAACGCCCCGATCACGCCACACGACTGGATTTACGAGCAGGGCGGCCGCATCGGCTTCGACACCTTCGGCTACGACCTCGAATTGCCCGACCCGCCGTTCTGGGGCCGCAAACGCGCCGAGCGCATGGAGCACTTCGTCAAGCTCGTGAACAAGGGCTACGCGGACAAGCTACTCGTCTCGGCCGACGCCAACTGCAGCCCGCTGGGCTGGCCGGGCGTGAAGGGCCACACCATCAACTACATCTTCGACGACATGATCCCGGACATGCGCGCCGCCGGCATCGACGACGCCACCATCAAGCTCCTCCTCGAGGACAACCCGGCCGATTTCCTCTCCATCAAGGCCTGACCCGCATCACTCCATCCGGCGCCACGCGCCGGCTCCGCTGCCGCCTACGACGACGGCGACGGCGACGGATCCCAACCCAACCCATTCACCCCGAGGACGCCTGCACCGGCGTCCAGTGAAGGAACACAGAACAATGCAGACTTCCGACATCCAGAACCTGAAGGTTGCCGTTGTGGGCGGCGGCTACGCCGGCGCTTCCGCTGCCCTGGCACTGCTGCAGCTCGGCGCCGACGTGCACGTCTACGAGCAGGCCCCCGAGCTTGGTGAAGTAGGAGCCGGCATCGGCCTGCGCCCGCCGACCGTCGAGGTACTGCGCAAGTGGGGCGTGTTCGAAGAGTTCGAGAAGGTCTCCGCTCCCTCCGAGGCCATCGAGGTTTACCAGGCCAACGGCGAGCTCATCGCCCGCGACCCGTGGCCGGGCATCAACGAGTACGCCCAGGTCAACCACTGCCGCATGGTCCACCGCGGGGACGTCATCGAGACCCTCCTGCGCCTCCTGCCGTCCGAGCGCGTGCACATCGGCCACAAGATGATCAGCATCGCCGATCACGGCAACTCCGCCACCGTGAAGTTCGAGAACGGCGTCGAGGTCACCGCCGATCTGGTGGTGGGCGCCGACGGCATCCGGTCCAGCGTCCGCAACCAGATCTTCGGTGAAGTCCAGCCGGTGTTCTCCCACACCATTGCCATGCGCGCCGTCATCTCCGCCGACGCTGCCTACGGCCTAGTGGAGAACGACAACTTCCGCGTCTACGTCGGCCAGAACGGCACTACCGTGTACTTCCTGCCGCTGCGCCACCGCAACCAGGTGTCCTTCGACATCACCGCACCGAGCGACGACACCGCCTGGGCGCCGGAGGTCACGCACGAGTACATCGGGGCGCTGCTGGAGGGCTTCGACGAACGCCTGCAGAAGATCGGCCAGGAACTGGACATCGCCTCGATGACCAACCGCGGCGTCTACGACATCGACAAGCAGCCAAACTGGCACACCGACAGCGTTGCCCTGGTGGGCGATGCCGCGCACGCCATGCTGCACCACCAGGGCCAGGGTGCGAACTCGGCCATGCAGGACGCTGCCTGGCTGGCCGACGCCATCAAGGATGGCTCCGACCTGCAGGAGGCCCTGCGCACCTACCAGGCCAAGCGCAAGCCCATCACCGACGTGCTGCAGGACATCTCCCGCAAGCCCTTCGACATCGGTGACTCCTTCCCGGAGACCACGTCCTTCGAGAAGGGGGCGGGTGTCGAGTGACCATCCATCCCGAGATCGGCAAACTCCTCGCCACGCTGCCGCCGTTCGACCACGGCACGCGGCCGGACCCCGAGGCCAAGCGCGCGGGCGACCTGCAATCCGTCGCGCCGCTGGAGGAGCGGCTGCCACTGACCGCCGTCGAGGACACCGTTGCGGCCACTGCGGCGGGCGAGGTCCCGGTGCGGATCTATACCCCGGCCGAGGCCGCGTCCTACGGGCTGCTGGTGTACTTCCACGGCGGCGCGTTCTTCTCCGGAAGCCTCGAGACGCACGACCACGTCGCGCGGGCGCTGGCGAAGGAGAGCGGCCACAAAGTCATCTCCGTCGGCTATCAGCTGGCACCGGAGGCCGCCTTCCCGACCAGCCTGCAGGAGTGCTACGGGGTGGTCCGATGGGCCGCCGAGCAGGGCGGGAGCCTGGCCTGGGACGGAAAGAACCTGGCGTTGGCCGGCGACAGCTCCGGGGCAAACTTCGTGGCCGCGGTGACGGCGATGGCCCACGACGAGGGCTTCGATCGGATCACGCACCAGATCCTGTTCTACCCCTCGCTGGACCTGGACTTCGACGAGGACCGCTACGCCTCGCTGCGGGAGAACGCCACCGGCTATGGTCTGGAGACGCTGGCCCTGGCGCCGTGGAACTCCTTCTATCTTGAGAGCGGCGCGGACCCGGCCGATCCGCTGGTCTCCCCGATCAAGCGCGAGAACCTCGCCGGCCTACCGAAGGCACTGATCATCACCGCGGAGTACGATCCGCTGCGTGACGAGGGCGAGCTCTACGGCCAGCGCCTGAAGGACGCCGGCGTGGACACCACCGTCAGCCGCTACGCGGGCGCCAACCACGGGTTCGTGCAGAACTTTTTCTGGATCCCGGAAATGTACCGGGCCTACCAGGAGGCGGGCGGGTTCCTGAACCGGGGCTGACCCCGCCCGCCCCACACGCATCCGCGGCGCGCACCCAAGGGTGCGCGCCGCCGTCGTTGTTTTTGGTGCGGTAGCCCGTCAGGCGTTCTTGCCGTACAGCTTGCGGTAGCCGTGCAGCGTGGTGAAGAACGGCGAGGGCTCCAGCGACGGATCCCCGGTATAGCCGAGCTCCTCGGCCACCGAGGCAAACGGCGAATAGGGCGAGCCGGTCTCCTGCAGGCCGCCCTGCAAGGATCGGCGGGCCGCATCGCGGACCCGGGCCTCGATATCCAGGCTCTCCTGCAGGGCCTGCCGGGCCGCGGTGCCGTCCATCCCGATGTCGAACGGCACACCCTCGGTGTTGCGGTAGGGGTGGCCAAGGTACAGGCGCTCGGGACGGATCTCGTCGCGCAGGTACCGGAGGCTGGCCCGGTAGGCATCCGGGTCCTCATAACCCGGGAAATGGTTGGCGGCACCGTGGACCTGGACTGAGTCGCCGACAAACACGGCGTTCTGCCCGTCCACCACGTAGGCCACCGAGCCGGCGGTGTGACCGGGGATGTGATGCACGGAGACGGTGACATCTGAGCCGAGGCTGAGGGTTTCGCCGCCCTCCAGGAGCATGTCCGGCTCCATCTCGCCCGAGATGGCATGCCCGGCTGCCCTCACCTGCTCCTCGATGGCGTTCGGATTGTCCAGGTATCGCTGGCGGACGTCGACGTAGTTCTGCACGTGCGCCTGCCGGGAGCGCAGCAACGGGGCGTCCGCGTGGTGGATGGCAACCTTTGCCTTCCGGCCGGTGAGCTCCCAGAGGGCGTGGGCACCCCCGAGGTGGTCGATGTGGCCGTGGGTCAGCAGGATCCACTTGACGTCCTCGATGCGCCGGCCCAGCTTCTGCAGCTCCGGCACCATGCCCTCGGCCGGTGACGTGGTGATGCCCGTGTCGACGATGGCCGGCTCGGGCGCGTCGATGAAGAAGCTGTAGAGGCCGAAGCGGCCCCACGGTGAGACCAGCGGATGGATTGTCACTTCTTGCGTCATTGTTCTCTCCTCAGCTCCGGGACCCGTTCACGGTCCTGATGGTACGGCGCCGCTGCGCGGGACCTCTGCCCTCCCGCCGGCCGGCCTTTCGGGGCCGCAGGCCGAACCCGTTTCGACCTCATCGTCTTGCCTTGCACTTTATTATAATAATATGATCGAGTCACGCTCGGGAGAGCGAGTCGGCCAGCGGGATGCCTGGCACTCGAACGTTGACAAGGAAGTGCACACTCATGACTGATTTCACGACGTGGAATGCCGGTGGGGAGACGATCAAGATCCGCAAGGACCTGCGGATCCCGATGCGCGACGGCGTCGAGCTGGCCGCGGACACCTACCAGGGCCTTGAGGACAAGCCCCGGCCGGCACTGGTGGCCCTGAGCCCGTACGGCAAGGAGCTGCAGGCGCTGGCGCTGACCACCCCCCCGCAGCGGCGTCCGAGCCCGATGTGGGACGGCTGCATCGAGGCCGGCGACATCGCCCGGATCGTCAAGGAGGACTACGTCCACGTCATCGGCGACCTGCGCGGCTCCGGTGACTCCGGCGGCGAACACATCGGCAACTACAACGCCGGTGGCGTCTCGCTGGGCCAGGACGCGTACGACTTCATCGAATGGGTCGCCGAACAGCCGTGGTGCGACGGCAACGTCGGCATGGTCGGCATCTCCTACTTCGGCTCCATGCAGGTGTTGGCTGCGGCCGAACGCCCGCCCCACCTGAAGGCGATTTTCGTCAGCGGCGGCCACTACGACTTCTACGAAACCACCTACCACGGCGGCATCATGTGGTTTATGCCCCGTGCCGCCCGCGAAGGCCGCGGCGGAGACTCGGGCTGGGCCTTCACGGACAACGTCAAGTCCCGCATGATCGAAAAGTACTCCCCTGAGGAGCTCAAGAAGCTGGTCGCCAAGCGCCTTGAGGACCCTGATGTCGCCGCCTGGCCGAACCTCGTCCACGTGCTGCATTACCCCAAGAACCACGAAGCCTGGTTCGACATTGTCATGAATGAGCTGGACGGCGAATGGTATGAGGAGCGCAACCCGATCACGCTCGCTCCTAACATCGACATCCCGGTCTGGCTGCAGATCGACCAGGGCCGCGGCTGGACCATGGACGGCACCATCGAGCTGTACAACTCGCTCAAGGGACCCAAGAAGCTGACCATCGGCCCCTACCCGCCCATGCAGTCGCGCCCCTTCATCGAGGAGCACGACAAGATGTTCCGCTGGTACGACTACTGGATCAAGGGCATCGACAACGGCGTGATGGACGAGCCGGCCGTGAGCGTTTTCGTGGAAGGTTCCCGCGAGACCGTCGAGGCGGACCAGTGGCCGCCGAAGGAGATCGAGTACAAGTCCCTGTACCTGCGCCCGCGCCACAAGCTGTCCGCCGAGCCGGAGCTGATGGGCATGGAGTACGCGGCCCCGGACGGCTTCTACCAGGCGCCGCTGACGGTGACCGACAAGGTGGAAATCCTCAGCTGGAGCACCGGGCCGTTCGAGGAGGACACGGAGATGATCGGCACCGGCGCGGCGCACATCTTCGCCGAGATCGACCAGCCGGACTCGAACTTCATCCTGCGCCTGTGGGACTACGCCCCGAACGGCAGGCGCCAGCTGATCACCACCGGCTACCTCAAGGCCTCGCACCGCGAGCTCGATGAGGAGCGCACCAGCGAGGGCAGCCCGATCCACCCGCACACCCGTGCCGTACCGGTGGAGCCGGGGAAGATCGAGGAGTATGTCCTGCGCCTCTACCCGTTTGCCAACACCTTTAAGCCGGGACACAGGCTGGTCGCCGAACTTTCCAACGGCGAGCCGCTGGCCGACGAGCACAACGCACTGCTGCCCCCGGACGCCTTCCACCTCCCGGTGGGACGCCCGGTGACGCACAAGATTTACCGTGACGCCGCACACCGGTCCCGACTGGTCCTGCCGTTCACCGCCCGCAAGGCGGGAGACCAGGCGGACTGAGGCCCGAGCGGCACCCGCTGCCGACCGGCCCCTCCCCAACCTGAAGCGTGAGACATCCTCCGGCCGTGATGAACGGGCTAACCCTGAATATCAAAGGCCGGAGGTTCTTACCGCGCCTCTTATGCTTATGGAATGGAAACAACGGAGCACGGCAAGGCGCCGAAAGTCGTCGAGGACAACCGCGATCTGGCCGTGGCCTTGATCGACATCTCCTCCGATGTCCGCCGAAAATCCCATGAGAATTCCGGCGTCCCGTTGCTGCCCAACGGCATGGTGGACATCATGCGGGTCATTGAAGCGCACCCCGGAATAACAGTGGCCGAGGTCGCTGCCAGGCTTGACCGCCAGTTCAGCAACGTGAGTACGCAACTGCGCGAACTGGTAGCGCGCGGGCTGGTGACGCGGATCCGCGATGCGGCGGACAAGCGCTATGTGACCCTGCACCCCACTGACGAGTCCCAGCGCATCAGGATCCTGCTGGAAACCGCGTGGGCGGAAACGCTCGGGGCGGCTGCAGCCAGGCTGCACCCCGAGGAACAGGATCAGATCGCCGCCAGCCTGCCCACCCTCCAGCGCCTTGCGGCCCTGATCAACGAGCCGGACCAACGGTAAGCCGTCGGTCGCGCATTCTTTTGCCGTTATACTTATACTTTTGTAAGTATTAGCCAGCCCATGTCTGCCTGCAACTCAACAACCAGAAAAGGTGTCCATGAAAGACGTCCTAGAGGAGAAAATTCCGCCCGGAGAGGTGGAGGCGGCAGAGGCCGTGGAGCCCGAGAGGATCTCGCCCAAGCGCGTTGCCGCCGTGATCACCGCACTCGTGCTGTCAGCGCTAATCATGATCCTCAACGAGACCGTGCTGACCGTCGCCCTGCCCAACCTGATGGCGGACCTGGGCGTTCAGGCCACCACCGCGCAGTGGCTGACCACCGGTTTCATGCTCACGATGGCCGTCGTCATTCCGACCACCGGCTTCATGCTTCAGCGTTTTACCACGAAGAGCCTCTTCGTCTGTGCGATGCTGCTCTTCATCGCCGGCACGGCGCTGGCAACCATCGCCCCGACGTTCGCGGTCCTGCTCATCGCGCGCATCGTCCAGGCGGCCGGCACGGCCATCATTCTGCCGTTGCTGATGACCACCACGCTCACCTCCGTGCCGGTCCGGCACCGCGGCACCGTCATGGGCCTCAACTCCGTGGTCATCTCCGTGGCTCCGGCCATAGGTCCCACCCTCTCGGGCGCCGTCATCAACTCCTTGACGTGGCGCTGGGTCTTCGGCCTGATGGTCCCGGTGGCCATCATCGTCTTCCTCTTCGGCGTTATTGCCATCAAGACCGGCAAGGAGACGCGCAAGGCTCCGCTGGATGTCCTTTCGGTCATCCTCTCCGCCTTCGCCTTCGGCGGCATCGTTTATGCACTTTCCTCCATCGCCGACCTGATGGAAGGCGCCTGGGCCCCGGTCGTGGCACTGGTTGTGGGTGCCGCCGCCCTGGTGCTTTTCATTCAGCGCCAGCGTGCCCTGCGCAAGACCGAGTCGGACCTGCTGGACCTCCGTCCGTTCAAGGTGCACAACTTCCGCATCTCGGTCATCATCGTGATGATCGCGATGGCCACCATGCTGGGCACGGTTATGGTGATGCCGATCTTCATGCAGAACGGCATGGGCCTGAGCACGTTGACCATCGGCCTGGCCCTCCTGCCCGGCGGCCTGATCCAAGGCATCGTTTCCCCGATCGTCGGCCGTATCTACGACAAGGTGGGCCCCCGGCCCATCGTCATTCCCGGCGCCTTCCTGCTGGCCGGCGGCCAGTGGCTGCTGGGCAGCGTCCATATTGATACCCCGGTGACGACGATCGTCGTCTTCCATACGGTGTTCTGCGTCGGCATGGCCATGCTGATGACCCCGCTGATGACCGTCGCCCTGGGCGCCCTGCCGCGTGAGCAGTACGGCCATGGCAGCGCGATCATGAATACGCTGCAGCAGTTGGCCGGCGCCGCCGGTACCGCGGTTCTCATTGCCGCCATGACCATCGGTACGGCGGCGGCAGCCGCCAGCGGCATCGCCGGGAACGTGGCCCTGGTCGACGGCGTCCGGGTCGCCTTCACGGTCGGCGGGATCCTCGGCCTCGTGGCCGTCGTCTGCGCTCCGTTCGTTCGGCGCCTGCAGGAAAACGCCGACCACTAAGGTCCGGGTGCACCCGCCCCCTAAAGGAAGCCGGCCACCCCCCCCATGGGATGGCCGGCTTCCTCTGTCTCGGTGTGCGCCCGGCGGCGGCGGTGTCAGGAGGCCGTTTCCGGTGCGTCCGGTTCGGTTTCTTTGACACCGTGCAGCCCAAAGAAGCTGAGCAACGCCGCTGCCAAGGCCGCGATGGCAACCACCAGGAAGGCCTGCGTAAATCCGCTGCCCAGTGCCTCGAGCGCGAATTGGCTGCCGCCCGATCCGGGCACGCCCTCGGGGATGCTGTTGAGCGCGATCGGACCGCCCGCTTCCGCAATGCCCATCGCCGGACCCAGCTGGTCCGGAGCCAGACCGGACGTTTGCAGGGAGGTCATGAGCTTTCCGCCGGCGGTGGAGAGGGCAATGGCGCCTACCAGAACCGGTCCGAGCGCGAAGCCGAGGTCGCGCAGCAGGTTGGTGGTGGCGCTGGCCATGCCGGTCATCTCCCGCGGCACCGAGTTCACGGCAATAGCGGTCATCGGGCTCAGCGTGAAGGCGAAACCAAGTCCGACCAGCAGGGACGGCAGGATGAAAGTGGTCACGTCGCGGCTGGTGACATCGGCGTTGGAGTTGATCATTGCGCCGGCGGCCATGGCCAGGAATCCAAAGGTCATCAGCCAGCGGGACGAGACTCGGGTCTGCAGCCGTGACAGCACGGGGATCAACACGAATGCCGGCCCCTGCAGCAGCAGGAACAGCAGGCCGAGGTACAGCGGGTTCTGGTGTTGGACCGGACCCAGCCACATGCTCGTGGAGAAGCAGGCGCCGAGGAAGGCGAACATGCCGACCACGGCCACGATCGACGCGATGGCGAACTGGCGGTTCAGGAACAGCCTCAGCTCAAGCAGCGGAGACTCGACGCGCAGTTCGATGACCACAAAGATCGCCAGCAGCACTGCACCGGAGGCGAGGGCGGCCACCACAAGGGTGCTGGTCCAACCGTCTTCGGGACCCTGCACCAGGCCAAAGAGAACCAGGATCAGGCCCAGCGCGAAGGTGATCTGGCCCCAGATGTCCAGCCGGCGCTCCCGGGCCACCTTGGCCTCGGCGGAGCGCAGAGCGGTCAGCAGCAGTGCGGCGAGGGCCGCCAACACCACCACGGCGTAGGCCCCGCGCCACCAACCGAAGCCGGCAAACACGCCGCCGAGCAAGGGCGACAGGGCCGAACCGGCGGAGAGGAAGCCCGCCCAGATGGCGATGCCGCGCACCCGCTCCTGCATGGAGCGCGCCACAGACGCGACCAACGCCAGCGATGCGGGGAAAATCGCCCCCGCCCCCAGGCCGTTGATGGCCGAGCCGATCCACATGGCCTGGACCGTGGGGGAAATGGCACAGATCAACGAACCGATCATGACAAGCACGGCGCCGCCCACCACGAGCTTGCGGTGGCCGTACTTGTCGCCGAGCACGCCGAAGGTCAGCTCGAAAACCACCACCGGAATCATGAACGCGGCGGTGATCCAGGTGAGCTGGGAACCGAACGTGTTAAAGGTGAGCTGGAACTCGCCGTTCAGCGCGCCGGGCAGCGCGTTGGCGATCTGCGCCACCATGACAGCCAACGAGGCAGCGACCAAAGTGCCCCTGGTGCGCGCGGGCGTGACTTCCACGGGCGGGGCCTGGGGCGGTGGATCGGACTGCGGCGGTGACGTGTGGGTCCCCTGGTCCTGGCTCATGTGAAACTTCCTTGTCATGGTGTGAGCGATGTGGTGAACGGGCGCTGCCTGGCGGTCCTCGTCGAGGCGGTTGCATCCGCCCGCCCTGGTAGCGGACGGGTGCTCGACGAAGCCCTGCCGCAAAGCCCTTTACCTCGCGTCCTGCTGTGACGCACGCGACAGGATCGCCGTGATGGGGATAACAGTATTGATTGGGAATACATGGTGTCAAGTGACAACTCGTTATGTCGCTTCAGCGGCCTATGCGCAAAAGGATGGGGCGGCCGCGCCCAGGGGCAGCAGATGAGGGAGGAAAATCCGTCAGGGCAGCTTGGCGTGGTCCGGAGGGGGCACGGCCACCGGCTATTCTGTGTGGCATGGCAACACTCCGCGAGGCTCAGAAACAGCAGACCAGGCAACTTCTCTTGGACACCGGCCTGGAGCTCTTTGAATCCAAGGGCTACGCGGCCACGACTATCGACGACATCGCCGCCCGGGCCGGCACCACGAGGACCACCTTCTACCTGCACTTCGCGTCGAAGGCACAGCTGATGGGCGACGTGGTGAAGACGGTCGACTCCATCCTCACCAGCGTGGACGACCCGGCCCTATCGACCGTGGTGGAACTGGGTACCCGCGATTTGATCCGCGCCTGGATCAGTCGGAAATTCGACCAGTGGGAAGCAACCCGCCCCTACCTGCATGCCGTCTATCAGGCAGCCCCGGTCGAGCCGGAGGTCGCGAAGGTCATGGAGGACTGGTTCCGTGATGTGGCCGCTGACATGACGTCCGGGCTGGACCGGTCGGGGCGGTTCGACCCGGCCAGCCGGCAGGTCCGCTGCGTCCTCGCCTTCGGCCAGCTGGAATACCTCTCGCAGCGGTGGATCCGCACGGGCTGGATCATGGATCGCGACGTATGCTTGGAGACCTTGACGGATTCCTGGTGTCACCTGCTCTCGGAAGGGTGATCCCGCAGCAGGCTCAGCCTTGGCGCGCGCCCGCCAGCAATTCGGCCAGCGCCCCGCGGCCCAGCACGGGCTGGCGGTACTCATCGCTGAGGATCTGCAGCATGGAGCCGGCATAGTCCTCATTGGTCGAGGCGATCATGTCCTTGGCGAAGACCACGCGGAAGTTGTGCGCGAAGGCATCAGCCGCGGTCTGCGCCACGCAGTTGTGGGTCGCCACTCCGGCCAGGACCAGGCGTTCCACCCCGGCGTCCCGCAGCCGCCCGGCCAGGTCCGTGCCAAAAAACGCGCTGTCGCGTGTCTTGACAATGCGCTCCAGGCCCTCGGTCTGCAGCCCGGGCAGGAATTCGGCCTGCTCGGTCCCCTCGAACAAGAATCCCTGGTCATCGTCGAGCATGCTGAGGGTCCAGGTTGAACGGTCCCTGCGGTGTTGGGTGTAAACAAGCAGCACCGGCACCTGCGCCGCCGTCGCGGTCCTGATCAACAGATTGGCTGACTCCACCACGGCTTCCTGCCGCTTGGCCAAGGCAGGGTCCTCGAAGTACGCGTTCTGCAAGTCGATCATCAGCACCGCAGTTTTCATGCCCTCCGCCTTCCGCCGGTCGTCGTCGCTTCCATCCTGTCAGGTGCACCCCCACTTTGGGTCTTGACGCGCCAGCAGCGACAGGGTGTGGTGTGTACTACCAGTCGGCCGAAAGGACAGCATCATGCATTCGCTCTGGCTCGATACCGCTCAAGAGGTTCCCGTAGACACGTACTCCGGCCAAACCGGGTTCGACTCGGTGGTGGCCGGAGCCGGGCTGACGGGTCTGACCACTGCCGTCCTGCTCGCGAGGGCCGGGCACCGGGTTGCCGTGCTGGAGGCCCGGACCGTCGGGGCCGCCACCACCGGCAATACGACCGCCAAGGTATCCCTGCTGCAGGGCAGCCAGCTTTCGCGCATTACGCACCACCACGATTCCGGCACTGCCGCCGCCTATGTTGCCGCCCAGCAGGAATCCCAGGCGTGGATCCTGCGGTACTGCGACGAACACCGGGTGGAGTACGACCGGCGTGATGCGTTCACCTACGCCACCACCCCCCAGGGCGCCGAGGATCTCGCGGCGGAGCAGCGTGCCAGCGAATCCGCCGGCCTGCCGGTCGAAACCGTCTCCGGCGCCGGCGAGCTGCCGTTCGAGGTCACCGGGATGCTGCGGCTGGCCGACCAGGCGCAGATCCATCCGATGCACCTGCTGGCCGCGCTTGTCGCAGAACTGCGCAGCCGCGGAGGCATGGTCTTTGAGGGCATGCGGGTCACGGGCATCGGCCGCGCGGAAGACGGCGGTGCCGGGGCGGGGCCGCGAAACATCACCGTGCGCACGGGGCTGGGCGATGTTCAGACCGGAATTCTGGTGCTGGCCACCGGCACGCCCATGCTGAACCGCGGTGGACATTTCAGCGTGCTCAAGCCCATGCGTTCCTACGCCGCCGCCTTCACGGTCCCTGGGCGGATCCCGTCCGGGATGTACTTATCCATTGACGCGCCGACCCGCTCGCTGCGGAGCGCCCGCCACGGCGACCGGGAGGTCTTGCTGGCCGGCGGCAACGGCCACGTGGTCGGCCGCCACAGCCATACCCGGGGCCTCGTCGATGACCTGCTCCGCTGGGGCCAACAGCACTTTCCGGGTGCCCAGCCTACACATACCTGGTCGGCGCAGGACTATGAACCGGCCGGTGCGGTGCCCTATGTGGGGCCGATCCTGCCCGGGGAAAAGCGCATCATGGTGGCCACCGGATTCAACAAGTGGGGCATGACGAACGGAGTGGCGGCGGCACTGGCGCTGTCGGCCTCCATCCTGGGCGGCGACAATCATTGGGCCAAGGACCTCTATAAGTCGCGCATCTCCGGACGGGACGCCGCCAGCACCGCCGGCACCAATTTGTCCGTCGGTTTGGAATTGCTGTCCGGATGGCTGGGCGGATTGACCCGTACCACCCACGCCGCACCGCCGGAGGGTCAGGGCACGGTGGTGCGGGAAAATTCGCGACCGGTTGGCATTTGTACCATGAACTCCGCCACGCACCGGGTCAGCGCGATATGCACGCATTTGGGCGGCGTGCTGTCCTGGAACGACGCCGAAGGCAGCTGGGACTGCCCATTGCACGGGTCCCGCTTCAGCGCGGACGGAAAGGTACTGGAAGGCCCCGCCGTCAAGGACCTCGACGGGCGGTAGCCCCCTTGGGCCTGACGCCGCCGCACCGGTAGGCTAGTGCGGATGCCTGAGTTGAAACGCCGCGCGGCCGCCCTTGGCACCGCCGCCCTGATGTCCCTGTCCTTGGCCGCCTGCGGCTCCGACTACCCGCTGGGTCCTGCCCAGGAAGCCGCCGCCCGGCAGGGCTCCTCCCTGTCCGGCACCCTGACAGGTGCCGGAGCATCGTCCCAGAACGCGGCGATGGACGCCTGGGTGGCCGGCTTCGGCTTGCTCCACTCCGACGCGCAGGTCCAGTATTCGCCGGACGGTTCCGGCGCGGGCCGCACCGCTTTCCTGGCCGGCGCCGTTGAGTTCGCCGGCTCGGACGCCTACTTGGACGACGAAGAAGTGGAACGGTCGCGCAAGGTCTGCGGCCCCGACGGCGGCTTCAACGTCCCGGCCTACATCTCGCCCATCACCGTGGCGTTCAATCTTCCGGGCATCACCGAACTGAATCTGGACGCCGAAACCATTGCCAGGATTTTCCAAGGCGAGATCCAGTCGTGGGACGACCCCGCCATCGCGGAGCACAATCCTGACATCGAGCTGCCCGATCTTGCGATCACTCCCGTCAACCGCTCGGAGGACTCCGGCACCACGGAGACCTTCACCGAGTACCTGCACGCCGTGGTCCCCGATGTCTGGACGCCCGAGCCCAGCGACACCTGGCCCGCAGAATACGCCGGGGAGAACGCGCAGGGCACCACCGGCGTCGTGAGCATGGTGGCCGGCACGGAAGGCGCCGTCACCTATGCAGACGACTCCGCCGTCGGGGCTCCGCTGGGCAAGGTCAACCTCAAGGTCGGCGAGGACTACGTTGCGGTGAGCGCGGAAGCGGCAGCCAAGGCGCTCGACGAAGCAACACCTGTCGAGGGGCGGCCGGAGTACGATCTGGCCCTGGAATTGGACCGGACGACTACCGCCCCCGGCGCCTATCCGCTGATGTTGGTCTCCTACCACATCTACTGCACCACGTACGAGGACCAGGAGAAGGTTGACCTGGTCAAGGCGTTTGCGCAGTATGTCCTCAGCCCCGAAGGCCAGAACGACGCGGCGGACTCCGCCAAGAGCGCGCCGCTGTCCGAGGAGCTGTCAAGGCGCGCCGTGGATTCCGTGGAGCGGATCAGCACCCGTTCCTGACGGCGGCCGCAAGCTGGAGCGGCGGCACGCCATGCGGCGGCCGCGGCGGACTAGCTGCCCGAACCCGCCCGGTCCTCCGGCTCCTGGACGTCTGGTTCCCGGTTGTAGGCGTTGGCATCCTCGTTGCGCGGAATGTCCGGCTGGGCGGAGGCTTCCGGAGGAAATCCGCCGGCAAAGGTTCCGCCGTAGAACTGCTGGTTGCCCGGCTCGTGCATTTCCGATCCTCCGGACTCGACGAAGGTCTTGAAGCGCCACAACTCGTTGCGCACCTCCCGGTGGTCCGATCCCAGCCCGGAACCGGCCTTTTCCAGCAGGGAACTTGGCTCCCAATCGATGTGCACGTGCATTGACGTCGTGTCGGCGTCAATTCTTCCGAACGTCACGGTGCCGCTGTGCCTGACACCGCCCTCGCTCCTCCACACGATCCGCTGGCCGGGCTCGTCCTCGGTCACGGCCGTATCGAATTCGCGCTGTACGCCGCCGACTTTCGTGACCCAATGGTGCGTGGTGTCGGACGTCCGGATCACTGACTTCACGCCGTGCATGAAGGAGGGAAAGTATTCGAAGCGCAGCCACTCCTCATGAACCTTGTGTGCGGGCAGGGCGATCTCGACCGTTTCTTCTATGGTTGCCATGATCATCCTCATTCCACCCGTGAAACGGCGCCGCGGGCACCGCCTTCATGAGTTGCCACCTGGCATTAACGCTACAGAACGGCCCGAGGCGCGGCAATGATTGGCCGCACCGACACGGCACGCGAGGGATTGCTGCAACGGCCCCGACGTTCCCGGGCGGAAGGGCCGATGACCTGCATTGGGTAGTCTGTGTGGTAAACCACTGCGTTGATGTTGAGGGGGCGGTATGCCGCGCTGTTTTCCGGAACAGCCTGAGTTCGGCCGGGACCAGCCTGCCGAACGGCAGGTTTGGGAGGCGCTGAAGCGTACGCTGCCGTCGTCCGCCGCCCTGCTGCATTCGGTCGACATCGTCGAAAACGGCACCGCCCGTCGGATCGACCTGCTCGTTGTCTGGCCCGGTGTCGGCATCGCGGCCATCGAGGTCAAAGGCGGGCAGATCAGCTACGACGCGGGCCAGTGGTACCAGTCCGGCAACGGCCGGCAGCACCGCATCAAGGACCCACTGGTCCACGTCCAGGACGCCCGGCACATGCTCCAGCGCTACCTCGGCTCCCAGTTGGGGCTTAGCCGGAAGGTCCGCTTCGCCCACCTGCTGGCCTTTCCGGATACCTGGCTACCGCGGCATTGGGACATCCCCGGCCTCAGGCGGTCCATGGTGATCGGCAGCCAGGACCTGAAGTATCCGGACGACACCGTCCGGGAAGCCATCAACTTCTGCGGCGACGGAGACGGCGAAACCTCGCCGGATATCGCCGACCGCATCCTGGCATGGCTGACGCGCGCCCGCCCGGACAACGGTGCACTCTCCGCGGCGGCCGAGCACGAAAGCCGCGCCGACCAGATGACCCGGGACCAATCGGCGATCCTGGATGTCCTGAAGGACCAGCCGCGGGCACGCGTTATCGGCGGCGCAGGCACCGGCAAGACCTGGCTCGCGTTGGAACAGGCCCGGCGGTTGGCCCGCGACGGACAGCGGGTGGCGCTGCTGTGCTCCAGCCGAGGCCTGGCCCGGTACTTCGAAACCGAGACGGCCGGGTGGAAGCCGACCGAACGCCCGGCACACGTGGGCATGTTCTATGACCTGCCGCTCCGCTGGTCCGCGCACCATCCGCTGGATCCCCGGCTGCTGACCAACCGGTACTACGAGCACTACCTCCCCCGGACACTGCAACGGCTCGCCAAGAACCAACCGGTCCGCGAACTCTTCGACGCGATCGTCGTGGACGAGGGACAGGACTTTGGCGCGCTGTGGTGGGAGGCCGTCCTGGAGTGCCTGAAGGAACCTGCCGCCGGGGGCCTGTATGTGTTTATGGACGAAGACCAGCGCATATTCGGCCGAGACGGCCGGCCGCCGATCGAGGCGCCTCCGCTCGTGCTGAATGAAAACCTTCGGAATACCAGGCAGATCGCGGCGCTCTGCGGCGCGCTGTCCACCGAACTGGCGATTCCGCGGGGCCTCTCCGGCCCGCGCATCCGGCTGGTGGAGGCAACGGCCGGGACCGTCATCCCTCGGGCCGACGATGCGGTTGCCCAACTGCTCGAGCGTGAGGGCTGGGCCCCGCAGCAGGTGGCGCTGCTGACCACCAAGCGCAAGCATCCGGCCCATCAGCAAGCGGTGGATGCACTGGGCTGGCACGGATACTGGGACGCCTTTTTTGACGACGACGACGTGTTCTACGGCAACGTGCTTGGCTTCAAGGGACTCGAACGCTCGGTGGTGGTACTGGCAGTCAACGGATTCGGCGATCCGGAGCGGGCGCGCGAGATGCTCTATTCCGGGTTCTCCCGGGCGCGCAGCCTGCTGGTCATCGTCGGCGAACGGTCGGTTATCGCGGGTGTTGGCGGCCCTGCCCTGGCCAAGAGACTGACCCAGACGCAATCCTGGGATCCGGAGCAGCAACAGCAACAGCAAGGCCATTGACATCCGTGCAACACCGGAGCATTCTAAAACTACTTATTCGGTTTTTAGAATTAACCGGAGGTTCCGATGGCAACCACCACTCCTGCACTGCAACGGGTCCGGACCGAGCCCGCGTACGGTGCCTTTTGGATGCTCAGGCTGGGATTCACCGTCCTGCCGATCCTGATGGGGCTCGACAAGTTCTTTAATCTGCTCACTGACTGGGAACAGTATCTGGCACCGTGGATCACCAACCTGCTGCCCTTCAGCGCCCACACCGCCATGCTGATCGTTGGCGTGGTGGAAATAGCCGCCGGCATGATCGTCTGGTTCAAGCCCCGCTACGGCGCCTACATTGTTTCCCTCTGGCTGGCGGGCATCATCGCCAACCTGCTGACGCTGCCAGGGTTCTACGACGTGGCGCTGCGTGACGTCGGCCTGCTGCTGGCGGGACTGACCTTGGCGCGGCTGGCCACCCAGTACGATCCGGCATGGCGCCGCCATCGCTGATCTATCCCTGCCCGCGCCCGCCTTCAGTGCCCGGTGAAGGCGGGCGCCTCCTTGGCCAGGAAGGCATCCCGGCCGATCCGTGAATCTTCGGTGGTAAAGGCCTGCCCGAAGGCCCGGCGCTCCACCTGCAACCCGTCGGCGGTGGGACGGCCCAGGGCCGCATCGACCGTCCGTTTCGCATTCGCGACGGCGGCGGGGGACTTCGCGGAAATCTCCCGGCAGGTGGCGGCGGCGGCGTCGAGCATGTCGTCCTTGCTGGCGAAGACGGCGTTGGCCAGTCCGATCCGCAGGGCTTCCTCGGCGCCGATGCTGCGGCCCGTGAAAATCAGTTCCTTGGCCCTGCCGGGGCCAACCCGCTGCGGCAGCCGGACCGTCCCGCCGAAGCCCGGAATGAGGCCCAGGCCGACTTCCGGCAGGCCGAACTTCGCGTTGGCCGTGGCGTAGATGAAGTCGCAGGCCAACGCCAGTTCCAAGCCGCCGCCCAGCGCAAACCCGTTGACGCAGGCGATGACGGGAAGGTCCAGGGTCTCCAGCATCCGGGTCAGGTCCTGCATGGCTGCACTGTGTGCTTCCGCTTCCGCCGGTCCCATGGAGGCCAGTTCGCGAATGTCTGCGCCGGCGGCGAAGGCCTTCCCGCCCGCACCGGTGATCAGGATGCTGCGAACTTCCCCGCCTTCCGGCGAGCGGATGTCCGCCACGAACTGCGCCAGGTCCGCCACGACCTGCGTGTTCAATGAGTTGAGCGACTCCGGGCGGTTGATGACGACGGTGGCCAATTCGCCGAGGCATTCGAGCTGGATCGTTTCATAGGTCTTTTCCACAGCCCCACTATGCCACGGAAGGGCATGCCAGGATCGGGACGCGGTCATCCCCGCAGCAGGGCGACCGCGTCGGCCACCTGCTGGCGTCCCCCGGCCACCGACCAGCGGTAGCCGCCGACCTCCAGGACGGCGGTGGAACCTCCTGCCGCTTCGACCAGGGTCTTGCCCGGAAGCCAGTCCCAGTCCGGCAGCCCCTGCTGGTACCAGACGCCGAAAATTCCGGCGGAGGTTGCCGCCAGCTCACAGGACGCCGACCCCCAGGTACGGTACGTGGCCGAACCCAGCAGAGTGCGCAGGTACGGCTCGCCCGCGGCCTCGTCGCGCAAATACGTGTGGTGCAGGTACGCCGCGGCGCAGCTGGCCGCCAAGGGAGCGCTGGCGATTTCGCCCACGCGCAGGCCGTTCCGGGTCGTGGGCAGGTCCCGTCCGCCGATCCACAGGACGTCCTCGGCGGGGTGGTAGACCGCCCCCAGCCGGGCTCCGGCGTCATCCGTCAGCGCCAGCGCGGAGCACCAGTAGTGCCCACCGGTGAAGAAGTTGTAGGTGCCGTCCACCGGATCGATGACCCAGGTCCGGCCGGAGGTTCCCTCGTGGCTGGAGCCTTCCTCGCCCAGGATCGCGTCCTCCGGCCGCAGCTGCCGGAGCGTGTCCACGACCAGTTTCTCCGCGGCATGGTCTGCAGCGGTGACGACGTCGGAGATGCTGGTCTTCTCCTCGAACGTGGTCACCCCGGACCGCATTCCGTTGGCCAGCGTTCCTGCGGCGCGCACCAGCCAGGCCGCGAGTTCGGTATCGTCCAGGTGGTCAGGGCTGCTCACGGTCATATCTGAAGCCTAGCCAACGCCGCAGGGAACGCGGCATGCAGGTGCAGTTGCTACCGGCGGCCGCGCCGCGGCCCGCGGCCCTTGGGGGTGCGGCCGCCGCCTGGTTTGCCTTTGCCCTGGCCGGACGGCTTGCCCGCGCCCTTGCCGGCTCCCGCCGCCCGCCCCGATCCGGAGCCCTTTCCCGCAGCGGTGCCCTTCTTCCCCACGCCGGAGGCTCCGCCGTCGTTCTTGGCCGGGTTCTTGCTGCCCTTGCCCTTGCCCTGTTGTTCCTGCACCGAGGGCTGGCGCGAACTGCGCGCCGTGCGGCCACGGACAATCCCGATGAACTCCTCGATGGCGGCCTCGGTCCGGTCGGTGAGCCACGCGAGGCCGATCTGTGTTTCGGGGTGGTCGGTGACCGTTCGGTAGATGACATCCTTGCGGTTGTAGAGCCGGGCCACGGACATCGGCAGGATCATCAGCCCCGCACCGGACGCCACGACCTCGATACCGGTCTTGGCGCCGCCCATCTGTCCGGGGTCCAGGAAGTTCTCGTGCGCGATCTCTTGGTAAGGGACTTCGTCGTCGTAGAGGGCAACATCGTGTTCCTTCGGCGCGACCACCACGGGCAGTTCCGTATACAGCGGGATCACGCTCAGCCCCTCCCGGTCCACCGGCAGCCGCACGAAGCTCAGGTCGGCCCGGCCGTCGCGCAGGATGGCTGTCTGCTCCTCCTCGCCGCACTGGAATGCGGTCAGCGGGACGTCGGGCAGCCGCTCCGCCCACCGGCGGGTCCACTTCCCCGGTGTCACGCCCGGGACGTAGCCGACCTTCAGTCCGGCCAATTGGGCCGTGGTCGTCGGCTCCTGGTCTGCATCCTGCACTTCATCACCGTAGCGCAGGGCGGCTAGGCTGGGCTTATGAGCGCGAAATCGGCACAGTCCATGAAACCGGCCACGGCCGCCAAGAAACTGGGCATCTACCTGCCCGCGGCCCCGCAGGAGTTCCAGGACAGCCTGATCTCGCGCGAGGAGTTTAACCAGCTGCAGTCGGATCCGCCGGAATGGCTTGCCGACCTGCGCCGCAACGGTCCGCATCCGCGGCCGGAAGTAGCCCGTAAACTCAACGTCTCCATCTCCGGCCTGGCCCGCGGCGGCATCACCGAACCGCTGACGACGGCGGAGATCACCGCCCTGCTGCAGGATCCGCCGGAATGGCTGGTGGCAGAACGCGCCTCGTTTGCCGCCGTGCGCGCCGAGGAGCAGCGCGTGAAGGCAGCCGGCAAACAAGGCTGATCCGCCGGCGCTGCCACCGCCGATCCGCGCAGCGCCTGACTTACCGGCGGGACGTCAACCGGCGTCGTCCCGCCTCCGAGGAAGCGGCCGCCTTCGATTAAGAAGGGCCCGGGGGTTTGCCCGTTAACGGCAAGAGCCCCGATCCGAAGACCGGGGCTCTTGCTCTGCGTGCGCGAGGGGGGATTTGAACCCCCACGCCCTTTCGGACACTGGCACCTGAAGCCAGCGCGTCTGCCGTTCCGCCACTCGCGCGCAGTTCGCCTGCCCTCTTGGTGAGCCAACCGATTTCCCGGTTCGCTTTCCTCAAGAACAGCGAGATCAATAGTAGCGTGAAACAGTCCCAAATTCCCAATCGGGGCGCCGGCCCCCGAGTTACCGCACGTTGACGGGGATCGGAGGGCCCGCGCCGCGGGCCGCACGCACCGCCGTCGCGCTTCCTTGGCGGTGACGTTCACCACACTGCGCCGCCGCCGCGCCCGCGGCCATCGTTGCTGAATGGGGCCTTTTGGGACACGCCCAAGTAGTATCGAAGGGAAGAATCGCCAGACAGGTGTGCCCTGTCCGCTGTCGCAGCGGGGCACCACCTGACGACAACTCTGGGAGGAGGCGGCCCGATGGGCATTCTGGACAGTATGGAGCGCGGCATCGAAAAGATGGTCCGCGGCGCCTTCTCCGTCGGCGGCAAAGGCCAGGTGCAGCCGGTGGAGATTGCAAGCCGGCTGCGCCGCGAACTGGACAACGGTTCCATCACGTTGGCCCAGGGCCGCACGCTGGCCCCCAACGTCTTCGACGTCAGGCTGGGCGATTCCGACTACGCCATGGCAGAACAATGGGGCGCCACGCTGGCCGAAGAACTGTGCGACGTGGTCATCCGCCACGTCAACAGCCAGAAGTACACCCTGCAGGGTCCGGTCCGCGTTTCCTTCACCAAGGACGGCGAACTCAAGGGCGGCGATTTTGAAGTCCACGCCACCGTGGTGAAATCCGAGGGCCACCATCAGCAGCCCGTGCAACGCAGCGCCCCCGCGGCGCCGTCGCGCCAGCCCACGCTGCTGACGCCCGTGCTGGAAATCAACGGGCAGCGCTACTCGCTCAACGCGCCGTCCATCGTCCTCGGACGCTCCTCCGAAGCCGACATCATGGTGGACGACACCGGGGTCTCGCGGCGCCATCTGGAGATCCGCACCGAAGGCGGCTCGGCTGTGGCCGTGGATCTGGGCTCAACCAACGGCAGCTATGTCAACGGCCAAAAGATCAACGGCCAGATTGACCTCACCGACGGCTCCGTCATCACCATGGGCCGCACCCGCATTACCTTCCGCCTGCTGCCGACACGGGGCGGCGGGGCCTAATGGGCGAGCTGGTCGTCACCGCGCTGCGGTTCGGTTTCCTGATCCTGCTCTGGATTATGATCATCAGCATCGTCGCCGCCCTGCGGCGGGACCTGCAGATCGGCAAGCGCAGCCGCACCGGCTCCCCCACCGCGCGCGAAGTCCGCAAGAATCCCGACCTGGCGGACGCTCCGGCTCCCAGGGTGGCTCCGCGCCGCCTGGTGGTCACGGAAGGGCCGCTGGCAGGGCACTCATTGGAACTGGCCGCGAGCCCCATCCTGTTGGGCCGGGCCCAGGAAGCCACGCTGGTGCTGGAGGACGACTACGCCTCCGGCCGGCACGCCCGGCTCTTTCCGCAGGGCAGCCGCTGGTTCATCGAGGACCTCGGCTCCACCAACGGCACCTACCTGGCAGAGAACCAGCTGACGCGGGCGCTGCCCGTTGACCCCGGCGTTCCCATCCGGATCGGCAAGACGGTCATTGAGTTGAGGCCCTGACGGTGGCTCTGGTTCTGCGCTATGCAGCGCGGTCTGACGTGGGTAAGGCGCGGTCCAAAAACGACGATTCCGCCTACGCCGGGCGCTATCTTGCCGTGGTGGCCGACGGCATGGGCGGCCATGCCGGCGGTGACGTGGCCTCGGCGTCCACGGTGCTGGACCTGGTCCACCTGGACCGCTCGGGCCATCAGGATCCGGCCAACGTGCTGGCCGACGAGATCCAGACCGCCAATTCCATCCTTTCGGAACTGGTGCAGACCAGTCCCAAGCTGGCGGGCATGGGCACGACCGTCACGGCCCTGCTGCTGCATGACGACAAGCTCGAATTCGCCCATATCGGCGATTCCCGTGCCTACCGGCTGAAAAACGGCACCTTCGAGCAGGTCAGCGTCGACCACACGTTCGTCCAGCGGCTCATCGACGAAGGCCGGCTCCTTCCCGCGGAAGCCGAGATCCACCCGCACCGCAACGTGCTGATGCGCGTGTTGGGCGACGTCGATGCCAGCCCCGAACTCGACCTGGCCAGCCATCAGGCCGAGCCGGGAGAGAAGTGGCTGCTCTGCTCCGATGGACTCAACGCGGTAGTGCCGGACAGTGTGGTGGAGTCCGTGGTGCGCAACGCACCCACGCTGCAGGACGCCGTCGATGAACTGGTGGATCTCACGCTTGACGGCGGTTCCCCGGACAACGTGACCATCGTGATGGTCGAGGTCGCCGAAGCGGCACCCGAGCCAGCCGATACCGCCTCCCTTGGCCTCGCCCCGGAACGGCCGAAGGCATCAGCCCTGAAGCACGACGGCGTCGCCTCCCCGGTGGTCCCGGCGCCGACACCCGCCGCCGGAGCCTCTCCCGAGGGGGCCGCAGCGGGGACGGGCGCCGCCGACGAAGAGCTGCAACCGCACGAGGCAATCCGTGCCGAGGCCATCCGCCGGGAACTGGAGACCCGTCCGCATGTGCTGGTGGGTGCCGCGGCACTGGCCACCGAAACCGGACAGATTCCAATCGTCACGGCCCACTCCAACAAGCGCCGGGCGGCCGCATTGCTGACCCACAAGGCTCCGGAGGAACCGGAAACGCCCGACGCCGAGGCCCCCGCACCGGTCCGCAAGCCCTGGCTGATTCCGGCATTCCTGACCGTCATGTCGTTGCTGCTGGTGGCGGTCATGTGGTTCGGCTACCTGTGGACGCAGACGCAGTATTTCGTTGCCTCGGCCGACGGACGGGTGGCCATCTTCAACGGCGTCTCCCAGAACTTCGGGCCGGTAGCGCTTTCACATGTGGACACGGTTTACAACATCCCGCTGGAAAGCCTGCCGGCCTACCAACAGCAACGGCTGGAGTCGAGCATTTCCGCACGGGACCTGGGGCACGCCGAGGAGATCGTGGAACAGTTGCGAATCAGCAGCCAGCGGAACTGCCCGGCACCCGGACCCAGCCCCAGTGCTGTACCGACCGACCGGCCCAGCGGTTCGCCGCCGGCGACTCCTGGACCGCTTGCCAGTCCCCAACCCACCGTGCCACCGGAATGTGTAGGTGGATAAGCCATGAGTAACATCCAGACCGTGCCCCGTTCCCGGCGCAACACCGAACTGCTCCTGCTCGTGCTGGCTTTGATTGTCGGCATCGGAGCCAACATGCTGGTGGGGTTGGACCAGGACCGGGCCTTCGACAGCGACTTCTTTACCCAGGGCGGCACCTTGGTGGTGCTGGTCCTCGTGGTGCACGTGGTCCTGCGCCTCCGGGCGAAATATGCCGACCCGGTAATACTTCCAATCGTGACCGCCCTGAATGGCGTGGGGCTGGCGATGATCCACCGCCTGGACATTGCCAACAACGACTCCGCCGCGGGACGCCAGCTCCTGTGGACCGGCGTGGCCATCGCCGTCGTGGTCGCCGTTATCTGGCTGCTGCCCGACCACCGCGTTTTGCGCCGTTTCACCTACATATCGCTGATCACGAGCGCCATCCTGCTCATCCTCCCGCTGCTGCCGTTCGTCGGGATGGAAATCAACGGCGCCCGGATTTGGGTGAACCTGGGGTTCGCCACCTTCCAGCCGGGCGAAATCGCGAAGATCACGCTCGCCATATTCTTCGCTGGGTATCTATCCACGAACCGCGACCTCATCCTGCTCGCGGGCAAGAAGATCGGCCCGCTGCAGCTGCCCCGCTGGCAGGACATGGGCCCCATGCTGGTGGCCTGGCTGGTCAGCATCGGCGTCCTGGTCTTCCAGCGGGATTTGGGCTCCTCGATCCTGTTCTTCGGCCTGTTCATGGCTATGATCTATGTGGCCACCAGCCGCGTCAGCTGGGTCCTGATCGGCCTGCTCATGATTGCGGTGGGCGGGGTTGTGGCTTTCCAGCTGTTCCCGCACGTCACCGCACGTATTGACGGCTGGATCAATGCGTTCGACCCCGAGGTCTACAACCGGATCGGCGGCAGCCACCAGATTGTCCAGGGGCTGTTCGGGCTGGCCAGCGGTGCGCTTACCGGCACGGGACTCGGGCAAGGCCGGCCCGACCTGGTGACCTACGCGAACAGCGACATGATCATTGCCGCACTCGGCGAGGAGTTAGGGCTCATCGGGCTCAGCGCCATCGTGATGCTCTACATCCTCTTGGTCAGCCGTGGCATCCGGGCGGCGCTGGGAAGCCGGGATGCCTTCGGCAAGCTCCTGGCGACGGGGCTCTCGTTCACCTTGGCGCTGCAGTGCTTCGTGGTGATCGGGGGCGTCACCCGCCTGATTCCGCTGACCGGCCTGACCACACCGTTCCTGGCAGCCGGCGGCTCTTCGCTGTTGGCCAACTGGCTGATCGTCGCCCTGCTGCTGCTGATTTCCGACGCGGCACGCCGCCCTGCCCTGACCGGACCGGCCGCCGGCCGACGTCCTCCGGGTGGGGTCCAGCCGACGCGCCGCAACCAGACCGAAGGACGGAACACCGGATCCACGGAGGTGATCCAGCCATGAACCAAGCCATCCGCAATACTTGGATCGTCGCCATCGCGATGTTCGCGCTGCTGTTTGGCTCGCTCACGGTCGTGCAGTTCTTCGAGGCCGAAAACCTTAATGCCAACCCCTGGAACAGCCGGACCATCTACAAGGACTTCGACAAGAACCGGGGCGCCATCCTGGTGGGCGGCGATCCGATCGCCGAGTCGGTTCCCTCGGACGACGAGTTCGCCTACCAGCGCGTCTACAACGAACCCGCGCTCTATGCGCCGATCACCGGCTTCTACTCGCTGGTGTACGGCTCCACGCAGATGGAGTCGGCGATGAACGATCAGCTCTCCGGTTCCGGCGACGAGTTCTTCTACGAACAGATTGTGCAGATGTTTTCCGGCGGCCAGGTCGAGGGCGCCTCCGTGGAGCTGACCTTGGACCCCGAGCTGCAGCAGCTGGCCTGGGACCTGATTCCCGACGGCGTAAAGGGCTCGATCGTGGTGATGGAGCCGGACACCGGCAACATCCTCGCGATGGTGTCCAAGCCCAGCTTCGATCCGAACGCGCTGGCGGGGCACAACACCGAAGAGGTCACGCAGAACATGGCCGAGTTGGAGAAGGTGCCGGGACTGTCTCCGTTCACCAACCCGGCGACCGAGAGCCTGCTGGCCCCGGGCTCCGTGTTCAAGCTGGTCGTAGCCGCTGCCGCCTTGGAGTCGGGCCAATACGACGCCGACAGCAAGCTCGACAACCCCCCGTCCCTGCCGCTTCCCGGCACTAACGTTGAGCTGCCCAACTACCTAAATGGCGGCTGTGCAGCCCGGACCACCGCCGACTTTTCCTTCGCCCTGGAGCAATCCTGCAATACGCCCTTCGCGCAGATCGCCATGGATTTGGGCGAAGACGCCATCGCAGAGCAGGCCGCCAAGTTCGGATACGGCGAGTCCTACCAGATCCCGACCCATGTCACCGCGAGCCAGTTCCCGACCGGCATGAGCGATGACCTGCTCGCCCAGTCGGCCATCGGCCAGTACGACGTCCGCGTGACCCCCCTGCAGGTGGCCATGACGACCAGCGCCATCGCCAACGACGGCGTGCTGATGAAGCCGAACCTCGTGCGCACGGTGCGCGCGCCGGACCTGCGCGTCATGGACAGCCCCGAGCCCCAAGAACTGCAGCGTTCGCTTTCCGCAGACAACGCACAGCTGATCCAGGACTGGATGGTCAATGTGGTCAGCCGGGGCATCGGCGGCGGGGCCGCCATTCCGGGCGTCGAGGTGGCCGGCAAGACCGGGACGGCAGAACTGCTGGCCGGCGAAGAAGGAAACAACTCGTGGTTCACCGGATTTGCGCCGGCGGATGACCCCCAGGCCGTCGTATCCGTCGTCTTCGAGGACGTCGATGTGACTACCGGTTCTTCACTCTCAAGTCCAAGTGCTCGGCAACTCCTAGAGGCGGTGTTAAATAAGTGAGACCTACCTCGGGTATCACCTTAGGCGGCAGGTACCAGCTCACTGAACGTATCGCTATCGGCGGCATGGGTGAGGTCTGGAAGGCGCAGGACCAGGTCCTGGGCCGCATTGTCGCCATCAAGGTCCTCAAAGAGGAGTACACGGGCGACCCGGGCTTCCTCAACCGCTTCCGAGCCGAGGCCCGGCACACCGCGCTGCTGAACCACACCGGTATTGCCAATGTCTTTGATTACGGCGAAGAGGCCGGATCCGCCTACCTGGTGATGGAGCTCGTGCCCGGCCATCCGCTCTCGGCCATCATCGAGCGCGAGCGTGTGCTATCACCGGACCGGACGCTGTCCATCATCACCCAGACGGCCAAGGCGCTTGCCGTCGCCCACGCACAGGGCCTGGTACACCGCGACGTCAAGCCCGGAAACCTGCTGATCACGCCCGAAGGCCGGGTCAAGATCACCGACTTCGGCATTGCGCGGCTGGCCGACCAGGTTCCGCTGACCGCAACCGGCCAGGTCATGGGCACCGCCCAGTATCTGGCGCCGGAGCAGGCGACGGGACAGACAGCCACCGGACAGAGCGACATCTATTCGCTCGGCGTCATCGGCTACGAGTGCCTCTCCGGTTCCCGGCCGTTCTCCGGTGAATCGCAGATCGCCATTGCCTTGGCCCAGGTCAACGACACTCCCCCGCCGCTGCCCGAGTCCCTGCCGCGGCCGGTCCGCGCACTGCTGATGTCCATGCTGGCCAAGGACCCAGCCGACCGGCCGGCCAACGCGGAAAAGCTCGCCGAGGCGGCGGACGCCATCCGTGCCGGCAACATCCGGGCCGCCGAAGCAGCTGTCCCGGGCATGCTGCTGTTCGGCGAGGACGACAGCACCGGTTTGATGACTGCTCCGGTCCCCGCCCCCGGAACCGCTCCGACCCGCGCCGTCAGCGCCGGGACATCCCAGCTGCCTGCCGTCGACGACGCGGAAGCTGCGAGCCTCGGCGCCGAACGGAACTGGACCGACCAGGATCTGGACAGCGACGAGCCCGACGAAACACCGCGCCGCCAGCAGAAGAAACGCAGTCCCTGGACCTGGCCGTTGGTCGGCTTGATCCTGTTGATTCTGTTCGCCGTGGCCGGCGCGATCCTGCTGCCCATGCTGACCCCCACCGGCGGCACGGAGTCGTCGCCGTCCGCCTCCAGCTCGACAACACGGTCGGCGCCGAAGACCACCTCCGCCGCGCCAACCGAAGAAGAGACCGAGGAACCGCGCGAAACACCAACGCAGGAGACCAACCAACTGTCGGCCAATGCGTTCCTGGGCCGACCCTTCAGCGACGTCCGGTCCGAGCTCGAAAACATGGGCTACCAGGTGGTTCCCAACCCGGTGGAGAGCGGCGAAGCCGAGAATACCGTCATCGACATCGCGCCGACCGGCGCCGTCGTGGTCGGCGAAGCAATCACCGTCACCTACTCCACCGGCCCCGGAACTGTCACCATTCCCAACGGGCTTGCCGGGCAGTCCGAGCAGCAGGTGCGCGAAGCCCTGATCGGCCTGAACCTGGTTCCGCAGAAGTCCGGCGAACAGCCGAGCGATGAAGAGGCCGGCACCGTGCTCAGCCTGTCTCCCGACGGCGGTGACGTTCCGGTCGGGTCCACCGTCAGCTACGTTGTCTCCAGCGGGCCGGAAGAAGAAGAAACTCCGGCGCCGACAGAAACGGGCTCACCTGATGCCAAGGGCCTGCCGACCTCCGCACCCGACACGCGCGGCGGTAAGCCGTGACCGGATCCTGGTCGGTCTGATGGAAGGACGACAACCAGTGGACTCGCCGCACATCCTGGCTGGCCGCTACGAGGTGGGTGAACTCATCGGACGCGGCGGGATGGCCGATGTGCTGCTGGGCCGTGACATCCGCCTGGGGCGCTCGGTGGCGGTCAAGCAGCTGCGCGCCGACCTGGCCCGCGACCCGATGCTACAGTCCCGGTTCCGGCGCGAAGCCCAAGCGGTGGCCGGGCTGAACCACCCGGCAATCGTTGCCGTCTACGACACCGGGGACATGGATCTACCCGGGGGTGCGGCGCACGACGTCAAGGTCCCGTTCATCGTGATGGAGTACGTCCGGGGCCGGACGCTGCGTGAATTCATCAAGGCCCGCGAGCTGAGCATCGAGGATTCGGTCCGCTATGCCCTCGGCGTCCTGGCCGCGCTCGAATACAGCCACCGCTCGGGCATCGTGCACCGCGACATAAAGCCGGCCAACGTCATGGTCACGCCGGACGGCAGCGTGAAGGTGATGGACTTCGGCATTGCACGGGCGCTGGCCGATTCGGCAGCGACGATGACGCAGACCCAGGCCGTCCTGGGGACCGCGCAGTACCTTTCCCCCGAGCAGGCCCGGGGCGAAGCCGTGGATGCGCGCAGCGACCTGTACTCGGCCGCCTGCCTGCTCTACGAAATGCTTGCCGGCCGTCCGCCCTTCATCGGTGACAGCCCGGTCTCCGTGGCCTACCAACATGTCCGCGAACTCCCCGAACCGGCCAGCCGCTTCAACCCGGACGTCACTCCTGCGCTGGATTCCGTGCTGGAACATGCGCTCCAAAAGGACAAAGCCGACCGGTTCCAGACGGCCGCGGCATTCTCGGACGCGCTGCGTGCGGCCCTGGCCGGGACGTCGCACCAGGCGGCCGGGACGGCAACCGAAGCGTTCCCCGCACTGGCTCCCGCCACGGAACTGATCACGCAGCAGGCCCAGGCCGTGTCTGGCGAGACTCCGGAACTATCCCACACCGCCTACTCACCCGACGACGACGCCGGACCGGACACCGCCTCCTATGACCGCGGGCATCTTCCCACAGCCTTGGCCGTGGGCACCGAAGAGGACGTCGAACCCGAACGCCGGGCCAAGCGCCGGGCCTGGATTGTCACGCTGATCATTGCCCTGCTGCTGGTGCTGGTGGGCGGGGGCTACTACGTCTACAACATGCTGGCGCAGAACGCCGTCCCGGATACGGTTGCCGTTCCAGCCGTGGCGGGGATGGACCAGAACGCCGCTACCAACGCCGTCTGGGCAGCGGACCTCCAGCCACGGGTTGAACAGGAGTTCAGCGACGACGTCGAGGCGGGCATGGCAACCCGAACCGATCCGGACGTCGGAGAACAGCTGGAACCGGGCAGCCAAGTCGTGGTCTACATCTCCCAGGGCAGCGAATTCGCCACCATTCCCAAGGACCTGGCCGGCCGCACCGAAGCCGAGGTACGGGACAAGCTCCGGAACCTGGGTCTGGAGCCGGGGGAAAACGTTCCGGCCAACAGCGCCACCCTGCCGCGCGGGAATGTGGTGACCACCAAGCCCGCTCCCGGTGAGAAGGTCAAGACCGGCTCCACGGTGGACCTGGTCATCTCGAACGGCATGGTGCGCGTTCCCGACCTGATGAACAAGACTCTCGAAGAAGCCGGCACGATGCTGGAAGACGCGGCCGTCGCCCTGCCCTACCGGGTGCAAGAGGTCGACAACGAGGTGGTCGCGCCCGGCACCGTCGTCGGCCAGAGCGTTAAAGCGGGAGCGGACGTCGAACAGGGTACCGAGATTGTCCTGACGGTCACCGTTGAACCGCCTGCACCTGAGCCCTCGGAGACCGCGACGTCGGACCCGGAGGACTCCAACAAAGGAAATGGTTCCGGCAGCGGGAACAACTCCGGCAACGGCAGCGGGAACGGCCGCGGCAATGGGAACGGCAACGGCAACGGCAACGGCAACGACTGAGCCAACCGGTAGAGGGGACCGGCCCTCCGGGGCGGTCCCGTCCCGGAGGGGTCAGTGGGTGATGAGTGGGCTGAGCGTAGCAGCGCGTTCGGCCGTGCCCTCAGCACCTAGCGACTCCAGCCAGTTGCCGAGCATCAGGTACCCGCCTTCGGTCAGCACCGATTCGGGATGGAACTGCACGCCCCATAGGGGCGCGCTCCGGTGCGCCAGCCCCATCACGACTCCGCTGTCGGTCTCCGCGGTAATCTCCAGCTCGGCAGGGATGGTGCTGCGCACGGCCGCCAACGAGTGGTAGCGGGTGGCCGTGAACGGGTTCGGCACACCCACGAAGGCGTTCTGGTCACCGTGTGTCACGTGGGAGGTCTTCCCGTGCATCAATTCCGGAGCGTGGGTGACGGTGGCACCATAGGCCTCGGCCAGCGCCTGGTGGCCCAGGCACACGCCGAACATGGGCTTCGCTTCCCGGCCGCACCAACGGATCAGCTCGATGCAGATGCCCGCCTCAGCCGGCGTTCCCGGGCCGGGGGAGACCAACACGCCATCGCGGGCTACGGCCAGTTCCACCGCCTCCTCGAGGGTGACGTCGTCGTTGCGGACCACAGTTGTTTCCGCGCCGAGTTCCTGGAGGTAACCGACCAGGGTGTAGACGAAGCTGTCATAGTTGTCGACGACGAGGATGCGCGGAGTCTTGCTCATGTGACGGTCGTGCCAATCGTGGAGTTGTTCCGGGACAGGAGGCTGCGGGAGCCGGCCGGCGCCCCGTCAGGGGACCAGGGGCCAAGCGGCAATTCAGCAGCACTCACTCCATGATCGGTCCCGCGCGGTGATCCCGGCAAATGCGCGGCGGCGAACGTCACATACATTGGCTAGACTAAACAGCTAGACGGCCGGCGGCGGCGGACTCGCATGGAGACTGCGGCCCCGGTCAGGCAGTGCCAACCACCCCTTGATGCCCCGGAGGATCTGTGCCCGAGTCGAAGCGCCGCAAGAGGACCGAACGGCGTCCCGAGGAATTGACCGCCAAGGGCAATAAGCCCAACGCCGTCTGGTTTAAACCGGTTATGTTCGGCCTCATGATCATTGGCCTGTTGTGGATCATCGTTTTCTACATCACGCAGGGGGCATGGCCGCTGCCGGCAGCAGGGTCGTGGAACATCATGATCGGTTTCGGTATCGCCATCGCCGGCTTCCTGATGACGACCAGGTGGCGCTCGTAGGCAGTCATGCTGGTTGATAACGGCATCTACGTCGACGGCGTCCGTGCCGCCACGCCAAAAACCCTGGAGCAGACGTTCAGCGAGCTGCACCGGTACGCGGGCATGGCCTGGATTGGCCTCTACCGGCCGAGCGAGCCGGAGCTGGCCGCTGTGGCAGCGGAGTTCGACCTGCACCACTTGGCCGTGGAGGACGCCTTGCGGGGCCACCAGCGCGCCAAGCTGGAACAATACGGCCGCACGCTCTTCACCGTACTCCGGCCCGCGCGCTACATCGACGAGACGGAGAAAGTGGAGTTCGGCGAACTTCACGTCTTCATGGGGCGGGACTTCCTGATCACCGTCCGGCACGCGGAGTCGCCGGATTTGGCGCACGTCCGGCAACGGATGGAGGCCGTGCCCGATTTGCTGGCAACCGGACCGCAGGCGGCGCTCTATGCGGTCCTGGACCAGGTCGTCGATGAGTACGAGCCGGTGGTGTTCGGCCTGGAGAACGACATCGACGAGATCGAAGACCAGCTCTTCGGCGGCGATCCAGACGTTTCACGACGGATCTACGAACTGTTGCGCGAGGTGATCGAGTTCCAGCGTGCCCTGCAGCCGCTGCAGGGCATGATCACCGTCCTCGAACGAGGCACCGACGATCCTGCTTTGGACCTTGAGGTGGCCCGCGGCCTGCGTGACGTCGAGGACCATGTGATCCGGCTGAACGAGCGCGTCGACGCCTTCCGGGCCGTCCTGCAGAACGCCCTGAGCCTCAGCTCCACCCTGCAGGCCCAGAAACTCACCGAAACCAGCGTTGCGCAGAACGAACAGGTCAAGCGCATCTCATCGTGGGCCGCCATACTCTTCGCCCCGACTTTGGTGGCGTCGGTCTACGGGATGAATTTCACCGTGATGCCGGAGCTCGACTGGCCGCTGGGCTACCCGATGTCGCTGGTCCTGATGTTCCTGACCGCCCTCGGGCTTTACTGGTTCTTCCGGCGCAACAGGTGGCTCTGAAGCCCGCGTGACCGGGGCAGATGGGGCAGGAGCCCGCTCCCTGGATACGGGAACGGGCTCCTGGCGGGACGGCGGCCGCGGGGAGGTCAGCCGGCGTCTGCCGCGGCCATCACGGCTGCGGTGACGGCCGGGGCGACCCGGGGGTCCAGCGGGCTGGGGATGATGTAGTCGGCCGCGAGGTCTTCCCCGACGATTCCCGCGATTGCCTCCGCCGCGGCGACTTTCATGGCGGAGGTGATGCGGCGGGCACCGGCGTCCAGTGCGCCACGGAAGATTCCCGGGAAAGCCAGGACGTTGTTGATCTGGTTGGGGAAATCGCTGCGTCCGGTGGCCACAACCCTCGCGAACTTCGCGGCCGTATCCGGGTGTACTTCCGGATCCGGGTTGGACAGCGCGAAAATGATGGCGTCGTCGGACATCTTCTCCAGGGTCTCTTCCGGGATCGTGCCGGAGGAAACGCCGATCAACACGTCTGCCCCGTCGAGTGCCTGCGCGCTGCCGCCGGTCACCCCGCGCGGGTTGGTGCGGGCAGCATAGGCGGCCTTGACCCCGGTCAAATCGCCGCGGTCGCTGTGGATGATGCCGCGCGAATCCAGCAGCGTCACGTCGGCAACCCCGGCGGCCAGCAGGATTTCGGCGACGGCGATACCCGCCGCGCCCGCCCCGGAAATAACCACCTTCAGCGACGCCAGCTCGCGGTCGACCACCTGGGCGGCATTGGTCAGCGCAGCAAGGGCTACGACGGCGGTGCCGTGCTGGTCATCGTGCATGACCGGCATGTCCAGGGCTTCGATGAGACGTGCCTCGAGCTCGAAGCAGCGCGGCGCCGAAATATCCTCAAGGTTGACGGCGCCGAAGCTCGATCGCAGCCGCACCAGGGTCTCGATGATTTCGTCGACGTCGGTGGTCTCGAGGACCAGCGGAATGGAGTCCAGGCCGGCAAACTGCTTGAAGAGGGCAGCCTTCCCCTCCATCACCGGGAGCGAGGCAGCCGCACCGATGTTGCCCAATCCCAGCACCGCGGTGCCATCGGAGACCACTGCCACCAAGCGCGAGGCCCACGTGTATTTGCCGGCCATTTCCGGATCCGCGTTGATGGCACGGCTGACCTGGGCAACCCCCGGTGTATAGGCGATGGAAAGGTCGCGCTTGGTCTCCAGCGGGGCGGTGAGGCCGATGTGCAGCTTGCCGCCCTCGTGGGCGCTGAAGATCTCCTCGCGGGTGAGGTCGATTCGTGCGGAGTTGCCAGTTTCGGTAGTCACGTAGTTTCCTTCTGTTGTTCCTTCCCTTCACGGGAGGGCGCATGAGTGGCCCGGCCTGGGACAGGCCCGACAGGAAGCAGGTCTTCCGAGAGGCCGCGGCCGGCCGTTCTCAAGGCATCGGGCGCGGCGCATTCGATCCGACTATCGCCTGGGTTCCGGGACGGCCGCGCGGGCCCCGTGGCTGGTCGAGCGAGGGGACCGGATTTTTAGGCTACCTGACGGCCGGGTCGCAGGGTCTGCATATGTCTTCGGTCGGCCGATTGTTTCGCATTTCCACTGTAGTACTCGCCTCCCTGCAGGGGCCGCAGCCTTAGTTGTCCACGTTTTCACAGTTGTAGACCGAAGTTATCCACAGGGGTGCATAACTTTGGGGATTACTCCGCCTTCCACCATTCCTCGACCGTCATCGCGTTATCCACACCTGTGGAATTACATGTGTGTAACTTATCCTCACTGTGCATAACTGCTGTGGATAACATCGTTTGACCCCACACGCGGAGTCCTGACTTTCCACAGTTCGCCCACAGGATGGGGACAGCAGGGGGTCCGGGTGCATCCGTACGCAGGGACAGCGGGGGTACACAGCACCCACTCAGGGAAGCAGGCGGGTCGCTGGGGGAATGCGGTGCCCCTACAACCCAACAACAGGAAGGGCGGGCAGGTACTGCGTCCACGAGGACACTGTTCCTGCCCGCCCTTGGCGGAAGCCGGCCTGGGTTACGTCAGCGCCCTCAGGGCGGTGACCGCGACCAGCACCAGCAGGATGGCGCCGAGCCCCGTGAACTGGACCAGGCTCCGCTTCTTCCCCCTCGGCGCATAGGCCAGCACCACAGCGGACAAGGCGCCGACCACCAGTCCACCCAAGTGCGCCTGCCAGGCAATGCCGGAGACAACGAAGCCGAGCACCGCGTTGATGCCGATCAGGACCAACAGCGATCTGACCTCGCCGCCGCGTTGGCGCTGCACGATGAACAGTGCGCCGAACAGACCGAAGATCGCCCCGGAGGCGCCAACCACGGGAATGTTGGGGACGGAAAGCAGGAGCACGCCGATCGAACCGCCGAAGCCGGAAAGCAGGTACAGCGCCAGGAACCTCAGCCGCCCCAGCAAGGGCTCCAGGTGCCGGCCCAAGATCCACAATGCGTAGAGGTTAAAGGCAATGTGCAAGAGGAAGGTCGGCGAGTGCAGGAAAGCCGAGGTGATCATCCGCCACGGTTCCGGCGCGTAGATCGGGTTCGGAAGGGTGTAGACCGGCGCGTACAGGAACCTTTCGGTAAAACCGGGAACAACCCACTGCAGCAGATACGCAGCGGCGCAGATGCCGATCAGGGTCAGCGTGACCATAGGCCGGCCGACCGCCGCGGCTCCGCCATAGACGGTACGGACAGTCGGCAGGCTGCGCGCCGCTTCGTTGACGCAGTCGACGCACTGGACGCCGACCGACGCCGTGCGCTGGCATTCCGGACACGCCGGGCGCCCGCAACGCTGGCAGCGCACATAGGAGACGCGGTCCGGATGCCGCGGACAGACGGGGACATCGGTTTGCGGCGGATCGGCCGGCATTCCGTAGGACATGGAGGCGCTCCTGCTGGGAAAAAGGTCCCCGCCCGGGTTCCGGGCGGGGACAGTAGGCAACTTAGAGCTGCTCGACAGTGATGTTCTTGATGACCACGTCCTCCAGCGGCTTGTCCCGCTGGTCTGTAGCCACCGCGTTGAGGGAGTCGACGACGGCACGCGACGCTTCGTCGGTGACGTCGCCGAAGATCGTGTGCTTGCCCTGCAGCCACGTGGTGGGAACGGTCGTGATGAAGAACTGAGATCCGTTGGTGCCGCGGCCACCCTGGATGCCGGCGTTGGCCATGGCCAGCTTGTAGGGCTCGTTGAAGTTCAGTTCAGGGTTGATCTCGTCGTCGAACTGGTAGCCCGGGCCGCCGATGCCCTGGCCCAGCGGGTCGCCGCCCTGGAGCATGAAGTCCTTGATGATGCGGTGGAAGATCACGCCGTCGTAGAGCGGGGCGTTGGTCTCTTCGCCGGTCTGCGGGTGCTTCCAGGTGATCTCGCCGGTGGCCAGCCCGACGAAATTCTTGACGGTTTTCGGGGCGTGGTTGCCGAACAGGTTCACCACGATGTCGCCGTGGTTGGTGTGGATAGTGGCTTTAGCTGTAGCGATAGCAGTCATGGCACCATTCTTCCACGGCGATTCCCGTCGGTTCCCGCCAGCGGCCGGTTCCGCGATGAGTGAAAATGCCGCGCGTTTCACCGTCGGCATAGCCGTCTGCAAGTGCAGGAAGTAGGCTGATGAACGACCGTCACCATTTCCGGGAGGTAGTAGTGAAGAAGACCAAACGAATAGCCCACGACGCAGAAGGCAATGTTTTTGTCCTCGTGGGAACAGCCAAGGACTGGGCCTCTCCCAAGATGGCAGCCGCGCGGAACTGGGCCATCCCGCGGATCGAAAAGGGCATTGAGACCGCTTCACCGCGCATCCAGGGGGGATTGCAGAAGGCCGCCAAGGACCTTTCCCACTCCGTCGTCACTGTGACGCCGAGAATCCAGGACGGATTGGACAGCCTCGCGCCGAAGATTTCCCACGTTGTGGATGAGGCGGCTCCGCGCATTCAGGAAACCCTGGACCGGGCCGCCCCCGCCATCACGCACGCCCGGGACAAAGTGGTCGGCGAGTACATTCCGTCCGTCTCCGCCCGGCTCGGCGCGACCGCGGACCAAGTCGCCAAGACGCTGGACAAGACTGCCCTGCCCGTATCGGTCCAGGCCGCCGTCATCAAGGCAGGCGGATCCAAGCGCGGCCTCAAGAAAGCCCAGAAGGCAGCAGCCGGGCACGCCAGGAAGGCGGCCAAGGAGTTGAAGAGGCAGCAGAAGTCCGGTGGCGGCAAGGGATGGCTGATCGTGGGCATCCTGGCCGCGGCGGCGACGGCAGGTGTGGCGGCATGGCGCGCTGCCCGGCCTGTCGAAGATCCGTGGAAGACGCCGGTCCAGCCGACGGCTTCGACTACGGCACCGGGTCAAACCTCCACCACCCCCGCTCCGTCGACCTCGACCTCGACGTCGACGTCGGCCTCAACCTCGACAGGTACCGCCTCGGCTGCCGACACCGCAACAGCCAAGCACGCTGCAGCCCCCGCCGCCTCGGACACCGCAGCGGGAACGCCTGCCGCCGATAAGGGTTCCGAAGCGGCAGCTGCCACGGCCAAAGCGACCGGCAGCGGTCCCACCCGCTCCGCGCGGGCGGCCGGCCAGAAGGCTGCTGAAGCTGCCGACGCTGCCGCCGAGAAGGACACCAAAAAGTAGTTTCCTTCCGAACACCCAGTAATGGGAGCTCCCCGGTGGGGAGCTCCCATTCGTCTTTCCTGGCCCATTCCCCTTCAGGACGCGGCTTCCCTGCCTCCCGGCGGGCGTGCTGATAGATTTCATGCCGTGAGAAGTGCTGCGCCCAGCGTGTCGATTGTCATCCCGGCCTTTAATGAAGAGTCGGTCATCCGCCAATGCGTCTACGCCGCGGTGTGCCAATCAGTGGCACCGTGGGAAATCATCGTCGTGGACAATAAATCGACGGACGGGACGGCCGACCTGGTCCGCGCGATGCAGGACGAATACCCGGAGGTTTCGCTGATCCTGCTCGAGCAGGATGCGGAGCAAGGCCTGATCCCCACCCGCAACTTCGGGCTGGACCACGCCACCGGGGAGATCCTGGGCAGGATCGACGCGGATTCCGTCCTGGAACCTGACTGGGTGGAGCGCGTGCAGGCGGCTTTCGCCGACCCGGAAGTGATGGCGTGCACCGGCCCGGTGCTGTACTACGACATGCCGATGCGGCGCTTCGGTCTCCAGGCCGACGACCGCCTGCGCCGCTTCGTCCTGAAACTGGCCAAGAAGCAGTACCACTTCCTCTTCGGGTCCAACATGGCCATCCGCCGCGGGGCCTGGGACATTATCCGCAACGAGGTCTGCCGCGATGAAGCAGACGAGATGCACGAGGACATCGATATCTCCGTGCATCTGGCCGACCACGCGCTCAGGATCCAGTACGTGCCGGAAATGATCAGCGGAATGTCGGCCCGGCGGCTGGAAGATTCGCCCAAGGACTACCGGTACTACGTCACGCGCTTCGACCGGACGTACAACGTCCACAAGATCGACCGCCGCATGGCGCGCGTGCCCATGCTGATTTTTATGAGCGTTTACTACCCTGCAAAGCTGCTGCGCCGGGTCCACCAGGCCCGGACGCAGGTCCGCGTGACGCGCGGCGGGCTGTAGCCGCTATTCCCTCCCGGGCCCGCTGGCTTCCGGCGCCGGGATGCGTTCTTGCACTCTCGCCCGGTTCTGGGAGAGGACGACGGCGGCCAGGCCCGCCAGAATCAGTGCGAGCCCCGCGTAGGTGCCCCACGGGAGGGTCTCGCCGAGGAACACGGCCGCCAGCCCCGCGGCCCCGGGGATTTCCAACAGGATGATCATCGAAACCACCAGCGGGCTCAAGACGGCCAGCAAATGGTTTAACACCGAGTGTCCCAGCAACTGGGCAACCACGGTCACGCCCAGGATCCCGGCCCACGCCCCCGGCGGGAACCCGGTGAGCGGCTGCCCGAAGGCCAGCGCCATGGCCAGCAGGATGAGTGCGCACAACCCGTAACAGATGGTGGTGTAGGGCCCGGTCGAGAGCCGGCGCCGCACCCGGCTGCCAGCCATCGTGTAGATCCCGGCCATGGCCCCGCCAACCAGGCCGAGCAGGTCGCCCAACAGCGCCTCGCTGGAGAGCCGCAGGTCAAACCCGGAGATCACCAGTACGCCGGCGAACGCGAGGCCAACACCCCACAAGATCAGCCGGGACGCCTTAACGCCGCGCAGCCGGTTGAACAGGACGATCCACGCCGACTGCAGGCAGACCAACGCGGTGGCCGCCGCCACCGAGGTCAACTGCAGGGCGGTGATGAAGCAGGCGAAGTGGAGTGCCAGCGCGACGGCCGCCACCGCGCTATAGCCGATGTCCGACGTCGTCAGGTTCCGGAACTCATGGCGGCGGCCAACGGCTGACGGTAATCCCATCACCACGGCGCCGATGATGTTCCGCCAGAACGCGATGGCCAGGGCGGGGGCGGCAGTGGCAGCCATGATGGGGCCGGACGCGGAGATGCCGAGCACAGCCAGCGTGGCCAGGAAGATGATCACCCCTTCAGCGTAGGGGCGAAGCCGGTCAAAACCCCATCCCGTGGCGGGGGCGGTGCGGGAGCGAACGCAGCGAGGCCCCGATCCGCAGATCGGGGCCTCGCGTTTCCGGTGGAGGCAAGGGGACTCGAACCCCTAACCCCCTGCTTGCAAAGCAGGTGCGCTACCAATTGCGCCATGCCCCCGGAGGGTCCGGCCGGTCAGCCCGGCCGATTCTTGAGTCACTCGACCTTATCGGTCGCGCGGCTCCATGCGGTTTTCTCCGCTTCGGATTCCTGCCACTTCTTGTACACGAAGACACCCGCGGCCGCGGCTGCCATCAGCAGCAACTTCTTCACGGTGTCCTCCCGACATCGGTGGGATCAGTCAATCCGTGGGCGTACCAGGACTTGAACCTGGGACCTCTTCGTTATCAGCGAAGCGCTCTAACCGCCTGAGCTATACGCCCCCTGCCCTTGCGGGCCGAGATACGACTTTACAGTACGCCGGGCCGGAACTTCAAATCGGCTCAGTCGTCCGTCAGCGTGACCCCGATGCCGCCGACCAACGTCGCCGAGATGTTGTAGAGCACCGCGGACAGCATCGCCAGCGCGGTCAGCAAGACCACGTTGACGACGGCGATGATGGTGGCGAAGGACGCGACCTGTCCCAGCGAAGCATAGGACCGCAGATCGAATCCGCCGCCCTCGGTGCCCGCTACTTCCGTCAGGAGCCCGTTAACCCGGTCAAAGATGCCGGTGATGTCCAGCGTAGTCCAGAGGACGATTGAGGCCACCACGGTGACGATGCCCAGGGCAACGGAGAGCAGGAAGGCCATCTTCAGCACCGACCACGGGTCGACCTTGCTGACCAGCAGGCGGGCACGGCGGACCTTGGCCTTCGGGGCCGGGCGCACGAGTCCCGGACGGGCGGGCTGGCCGGCCGGGCGCTGTGCGCCAGTGGCCGGACGCTGCCCGCCGTTCGCCGGGCGCTGGGCCGGGCGTGCCGGCGTGCCGCCGCTGCGAGTGGTAGCCCGGGGCGCGTTGGCCGGCTGCGGGCGCGTGCCCGGCCGTGGCGTTTTAGGTGTACTCACTCGTTACCTCCGTTTTCCGGCGCCGGCGTTTCGGCTGCGGACTGCGTCATGTCTGCGTTCAACGGTACTTCATCGGTTGCCTGCTGCGCAGATTCGGCGTCGGTTGTGCCGCCGGTTTCGGGACCTTGGGGCACCTCCGGCGTGTCGGTGTCTTCCTCGTCGGCGGCCAGGCCTCGTTCGGAGTTCCGGGCGACGGCGATGATGCGGTCCTTCTTATCCGGCTTGGCGAAGATGACGCCCATGGTGTCGCGGCCCCTGACGGGGACACCGGCGACGGAGGAGCGGACCACCTTGCCGCTTTCCATCACCACCAGCACCTCGTCTTCTTCCTGCACGATGAGTGCGCCGACCAGGTGCCCGCGTTCTTCCTGGTACTTGCCCACCTTGATGCCCAGGCCGCCGCGGCCCTGGACCCGGTATTCGTCGGCCTTGGTCCGCTTGGCGTAGCCGCCCGCGGTCACGATGAAGACGTAGGAGTCCTCGCGCAGCACGCCGGCCACCAGCAGTTCGTCGTCCTCGCGGAACTTCATGCCGGTCACACCGGAGGTGGCACGTCCCATTGGCCGCAGTGCCTCGTCCGTCGCGGTGAACCGCAGGGACTGGCCGCGCCGGGACACCAGCATCATGTCGTCGGTCTCGGCGACCAGCCGTGCCGAAACGAGCTCGTCGCCGTCGCGCAGGTTGATCGCGATGACGCCGGCGGAACGGTTCGTGTCGTAGTCCTCCAGCCGGGTCTTCTTGATCAGGCCGCGTTTGGTGGCCAGCACCAGGTAGGGGGCCTGCTGGTAGTCCTTCAGGTCCATGACCTGGGCAATGTGCTCGTCCGGCTGGAAGGCCAGCAGGTTCGCCACGTGCTGGCCCTTGGCATCGCGGCCGCCTTCGGCCAGTTCGTACGTCTTGGCCCGGTACACCCGGCCCAGGTTGGTGAAAAACAGCAGCCAATGGTGCGTCGTGGTGACGAAGAAGTGCTCGACCACGTCGTCGCCCCGGAGCTGGGCGCCGCGTACTCCCTTGCCGCCACGCTGCTGGGAGCGGTAGTTGTCGCTGCGGGTGCGCTTGACGTACCCGCCGCGGGTGATGGTGACGACCATTTCCTCTTCGGGGATGAGGTCTTCCATGCTCATGTCCCCGCCGTAGCCCATCATGATCTGGGTCCGGCGGTCGTCACCGTACTTGCCGGTGATCTCGGCCAGTTCCTCGCTGACGATGTTGCGCTGGGCTTCTTCGGAGGCGAGGATGCGGTTGAACTCCTGGATCATCCGCTCGAGTTCGGCGTGGCGGTCCTGGATCTTTTGTCGTTCCAACGCGGCCAGCCGGCGCAACTGCATGTTCAGGATGGCCGAGGCTTGCTCGGTGTCGATGTCCAGCAACTGCATCAGGCCGTCGCGGGCTTCTTCCGTGGTGGACGAGGCGCGGATCAGGGCGATGACGTCGTCGAGTGCATCCAGGGCCTTGAGCAGGCCGCGCAGGATATGCGCTTCCTCCTCGGCCTTGCGCAGCCTGAAGCGGGTGCGCCGGACGATGACTTCCAACTGGTGGGTGACCCAGTGGCGGATAAACGCGTCGAGGGTCAGGGTACGGGGCACCCCGTCGACGATCGCGAGCATGTTGGCCGCGAAGTTTTCCTGCAGCGAGGTGTGCTTGTAGAGGTTGTTCAGCACCACCTTGGCCACGGCGTCGCGCTTGAGCACAATCACCAGGCGCTGGCCGGTGCGGCCAGAGGTCTCATCGCGCAGGTCTGCAATGCCGGCGACCCTGCCTTCCTTGGCCAACTCGGCGATCTTCATGGCCAGGTTGTCCGGGTTCGCCTGGTACGGAAGTTCCGTGACCACCAGGCAGGTGCGGCCCTGGATTTCCTCCACGTTGACCACGGCGCGCATGGTGATCGAGCCCCGGCCGGTGCGGTAGGCGTCCTCTATGCCCTTATGGCCCAGGATCTGCGCGCCGGTGGGGAAGTCGGGACCCTTGATCCGCAGGATCAGCGCTTCGAGGAGTTCTTCACGGCTGGCAGTGGGATTGTTCAGGTACCACTGGACGCCGTCGGCGACTTCACGCAGGTTGTGCGGCGGGATGTTGGTGGCCATGCCGACGGCGATGCCCGAGGAGCCGTTGACCAGCAGGTTCGGGAAGCGGGCGGGCAGGACGGTCGGTTCCTGGTTCTTGCCGTCGTAGTTGTCCTGGAAATCGACGGTGTCCTCGTCGATGTCGCGGACCATTTCCAGCGCCAGCGGCGCCATTTTGGTTTCCGTGTACCGGGGGGCGGCTGCACCATCGTTGCCGGGCGAGCCGAAGTTGCCCTGCCCCAGCGCCAGCGGGTAGCGCATGGTCCAGTCCTGGATCAGGCGGACCAGGGCATCGTAGATGGCCATGTCGCCGTGCGGGTGGTACTGGCCCATGACCTCGCCCACCACGCGGGCGCACTTGTTGAAGGAACGCTCGGGGCGGTAGCCGCCGTCGAACATCGCGTACAGCACCCGCCGGTGCACCGGCTTGAGGCCGTCGCGGACGTCCGGCAGGGCGCGCCCGACGATGACCGCCATGGCATAGTCCAGGTAGGACCGCTGCATTTCGGTCTGGAGGTCGACCTGCTCCACCCGGTCGGTCAGGATTTCGCCCTCGATCGGCTCATCGCCGGTGCCTGCGGGCAGGTCGGGCGTCTCTTCGTCGCTCATCGTTTAAGTTTCCTTTGCGTCAAAACTTGGTGCGGCCCGGTCAGCGGCCGGTGGCCGGCTGCGGCGGGGGCTAAATGTCGAGGAAGCGGACATCCTTGGCGTTCTGCTGGATGAAGGTGCGCCGGGATTCGACGTCTTCGCCCATCAGGATCGAGAAGGTCTGGTCCGCGGCGGCGGCATCCTCCATCGTCACCTGCAGCAGTGTCCGGTGGTCGGGGTCCATGGTGGTGTCCCACAGCTCCGTGTAGTCCATCTCACCGAGGCCCTTGTACCGCTGAATGCCGTTTTCCTTGGGCAGCCGCTGGTTGTTCGCCAGGCCGCGGCGGACCGTCTCGTCCCGCTCACGGTCGCTGAAGACATAGTCGTGGGGGTGGTTGGACCATTTGATCCGGTAGAGCGGCGGCTGCGCCAGGTAGACGTAACCGTTCTCGATCAGCGGGCGCATGTAGCGGAACAGCAGGGTCAGGAGCAGCGTGGTGATGTGCTGGCCGTCCACATCGGCGTCGGCCATCAGCACGATCTTGTGGTACCGGGCCTTCTCCACGTCGAAGTCCTCGCCGATGCCGGCGCCGAACGCGGTGATCATGGCCTGGACCTCGGCGTTGCCCAGCGCGCGGTCCAGCCGGGCCCGCTCCACGTTCAGGATCTTGCCCCGCAGCGGCAGGATGGCCTGGGTCTCCGGGTTCCGGCCGCGGACGGCCGAACCGCCTGCGGAGTCGCCCTCCACGATGTAGATTTCCGACTTGGATGGATCGCGGGACGAGCAGTCCTTGAGCTTGCCGGGCATGCCGCCGGATTCGAGCAGCCCCTTGCGCCGGGTGGATTCGCGCGCTTTCCGGGCGGCCAGCCGGGCCTGCGAGGCCTGGATCGACTTGCGGATCACGTCGCGGGCCGGTCCGGGATTGCGCTCCAGCCAGTCGCCGAGTTCGTCCGTGACCACACGCTGCACAAAGCCCTTGGCCTCGGAGTTGCCCAGCTTGGTCTTGGTCTGGCCCTCGAACTGGGGCTCGCCCAGCTTCATGGAGATGACGGCGGTGAGGCCCTCGCGGATGTCGTCGCCGGTGAGGTTTTCTTCCTTCTCCTTGATCAGGTTCTTCTCGCGCGCGTAGCGGTTGATCAACGAGGTCATCGCGGCGCGGAAGCCTTCTTCGTGCGTGCCGCCTTCGTGCGTGTTGATGGTGTTCGCGTAGGTGTGGACGCTCTCCGAGTAGGATGTGGTCCACTGCATCGCAACTTCCACCGAGAGTTTGCGGTCCGTGTCCTCGGTCTCGAACGCGATCACCTCGGGGTGGATGACTTCCACCTTCTTGGAGGAATTCAAGTGGGTGACGTAGTCCAGCAGGCCGTGGTCGTACTTGTAGACGACCTGGCGGTGTTCCGCGGTGGTCTCGACCTCGGTGCCGGGCGTCGTGTCCAGATCCACGTCCTCGGCGTCCGGTGCGTGGATTTCCGGGTGGCGCTCATCGGTCAGGACGATCTTGAGGCCCTTGTTGAGGAAGGCCATTTGCTGGAACCGGGCGCGCAGTGTTTCGAAGTCGAATTCGGTGGATTCGAAGATCTCCGGGTCCGCCCAGAAGGTCTGCGAGGTCCCGGTCTCGGTGGTCTCCTCGCCGCGGCGCAGGTCGCCCACGGGCAGGCCGCCGTTGGCGAACGACTGGTGCCAGACGTAACCCTGCCGGCGGATCTCGGTCTCCACGCGGGCCGACAACGCGTTGACCACCGAAATGCCCACGCCGTGCAGGCCCCCGGAGACTGCGTAACCGCCGCCGCCGAACTTGCCGCCTGCGTGCAGGATGGTCATGACGACCTGTACGGTCGGCTTTCCCTCGGTCGGGTGCATGTCCACGGGGATGCCGCGGCCATTGTCCACTACCCGGACGCCGCCATCGGCCAGCAGCGTCACGTTGATCGTGTCGCAGTAGCCGGCCAGCGCTTCGTCGACGGAGTTGTCCACGACCTCATAAACGAGGTGGTGCAACCCGCGCGGACCGGTGGAACCGATGTACATGCCCGGGCGCTTGCGGACGGCTTCCAGGCCTTCGAGGACGGTGATGTCGCTGGCGTCGTAGTGCTTGCCGTCGTTGCCCTCTGTCATTTGGGGTTCTGCGCCGGTGTTTTCCAGCTCATTGTCCTCTGCCACAGTTGCCGTTGACTCCTTGTGTTCCGTCCGGGGGACTCGTGTGTCGGCGCCCTTCCGGTAAGAGGACGGGCGCCGCCTAGTCAATTCTACCGTGTCGGGACGGTGAATCCTGCACGAACATGGCTCTATGCGGCACGGAAACCGGGTTTTGACGACGCCGCCGGGTGCCCGATGGGACGGTGTATGTCCGCGGACGTCTCCAGCGCCCTACACGCCGTCTAAGCAAGCGCGTGCCGGCTGCTTCCCGCGGGCATCCTGTGAGGGGCGAAATCAGCCGTAGGTGTCCCGCGGTCCGCGGCCGCCGACGGACCTCTTGCCCTTGCGCCAATTGGGCGCTGCCGGCGCCAGGACCTGGATTTTGGTGACGACGCCGGGGCCCAGCTTTTCGTCGAAACGCTTCAGCAGGGCGCTGCTGAGCAATCGCAGCTGTGTAGCCCAGGCCGTTGAGTCGCAGCGGACCTGCACCGTGGTTTCCTCGAAGCTTTCCGGCCTGCAGTGGGCGGCGATGTCCGCGCCGACCAATTCATCCCACCGCGAAATGACCGACCCGACTGCCACCGGGGAGTTCCAACCGCGTTCTGCCACGAACCGGTCGAACACGCGCCCCACCCCCTGGGGGTCGCGGCCGAAATCCTGCGACCCCCCGGCAGGCCGTGCCCCCTTGGACGCGCGACGGCGGCTGTTGGTCCGGGTGCGCACGTCGCCGCGGGCCGCTGCCGCGAGGCGCACCCGGTTCAGGACGGCTTTCGCGGCGTCCAGGTCTTCAACGGCACCTTCGTCCGGTGACGACTCAGCTCCGGCCCGGCCCGCGGGCAGGGGAGGCACCGCGGGATCGGGCAGGTCCGGCCGACGGCCCGCCGGCTCCTGCGGCTGGGCCCGGTCAGGCGGTTTCCTGGCCATTGGCCACGCCTCCCGGCACTACCATGAACTGTTCTCCCGCCAAGGCCTCGGGGATGTCTTCGGCCACCGCAGCCGTGACGATCACCTGTTCGGCGCCGGCCACGATGCCCGCGAGCTTAGTCCGCCGCTGGTTGTCCAGTTCGGCGAAGACATCGTCCAGGATCAGGACAGGAGTCGCGCCCGGAGTCGCGTCGTCGTCGCAGAAAACGTAGTACGAAGCCAGCCGGAGGGCCAACGCCAGCGACCAGGTTTCGCCGTGCGAGGCGTAGCCCTTGGCCGGCGCCTGTCCCAGCAACAGTTCCAACTCATCCCGGTGTGGTCCCACCAGCGAGATGCCCCGCTCCGTTTCCCGTTTGCGCTGCTGTTTGAAGGCGGCAAGGTAGAGATCCGCCAGTTCGGTCGCACCCAGGCTTGCCAACGGCGGAAGGCCCTCCCCGCCGTCTTTCTCCACCTCTCCGTCATCGGATAGCTGGCTGTGGATGGTGGATCGGTAGACGGCGGCCGCATGCTTGGACCCATCGGTGAGGGCGGCGTACGCGGCGTCCAGATGTGGCTGCAGCAGGTCCACCAGTTCCAGCCGTGCTTTCAGCAGGGCGGCCCCGGCCTGTGCCATGTGCTGGTCCCAGACCTCCAAGGTAGCTTCGTGGGCGGAGGTGAACCGTCCGCTGGCGCGGGCCGATTTGAGCAGGGCATTGCGCTGTTTGAGGACGCGTTCAAAATCGCTGCGGGTGGCCGCGTGGTGCGGGACCAGGCTGGCCAGCAGCTCGTCCAGGAAGCGGCGCCGGCTGGACGGGTCGCCTTTGACCAGCGCGAGGTCTTCGGGGGCGAAAAGCACCGTGCGCAGGTGTCCGAGGATCTCCCGGGCGCGCACGGGATTGGCGCGGTTGATCCGCGCCCTGTTGGCCTTGCCCGCGGTGATTTCCAACTCCAGCGAGGTGCTGCGCCCGCCGCGGTCCACCCGCGCCCGCACCAGCGAACGCTGCCTGTCGAACCGGATGAGCGGTGCGTCATTGCTGACCCGGTGTGATGAGAGCGACGCAAGATAGCCGAGGGCCTCGACGATGTTGGTCTTGCCGACTCCGTTGGCTCCGACAAACACCGTAATGCCGGGCTTCAAGGCGATGTCCAGCTGGGGGTAGGTGCGGAAATCGGTGAGGGACAGGTATTCAACAAACAATGCGTTACAGCTACTTCGACTCGTTGCGGGGGCCGGACTGGTCTTGTGCAGGCTTCCTGACTGCGTGTCCGCCGAACTGGTTCCGGAGGGCGGCCACCATCTTCATCGCGGGCGCATCATCATCCTGGCGCGACGCGAACCGTGCGAACAGCGCCGCGGTAATGGCCGGGGCCGGGACGGCGTGCTCGATGGCTTCCTCGACCGTCCACCTGCCTTCGCCGGAATCCTCGACGTAACCGCTGACCTGGCTCAACCCCGGGTCCTCTTCGAGCGCCTTCACCATCAGGTCCAGCAGCCAGGATCGGACCACCGTCCCCTTTTGCCAGGCACGGAAAGTGCCCGGAACATCCTTGATGATGTCCTTGGCTTCCAGCAGTTCGTACCCTTCGGCGTACGCCTGCATCAGCCCGTATTCGATCCCGTTGTGCACCATCTTGGCGTAGTGGCCGGCGCCGACGTCGCCCACGTGGGCGAAGCTTTCCTCCCGCGGGCCCTCCGGCCGCAGCGCGTCGAAGACCGGCATCGCTGCCTGGATAAGTTCGGTGGGTCCGCCGGCCATCAGGCCGTAACCGTTCGCCAGGCCCCAGACGCCGCCGGACACGCCGACATCGATAAAACCTATCCGGCGTTCGGCCAGGAGGGCTTCGTGCTTTTGGTCTTCGGTGAACTTCGAGTTGCCGCCGTCGATCACCAGGTCTCCGCCGGAGAGCTTACCGGCCAGCTCCGCGATGACCGTGTCGGTGACCTCGCCGGCGGGCACCATGACCCACACGGTGCGCGGACCCGGCAGCGCCCGGAGCATTTCATCAACGCTCGCGGTGTCACTGACCTCCGGGTTCCGGTCGTAGCCGGTCACCTCGATGCCGCCGTCCCGGAGCCGCTGCCGCATGTTGAAACCCATCCGGCCCAAGCCGATCAGTCCGATGTGCATCCCAGTCACTCTTTCCTCTCGTCCGTGGGTCGGTGGGATCAAATTACTGGTTGGGCAACCTCACTGGCATGAGCAGGTACCGGTAGTCTTCCTTGTCTTCGCCCTCGAGGTCGTCCTGGGCCGATATGACCGCAGGCTTCGGGGGCGTGGTGAAGGAGAACCGGACGTACTTGCTGTCGAAGGCGCTCAGGCCTTCGGACAGGTAGTGCGGGTTGAAGGCGACGGTGATTTCGTCGCCGGAGAGCGAGGCTTCAATCGCCTCCGAAGCCTGGGCGTCTTCGCCGGTTCCCGCGTCCAAGGTCAGCAGACCATCGGTGAAGGCCAAGCGGACCGGAGTGTTGCGCTCGGCCACGAGGGAAACACGGCGGACGGCTTCGATCAGCGTCGTGGTTTCGACTGTCGCATGGATCGGGGTGTTGTCCGGGAACAACGAACGGATCTTGGGGTAGTCGCCGTCGACCAGCAGCGACGTGGTACGGCGTCCGCCGCTTTCGAAACCGATGAGTTCACTATTGTCCGAAAGCGCGATGTTCAGGTCGCCGGAACCACCCAACGTTTTGGCTACTTCGCTCAGGGTCTTCGCCTTGACCAGCGCGCTCGTGGAAATACCCGGCGTCGTCGGTCGCCAGGACAGCTCCCGGAGGGCCAAGCGGTAGCGGTCGGTGGACAGCAGAGTAATCAGGTCGTCTTCGATTTCCATCCGGACACCGGTCAAGATGGGCAGGGTGTCGTCACGGCTCGCCGCAATGATGACCTGGCTGACAGCCTGGGCGAACGCTTCTCCATCCACGACGCCGCTGACATCGGGCAGGGCAGGGAGTTCCGGATAATCGCCTTCTGGCATGGTGGCGAGGTTGAACCGGCTGTTGCGGCAGGTGAGAGCGACCTTCGAACCGTCGGTTTCGATATCGACAGGTGCCGACGGCAGGCTTCGGCAGATGTCGGCTAAAAGGCGTCCGGAGACCAGGATGGTGCCTTCGTCAGTGACGTCCGCCGGGATCTGAAGACGGGCGGAAATTTCGTAGTCGAAGCTGGCAAGACTCACCATGCCGCCTTCGGCCCGGATGAGCAGGCCCGACAGAACGGGGACAGGCGGACGTGGTGACAGGGAACGGGCTGTCCATGTCACGGCTTCCGCCAGAACATCCCGATCAACTCTGAACTTCACTGAAGTAAGCCACCTTTCACAACGAACATGCCGGGGAAGACCGCCTGCGTCTGGCCGGGTGCAGTGCGTGGGACTGCGAGCACCAGGTTGAAGCAGATGGCAACGATTCTCTGTGCAAGCTTAGCCGCAGCAACCGTCATTGCGCACCGAGAGTGCGACGACGTCCGGATGAGCCGATTCGGCACGATGTGTGGGAACCGGGACAGGGTCAAATGTTATTTGGAAGAACTTCAAGAAATGGGATTCGTAGTGTTAATAACTGCTGTGGATACTGTGGAAAACCCCGGTTGGCCCTTCCCCTTGGCGGAAGTTGGCTGTTCACAAGATGTGCAGGGCGTTCGTAACCGGCATCGAGTGCCTGTGGACGAAAATCCTTGGGATTTCGGGCGTCCACAGGCGGCATGGTGGTTTTCCTCTTAAGGACCCGGGTTCTCCACTTAAGAATCCACAGCCTTATCCACACCTGTTAATTTCACCGGTGTAGTTCCCGGCAGGGGCCGTTGCCGGCCGCCAAGGGAGCTAGCTTTCGCGCTGTTGCTGCTTGATGCGGTTGGTCAGCTCCGTGACCTGGTTGTAAATCGCCCGACGCTCAGCCATTAACTCGCGGATCTTCCGGTCGGCGTGGATGACGGTGGTGTGGTCGCGGCCGCCGAGTTCCTGGCCGATCTTCGGCAGGGACATGTCGGTCAATTCCCGGCACAAGTACATGGCGATCTGGCGGGCCGTCACCAGCGTCCGGGTCCGGGACTTGCTGGTCAGCTCCTCCATGCTGAGCTTGAAATACGCCGCGGTCTGGCCAAGGATCGTGGCCGATGTGATCTCCTGCGCCCCTTCGTCGGTGATCAGGTCTTTGAGGACTATCTCGGCCAGACCCATATCGACTGCCTGTTGGTTCAGGCTGGCGAACGCGGTGACGCGGATCAGGGCGCCCTCGAGCTCGCGGATGTTGGTGGAGATCTTCGAGGCGATGTACTCGAGGACCTCGTCGGGGACGGACAGCCCCTCGCTGATGGCCTTCTTGCGCAGAATCGCGATGCGGGTCTCCAGCTCCGGCGGCTGGATGTCCGTCAGCAGCCCCCACTCAAACCGGGACCGCATGCGCTCCTCGAAACCGGAGAGCTGTTTCGGCGGCAGGTCGGAAGTAATGACTACTTGCTTGCTGTGGTTGTGGAGGGCGTTGAACGTATGGAAAAACTCTTCCTGCGTCGCATCCTTGTTGGCCAGGAACTGGATGTCGTCGATCAGCAGGATGTCGACGTTGCGGTAGAGCTGCTTGAAGCTGGCGCCCTCATCGTCGCGGATGGAGTTGATGAAGTCATTGGTGAACTCTTCCGAGTTCACGTACCTGACGCGGATGCTGTTGTAGAGATGGCGCGCGTAGTGCCCGATGGCGTGCAGCAGGTGGGTTTTCCCGAGGCCCGAGTCGCCGTATATGAAGAGGGGGTTGTACGCCTTGGCCGGTGCTTCGGCCACCGCGACGGCCGCGGCGTGGGCAAAGCGGTTGGATGAACCGATGACGAAGGTGTCGAAAATGTACTTCGGGTTGAGCCTGCCCAGTTCCGGGGACGCGGCCTGCGCCGCCGGCTGGGGCAGTGACTCGCTCCGCACCACCGTGGGGGCCGGACGGGGCTCTTGTTCGGGTTCCGGTTCCGCCTGCGGAGCCATATCCGTGTCGACGCTGAAAGCGCAGAGGATGTCGTCCTTGAATACTTCGAACAGTGCATCGTGGAGCGGGTCTTTGAGCTGTTGCGACTGGAAGACTTCGCGTGTCAGTTCGTTGGGGACCGCCACCAGCAGCGTTGTGCCGATCAGGCCTTTGGCCTGCGCCAAGACAATGAAGCCGCGCTGCCGGGGAGAGACGCGGTCGTCTTGTTCCAGCGTCCGGACCACTTTGCGCCAGGAACTTCCGACGTCGTTTATCTGGTCCGTGTCCACGTAGTACCCCTCAGAAATGCTCGGCATGCTTCGGCATTTGCCGACAGCCCGCCCGAAATCCACAGACTTATTCACAGACAGTGGATAAGGGGCTCCTGCCAAGAGTAGAGCATGAATCTGCTGGGCGACAGTTGCGATGCAGGCCCCTGTGGACGCCACTTTAGGGAGGCGCCAAGACCGCTCAAAGCGGCCTTGGCGTAGAGTTGTCCACAGGCGTTATCCACGGAAACGCCCGGGCGCCGAGACCGCCGGTTTGACGGTACTCACCGCCATCGCCTAACGTTGACTAGTCCTTCATGTCTACTTTGTTGTCCTTGTGCGTCCGACGCCCTGGCAACGGAATAGACCCCATATAGAGCGCCGACCTGTTCTTCCCCCTTGTTGCAATGGGTCCAACCGCATCTGTCGATCGTCTTGGAGTAACCACCGTGAGCAAGCGGACTTTTCAGCCGAATAACCGCCGTCGTGCCAAGAAGCACGGCTTCCGCCTTCGCATGCGCACTCGCGCCGGCCGCGCCATTCTGGCCGCCCGCCGCAGCAAGGGCCGCACCGAACTGTCGGCCTAAATAGCCAGTTTGTCGACCCGGCTGTGAGGTTCAGTTCCCGCAGCGGTGTTCTTCGGCCGGCTGGGTAGCGCATGCTTCCCAGCCAGCACCGGATGCGCGCATCGGCGGACTTCTCAACAACTGTACGTTCCGGCGCCCGCTCAGGGCGCCGGAACTTAGTGTTATATGCGGCGGCAGCAGACCCGGCCCGACCGGCATCTTTTGGCTTCATCGTCTCGAAGGCCGTGGGGAACGCCGTCATCCGCAACCGCGTTAAAAGGAGACTGCGGGAACTGGCAGCAGCCGGGTTAAGGGAGAATGAGTATTCCCGAGGGATCACCGTGGTTGTGCGGGCCCTTCCGGCAGCTGCCAACGCAGACTTCACGGCTTTGGAACTGGATTACCGGAAGGCTCTCAAGGCCGCCCTCGGCAAGTTGACCTTAACGCGCACCGCCACAGCAGAAGCTGCGCACGGAGAGAAGGGAAGAGCCGAATGAGTGCCTGCGCCCATGACGTACCTGTTCCCGCTCATTCCGCCGTGCCCAGGAGGACCATGAGTCCTCCGCAGTATGCGTTGATCGGTCTGCTGCGGGTGTACCGCAAACTCGTTTCGCCCCTGTACGGCCAGGTCTGCCGCTTTTTCCCGTCCTGTTCTGCGTACGCATTGGAAGCAGTGACGGTCCATGGCGCCGCCAAGGGCAGTTGGCTGGCCGTCCGCCGCCTGCTCCGGTGCCATCCATGGAACCCAGGCGGAGTAGATCATGTTCCGGCGTCTGCATCCTTCGACCATTGGCTGCAGGAGAACCCTTCCAGAATCCCCCGGATCGTGGAGCTTAACCACCCATTCATTCCGGCCGACGATGAAGGCCGCGGCGCGGCCCGAGGAGCAAATCAGTAATGGACTTCTTAAACACCATCCTGACCCCGTTCACGTGGGTCGTCTCCGGGATCCTGTGGGCATTCCACGCCGGCTTCTCCTGGCTTGGGATGGATCCGGCCAACGGCTGGACGTGGACGTTCTCGATCATCGGGTTGGTGCTGGTGATCCGCGCAGCCCTCATTCCGGTCTTCGTCAAGCAGATCAAGGCCCAGCGCGGGATGCAGGCACTGCAGCCTGATCTCCGAAAGCTGCAGCAGAAGTACAAGGGAAAGACCGACCAGCTTTCCCGTCAGGCCATGACGCAGGAGCAAATGGCGCTGTACAAGAAGCACGGCACCAACCCGTTCTCGGCCTGCCTGCCGATGCTGGTGCAGATGCCGTTCTTCTTTGCGTTGTTCAGCGTGCTGAACAACGCTTCGCGCGCCAGTGCGAACGGCGAGGGGATTGGCGCTCTATCGCCTGACCTCATCCGTCAGTTCGACGATTCGTCCATTTTCGGTGCGCCGCTTTCCGCGTCCCTCCTGCACGGCGGAGGGGGCGCCCAGCAAGTCTCCGTGGTCATCCTGTCGATCATCATGATTCTGGCGATGACTGCGTCGCAGTTCATCACGCAGAAGCAGATCATGGCCAAGAACATGTCCGCCGAAGCAATGCAGTCCCCGTTCATGAAGCAGCAGCAGATGATGCTCTACATCCTGCCTCTCGTCTTCGGCATCGGCGGCATCAACTTCCCCATCGGCGTGCTGATCTACTGGACAACCACCAACGTGTGGACCATGGCGCAGCAGTTCTTCGTGATCCGGCGCATGCCCACCCCGGGTTCGCAGGCTGCCCGCGAACTGGCCGAACGCCGTGCGAAGAAGGGCCTGCCGATGGTACCGCTTCTGGGCGAGCGGAAGACCGAGGCGCCCGCGGCCGACTCCCCAGCAGAGGTGAAAGGCCAGCGCCAGCAGCCACAGCGGAAGAACAGGAAGAAAAAATGAGCAGCGAAAGCGTATCCGAAGTGACCGAAGAACTTTCCGACGAGGCTGCTGCGGCGGATGAACAGCAGGAGGACGCTGTCTCGAATTCCGCCAAGCGCTTGGAGGAAGAAGGAGATGTAGCTGCGGACTACCTCGAAGAACTCCTCGACATCGCGGACATCGACGGGGACATCGACATTGAGGTCCGTAACGGCCGCACCTATATCTCGATCGTCTCCGAAGAGGAAGACAACAACGCGCTCAAGGCGCTGGTGGGCCCTGACGGCGAGGTCCTCGAAGCACTGCAGGAGCTGGCCCGGTTGTCGGTTCTAACCACCACCGGCAACCGCTCCCGCCTGGTTCTGGACATCACCGGCTACCGCGAAGGCCGTAGCGAAGAACTGCTTAAGATCGCCGAAGACGCCGTCGCCGAAGCCAAGGAGACAGGCCGCGACGTGACGCTCGAGCCGATGAGTGCGTACGAACGCAAGATCGTCCATGACGCCGTTGCTGAACTCGGGCTGATCAGCGAATCCGAGGGCGAGGGGTCCAACCGCCACATCGTGGTGTCGGTGGAGTCCTGACCTTGTCCGGCGGATCGGTCTGATAGGCAGAGGTATGTCCGTAGTTGAAATGAGTGTGGCGGAGTCCAGAGCGGCTCACGCCGTTTTTGGTGAACGCCTGGGCCTGGCGGAGCGGTACGTTGCGCATTTGGCCACTTCCGGCATCGAACGAGGTTTGCTGGGCCCCCGGGAGGTCCCGAGGTTGTGGAACCGGCACGTCCTCAACTGTGCCGTCGTCGCAAACTTGATCGGGCGCGACGCCGCGGTTGCGGATGTAGGAAGCGGGGCCGGCCTGCCGGGACTGACCTTCGCCTTGGCGCGGCCTGACCTGCGGCTGACGCTGATCGAACCGCTGGAGCGCAGGGTCGCCTGGCTCAATGAAGTCATTGAGGATCTCGCACTCGACAATGTCGCAGTGCTGCGGACGCGAGCCGAACTTGCGGGGGATGAAGTCACAGCGGATGTCGTGACTTCTCGAGCAGTGTCGGCTCTCGACAAGCTCGCCCGCCTCTCCATTCCACTGCTGCACGGCACCGGCGAGATGCTGGCCATCAAGGGCCGCAGTGCGGCTGACGAAGTCCAGAAGGCTGAAAAGGTCATCAGGAAGCTCGGCGGCCGTGAAACAGAGGTCCTGACCGTAGGAGACGGTCTCTTGGAAGAGCCGACGACGGTGGTGCGCATCCGGGTTGCTGCGTGACCTATTGCTCCACACACCCACGGAACGCCCGTGAATCCGACCGCGCAACGATAGGCTAAGAGTGGCCGGTGGCGGACAGAGAAAGCGGGCGGAATCCAAGTGGCGATCAACAACACGGTGTCGGGTTTCATGGGGACCGAAGCCGAAGAATCGTCGCCTCAAGAAGTAGCCAAACAACCGAACGCGGTTGCGCTTGACCCCCATAGTGGTCCTGTTTCACGTGAAACCTCCCCTGGGAACGAGGCTGAAATAGCCAACTCCAACATGAAGATAGAGGCTACGGTTCCAAACGTTATGGATTCGATCGACGAAAGCACACCTCTCGCGCAGGAACTGGCGAGCGAAAACCGCAGGCGCGAGAGGCTGAAGGCCAAGGAGCTTCCCCGGCCCGCTCATACCCGGGTTTTGACTGTCAGCAATCAAAAGGGTGGGGTCGGCAAGACCACGACGACGGTCAACATCGCAGCGGCCCTGGCTACGGCCGGTCTGAACGTACTGGTCATCGATATCGACCCGCAGGGCAACGCTTCGACGGCCCTCGGGGTCGAGCATCACGCTGAAGTCGACAGTATTTACGACGTGCTGATCAACGATATGCCGCTGGGGGATGTGATTGCGCAATGCCCCGACATCGCCCACCTGATCGTCGCACCGGCCACGATTCACTTGGCCGGGGCAGAGATCGAGCTGGTCTCGTTGGTGGCCCGTGAACAACGCCTGCGCCGGGCCATCGAGGTATACGCGCAGGAACGGGAGGCGGCCGGACTGCCCAGGCTGGATTATGTGTTTATCGATTGCCCGCCCAGCCTGGGGCTGCTGACCGTTAATGCTTTCGTTGCAGCCCAAGAGGTACTGATTCCCATCCAATGCGAGTACTACGCCTTGGAAGGGCTGAGCCAGCTCCTCAAGAACATTGAGATGATCCAGAAGCACCTCAACGCTGGATTGGTAGTTTCGACCATCTTGCTGACCATGTACGACGGACGCACAAACCTTGCAGCCCAGGTTGCAGCCGAGGTGCGCGAGCATTTCCCGAACGAAGTTTTGGGTGCAGTCGTTCCGCGATCGGTTCGCATCTCGGAGGCTCCGAGTTACCAGCAGACGGTGATCACTTATGATCCGTCGTCCAGCGGGGCCCTGTCATATCAAGAGGCAGCAGCCGAAATCGCCGAGCGCGGCAAGTAACTGTGAAGCCGCACTGCAACGGTAGAATTACGCCTTAAGCGAGCTGGTGCATGCCAGCTCGGCGCATGACGGAAGAGGGTCCAGATGAGTGAGAAACGTCGCGGCTTGGGCAGAGGCCTGGGCGCGTTGATTCCCAGCGCTCCGGCAAGTGAGGAGACCGAGCCGACGGAGGGGCAGGGAGCTTCCGCGAAACGCCGGACCCAGCGACCCGTAGACGTTTTCTTTCCCGCTTCCAGCAGGAGGGAAGAGGGGAACACCGCAGTCCTCACGACGACCGACTCCGAGACGGTGACAGGATCGAGCGCCGCACAGGTAGCCGAAGTGCTGCGGGCTCCTCGCAAGGTGGGGACAACCACCGCCAAGAAGCCTGCTGCGAAGAAAACGGTAAAGGGAGATTCGGAAGGCGCGTCTTCGCGGACGGGCGGCAACGGCGCTGCCGGTCACCCCGACGCGTCCGCAAAGGCAAGCAATGCAGCAGCGTCGGAGGGTAACCAAGCACTCGAGTCCAACTCAGCCTCGGACGACGTGCCCGTTTCACGTGAAACGGCCGGAGCAGTTGACTTGGTCGAGGTTCCGGGTGCTACCTTCGCCGAAGTCCTTGTTTCCGCCATTCAGCCGAACCGTAAACAGCCTCGCACCGTCTTCGACGAGGAAGACATGGCGGAGCTGGTGCACTCCATACGCGAGATCGGCGTCCTTCAGCCGATCGTTGTGCGTCCCTCCGACGATGGTGGCGCACGGTACGAGTTGGTCATGGGTGAACGCCGCTGGCGCGCCACCAAAGCCGCGGGCCTGGAAACGATTCCAGCGATCATCAGGTCCACCTCAGATGATGACCTGTTGCGGGACGCGCTGCTCGAGAACCTCCATCGGAGCCAGCTGAATCCGCTCGAAGAGGCCGCGGCCTATCAGCAGCTGCTTGATGACTTCGGTTGTACTCATGATGAACTAGCGGACCGCATCGGTCGCTCGAGACCGCAGGTCTCCAACACTTTGCGGTTGATGAAGCTTCCGCCGCTCGTCCAGCGGCGAGTTGCCGCCGGCGTATTGAGCGCTGGCCATGCCCGTGCCCTCCTGGGACTCGTCGATCCCGGAGAAATGGAAAAGCTGGCTCAGCGCATTGTCGCCGAGGGCCTTTCCGTTCGCGCAACCGAGGAAATTGTTTCCCTGAGTGACGGCGTACGCCGACCCAAACGGGAAAGCAAGCCGCGCGAAGGAGCTCGGCACGAGCGGCTCGACTACCTTGCTACCTCCCTGTCCGACCGCTTGGATACCAGCGTAAAGATCACCCTGGGCGCCAAGAAGGGACGTGTCAGCATCGAGTTCGCCAGCGTCGACGACCTGAACCGCATCATGGACGTCCTGAACCCCACGACGTCATAGCCTTCGTTCCACGTGAAACAATGGGCTCCGTTCCACAGGGACGGGGCCCATTTCCATCGCTCTTAGCGACCGCAAGGCATAGGAATTGTAGGGAGCGTTGGATTTGGACGAGGCTGAGGGTCCCCTCCCAAACCCACGGCGGCTAGCCCCCTTTCAGAAGAGAGTCGGTATCGTCCGCGGGCTCGCGCACGCTGACCGTTTGGAACGTGGCTAGGGAACAGGGGCGACCCTGTCCGTCCGACTATCGCCAGGGCCTTGACTCTCTACTGGATAAGAAGTCCGACCTCATCAAACACCGTTTCGGACGAGATCCGACGATGTACCCCTTATGTGGCTTTGGTTTCAGCTGACTGAGCTCGGGTCCAAGCATAGAACGTAGAGAACCTAGAGAACGTGTTTCACGTGAAACCGCTCGGACCCACTTGGCGAGGATCGCTTGCAGACTCGAGGCTTAGCAGGTGGACGGAAGATCGGTATTGTGCGCAGGGGCCAGTCCACCTGACGCGCGTCGCTAGTTCACGAGCCGTTCTCCGGGGGAGCAGCGGCACTGCACTGCCCGTTGAGCCTCACAGCTAAGGCAGTGGAACCGCTAGCACCGGCCGTCTGTGATAGACCATTCGCAATGAGATCGATGGGCGCCGAGTGACTTCGTGCCGGCGCTAATCGTGGCCTACTGGCCGGGGGGGCAAAGGGCAGATGGATAGTGTGTTTCACGTGAAACTCCTGCGGCGTGGCCGGCCTTCGGTCTTGGTTCGCTGGTGGCTTGTGCACAGGCTCGCGGGCCTGCGCACGCCGAACGCGTGGATCGTGGCTAGGGAACCGGGGGGGCTACACTGTCCGTCCGATTATCGCCAGGGCCTTGACTCTCTACTGGGTAAGCCGTTCGACCGCGTCAAACACTTCTTCGGACGAGATCCAGCGATGTACCCCTTTTGTAGCTTTGGTTTCAGCACATGACTGAGCTCGGGTGCAGTCAGAGAACGTAGAGAACGTGTTTCACGTGAAACAGCCCGGCCCAACCTTGCGAGGATCCTCTGCACTCTCAAGGCTTAGCAAGCGGATGAGAGATCGCTGCCGTCGCCAGCGTCCAGCCCACCCGGTGCGCGCTAGTTCACGTGCTGAGGCGGTCGCCGGGGGAGCAGCGGCACTGCACCGCCCCGTAGGGTCCAAACGCGCAGCAAATGGAACCGCTAGCACCGGCCGTCGGTGAGACTTCCTTCATAGAGATGGATACGCGTCAAGTGACTTAGTGCAAGCGCTAATCGTGTCCTACTTGCCAGCGCAGAGGGACTGCGTTGTTTCACGTGAAACTTCTGGGGCGTAGCCAGCTGGTGGCATGGGCGCCGGAGGACGCGGGGCCGGGCACGGCGACCGCGTGGAACGTGGTTAGGAACCAGGGGCCGGACTCTTTTCCGTCCGCCTATCGCCAGGACTTAACGTTCTACTTGGGGCAGCCATTCGACCGGATCAAACACCTCTTCGGACGAGATCCGGCGAGATACCCCTTACGGGCTTTTTCAGCACACGTGTCCGCGCGGCCTCAGTCAGCGAACACGGTTCGGCGTGTTTCACGTGAAACCGCCCGCACTAATGTGGCGAGGATCGTCTGCGCTCTCGAGGCATAGCAAACGCGCGGGTGGGTGATCGCCTCTTTGTCTAGCGTTCAGTCCAACCAGCATGCCGGAAGTTTACCTACCGAGCCGTTCGTCCGGGGAGCAGCGGGGATGACTGTCCCAAGAGCACCAAGGCTTGGCACCGGGAACGCTTGCACCTGCGTCCGTGAGACAACGCGCCGCATTATTCGCTCATGCTTTCCAGACGACTATGTGCAAGCCGACGGTTTGTTTCGGTGTGTTTCACGTGAAACTTCCAGACGCGGCCGGCGTACGGCTTTGGTCGCCAGCGGGCGTGGGCAGGTGAGACCTGCTTACCTGCTCGCGGGACCGCGCGACGCCGCCCCCTGCGAGCTGAACCGTTCTGCAACGGGTTACAATCCTCCATATCTACCGCCGCCGCGAGTGTCGATGCTGTCGCCCAACGGAACCGGTAGCTCTCCGCGACGCGCCGGAGGGGCGGCCACAGGAGGTGCGCTTGCAGTAGCCAAGGCCCGGGATTTCATCGGCGGAAGCCTGGATCGGGGCACCAATATCGCCCAGAAGGAGCCGTCGAGGGTTCGGACCTTCCAACGAACTGGGGGACAGGGGAGGGTCCCTGGTCTATTGGTTCGGCTGTCCGCGTCATTTGCCTTGGGCTTCGAGGAGATCACCGAGCAGTCTCGAGACCCGGATCCCCAAGTTCACGTGAAACATTGACCCTGCGCAGCAGTTGGGTGAGTTGTGCGACCCGGTTCTACTACTTCGGCCATGCAATTTGTGCCCAGCACATGCTGTCACGCCGCGAAGGGGAGCGCGCACCTTCTATCACCTCCTGCACATAGCCCGGAGCGCGGGTACCTGCCGCCCAGCACATAGGAGTCTTGAGTTTCCGCTGCTGCGGCCACACGATCAGGTACAAGACATCCGTCGTGCTGTCCGTATGAAAGGGGGATGTTTCCCGTGAAACTACCACTTGGCAGACATGTATCTGTATCAAGGCAGCTGAGACGGCACCCCCGGGGCTGTTTGGTGGATAGTTTCAAGTGAAACAAGGGACTTGCGTAGGGTTTAGCCGGACCGCGCGCCAGCGGCAGGTCGATCACGATTCGGGTCCGTCCTATCAGCCCGCACCGCACAGGTCATGCACATGTCGCACCGGAGGAGGGATTGTGCAGCGGCCGGAAGCCTTTCACGGCGGCGCGGCCGGTGGCGGGCGAAGGGGTCCTCGTCGGGGCCCAAACAAACAGGGCCTGGTGGGGCACAATGGCCTTCGAGATTACGTCGGACCGTACATAGGTGGTTGAGGAAAGCCGGGCGCGCACGGTTCTCCCGCGGAACTTTTCCATAGGCGGGCGCCGCTGCTCCGCGGCTCTTCGGGGAGGGGTCTCGCAATCGCACACATGACTGGGCCAGGCGTTTCACGTGAAACTTGCTACCATCCGTCGCCGTTTGGACCGACCGGCGCCACCATGTGCGTGATTGAAATGGTGCGGCTTTGGGCATACCCCCACCGGCGCACTTAATGACGGTTTCATGCGGAACAATGTCACGCATCCGTATGCGGTACTGGTTTTCGCCTGTAGACGCGTAACCGGACCGGTGAAGGGCAGCGCCCTTCGCAGGCGAAGTGAGGCTTAGCGGCGGCATGACCGCGTGCGTCAGTATCCATTAGGCCAGCTCAGGGCGGGGGAGAGGCCGAGCCACCCGAGGTGCTCGGATCCGGCGCCGGCACTGCGCTCATCGAAGATAACGCAGTGCCTGGCTAAGTGGAAGCCCGCGTACATGGGGTAAGCATTCGGCTCCATACCCGGCCAGTCGCAGCTACTCCGAGGGGCAAATTACTCCGAATTAGGCGGCCTCGAGTGGATGTACCCAGGCCGGCCAGAAAGCGCGCCAAACATCTTGGGCACTCAGGCGGCGGCCCGTGGGCACGAGGGTCAGCAGTGGCTAGTAGCAATGTTGTTGTTTCACGTGAAACGCCGCTGGCTCGGACCCGCGCCCGCCCCGTGCTCCACAAAGGAACCTACCCCTAGTTTCACGTGAAACAGAGGAGACGTGAGCCGGTGTCAGGTGCCCGGGTTAAACCGAAGGACGTCGTCGAGCGCCAGGGTGCCCGTCGGCTCATCGTCCTCTTCCAACAGATAGAGCCTCTGAATAGCAATAACGATGGAGTCGGCCAAGACTTGCCGATAGATGGGGTCAGCGAGGCGAGGGGAGTCGAAAGGGCTGCTTAAATAACCAAGATCCAGCTGAACAGACGGGGTACTGGGGAGCCGCAGGATATCCCAGCTTCGACCGTGAATGCCCAGGTTCGTCGACCCAGTGCGGGCCACGATCTCCTTCAGGATCAGTTCGCCGGCACGGTGTCCAATGGGAGACCGGACTTCACCTGATTCGGGACGGCCCCAAAAGAACGCACTGACGCCGTTGGCTGCCTCTTGCGGCAACCAGTCGCAGTGAAGGGCGATGCTCAAGCTCGGAGAAGCCCTCTTGATGAGGTCTGTGCGGTCTGCGCCGCCGTCGTGCGTTTGTTTTTCAACAATTTCAACACTGGCGCCGAGTTCGGTCAGGATCTTCTTCACTCGGCCGGCGACGTCGCCGGCCACGAGTTTTTCGGTCAGGCGGCGGCCAGAGGCAACGTCGGGGATGTCGGCCCAGTGCTCTACGCCAGAGCCGGGAGCGATCGCGATAGTCCGGCCGCGCAACGCCGCAGAGGCCTGGTTGAGTCGTTCGTAATCGCGGAGTGAAAACGCTTGGCTTGGACTGATCGTCCGGTTGATTCGGTCCATCGAGGCAGCCAGTTGTTGGTCGGCAACGCCGGAAGGTTCAAGCCCCAGATTTAGTTGCAGTTCGCGGACGGCGTGGTAGGTCCGTTCCCCGTACTCGCCATCAATGTGACCGTAGTAGAAGCCGAGGAAAGACAACTGCCGCTGCAACTCGGTGACATCATCGCCCCGAAGAGGCGATGCCTCCAACGTGAAGGTCAGCGGACGATCCCCGAGTTTGAACTGAGCCTCCGCCAGGGCTCGCTCGGTTTCCTGACCGACCACACCGTCGACCATCAGCCCCCGGTGTTGCTGGAAGGTGCGTACGGCCGCATCAACGTGGTCGTCGAAGACCGTCGGGTTGTTTACTTGATCCGGAGCCAGATAGGCCATGGAAACGCCGGCGCGTAGTAGCCCTTCACGAAGGGCTACTACGCGTCGACTTATGTCTGAACGGCGCAGGCTCTGGTCCGCAGCGTCGTTTTCCATCTGGCTAGTTAAGGAACTCGGCGAATTCCTGCTCGATGACCTGCTTCGGCTTGGCCCCGATGGAGGTCGCGGCCACCGCGCCGTCCTTGAAGACATAGACAGCAGGGATGGACGTGATGCCATACTGCGCTGCCGTCGCGGGGTTGTCATCCACGTTGAGCTTGACGACCTCTACCTTGTCGGAATGCTCAGCAGCAATGTCATCGAGGATCGGGGAGAGCATGCGGCACGGGCCGCACCACTCTGCCCAGAAATCGACGATCACGGGCTTGGCGGACTTCAGGACGTCCGCGTCGAAAGTAGCGTCAGTGACATCTTTTGCGTTGCTCATGCTGTTTCTCCTTTTCCAACCAAATCAGACTGTTGCGGGTTCGGCGACGCCGGCCAAGGTGTCTGCGCGCTCGGCCAGATAGTGTTCCACATCGATGGCCGCGGCGCAGCCGCTGCCCGAGGCGGTGATGGCCTGGCGGTAGGTGGGGTCAATAACGTCGCCGGCAGCGAAGACGCCCGCCAGGGAGGTCCGGGACGACCGGCCCTCGACGGCGATCGTACCCTCCGGGGTCAATTCCAGCTGATCCTTCACCAGGGAAACCCGGGGATCGTTGCCGATGGCGACGAAGACGCCGGTTACAGGCAGCACGGACTCGGAGCCGTCGACGGTGTTCTTGAGCTTCAGGGCGGTGACCTTGGTGTCGCCTTCAAGGCCCACGACCTCCGAGTTCCACACGAACTTGATCTTTTCGTGTGCCAAGGCACGGTCCTGCATGATCTTAGAGGCGCGCAGGGTGTCCCGCCGGTGGACCACCGTGACAGACTCCGCGAATTTGGTCAGGAAGAGTGCTTCTTCCATGGCCGAGTCGCCACCGCCGATCACCGCGATGTTCTGGCCCTTGAAAAAGAAACCGTCGCAGGTTGCGCACCAGCTGACACCGTGGCCGGCGAGGCGCTTTTCGTCCGGTAGACCAAGCTCCCGGTAGGCGGAACCCGTGGAGATAATCACCGAGCGTGCCAGGAAGGTTTCGCCTGTACCGATGGTCACCTTCTTGACCGGACCTTCCAGTTCAAGGCTTGTGACGTCTTCAAACAGGATCTCGGTACCGAAGCGCTCGGCCTGCTTTTGGAAGTTCTCCATCAGCTCCGGGCCGAGGATGCCGCCGGGGAACCCGGGATAGTTTTCCACGTCGGTGGTGTTCATCAGCTCGCCGCCTGCCTCCACGGAGCTGGCGATGAGCAGTGGCTTGAGGTTGGCACGTGCGGTGTAAACAGCTGCCGTGTAGCCGGCCGGACCGGACCCAACAATGATGACGTCGCGGACGGACGGTGTGGTATCTGTGCTCACTGCCTGCGAACCTCTTCCTCTGATGTTGATGTAAACCTAAGGGCCGGCCACCCGAGGGGGCGGTTAGCCCGGCACTTGTGTCAACGGTGCGTGCCCCCGGCTTATTCCGCACGCCAGCGGCGCAGGCGCCTCCCCGACGGGCTAGGAGACTTCGATCTCGGCCATGCGGATGCCGAACGGCATGCCGCCCATGGGGTTGGACAGCCTCGGCAACTGCGTGAAGTTGATCAGGACGTACTGCGCCTTGGGGGCAGTGCCATCCTGTTCAGGGACCGGAATCGTGGTCTTTTGTGCCGTGAAGCTTCCCTGCGCGACCTGGTCGGCCCCGTCCAACGTCGGTTCATCGTTCAGGAGCACGGAGAAGTTTCCTCCGGTGCCGCTCAGTTGCGTCAACACCACCGAACTGATGTTTGAGGACTCTTCCAACTCGACAACCAGCGCCATGTTTCCGGCGTAACCGCCGAACTGGTCTGACGCGTACTGGTAACTTGCCCAGTAAGTGGCGGGGTTGCCGTCGATGGCTTCGGGCAGCTTGCCGTCGTTCTCTACGTCGAGTTCCGGCAGGTCCGGTACTTGGCGCGTGAGTCCTGCGATGACCGGCTCGACGATTTCGTCGGCCGGAGCCGCCGTTTCTTCTGCCGCGCCGGTCTCTGCCGGGCCGGACGCGGCCGCGGTTTCGTTTCCGGCCTGCGAGCCGCCGGCGACCGGGCCGCCGCGGAACAGATTCAGCTGGCTCACCGCCACCACGATCGCGATCACCAACAGGACAGCGAGCAATCCGCCCACCAACAACCGGGACGACCGCGGGCTGTTGCGTTCCTCGTCGTCGTATTCGTCGTACTCGTAGTCGTCCGCCGCAGGTTCGCTGCTGGTGCGGGCAGCGGACGGGAACATGCCGGCTGACCGCACACCGGTCTCGTTGTCGTCCCCGGGCCACAAGCTGACCTTGGGCTTGTCTGCCGGAGCCTGGGCGGCAGCCGGCCGGCTAGCCGCCGGAGCCTGCCGCGACACCGGCGCTGTGGAGGGGCTCGCGACCCGTGGGGCCGGGGGCGCCGAGGGAGGCGGCGGCACGCTGGCGCCGGCAGCTGCTGCTGCGGCCGCAGCTCCGGCAGCGGACCCGGCGCCGGGGGCAGCGGCCGCGGGACGGGCGCCGAACCGGGCCTTGGACGTCCCTTCGGTCCCGTTCCTGCCCAACTTGGGCAGGTCGAGTTTGTTCAGCCTCTCGCGCAGGCTTTGCCGAGGCTCGTCGTCGTAGTCCTCATATTCGTCCTCATACGGCTCCGGCTCGGTGGAGCGAGCCTGGCCGAAGATTTCGGAACCGAGTGTGTCGGTGAAGAAGGGCTCCACATACGGTCCGTCCTGCTGGATCACCAAGTCCAGCAGGTCGGCCGCCTGGGCCTCGTTGGTCACCAGATAGGTGAACCCGTCGGCATTGCCGAGGTCCAGCACCTGGACGTTGCCCATCCGCTCACCGGTGGCGATTTCGCGGGCGCTCATGGCGACCTGGCTGGCATTCTCCGGTGCTGCCACCAGGATGCTGACGGGCCGGTTGAGCACCTGGTCCACGCCGTCGAGGACCAAATCGTTTTCTGCGGACGCAAGCACTTGGGCAGTGACCTTGTAACGGCCACCAAGCAGCATGCCCACATCAACTGGCTGCGGCACTAGTTCCTCCCGGCGAATGTCCTGGGCGGGTGCCCGTGACTAGATAATTTGGTTTCCATGCTATCCGGTGCCGGAGTCGATACCCGCTTCTGTCAGGCGCGTCCGGGCAACCGTTTAAGTATCGGCCGCAGGAACTCCTGCAGCTCGTCGACCCGAAGCGCGCGCAGGAGCAGCAGGTAAACCGCTGCCATGACCAGTCCGACGACGGCGATGGTCACCATGGCGGTGACGATGGACTGCCACGCGAATCCGCCGGTAGCGTAACCGCCGAACAGCCACAGGACCCCTGCACCCACTAAACCCGAGCCCAGTCCGGCATACCCGAGGCGGATGTAGGTATCCACCACGCGGCCCGCGCCGTAGTCGCCCAGCCTGCGGCGGGCAAAGTAGTGGGCAAGTACCGCCGAGACCACGTGGAACACCGTGAACAGCAGCGCCAGCGCGTAGACCACCCAGGTGGGATCAATCAACCAGGCGATCAGCACGGCCAGCACCACCGAAGCGCCGGAGCAGATCGCCTGCATGATCAACGGCGTCCTGGCGTCTTCCTCCGCGTAGAACACGCGGCCCAGGAAGAAATAGATGCTCATGAAGGGCATGCCTGCCGCCAGGATGGCGAGGACTTGACCCATCGACGCAGCGGAGGCCGCCGCCGTCGGGCCCGATCCGGCAAACAGCCGGGCCAGCGGCCCGGCCAGCACGACCACAGCGGCCGACCCGAAGACGGTGGCGACACCGATGGTGCGCAGCCCCGAGTTCACGGTGTGCCGGACGTCGTCCACCGCACCGATGGATTGCTGGCGGGACAACTGGTTGAACAGCACCGTGGCCACCGAGAGGACGAAGACCGAATGCGGCAGCATGGCGATCAGCTGGGCGGTATTCAGGGCGTACTCGCCGGGGACCGAGGCGCCGGGCCCGGCCAGCTCGGCGCGCGCGGCCGTGGCGCCCGAGGCGATCGACCCGTAAAAGAGGTACGCGGTGTTCGCGATGACCATGGTGGCCAGGCTCCACAGCGCGACCTTTCCGGTGGCTGCGAAGCCCATGCCGCGCCAGCCGAGCTTGAGCTTCAGGCCCAGCCCCAGCCGTCCCAGTGGCCACAACAGGATGAGTGCCTGCAGCACGATGCCCAGCGTGGTGCCGCCGGCCAGCACCATCGTCTGGGAACTGGTCCAAAGCTCCGGGTTGTCCTTCGCGGGCAGGTAGCGGCCGTAGAGGGATATGTACAACCCCAGCGTTCCGATGGCGACGACGTTGTTCAGGGCAGGGGCCCACATGTACCAGCCGAACCGGCCGTGGGCGTTGAGCACCTGGCCTACGACGGCGTACAGCCCGTAGAAGAAGATCTGCGGCAGGCACCAGATGGCGAAGACGGTGCCCAGTTCCAGCATCACCGGGGTCCAGCCCCGGGTCAGGGCGGTGATGATCGGCGCGGCCAGCAGCGTCGCCAGCAGCGCGATCCCGGCCAGTACTAGCAGCGTCAGGCTCAGCAGGCGGCTGACGAAGTCCGCGCCGCCGTCGCTCTTCTGGCTGGCCTTGATGATCTGCGGCACCAGCACCACGTTGAACACCCCGCCCGCCAGCAGCAGGTAGATGATGTTCGGGATGGTGTTGGCCTTCTCGAAGATGTCGCCCATCGTCGTGTTGGCGCCGATCGCGACCGCCAGCAGGGCGGTGCGGACGAAGCCCAGGACGCGGGACACCATGGTCCCGGCCGCCATGATGGCACTGGACTTGGCTGTGCTGTGCTGCACGGTCGCACTGGGGGAGGGGGTCTGGGTCTCGGACATCGTCCTCTATGTTCTCACCTGAAACCGGGCGGATCGCCGGACCCGGCGTGCGGGCTCAAAGGTGCCCGGGCAGGACTTCCCGGGCCAGGTCCACGATCCGCCGCTCGTTGGGGAAGGACAGCTTTCGGCCCAGCTCCGCCAGCGGAACCCATGCCACGTCTACGGCCTCATGGTCCGGATCATTCTCGATGGTCAGCAGGCCGCCGGTGGCCTCGAGCAGGAAGTGGTGCACGGTCTTGTGGACCCGGTGGCCGCTGACGGTGAACCAGTAGTCGATGCTGCCCAGTGTGGCCAGCACGCGCCCCTTGATCCCTGTTTCTTCTTCGACTTCCCGGACGGCGGCCTCTTCGTTGGTCTCCCGGCCCTCGGGGTGGCCCTTCGGCAGGCACCACTCAAGCCGGCCGCCGCGGTTGAAGCGGGCGATGATCGCCACGTTCAGGTCCGGGGTCGACGTATCGACCACCACGCCGCCGGCCGATATCTCCTCCACCGTGGGCAGCGTATGGTGTCCGGGCGCGGCGCTGCCCACTGACGCTGTCAGCGGGGTGCGCTTCGGGGCGCTCGGAACCGGGTGTGCCATGCAGTCCACTCTAACGATTTTTGTAACGGCCCGATGATGCCGGGGCCGAGCCGCCGGGACTTTGTTAAACATCGCGCCCGGCATCTGGCACGCTTAAGTCACTATGGTTCACCTTTTTGGTTCGCAGTTCGCATCAGCTCCCGGTTCCAGCGTCCCGTCCCTGCCGTTGCCGGACGTTGTGATCGAACTGGGAGAACTGTTCGCGGCAGCGGGCCACGAACTCTCGCTGGTCGGCGGCCCCGTGCGCGACCTGTTCCTGGGCCGGGTCTCCCCGGACCTCGATTTCACGACCGACGCCGATCCCGATGCCACCATCGCCGTCGTCAAGAAGTGGGCGGACAAGTTCTGGGAGATCGGCCGCGATTTCGGGACCATCGGCCTGCGCAAGGGCCAGCACATGATCGAGGTGACCACCTACCGGGCCGAGGCCTACGACCCGGATTCCCGCAAGCCCGTGGTGGCGTTCGGAACGTCCCTGGAGGACGACCTGTTCCGCCGCGACTTCACCATGAACGCCATGGCCCTGCGGCTGCCGTCGCTGGAACTGGTGGATCCGCATGGCGGCGTCAAGGACCTCCACGCGGGGCTGCTGCGCACCCCGGGCGCGCCGTCGGCGTCGTTCTCCGATGATCCCCTCCGGATGATGCGTGCCGCACGGTTTGCCGCCCAGCTCAACGTCACCGTGGCACCCGAGGTGGAGGCCGCGATGACGGACATGGCCGGGCGGATCGAGATCATCTCCGCCGAACGCGTCCGCGACGAACTGACCAAGCTCATCAACGGCAAGGACCCGCGCGCCGGTGTGGACCTGCTGGTGGACACCGGCCTGGCGGATTACGTGCTGCCGGAGGTCGCGGCGCTGCGGCTGGAGATTGATGAGCACCACCGGCACAAGGACGTCTACCAGCATTCCCTCACCGTGTTGGAGCAGGCCTGTGCCCTGGAGACGGACGACGGCGGTGCGGTGCCGGGTCCGGACTTCGTCCTGCGGTTCGCGGCCCTGATGCACGACGTCGGCAAGCCGGCTACCCGCCGGTTCGAACCCTCGGGTGCGGTCAGCTTCCGCCACCACGATGTCGTGGGCTCCAAACTCACCGCCAAGCGGATGAAGAAGCTGCGCTTCGACAACGACACCATTAAGGCCGTGTCCCGGCTGGTCGAACTGCACATGCGTTTCTACGGCTACGGGGAGGCGGGGTGGACGGATTCGGCCGTCCGCCGCTACGTCAACGACGCCGGACCACTGCTGGAGCGGCTGCACCGGCTGACGCGCTCGGACGTGACCACGCGGAACAAGCGCAAGGCGGAGCGGCTCGCCTTTGCCTACGACGACCTGGAGCAGCGGATTGCCACGCTGAAGGAGCAGGAGGAACTGGAAGCGGTTCGTCCCGACCTGGACGGCGCCCAGATCATGGCGCTGCTCGGGATTGGGCCCGGCCCGCTGGTCGGCCGCGCCTACAAGTTCCTGCTGGAAGAGCGGCTGGAGAACGGTCCGGCGGTGCAGGAAGAGGCAGAAGCAAAACTGCTGGCCTGGTGGCGCGCGCAGCCGGAATACACGGAGCAGGCTTAGCCATGACTGTGGATGGTCCGCACGATTTTCCGGTGTTGTGGCTGATGCGCCACGGCGAAACCGAGTGGTCGCGCGACCACCGGTACACCGGGTTGGCCGACCTGGAGTTGACTCCGGCCGGCGTCCAGCAGGCCCGCGACGCCGCGGCGAAGCTGGCGGGAGTCCGTTTCCACACCGTTTTGACCTCCCCCTTGGTGCGGGCCCGCCGGACGGCCGAACTGGCCGGCTACCCGGATGCGGAGGTGGTGGCCGAGGCGCATGAATGGGATTACGGAGACTATGAAGGTCTTCAGAGCGCCTCCATCCGGGCCAAGGATCCCTCGTACCTCATCTGGACCCACGGCGTCCGCGGCGGCGAGTCCCTGCAAGAGGTGGCAGACCGGGCCGACCATGTAATCGCCAAGGTGCTGGACAGCACTGCCGGCTCTCCCTTCGACGGCCAGACTCCGGGGGGCGGCACCGCCCCCGCCGCTCCGCTTCCCACCCCTTCGCTTCCCACCTCTTCGTCCGAACCGCCGGGGCCCCGGCAGGTCTTGCTGGTGGCACACGGACATTTCCTCCGTGTGCTTGCCGCCCGCTGGCTTGGCCTGGAACCCGTCGCGGGCCGGCACTTTGTCCTGGAAACCGCTGCCGTCTGCCGGTTGGGCTGGGACAAGAAGACGCCCGCGATCGCAGGCTGGAACCTCTAACGGAGCATGGCCGGACGCCGCCAGTAGGTGAGGCAGCGCAGCAGCCACTCCAGCGGCCCGTACCGAAACCTCTTGACCCACCAGGCACTGGCCAGCAGTTGGGCCACAAAGAGGAGCGCCGCCACGCCGAGCACCGCGGGCGGGGCCAACCGGCCGGTCAACGCCAGCCCGAAGCCCGTGAAGACCAGGCCCATCAGCACGGACTGTCCCACGTAGTTGGTCAGCGCCAGGCGGCCGGCGGGGGCCAGCACGGTGCACAGGGCACGTCCGGCCGCAGTGCGGAAGGACAGCAGCAGCGCACCGACGTAACCGGCCGTCAGCAGCGGCGCCGTCAGCGTGGAAATGCCGAAGGCCACCACGGTCATGGCAGCACCGCCGACATAATGCTGTAGCCACGCCTGCAACGCAGAAGCCGCCAGCCCGGCCGGCAACGCCACGAAAGCCATGCGGCGGAGTGTGCGTTCTGCGATGCCGTGCTCAAAGAGCCGTCCTTTGGCACACGACATGCCGAGGTAGAACGCGCCGAGGGCAATCGGGCCCTGGAGGAGCACGGCGGTGGGCTGCGACAGCGGGTACAGCGACGCGTTCTGGGCCAGAACGTCGGCGGGAGAGCCGGCCAGCCCGAACGCCGGCGCAACCCCCGCGGCACTGCCGCCGTATGTCCCTACGGCTGCCGAGACCAGTCCCAGCAGAACAATGAAGACTCCCATGCAGCCGATGACTGTCACGCCGGCTGCGGCTGCGGCCGGCGCGGGAAGCGTCCGGGTGCAGAGCAGCACCAGGCCCAGCAGGCCATAGGCGAGCAGGATGTCCCCGTGGAACAGGAGCAGGCCGTGGAGCAGCCCGAGCACCACGAGGCCGGCTGCCCGGCGCACGGTCCTGATGACCACCGACTGGCCGTCCGCCACGGCGGAAGCCCACTGCAGGACGAAGCTGTAGCCGAACAGGAACGAGAACAGGATGTAGAACTTGGCCTCGAACAGGAGGCTGACCGCGAAGCGGACCGCGGTGTCCGCACCGGATTGGAACTCCGGACTCGAGCCGCCCGTAACGGCGTACGGGTCGGCGAAGTACCAGATGTTCACGCACAGGATGCCCAGCAGCGCGAAGGCCCGCAGGGCATCAAGTTCGTTGATGCGGGCCGGGGCCTTCGGGGCCACAGCTCCGTTCACAGGTCCTGGCGGAACTCCATTTTCCATGCCGTTGTCCCGTCGGGGGTGGGTGCTCGCATCCGGGTCCAGTCTAGGAACCCTGCCCGGCTTCTGGAACGGGCGATCATCCGGGGGCGCCGCCGGACGAGGCGAGAACCAGCGGGCCGTTGACAGGGGAAGCCCACCGGTCTAAAAGGGGGCGCCGGCGTCGTTGTACGGCGTGTCGCGGGCGACACGCCGGTACTGCGCGAAAAAGCGCAATAAGTTCCCCGGTCGGCTAGGCAGAAGCAGCAGCAATCGGGTACGTTGGACGAGTCCGATTGAACTTTCTCAATCAGGGGCTTCTACTCGGACACAATCTATTGGCGCTATCAGGAAAGGGAGGTGGGAATCGTGAATATAACCAAGACGCCGGGCGGAGTGTTTAACTCCTTCGCCGCGCTCCGACGACCCGCCTCCGCCATTTCTGCGCATTAGAACTTCGCTGATTGGGCCGGTTCAAGTCTTGATCCGCTGCCGTATGTCGATCACCGCTCTTTTCTAGCTCTCCCGCGCGGAGGCCTCACCTTCTGCCTTGAGGACTTCGCTATGAGCACCCTTACCGCATTCCCCGCTGCCGCTGTCGCGGACCCCGCTCCTGCTTCGAGCAAGGCCGGGGGTCCCGCGCCGGCACCGGAAATCCCGATGGATACCGCCATGCGTCCTGCCCGAACTCCAACCCAGTCCGGAGAAAATTCCGCCGATCCCAGAGAGGAACCCCTCATGAAACCGCTGGATGCAGCCGTATTGCCTGCACCGGAACGATCCATCCGCCCGCCCGAGCCAACGCAGGCCCGGGAAGGGGAGCGGCGCGGCCACGGCGAGGTGATCACCGCCGGAAGCCTGCGCGACCTGGACACCCGTCGCGACAGTCCCGGCGACGCCGGTGCCGATGCCGGGAGCCCGGGTTCCGCCGGGCCGGCGCCGGGCAGCCGGAAAGTTTCCGCAGAAGCGGGCATGCCGAACTACTTGGGCCGGCAGGAGGTGAATGCCATGATCCGCAAGCTCCGCCAAAGCGTCTCGCTGTGGAAACGAATACAGAACGTGTGTGTTGACGAACAGCGCTTGGAACAGGTGCGCGACGAATTGCTGTCGCACCGGCAGCTCATCCGCTGAGTTCCAGCCGGCAAGTGCAAATAAATACGCCGTCCTGTAGGGGACACATCCGCGAGGAGGATCCGATGAGTCGCATTGGACCCGATGTAGCTTCAGGCCCGCGCCCGGGTTGCTCCCAGGCGCGGGCCTCGGCCTTTAAGCACCTCCTCCGTAAGCATTTGTCGACGATTCAGTGCAGCGGTGTTTCATTGAAGGCCCCCGTCTCGAGGCAGCCCGGCAGCGCCATCCGAGCGACGCCTGACCGATGCCGCTCTAATGAAACGTTTTGCAACCGATCACTAAGTATGCTTATTGTGGTTTCATCGCAACCTGAGGAGGCAACATGATCGGTTTCATCATTGCAGGGCTGGTTATCGGCGCACTTGCCCGCCTTATCAAGCCCGGAAAGCAGAACCTAGGGCTCGTGGCCACGCTGCTGCTTGGCATAGTCGGAGCAGTCATTGGCGGTGTCATCGCGAACCTGCTGGGCACCGGCGACATCTTCGAGCTGAACGTGCTTGGATTCATCGTCGCCGTCATTGCTGCGGTACTTCTGATCGGTGTAGCAGAAAGCCTGTCCGGTCGTCGGGCTGTTCGCCGCTAACGGCTGCAAATAAACAGGAGATGGCCTGCCGCGTGATCATCGCGCGGCAGGCCATTTTTTGTTGCACGGACGAAGAGCCGGACGATTCAAGGCGGCGATTCGCATCATTGGTTCCAGCCGGCTCACCAGTCCTCGTTCTGCGGCTTCTCTTCTGTCCCGGCGAAGACCGGTGACGACGGCCTGCTCGGCTGATACGTTGGCTGTGGCGGCGCTGCCGCCTGTTTGGCTTATGCGAAGGAAGAAGGACGACGATGTCTGAACCGGCTCCGCTGACCGACCTGGAGATTGCCCGGCGCGCCACTTTGCGGCCCATCACCGACATTGCCGACGCCGCGGGCATCCCGGCGGAAGCCCTCGAGTTCTATGGCAGCTACAAGGCCAAAGTTGATCCCGCCAAACTGGGGGAGGGCCACCAGGAACCGCGCGGCCAGGTGGTTCTGGTGACCGCTATGTCGCCCACGCCTGCCGGTGAAGGCAAATCCACGCTTACGGTGGGCCTGGCGGACGCCCTGGCCAGGGCCGGGCACAAGACCATGGTGGCCATCCGTGAACCGTCCCTCGGCCCGATCCTGGGCATGAAGGGCGGGGCAACCGGCGGCGGCTATTCGCAGGTGCTCCCGATGGATGACATCAACCTGCACTTCACCGGAGACTTCCACGCCATCACCTCGGCGAACAACGCGTTGATGGCGCTGGTGGACAACCATATCTACCAGGGCAACGCGCTGGGCATCGACCCCCGCAGGCTGACGTTCCGGCGGGTGCTGGACATGAACGACCGGGCGTTGCGACAGGTAGTGATCGGACTGGGCGGGCCGACGCAGGGAGTGCCGCGGGAAGCGGGCTTTGATATCACCGTCGCCTCCGAGGTCATGGCGGTCTTCTGCCTCTCGTCCGACCTCGCCGACCTGAAGGCCCGGCTGTCCCGGATTACCGTCGGCTACACCTACGACCGCAAGCCGGTCACCGTGGCAGACCTGGGCGTGCAGGGCGCGCTTGCCATGCTGCTCAAAGACGCGATCAAGCCGAACCTGGTCCAGACCATCGCCGGAACGCCCGCCTTTGTGCACGGCGGCCCGTTCGCCAACATCGCCCACGGCTGCAACTCGCTGCTGGCCACGCAGACCGCCCGCCGGCTCGCCGACGTCGTGGTTACCGAAGCCGGGTTCGGGTCCGATCTTGGCGCCGAGAAGTTCATGGACATCAAGGCGCGCGCCGGCGGTTTCGCCCCGTCCGCCATCGTGGTGCTGGCCACTATCCGGGCGCTGAAAATGCACGGCGGCATCCCGAAGGAGCAGCTGAAGGAACCGAACCTGGACGCCGTGCAAGCCGGCATCGCCAATCTTGAGCGTCACGTGGACAACGCACTCAAATTCGGACTCACGCCCGTGGTGGGCATCAACAAGTTCACCACCGACAGCCCGGAAGAACTCGACTGGGTGATGGACTGGTGCCGGCAGAAGGGTGTTGAAGCGGCTATTGCCGATGTCTGGGGCCAGGGCGGCGGCGGCCCCGGCGGCGATGCGTTGGCCGCGAAGGTGGCGGACGTCCTTCAGCAGCCGCAGTCGTTCTCCCCGTTGTACGACCTGGACCTGACCGTGGAGAAAAAGATCGAGACGATCGCCCAGCAAATCTACGGGGCGGACCACGTGGAGTTCACCAGCCCGGCCCGCAAGCGGCTGGCCGAAATCGAGGCGAACGGGTGGGGCAAGCTTCCGGTGTGCATGGCCAAGACGCAGTATTCCTTCACGGACAACCCCTCGGTCCTGGGCGCCCCGAGCGGATTCAGCATCACCGTGCGGGACCTGATCCCGAAGACCGGGGCGGGCTTCATCGTGGCGCTGACCGGCGACGTCATGACCATGCCGGGCCTGCCGAAGGAACCTGCGGCCGGCCGAATGGACGTGGACGACGACGGCGTCATCACCGGACTCTTCTAGCCCCTGTGCCGCTTCGGCTGGGTACTGCAGCTCGGGCCCGGGACGGCAGCGTCGGCTTGCTACGGCCGCTTCGGCCTAGAACAACCGCCGCAGCACCGGAATCCGCAACGCAACCAGGGTCAGGGCGAAGGAGCAGGCCGTGGCCACGGAGAACTTCAGGAACAAGAGCGGCAGCGTCGGATCGCGGTCCGGGAAGACGTGGAAGCTCAGCCACGTCAGGAACAGGTAGTGGCACAGGAACACGCCGAATGAGGCGTTGGACAGCTGGACGAGCATCCGGCCCAGCCAGCCCGGCGGCTGCCACCCGGCCAGCAGGTGGTACACCGAGGCAAAGATGCACAACGCTGCCGCGGTGACACCGAGCCCCACGTAGCTGGACGGCGTGATGATGTTGAGCAGCGGCGTGGAATCCTGGTTGATCCAGTGCCAGATGTTGAAAACGGACAGCACGACGGCGGCGCCCCCCGCCGCGGCGACCGCACCGCGCGGGAGGCGCACCTGGGTGAGCACCCAACCGGCCATGAAGTATCCCAGGTAAGGAAACCACTGGGTCAGGATGTTCCAGGGGTACTGCCAGCCCCACTCGTACTGGATGCTGGCGGCCTGGAGGCTGAACAGCGCCAGCGTCAGGACCAGCACGCCGCCGGTCGCGGCGGCCGCCCGTCGTAACGTTACCCGCTGCAGGTAGCGGGCAAGCGGCGGTGCCACCAGGTACAGGCCCAGGATCAGCCACAGGAAGTACAGGTGCGGGTACACGTGGGTGTCGAAGACGGACACCAGCACGGCGACCGGTTCGAGTTCGCGTCCGAGCATCAGGTGGCTGCCAAGGAAGATGTAGGCCAGGTGCCAGGCCACGAGGGCGGGCAGCAGCCGCAGGGCGCGTTTGCGGTAGAACGCGATGGCGCCTTCCGCGTGCGTCCGCGGCGCCAGCACCAGCGCGCCGGAGATGACCACGAAGACCGGCACCACGCAGATGAAGGCAATGTCGATGATCGCCGCCCAGATCCAGTCCGGTTGGTGGCGGCGGTCATCGTCGCCGGCCAGTTCACCGAAGGAGTGAATGGCAACCACGCCGACGATGCTGACAATGCGCAGGATGTCCAGCGCGTAGTTGCGGCGGGGGAGGGGGGTCGGTCCTCCGAGCTTCCCGGCGGGGGACAGGGAGGGGACGGCCATGAGCCCAATCTACCCGGAAGCCGCCGCCTGCTGGCAAAAGAAGAACCGGGGCCGGGCCTCAACGGACCGGCCCCGGTTCTTAGGGCGTCTTAGCGGTCGGAGTCGCCGCGGATGAAGGCTTCGACCTTCGCGCGGGCGGTGTCGTCGTCGTACTGTTCCGGCGGAGATTTCATGAAGTAGCTGGAAGCCGAGAGGATCGGCCCGCCGACGCCGCGGTCCAGGGCGATCTTGGCGGCACGGATGGCGTCGATGATCACGCCGGCCGAGTTGGGGGAGTCCCAGACCTCGAGCTTGTATTCAAGGGAGACCGGGGCGTCGCCGAAGTTGCGGCCTTCGAGGCGGACGAACGCCCACTTGCGGTCATCCAGCCAGGACACGTAGTCCGAGGGGCCGATGTGCACGTCGTCGTCGCCGAGCACGGCCGAAGTGTTGGAGGTGACGGCCTGGGTCTTGGAGATCTTCTTGGACTCCAGGCGCTCGCGCTCGAGCATGTTCTTGAAGTCCATGTTGCCGCCGACGTTCAGCTGGTAGGTCCGGTCCAGCACCACGCCGCGGTCTTCGAACAGCTTGGCCATCACGCGGTGGGTGATGGTGGCACCGATCTGGCTCTTGATGTCGTCGCCGACGATCGGAACCCCGGCCGCGGTGAATTTGTCGGCCCATTCCTGGGTGCCGGCGATGAAGACCGGAAGTGCGTTAACAAAGGCGACGCCGGCGTCGATGGCGCACTGCGCGTAGAACTTGGCGGCCTTCTCGGAGCCGACCGGCAGGTAGCAGACCATGACGTCTACCTTGGCCTTGCGCAAAGCAGCGACCATGTCCACGGGCTCGTAGTCGGACTCCACGATGGTCTCGCGGTAGTACTTGCCCAGGCCGTCCAGGGTGTGCCCGCGCTGGACCTTGACGCCCGTAGCGGGAACATCGGCGATCTTGATGGTGTTGTTCTCGCTGGCGCCGATCGCGTCAGCCAGATCCAGGCCCACCTTCTTGCCGTCGACGTCGAATGCGGCAACGAACTCCACGTCGTCGACGTGGTAGGCGCCGAACTTGACGTGCATCAGGCCGGGGATCGTTGCGCTCGGGTCGGCGCCACGATAGTAGTGGACGCCCTGGACCAGCGAGGCCGCACAGTTTCCAACACCGACGATCGCTACCCGGATGGGGTTCTCTGCCACGGTTCTCCTTCGAAACACTTCTGTATGGCCGCCGCGCCGATGGCGGGCAGCCTATCCAGTCTACGCCGTGTTTCAACACATCAGCGGGTTTGTCCATTCCCGGGCAGGTACGCGGAGTGGTTTGGGCGCTCAGGCGGGCTGTCGCCGGGCGTTGCGCAGCCGGCGCACCAGCCTCAGTGCCGGCGCGGGCAGGACGGTGCGCAGCCTGGCGCGCAGCTTGCGGCGTTGCACCGCGGCCAGGCGCTCCGGATCGGTCGCCAGCTTTCCGGCCCTGGCGCGCCCCGCGAAGCTGGCCAGCAATTCGTCCAGCCGCACCGACTGGGCGTGGAAGTAGTTGTCCCGCAGCCAGCGCGGGTCGGGGTGCCCGAATCGGCCGGCCACCAGGTCCTGCAGGTTGCCGACCAGGCCGGAACCGTCGAACACCTTGTTCAACATCTGCTCGGAGAGTCCAAAGTCGTCCAGGATGAGCACCGGCAGGCCGGCGTCGAGCGCCTCCAGGGCGGCGGTGGAGCTGACGGTCACCATGGCCGCTCCCGGGGTGAGCTGTTCCGACATGGGGCCCGTGCAGAACTGCAGTTCGTGCCCGGCCACCGCGCGCGCCGCGACCAGGTCCGACCACAACTGGTCGAACGGGTACTGCTCCGTGTGCGTCTGCGGCTCGCCCGCCCAGGCCCGCAGCTTCACCCGCACGGACAGCTCCGGCCGCCGCCTGGCCAACGCCGCGAGGGCCTGCAGGATGGCGACCCGCTGCTCGCGCTCCACCGGGACTTTCGCCTGCGGCGCGAACACCACCGAGGCCAGCGGCTTATGCTGCTGCTCCGGACGGCCGGGCGAGGCCAGGAACGGCAGCCGCGAAACCAGGATCCGCTGGGGCAGCCCCATGGCGTCGGCCAAGTCGCTGAACGCCCGGCACTCGGCGTGGCTGTGGGTGATGAACGCGTCGCCGAGCGCCCGGTAGTTCAGCGCCTTGCGGGTCGCGGGGAAGGCGACGCCGGGCAGCGCGGACACCAGGGCCGGCCGCTGCGGCATCCGGGACGCCTGGGTGAAGATTTCCTCCACAATGGGTCCGGTGGCTGCTGCCAGCACGACGTCGGCGCCGGCCAGCGCGGCCCGCAAGCCGGAGGCGGGGATCACCCGCGGCGCCTTGCCGGCCAGGAACGTCCCGGCGGTAGCAGCCTGGGTCTGCTCCAGTGTCGGAAGGATGGGGGAGCGCACCAGCAGCACCTCGCGCTCCCACCCGGCACCGACGGCCTCCAGCGTGGCGCAGGCGAACTTCAGGTAGGAGTCGCTGTCGGCAATTGCCAACAGACGGAACGGCTGAATCGGGTGGCGCCCGGCGGCCGCGGGTGTAGCGGCTTGCCGCGGATCCGCCGTCACCGATTGCCTCCGTGGCCCAGGGAGCTGCTCAAGTGCCGGCGCAGTTCTTCGGTTGTCTCGGGCAGCCACCAGTCGTCCGGTACCGGCTGCCCCTTCAGCGGTACGCCGGAAGGGGCAAGGATCAGGCGCAGCGAGGCCAGCACCGTGGACGGCAGGGCGCGGACTACCTGCCCGGGCCGGAGGCCGCGCAGGCGCATTTCCACCGGAATGGTGTGTTGCTTGACGCGGATCAGCGGATGCTCCGCCAAGACGCTAAGCAGTTCCAGTTGTTCACGGCGGTGCGGGAAATACGCCACCGGTCCGTCGTCGGTCAGCGACCGCACCCAGTCCAGGTATGGCTCCGCCCGGATCAGTCCGTCGGCGGGCATGGCCGAACCGACCACAATCGTCGGTTCGCTGATGTTCTCGGTGACAGGCTGGGTGCCCAGCCACTCGAAACGGTGCCGTTCCAAATGCCCGCCGAGGGCCCGGAACTTCTTCTCCACTGCCGGCTGAACGGCCAATGCCGTGAACACCAGCAGCCGGCCCTGGCTGGCCATCCGGCGCAGGGTCCACCAGGTGGCCAGGCCCAGCGCCTTGCGGCGGGTGGTCGGCACGGCCCGCGGTCGGATCAGCGGGACGGGTCGCACGCTGACCAGCATGTGCAGCAGGCTCAGCGTCGCCAGGCCGTCGTCCACGATAACCAGTTCGTCCGCGCCGACGCCGCGCAACAGTTCCGCTTGGACCTTGCCGGAGTAGGCGTCGCCGGTGACCCAGCGGTCGAGCTTTTTGTTGCGCACGGCAGGGAGGGCGGCCGACGGCGGCGCGAACCGGACGCCGCTCGGCACCTGTTCCATCAGAGACTGCAGGGTGCTGTCCATGCCTACGGCATCGCTGCGGGGGTAGATGAGCGTTTCCTGACCCAGCAGGCCGGCACCGTGTGCCTCGACCGCGCTGAGCAACTGCAAGGGGGACTCGGCCCAGACGGCAGCCCGGCCGAAGCGCGGGCGCACCAGTTCGCTCCGGCGCCCCCGCTGCGTCTTGGACCCGACGGGCCGACCGGTCGGACGGCCGTCCGCCGCCGCTCCAAGCTGGGAAAGGAAGTCCGCGGTGATCGCTGTTTCCGTCATCGCGCCTGCCTCACGAGGCAACCCGTGGCCGGAGTTTGCGGACCGCTCGCCGGCCCATCCGCCCGACTTTGGCCAGCGGATGGGCGGCCACGGCCGGCGGCAATCCGCCCGGCAGCTGAAGCTTGGTCAGCCGCCGCCGCTTGAAGTAGCGCATGTGGGGTCCGTCCTGGATGTGGTGCAGATAAGTCTCCGCACTCCGGCGGCCTGCTGCCAGCGTATCGGCCTGCATGCAGTAGGAGACGGCCTCGACCAGTTGCTGCAGGCGGCCGGCAGGTGGAGTGTCTGCCGCCTCCTGGTCCGGGGCTTGGAAGTTCCGTTCCAGGATCGCGTCGATGATGGTGACCGGCACGCGGTTGCTGTTTTCGTACGGAGTCAGCCGCTCCAGCAGCAGCTCCGTTCCCACCGCCGCCGCTTCGATGTCGAACAGGTACTTGGCGGTCATGAGGGCGGTGGAGAAACAGCTGACCACCAACTGCGGCTGCAGACGCTGCATCACCACTTCCGCGGGTAGCGAAGACTCCAGGATATCCAGCTGTACGCCGAGGTCCCCGGCCGCCGACTGGACGGAGCGCACGGCTCCCGGGCCGGCGCTGGGATGGGGTTTGAAGATGCAGTGCCGCAGCCCCCGTTCCACGGCCTTTTCGATCATCCGGCGGTGCAGCGCCACTTCTTCCTCGGCCGACAGGATTCCGAGTTCGGCCAGGTACTGGCCCAGCAGCAGCGCGCTTCCAGCGGCGGCCTCCGGTTTGGACACCGGAAGCACCATGGGCGGCACCGACCGGTTCAACTCCTCCATGGCGCGGCGCAGGGAGGCCGGATCCACCGGCAGCAGCTTGGGGTCATGCTCGCGCAACAACTGCGGGCGCAGCCCCGGGACAAGGTCCACATACAGCAGGGAGTCGAGCCGCTGGGCCACGGCCATCGGGACAGGGTTGCGCGTGGGGCCGTAGCTCATCAGGCCGTCCGAATGTACCGAGACGGCGGCCCGGGCGAAGGTCCGGGCCAGGGCAACCGCAGGGTTGACCTGGATGGACTCGACGTAAAGATGGACCGGGGCGTCGCCCAGATCCCATTCCGAGCGCAGCAGCTTTTGCCACAGATCCAGGTCTTGTTCGCGCGGATTGAACTGCCCCGGCCGCCGGGGCCAGAGCAGCTTGCCGAGGTCCACCACGCGGTCGAACCTGCGGGCGGCTTCGGTGAAGCCCGGCGACTCGTGGAACGGGACGGTGATCTCCGGAATCATCGCGTTGTTGGTCAACACGAGGATGCGTTCGGCGCCGGTTTCGGGCACGGTCCCGTCGTCCACGGCCGCGGCAAGCGAGACGACCTGGTAGAGGGTTGATACGACGAAGAGTTCTTTCACTTCACTGTTCCGATCGCTGTTGCCAGCTTCTGACGCCGGTTCTTGTCCAGGGCCGCCAAACAGCCGCTGACCGCGGGGGCCGGAAGGCTGGCGACGGCAGCGCGGATCCCGGACGTTAGTTCCCGGCGGACAGCTTTGGACATCGAGTCCGACCGATCGAGATGATGGCAGGCGATGGCCAAGAATTGCCGGATCGCTTTCGGCCGAAAACGGTCTGCCTCGCGGTCTGCGGCCACCAGTCGAAAGACCTCGGCGTAGCTGCGCAGGAAGTCCAACTGCCTGCGGTCGAATATCTGGCTTAAGGACGTCGCGACGCCGCGGCGATAGAAAGCGCCCAACTGGTCCGAAACCGCGTAGGAGGTTGCCTCCAGATGCAGGCGCCAAATCCACGGACGGTCCTCGGCGGTGTGCAGGCCGTCCACAAAGTGCAGCAGCCCGGCGTCCTTTAGCGCGCCGTCGAAGATGCCGAAGGGAGCGAACGGATAGTCCACCATGCTTGAGGCGTCGACGGGTCCGATGTCCTGGCGGGGGTCGAGGGCAACGCCGCGCACTGCCTGCGGCGCGCGATGGATGGTCCGGATTCCATTGGCGTGCCGGACGTGGTCCACGCGCAGGAAGTCCACCCCCAGCTCCATGATCTCGGCGGTGATGCGTGACAGGTGGCCGGGCGCGTACCAGTCATCCGGGTCGAAGAAGGCGATGTAGCGTCCGGTGGAGGCGTCCAGTCCTTTGTTGCGGGCTGCGGCCAGGCCGGTCGCGGCGTCGTTGCGGAGGATGCGCAGGCCGGGGAGCCGGCCGGTGAAGGCGGCGGCCAGCTCCCCGGTACCGTCGGTGGAACCGTCATCGACGACGATGATTTCCATGACCGAGGGATCATCGAACTGGCGGGTCAGGCTGGTCATCGCGTCGCGGATGAAAGGGGCCTGGTCTTTCGCCGGGATGATGACGCTCAGTAATGGCTGGTTCATGACGTGTGGTTAGCCGTCCACCCGGCGCAGGCGGGACAGCGGTGCCAGTTCGCCCGGGAAGACGCGCTTGACGCCGTCGCCCATGGCCTCTTCCAGAATCCGGATGTCGCGGATCAGCGCCTCGAAGCCCTTGGGCTCCAGCGAGGACGCCTGGTCCGATCCCCACATGGTCCGGTCCAGGGTGATGTGTCGTTCCACCGTCACGGCGCCCAGGGCCACGGCGGCCAGCGAGATCTGCAGGCCGCGTTCGTGCCCGGAGTAGCCGACCGGCACCTGGTAACGCTCCTGCAGGGTGGTGATCATCCGCAGGTTCGCCTCTTCCGGCGGCAGCGGGTAGGTGGAGGTGGCGTGCATCAGGATCAGCTTGTCCGTGCCCAGAACCTCCACGGCCTTGTCGATCTGCTCGATCGTGGACATGCCGGTGGAAAGGATCACCGGCTTGCCGGTCTCGCGCAGCGCGGTGAGCAGTTCAAGGTCGGTCACGGAGGCGGAGGCGACCTTGTGGGTCAGCGCGCCGGCTTCCTCCATGAACGCGACCGAGGGCACGTCCCACGGCGAGGCGAAGCAGTGCAGGCCCCGGTCGGCGGCGTGGGAGATCAGCTTCTGGTAGATCGGCATGTCGAACTCAACGCGGTACCGGTAGTCCAGGTAGGTCATCTCGCCCCACGGGGTGGAGCGCATCTTGTCCCGCATGTCCGCGGGGGTGGAGATCTCCGGGGTGCGCTTCTGGAACTTCACCGCGTTCGCGCCGGCCTCGGCGGCGACGTCGATCAGCTGCTTGGCGATTTCGATGTCACCGTTGTGGTTGATGCCGATCTCGCCGATCACGTAAACCGGCTGGCCGGCCCCGACCTGCACGTCGCCGATCGCGACGGGCGCCGGGGAACCGGCGGGAACATTGGCGGAAACGGTAGCTTCGGTAGTCATCAGTGCACTCTTTCTGTTGTTGCTGCTGTGGTGGCTTGTTGCCGGCGGCGCTCGTCGGCGGCACCGCTGTGGGCGGCGAGGATGAGTTCGCAGATTTCGCGGACCGCACCTTCGCCGCCGTGATGCTGCAGCACGGTCCGTGCCGCAGCCTTGACCTCGGCGCGGGCGTCGCCCACGGCCACCGGCCAACCAACGACGCCCATGGCGGGCAGGTCGTTGACGTCGTTGCCCACGTAGGCAACCCGGTCGGGATCCAGCCGGTTCGCGGCCATCCACTGGCGGACCGCTCCGGCCTTGTCCGAGACGTCCTGGAGGACGTCGATGCCGAGCTTCCCGGCCCGGGCGCTGACCACCTTGTTGCGTTCGGTGGACAAAATCAGTTGCGGAATGCCGGTGCTGCGCAGCCGGGCGATTCCCATGCCGTCCTCGCGGCTGACGCGGACAAACTCTTCGCCCTCGGCATTCACGAAGGCGTGGTCGTCGGTGTGGACGCCGTCGAAGTCCATGACCAGGGCGTCCACGTCGACCGCGCCGGCCACCGGGGCGCCCGCCCGGCTCGCCAGTGCCCGGACCACGTCGAGGTCTTCCAGCGAGTCGATTTCGACGGCCTGCCCGGCGGGCACTTCCTGCAGCTTCAACCGGCCGAAGAAACGGTGCCCGCGTTCGAGGAAACCCTCGGTGCGCATGGCGTAGAACGCCCCTGTCTCGCGGTACTGCGGCCGGCGGTCCTGGCGGCGGGGCCGCACGTCGGCGCTGTGCCCGACGGCGGTGACGGCACCGTCGTCGTCAAGCGACCAATGGAACGCGTGGCTCTCCGTGACGGAGAAGGCGACGTCGGCGCGGTCCTCCAGCACGTGCAGGACGGCCCGGTCCAGGTGCTCCGGTTCAATGAACGGCGAGGTGCACTGCAGCAGGACGGTGACCGCCGGCCGCCGGGGCAGCGCGGCGAGCACGTGCAGCACGGCGGATTCGCTGGTGGCGGTGTCCCCGGAAAGCTCCGCGGGGCGGATGACGACGCGGGCGCCGCATCGTTCGGCTTCGGCCGCGATGTCCGGATGGTCGGTGCTGACGACGACGTCGGTCACCGACGGGGCCGCCAAGGCACTGTCGATTGCGCGCGCCACGAGGCTTTGCCCGGCCACCGGCGACAGGTTCTTGAACGGGATCCCCTTGGAACCGCCGCGGGCCGGGATGACGACCAGGACTTCCCGGGGGTCTTTGTAACTCATTGGAGTCACGCTAGGAAGCACCGGTAACGGCCGGGGGTGGACCAGGTTACGGGAAGGCGTGCAACAGCGGACGAAATGGGTAACCTGCCGCACGGACCCGGCTCTGCGGCCGATGGTGCCGCCGACAGTAGTCTTGAACCATGCCCGGGTTTCGCTCTTCGCGCCGCACGCCGCTGCGCATAGTGGTGCCCAGCCGTAACGACCCGCTCCTGAGGCAGTTCACCGAAATGGTGGGCGGACCGTTGGGCCGGCACAGCGCCCCGGGCCTGGTCTCGCCCGGATTTTTCACCGTGGAGCGGGTGCTGATCATCTTGACCACGCTCGCCGCGCTGCTTTCCGTTCTGGTCAAGACGCCGTGCCGGCTGGCCGGGTGGGAGTTGCCGGACTATTTCTACATGGGCTGCTATTCGGACTGGCCGGTGCTGTTCGAGTCCCGCGGCCTGGCCGAGGGTGTGATGCCGTTCGTCACGGCGGGAAGTTCCTTCGAGTACCCCGTGTTGCTGGGACTGGTGGCCGGGGCGACGGCGTGGCTGGTTCCCGGGGAGGGCGCGTCCCCGGAACGGTCCCTGGCGTATTTCGATATCAACGCCACCTTGGTGGCCGTGGTTTGGCTGGTCACCGTCATCGCGACGGCGCGGATGAGCCACCGGCGGCCCTGGGACGCGGCGATGGTGGCGCTGGCACCGGGCATTGTGCTCGCCGGGACGATCAACTGGGACCTCTGGGCCGCAATGCTGGCGGCCCTGGCGATGCTCGCCTTCGCACGGCGCCGCCCGGGCCTGGCCGGGGTGCTCATCGCCCTCGGCGCCGCGCTCAAGTTGTACCCGGTGCTGATCTTCGGGCCCATCCTGCTGCTGGCGGTGCGGACCGGCAGGTACCGGCCCCTGGTCCGGTCCGCCCTGGCGGCGGCCGCGACCTGGCTGGCGGTCAATCTTCCGTTCATGCTGCGGGACTTCGACGGCTGGTTCCACTTCCTCGACTACAGCCGGCAGCGCGAAGCCGGTCATTCGTCGATCTGGTACGCCTACAACCTGACGGCGCAACGGCAGCAGCTGCCCGTCCTCAGCCCCGAATTCATCAACGCCGCCTCCTTCCTCCTGTTTGCGGCCGCCTGCGCGGGCATCGCGCTCCTGGCGTTGGCGGCGCCGAGGCGCCCGCGGATGGCGTCGCTGGTTTTCCTGGTCGTGGCGGCCTTCGTGCTCACCAACAAGGTCTACTCGCCGCAATTCGTGGTGTGGCTGGTCCCGCTGGCCGTACTCGCCCATCCCCGGTGGCGCGACTTCCTGATCTGGCAGTTCTTCGAGGCGATGCACTGGTGGGCCACCTGGATGCATCTGGGCCAGGTGACGAGCGGCGGCGAAGCGGCACGCAACCTGGACGCCCCGTACTACGTACTCGCCGTACTAGCGCATATTGCAGCAACGGCATACATAGCGGGGAAGGTGGTGCGTGCCATCTGGCTGCCGGGGCATGATCCGGTCCGCCGCGTGGGCACCGACGACCCGCAGGGCGGGGAGTACAACGGGGCGCCGGACAAGTTCACCCTGCCGCTTCCGGACCGCGCCCGAGGCAGCAGTGCAGGTTCGGCGGCCGCCACGGCGAACGGGCAGACCGAATATGCTTCGCCCGGCATGGAAGCCGCGCGGCGGCCTTCGACCTGGCGGGGCATTGCCGGTGAGGGTGCGCAGGCCACAAGGTGGAAGCAACAGCGGGAAGGAGATCCAACGTGACGGATGTAGCGGTAGTCGGCGCCGGGCCGAACGGGTTGGCCGCGGCCGTCATCATGGCGCGCGCGGGCCTCGGCGTCACAGTCTTCGAAGCGGCAGCCACGCCCGGCGGCGGCTCGCGCACGGTGGAACTGATGGAGCCGGGCCACTGGCACGACGTCTGCTCCGCGGTACATCCGATGGCCGCGGCCTCGCCGTTTTTCCGGGACTTCGGGCTGGACCAGCGGATCGAACTGCTGGTGCCGGACGTCTCCTACGGCCAGGTGATCCACGGGGCCGCCGCGGCGGTGGCCCATCGCGACCTTAACCGGACCGTGGACGGGCTGGGGGCCGACGGCGGCGCGTACCGGCAGCTGATGGAGCCGCTCGTCGCCCGGACCGACGCGCTGCTCGAGTTCACCATGGACCAGCTCCTCCAAGTGCCCTCGAGCCCGGTCACGGCCTTCCGATACGGGCTCCGTGCCCTGGAGCAGGGCTCACCCGCCTGGAACCTGCGCTTTAAGGAACAGTTCGCACCGGCGCTGCTGACCGGCGTCGCCGCACACACGACCGGCGGGGTGCGCCGCCTCTCGTCCGCGGGTGCGGGGCTGATGCTCGGCGCGCTCGCCCATGCCGTTGGCTTCCCCCTGCCCGCCCGGGGATCCCAGGCCATCATCGACGCCTTGGTCGAGGATCTGCAGGCCCACGGCGGCCGGCTGGAGACCGGGCACCGGGTCTCCTCGCTCGCCGAGCTGACCGACGCCGAGGCAGTGATGCTGGATACCTCGCCCACCGAGCTGCTGCGGCTGGCCGGCGGCCGGCTCCCGTCCCGCTATGCGCGCGCCCTGCAGCGCTTCCGCTACGGACCCGGGGCGGCCAAGGTGGACTACATCCTGTCCGGGCCGGTTCCGTGGAACCATCCGGACCTGCGCCGGGCCGGCACCGTGCATCTGGGCGGCACGCGGGAACAGATGGCAGCCTCCGAGCGGGACATCGCCCGCGGCCGGCACTCGGAGGATCCGGTGATCCTGACCGCGCAGCCCGCCGTGGTCGATCCGTCCCGCGCGCCCGCGGGGCGCCACGTGCTCTGGACCTATTGCCACGTTCCGGGCGGTTCCACCCGGGACATGGAGCCGGTCATCACCGCTGCGCTGGAGCGTGCCGCCCCCGGCTTTACCGACCTCGTGGTGGATTCGGCCAGCATGTCCGCGGCCGACTACGAGGCCTACAATCCCAACTACGTCGGCGGCGACTTCGGGACCGGGGCCGTCAGCCTCCCGCAGCTCGCGGCGCGTCCGGTGCTGAGCCGGAAGCCCTGGCAGACCCCGCTGCACGGCGTCTATTTGTGCTCGGCCGGGACGCCGCCCGGCCCGGGCGTGCACGGCATGGCCGGCTACCGCGCCGCCGAACTGGCTCTGCGGGAGCAATTCGGGCTGGCTGTCCCGTCCCTGAGTCCGTAAGCCATGGCTCAGCGGGCGGTGCCAGTGGAAGATGGTCCCATGGATCCTGTCGCGGCCTTGAACGAAATCGCCTTCTGGCTGGAGCGCGAACTCGCCCCCACGTACAAAGTGCAGGCGTTCCGGAGGGCAGCTGCGGTCGCCGGCGGGTTGGATCCCGGCGAACTCGCCGAGCGGGCGCGCACCGGCCGGCTGAAGAGCATGAAAGGGATCGGTTCCAGCACCTTCGTGGTGATCCAGCAGGCGGTCGACGGCGAGGTCCCCGACTATCTGGCGAAGGTGCGGGAGCGCGCCGCCGCACCCCTGGCCGAGGGAGGCCACGAGCTGCACCAGGCCCTGCGCGGCGATCTGCACAGCCACAGCGACTGGTCCGACGGCGGCTCGCCGCCGGAAGCCATGGCCGATGCCGCCCGCTGGCTCGGCCGCGACTACCTCGCCCTGACCGACCACTCGCCGAACCTCACGGTTGCCAATGGCCTGAGTGCGGAGCGGCTGGTTAGGCAGCTTGAGCTGGTCGAGGAGCTCAACGCCGGAGCGGACGGCTTCCGGGTGCTGACCGGGATTGAAGCCGACATCCTGGAGAGCGGCGAACTGGACCAGTCGCCGGAGATGCTCGACCGGCTGGATGTGGTGGTCGCCAGCGTGCATTCCAAGTTGAGGTCGGACCGGGGCACCATGACCCGCAGGATGCTCGGCGCCATCGAGAACCCGCGCACCAACGTGCTGGGCCACTGCACGGGGCGGCTGGTCAAGGGATCACGGGGAACGCGCCCGCAGTCGGAGTTCGACGCCGGGCGCGTGTTCGCCGCCTGCGCGGAGAACAACGTTGCGGTCGAAATCAACTCCCGACCCGAGCGGCAGGACCCTCCGGACGAGCTCATCCAGCTGGCCCTCGACGCCGGCTGCCTGTTCAGCATCGACAGCGACGCCCACGCGCCCGGTCAGCTCGACTTCCTCCACTACGGCGCCGAACGGGCGGCCGCAAACGGCGTCCCGGCCGAACGGATCATCACTACCTGGCCGGTGGAGCGCCTGCTCGAGTGGTGCCGCGAGGGCCGGTAGCCCCTGCTCGAGTGGACCCGGGCGGCCGGCACCCCGCCCTGCTGTCAACCGATTCCGCCGCCCTTGCGGAATCGGATCGCAGGCCCGCCGGCGCCGAGCCCGAGTAACGATCAGAGCGCCCGAAATTCGGCGATCATTCGGTTATGGTCCTGAAGTATGCTGAACAGTTTTTCGAAGGCGGCCGTGGCGGCGCTGGTCATGCTGCTGATGGCCTCCTGCGGGCTGCAGGTGCCTGCGGATCCGGAAGGAACGTTGAACCGCATCACCGGCGGAACCCTCAGAGTGGGTGTCTCGCACAACCCGCCCTGGACGTCAGTGCGGGACGGCGAGGACCCGGCAGGGTCGGAGGCAGACTTGGTGAAGCAATTCGCTGCTGCCCGTGGAGCAACCGTTGAATGGACAACTGCCGGCGAGGAATCCCTGATGGGGCAGCTCGAACGCGGCGAGCTGGACCTCGTCATCGGAGGCCTGACGAAAAAATCGCCGTGGTCGGACAAAGCCGCCCTGACCCAGCCCTACGCCGAGGGCCAGGCCCCCGACGGAGGAAAAGAGAAATACGTCATGGCGTCGAGGATGGGCGAAAACGCCTTCCTGCGGGAACTGGAAAAGTTTCTTCTCGATCGGAAGGGACAGGGATGAATACCAAATTCGGCCGCACCGAGCTGCCCGATCAGCAGGAAAAGGCCCTCCGGCGGGCAATCAGGATCCAGTGGATCACCATCGCCGTCCTGGCAGTGTCGGTCACCCTGGTCTTTCTGGTCATGGGCAATTCACAGGCGATGAAGGCGGCCTGGATCGAAGACATGCTCTCCTTCGCCCCACCCATCGCGTTCCTGCTGGCCATGAAAATCATCAACCGGCCGCCCACCAGGAAATACCCCTACGGATACCACCGGTCAACCGGGATCGCGCATCTTGTGGCGGCGGTGGCGCTCTGCACCATGGGCGCGTTCCTGGTGATTGACTCCGGCATGGGCCTGCTGAAAGGGGAGCATCCGCCCATCGGATCGGTCCAGCTGCTGGGCCACACCATCTGGCTCGGGTGGCTCATGATCGCCGTCATGGCAGCGACTGCCGTACCGCCGGTACTGCTGGGCCGGGCCAAAGAAAAACTCGCCGAGCAACTGCACGACAAAGTCCTCTATGCCGATGCGGACATGAACAAGGCGGACTGGATGACGGCCGCCGGCTCCATCGTCGGGGTCGCGGGCATCGGGGTCGGGCTTTGGTGGGCCGACGCCGCCGCCGCGCTGTTCATCGCCGGAGGAATTCTGCGCGACGGCTACAAAAACATGCGAGGCTCCGTCACCGACCTGATGGACACCCGGGCCACCACCTACGATGACTCGGAGCCCCACCCGCTGATCGAACGCATCGATGATTATCTGCGCCAACTGGAATGGGTCGAACAAGCCGGCTCGCGTGTCCGCGACCAGGGCCACGTGCTGCACGTTGAAGCCTTCGTCGTCCCCCGCAACGGCCGCGTCCCTTCGGTCGATGTCCTCGAAGAGGCCAGAGACGGTTGCATCGATCTGCATTGGATGATCCACGACCTGGTCCTGGTGCCCGTCTCCGAACTGCCCGAGGAAGCGGGCGGAGCATCCGAGCGCCAGTCCGAAAGGAACCTCTGAACGCTCCCCGCGCGCCACGCAGCAACCGTATATCGTGCAAAGAGGGCTGCCATCGGAGCCCAACAACATCACGACGGCGGTGCACGGCTGCCGCAAGGAGGTACAGATGCGTCTGGGGACAGTACGGCGGAACGGGACCACGCAGGCGTTCCGGCAGGACGGCGACGCCACCGAATACCTGCCCGCCAGGGACGTCGGAGAGCTGCTGCAGCGCGGGGACTGGCGCACGCTCTCCGGCGAGCAGGGCCCGGCGCCCGCGGCGTCGGAACTTCAGCTGCCGATCCTGCACCCGGGCAAGATCCTCTGCGCCGGCCTGAACTATTACGCCCACGCCAAAGAAGTGGGCCAGGAGGTCCCGAAGTACCCCACGATCTTCACCAAGTACGCGAACGCGCTGGTCGGCCCCACGGACGACGTAGTGCTGCCCGCCGCCAGCACGAAGATCGACTGGGAGGCCGAGCTGACCGTGGTGATCGGCTCCCGCGTCCGGCACGCCGATGACGCCGCAGCCCGGGACGCGATCGCCGGCTACACGGTGATGAACGACGTCTCGGTCCGGGACTGGCAGGGCCGCACCTCGGAATGGTTCCAGGGCAAAAACTGGGACCGGATGACTCCGGTGGGCCCCGTCGTCGTCACGGCAGACGAGCTGGATCCGGAGGCCGGGCTGGCGGTGGAATGCGAGCTGGACGGCGTGACCAAGCAGTCGGGCAACACCTCTGACCTGATCTTTTCCTGCGCGCAGCTGGTGTCCTACGTCAGCCAATTCATGACCCTGGAACCCGGCGACCTGCTGGCCACCGGCACCCCGGCCGGCGTGGGACTGGCCCGGAAACCGCGGGAATGGATTCCCGCAGGCGCGCATCTGGTGACCCGGATCGAGGGAATCGGCGAGATGCACAACCGCTGCGTGGCCGAAGAACCGCGCTGAAACGTCGAATTTCTCCCTCCGGCGTCCTAGGATCAAGGAGTGGCACAAACACGGCTGTTTGGGCGTGACCGGGAGGTGGCGCAGTGGCGCGACCTCGCCACTGCTGTGGAGTCCGGCCGCAGCCTCGAACTGACCGTCAGCGGCCCGTCCGGAATCGGCAAGACGTCCCTGCTGGAGGCGGTGTGCGCCGATGCCTCCGCGCGCGGCTGGAAACTGCTGCGCGCCGCCGGGGCCGCCCGCCGCTCGCTGCCCGGATCCATGTTCTGGCAGTGGTTCGCGCCGCTGGCCCAGCAGGTGCCGGACCACGGCCCGCCGTTCGACGGGCAGGGCCGGGTGCTCCATACCTTCCTGACCTACGCGGGCGGTCCGCTGCACAAGGACGCCCTGACCTATTCCGCCTCCTGGGTGCTGCGCTCGCTGGCCCAGGAGGGACCGGTGGCCGCCGTGGTGGACGACGCCCAGTGGCTCGACGAACTCTCGCTCCAGTCGCTGTCCGACATGGCGGGCCTGCTGATCGACGTCCCGCTGCTGCTGCTGCGCGGGGTGCGTACCGGCCAGGGTGCAGAGCGCGGCGACGGCATCCTGGCGGACTCCCTGCTGCTGGACGCCGACGACGGCGGTGCCCGGGGCAGTGCCTCCCGCGCCGATGGCCGCGTGCACTGGCCGCTGGAACCGCTGGACCGCCAGGCCGTGGCCGAATGGACGGCCACCCGGAGGCCCGCCGCGGACCATGCCGTGGCGGCGCGCATCCACGCGGCGGCGGGGGGAACGCCGTTCTATGTCCACGAGCTCCTGGAGGGCGGCGCCGGCCCAACTCTCGATACCGCCGCAATCGGCAAGGCCCAGGCGGAAGCCGCCGTCCTTCAAGACCGCCTCGACCGGCTCTCGGCGACCGAGCGCGCCGTGCTGGACGCCGTCGTCGTCCTGGGGGAGGACGCGAGCCACCAACTCCTGGCGCGCATGACGGGGCTGTCGGCGGCGGACCTGACCCCGGTGCTGAAACGCCTTGCCGCCGCGCGGTTCCTGAGCGCCCTGCGTCCCCGCCCGCGCATCCAGCACGCCCTGGTGGCCGAAGCGGTGCTCGCCTCGCTGGAGCCCGAACGGCAGGCCGAACTGCACGGCCGGGCGGCGGCCGCCCTGATCGCACAGGGCAGCGAGAGCGCCGTGGTGGCGGGCCACCTCCTGGCGACCGAACCGGGCGCCGACCCTGCCTCGGCCGAGATCCTGCTCGACGCCGCCGGGGGAGCCCGCCGGATCGGCGCGGCGGAGTTCGCCGTCCGGCTCATCGAACGGGCCATGGCGGAGAACGGGCTGGCACAGGAGCTGCAGCGCCGGATCGTGATTGAAGCGTCGCTGGCCCATCAGGCCGCCGGCCACCTCCCGCAGGCGGAGGTCCTGGGACGACGGGCGCTGGCCATGACCCGCGGCACCCGGGCGCGCGTCGAGCTGCTGCTGGAGTTCGCCGAGGCCCGGTATTCGATCAACCGGATCCAGGAAAGTGCGCGTTACTACAGCCAGGCCCTGAGCGAACTGGACAACGACGGCGACCCGCACACCGAGCTCAGGCGGCGGGTGGTTGCGCTGGCGACAGGGGCAGGGTTCCAGCAACTGCAGTTCTCGGCGGAGTACAGGCAGGAACTGGCGAGCATCCTGGCGCAGGACCCGGCCCAGGACGGCCCGAGCGACCGGCTGCTGCTGGTGCAGGAGGCGCTGCGGTTGACCGTGACCGGAACGGATGCCCAACGCAGCGGGGTATTGGCCCTGCGGGCGTGCGCCGGCGGAAAACTGCTGGCGGAAGTCGGCGCGGAGTCCAACATCATCAACTACGCGACCGGTGCGCTCAACGGCTCCGAACAGGACGCCGCGGCCCTGGAGCTGCTGGACGCAGCCATAGCCGAGGCGCGGGCCAACTCCTCGCCCATGGCGAACGCCACCCTGACCTACTGCCGCGGTGCAATCCACTTGAACCGGGGGCGGCTGCGGCTGGCCCAGATGGACCTGGAAACGAGCATGCAGGCGGCGGACACCGGCTGGCGGACGTACCTGGAGGTAGCCTGCGTCACGCTGGCCGAGGTCTACCTTGCCCGGGATGACCTTGCCGCCGCCGACGCCCTGCTGAAACGGGTCCCGCTCGCGGAAGAACGCGTGCCGCTGGTCCAGGCGATGGCGCTGCAGCTGCACGGAGTCGTGGCCGCCGGACACGGTGACCACCAGCTGGCGCTAGAATACTTCGCCACCGCCATGGACCTCGGGGCCGGTCTGGGCCCGACGCTGAACCTGTGGACGCGCAGCGCCATCGAATCCGCCGCCCGTGCCGGGCAGACCGAATACGCCTCCGCGGTTGCCGCCGAGCTGCTCCAAGAGGTCCGCTCCTTCGGCGCTCCGCGCCTGACCGGCACCGTGCTGCGGGCCGCCGCGCTGGCCCAGCCCGGGCCGGGCGCCGTCGTCATGCTGCGCGAAGCCATCTCGCTGCTCGAAGCCCATGAGGGCCGCTACCAGCTGGCACTGGCCCTGGCCGACCTGGCCGAGATCTGCCTGCAGCCGGCGCAGGCGGACGCGCTGCAGGCGTTCCGGACCGAAGCGCTGGCGGCGGCGCGCAAGGCGCTGGTCCTGGGGAACCGGATAGGGGCCGCCGCGGTGGCACGGCGCATGACCCGCCTGCTGGCGCAGCAGGATCTGCACCTGCCGCTGATCGCGGAGAACAAGGCGGACCGGCTGACCCCGGCCGAGTACCGGGTCTGCTCCCTGGCGGCCAGGGGACTCACAAACCGGAAAATTGCGGCAGAACTGTTCATCACCATCAAGGCGGTGGAATGGCACCTGTCCCGGTCGTTCGCCAAGCTCGGGATTGCGTCCCGCAAGGAACTGGCGGCCGTGCTGGACCGGCAGGACTGAGACATGCCGGTGTTAGCGCAGCGGCACACCCTAGGTTTTCCTAACTAGGGTGGATTAATCTGGCATACCGAAGCCGCCGGGACCATGATTGAAGGTGTCAGCAACCGGAACGGGAGACCACACCGGAGGCGGCGGCATCCGGATCCGAGTTGGGGGGACGTGCCTTAGGGCGGTGGATCCGATGCCGCACACGAAATGGCTCGAAGTGAGTTGGCTAATGGGGAGGCCTGACTTTGAGCCATTTCGTATGCCCGCGACCATGACAGACTGGGTCCGTGGCCCATCTCGACGTCTCCAACATCGCCTATTTCCTCTCCGACGGCCGCCAGTTGCTCAACGGCGTTGGCTTCAAGGTCGGCGACGGCGCCAAAACCGCGCTGATCGGACCCAACGGCACCGGCAAGACCACCCTGCTGCGGATCATCGCCGGCGACATCGCCCCGGACGAAGGCGCCGTGGCGCGCTCCGGCACCATGGGCATCATGCGGCAGTTCGTCGGGCAGGTCCGGGACGGGACCACGGTCCGCGACCTCTTGGTCGGCGCCGCCCCGCCTGCCCTCGCCGCCGCGGCACGGGCCGTGGACGAAGCCGAGCTGGCCATGATGGAGCGCGACGACGAGCCCACCCAGATGCGTTATGCGCAGGCGCTCGCGGACTGGGGCGACGCCGGCGGCTACGAGCAGGAGACCGTCTGGGACGAGGTCACCACGGCCGCCCTGGGCGTGCCCTTCGACCGCGCGCAGCACCGCACCGCATCGACCCTGTCCGGCGGCGAGCAAAAGCGCCTGGTGCTGGAAGCGCTCTTCGCCGGCCCGGACGAACTGCTGCTGCTGGACGAACCGGACAACTATCTGGACGTCCCCGGCAAGCGCTGGCTGGAAGAGAAGCTGCGGGAATCCCGGAAGTCGGTGCTGTTCGTCAGCCACGACCGTGAACTGCTGGCCAATGCGGCCACCCGGATCGTCACGCTCGAACCCGGCGCCCTCGGGGCCACGGCCTGGGTCCACGGCGGAGGCTTCGAGAGTTACCTGCAGGCCCGGGACGACCGCAACGCCCGCTTCGAAGAACTGCGCAAGCGGTGGGACGAGGAGCACGCCAAGCTCAAAGAGCTGGTGAACATGTACAAGAACAAGGCCGCGTTCCGCTCCGACATGGCCAATCGGTACCACGCCGCCCAGACCCGGCTGGAGAAGTTCCTGGAGGCCGGGCCGCCGGAGGCCGTGCCGATCGAACAGAACGTGCAGATGCGGCTCAAGGGCGGGCGGACGGCCAAGCGGGCAGTGGTGGCCACCAAGCTGGAGCTGACCGGCCTGATGAAGCCCTTCAGCACCGAGATCTGGTTCGGCGACCGGGTGGGGGTGCTGGGCTCCAACGGTTCCGGCAAGTCCCACTTCCTGCGCCTGCTCGCCGGCGGCGGCAGCGACCCGGAGAAAGAGCACCTGCCCGTCTCGGAGGTCCGGATAGCCCACGTGCCGCACGCCGGCACCGTCAAGCTCGGGGCGAGGATCCGTCCCGGCTTCTTTGCGCAGACCCACATCCGCCCCGACCTGCTCGGCCGTTCCCTGGTGGACATCCTGCACCGCGGCGACGACCACCGCTCCGGTTTGGGACGCGAAGCCGCGGCCGCCGTCCTGGACCGCTACGGCCTGGCCCGGCAGGCGGAACAGCTGTACGACTCGCTCTCCGGCGGCCAGCAGGCCCGGCTGCAGATCCTGTTGCTGGAACTCTCCGGCGCCACCCTGCTGCTGCTCGACGAGCCGACCGACAACCTGGACCTGCATTCCGCGGAGGCGTTGGAGCGGGCCATCGACGCCTTCGAAGGCACGGTGCTGGCCGTCACCCACGACCGCTGGTTCGCGCGCAGCTTTGACCGGTTTTTGGTCTTCGGCACCGACGGCAGGGTCTACGAGAGCGAAACCCCGGTCTGGGACGAGGAACGCGTTGTCCGGGAGCGCTGAGCCGCCCGGTGTCGGGGAGAACGTCGAGCGGAGCAAGGCCCTGAAGCGCGGGCCCGGCACACCCGGCCCGGTCCGCGCCGCCACCTACGCGACCTTCGCCATCTTCGGGCTCAACGGGCTGGTCTTCGCCAGCTGGGCGGCCCGCATCCCGGCGGCCGCGGCGACGCTGGACATCAGCGCCGGCAGCATCGGCGCGCTGCTGCTGGCCCTCGGCCTCGGATCGGTCATCTCGCTGCCCCTGGCCGGCCCGCTCGCCGCCAGGATCGGCACGGCCAACAGCGTCCGGGCCGGCGGGCTGATCGCGGCCGCCAGCGCGG